>JAGBBA010000025.1 GCA_017938695.1 Clostridia bacterium | reverse complement strand
TAGCTTGAATACTTTGTTCGCATCCAGTCGTACCAGACGTTCAGATCTCCGAAGGCTTCCGCGATCTGGTACATGCTATCGGGGTCAGGATCGCTCTTTCCGCTTTCCCAGTTGTAGACGGTTGTCGGGTCGCGGCCTATCTGTTCAGCCAGCGTCGCGGCGGTCATTTTCAGTAATTCGCGCCGCTTTTTGATGTCAATGTTGGTAAATACCGCCATTGTGTTCGGCCTCCCGCGCTGCTATGATTTACTCAACAACTTCCGTGTGTTTGATTTCTGTGGTAGGAGGGATGGCTTCATGGAGCGTCTTGTTTTCGAGGTTGAGCGCAATGTATGCACGCAACGTTTCCCGGTACTTCTCGCGGAGCCATTCGGCAACGCTATGGTAGCCAAGCCCGGCAACCGCTTTGAAGAGCGCTGCCTTTTCGTCGGCAGGCATCCAGACGCGTATCTGTTCCATCCCCTCATGCCGCTCCACGCTCTGGCGGGCGGGCTGGATGATGATTTCGTTGGGGTCTTTTCCCTCAGAGGCGGCCTTGACCTTGACCGGCTCCTGAGTGGGCTGCTGCGTCGTTTTCCTCTTGACTGCAAGGAGGTCGATGTCTTGCGCTTGGTAGATGTCTGTCGGAATACAGCCAAACACATCGCACATGACCTCAAGGCTCTCCCGCGTCGGGAGGACGCGCCCTTTTTCGATGTA
The DNA here is from genome assembly GCA_017938695.1 of Clostridia bacterium. GTDB lineage: Bacteria > Bacillota > Clostridia > Christensenellales > Aristaeellaceae > UBA11524. Next base: position 112,143 of record JAGBBA010000025.1, on the reverse strand, counting down.
GCTCATCACGATCTTGTCTACCCCTTCGGGCATCTTGTTCGAGAGAGCTGTGGCGCTGATGTCAGCTTCAGCCCGCAATACCTTGATGCGGTTGCTTACCACGCTGCTGGGCCTCCTTTACTTCACGTAGCCAATGGGGCGTTCGGTGAGGAACTGCCTCGGAGATACGCCCAGCTTGTCACAGATCAGAAGGCCGGTGACAACGCCGGGGGTGAACAGGCCCTTCTCAATGCGGTTGTAGCCAGCGGTGGTGATCTTCGCTGCCTCAGCAACCTGCTCCTGAGTGAAGCCCTTCTCGCGCCGGGCGCGTTCGAGCCAAGTCCTGTCCATAACCTGATTGCGCTTCATGAAATCTTCGCTCCTTTCTGCCGCTCTTAACTATTGTTAATTTGGTTAAGTTGTGATATAATCGAATTTGAGACGAGAAAACGAGAACCAACGGCGCTTTGCGGCCTTGCGTTTCGTTGTCGCGTTCCACCGAGGCAAATTCTGCGAGAATCCGTTTCTGATTCGGAAATTCGCATCACTGAGTTTAATTATAATCGGATTTTCGGATTTGTCAATACTTAAATTCGGTTTATTGATAAAAATTTTGGAGGATAAAACGAAATGACGATTGCAAATCGACTGAACGAACTGATTGCCGAAAAGAGGATACAAAAAAAGCAGCTGGCCGAGCGAATCGGCGTAGCTGCTTCTACCCTGAATACATGGCTTGGTCGCGGTGAAGATTTCCCTGCACAGTATGTGATTCCGATTTGTCGCGTCCTTGAGATTTCTGCGGAAAGACTCCTTGAAGGGCGGGACGTTCCGCTCCCTGTTATCCCGGAGGATTATGTGCAGGTTAGCGAGGATGAGCGCTTCCTCCTTGATACCCTGCGTAGCCTGGACCGCGAGGGTGTGATCGTCGTAACCAACAAGGCCGTCGAGGAAGCGCGTCGCGTAAGGGCTGCACAGGGGAATGCGCTGGCTGACGGGCGCGTTGGCTGAGGCGAAAAGGCGCTGGGGCATGTCGGAGCTGCTTGAGGGGAAGTCGCCAGAGGAATGATCCTCGCGCGTGTATATTATATATAATATATATTCCCCTCATGTCTCTATATCATACTACTACAACTATAGGTACGGTATATGCGGTTATTTGCGGTTATCCGCAGGTTATGTTACCGATGATAACCTTTCCGTAACCGGGTTACTAACCGGGTTATGTTGTGGTAGTCGTGGGTTATTCGAGCGTTATGAACGGGGTATGATACATGGAAATGGCGTGGTGTACAAAGTGCCACACGGATGTTGGTTTGGCTCATGCTGTGGCTGAATTTCCGTGTCCCGTATGTGGCAGTAAATCCTTCTTTGTGGTGGCTGATGATAGCAGGAGAGAGGTGGCGCTTCTGGAGGCGGAGCGGATGATGCGTCTGGGGAAATGGGGCAACGCCTCTGAGACGCTTCGCCGCTGCTTCGAGCTTGAGTTCGTGTCTGCCGCAGACTTGAATCTCGCAATGGCAAATCTGGAATGGCGGAAGCAATGCGCGGCTGCTGCTGGTGATCTGGTTGCCAGTGGCAGCCTTCCGCTGGATTCCTTCCGCGCGGCTCTGGTCGCTGAGTATGACGAGTATGTCGTCGAGTGGCTGCTGCGGGAGTATCGCGGGATAAGGCTTATCCCTGACGGAGGGTCTTACCTTGTGGAGGGGTGCTGATGGCAGGAAAGAAGAGGAAGGGCGAGCGCCCGGACGGGCTGATACAGGTTTCACTGCAAATCGGCTACAAGGAAGACGGCCGACCTGATCGGAAGTATTTCTACGGACATAGTAGAGCTGAGGCTATTCGAAAGCGCGATCTGTACAAGGCGCAGAATGCAATCGGGGTGGATTTCTCGCCAGACATTACTGTAAAAGAATGGGTCGAGGTATTCAAAACCACATACCGAACCGGCGTGAACTCCGTGTATTTGAAGAGCGATGATGTGCCGTACAACCGCCTCGTGAAGAAGCTCGGGACGCGGCGGGTCGCCTCTGTTCGTGAGAAGGATTTGCAGGACGCATTGAATGAGGTTCGTGGCATGTCTTTTTCCACAGCGGAGAAATACCGACAGGCAATCAACCGCGTGTTTGAAAAGGCACGGAAGAACCACATCATTGCCGACAACCCTGCTGCTGACCTGAGCCTTCCGCCGAATAACAAGGGGACGCACCGTGCGCTGGAGAAATGGGAAATAGAGCTGGCCCTCAAGTATTGGAACCACACCGAAATATATTCGGGTATCTGGATTCTGTTGATGCTCCTGTGCGGTCTGCGCCGTGGCGAAATGATGGCTATCCGCTGGGAGAATGTTGACCTTGAAAACAGGATGTTGTATGTCAAGGAAGTGGCTGCTGTTGACGGGAACCAGACCATCATAGAGAAACGAGCAAAGAGCGACGCCGGTATCCGTGCCTTGCCGATCTGTCAGATCCTCTATGGCGCGTTGATGTCCGTCCCGGAGGATAAGAGGCACGGCCTCATCTGCTTGTCGTCAAAAGGGAAGCAGTTGTCGGAACATGCCTCCCGCTGCGGCGTGAAGTCTTTCTGCACAATCGTCGAGAGAATCATCAATGACGAGCCTCTCCGGCAGTACGGCCGCAGGACTGACATCGAAAAGAAAAAGGCCGCGAAACAGAGCGAGCCTCCCAAGGAAAGGAAGGAGTACTCGTTCACGGCGCACGATCTCAGGCATACCTATGCAACGGCCTTGTATGATGCGGGCGTTCCTGTGAAGGCTGCGCAGTATTTCCTCGGCCATGCAGACATCAGGATAACGCTGCAGCTGTACACCCACCTGTCGAAAGAGCGTGAATCAGCATCCCGCAAACAGATGATAAAGTATCTGGATAAATGGCTGGATGCTCGTGTGCTGAACATCCTTCCGCCTGAGCTGCCAGAGGGAGAAATGGAGCTATAATTTGGCGTTCTGTGGTAAAAATGTGGTATTAACTATTCTTTATTAGTCAATCAGTGAATTTTATAAGAGTTTTCCGGACTTCATGCTGATTATGCAGGCAATCCTGTATAAAATGCAGTTTGGTCGTTTGGTTCGGGACCAAAAGGCCGCGGGTTCGAATCCCGCCACTTCGACCAGCAAAACGACCGATTTCTTGTAAAATCTGGTCGTTTTTTGTTGTGTTTTGTGCATGTTGGTATGTCTTGCCGGATGGGACAATGGCTCATTTGGTTCCAGATCGTCCATCTGGCAAGGCAAATGGCAATTTTCTTGTGTTCTGGGAGCCCGCAAACCCTTGATTTCCAAGGGCTTGCGGGCTTTTTACATTGGCAATCAGGCCGGCAAATTTCCGGCTTTGAACATGCCTCCCATCAGCTGACCTGCGCGCTGCAGATCCGTCTGCTGCACATGGGTGTAAACGTTGCGCATGGTGGCAATATCCGACCAGCCGCCGATGACCTGCATGGTCTTCTCGTCCATGCCGCTGCGGCGGCAGACTGTGGTGAATGTGTGCCGGAAGCAGTGCGGCGTCGCGCCGTACACGTTGATCTCCGTCTTGATGCGCTCCCAGGTGCGCTTCATGGTGGATGAGGTCACGTTGTCCTGCATCACGTATTCGCGGTTGTCCTCCTCGTGAGTCAGCCATTGCAGCAGATCGGGGTGCAGCGGAATGGTGCGCTTGCCGTTGCGGGTCTTGGTTTCGCCAATGACCGGCAGATTTCCCTTGAAGGTAATGGCGCGGCGCACGTGCAGCAGCTCCTTCTCCGTGTCAACGTCCTCCCAGCGCAGGCCCAGCACCTCTTCCCGGCGCATGCCGGTGTAGATCAGCAGGGCCAGATAGCGCTGGTCGCGTTTCTGCTTCAAGTCCGGCAGATGGCTGATGATATCGCCCACCTGCTCCTCCGTCAGCGCCTCACGCTCATTCTTCTTCGTGGAAGGGTTGCGCAGCCGCTTCGACTTGGCCGGATTGCGGGTGATCAGCCCGTCTTCCACCGCGCCCTCCAGCACCATGCCCAGCACCATCTGGATCTCGTGCAGGGTTTTGCTGGCGTAATCGCGTTTGTCGTTGAGCAGCTGCTGGATCCTGTCCGTGGTGATCTCCGTCACCGGCAGGTCGCCGAAGGCAGGGATCAGGTGCCTTTGAAGGATGCTGGCGTACTCTGAGTAGGTGGTGTGGCGCACTGTGTGGGTCTTGTAGAGCTCCAGCCAGCTGGTGGCGTACTTGCGGAAGGTCGGCACGCCGGGCTTCTCAGGAGCTTCCTGCGAAGCCTCCGGACGCAGCAGCGCCGCGCCGTTCTCGATAAGCTCCTGCATGGTGTAGCCGTTGATCCATCGGGTGATAGGCGTGCCATCGGGGTTATGGCCGATGATCAGATTATGCCTGATTCGGTTACGGGACATATCGTCGTTTTCCTCCTTCGACATGTCCGATATTTCTGAGTGATTGCTGGTGTAATTGTCAAGGTGCACGAACGCATCGGAGGCCTCCAGCGCCGTCTGCGCACCTTCCCTGGCGGCGGTGTGCAGCATCTGCTGGAGCTCGTCCTGCGATAATTGTAGCATAGGGGTCATCACTTATTCAACCTCTCCGTTACATTCCGCTGGTCAGCTTTGGCCTCCTTCTTCAGCTGATCCAATACATCCATGGGTATCTTGTCCAACAGAGCAACCGCATCCCTGTGCTCCTGCCGGAGCTTAGCAAACTCCATCTTCTCCTGGATGCTGCCGCGCTTGGCTTCATCCAGCTCCTGGGAGAGGTCGGCATTCTCTGCTTCCAGGGTTTCGACGTCCTCAAAAGCCGCCTTGTACTTTTTCAGTTGGGTGGCCATCTTTTCTACGCCTGGAATATAATCATCCAGCAGGTGGCGGAGTTCGTCAGCCTTGCTCTTGGCGTTGAAGGGATTCACGCCGTCCAGCACGGCCTCGATGCGCTGTCGCTTCTTGGTCAGGCGAGCCATCTGCTTGAACACCTGTGTAGGAATATGAGTGCGGCCAGTGAGACTGGCGCTTTCGCCCCGGGCGAGTTCCGGATACTTGGCCACCACGTGCTTCCAGTAAGCGTCCTGCCAGGCAATCAGACTCCTGCGGTTGCCGATGATATCCTTGGCAGAGAGGCGCTTATCAGGCGTCAGAGGCACGAAGCTGACGTGCATATGAGGTGTCTTTTCATCCAGGTGCACCACAGCAGACAGGAAGGTTTCCGGCGCTTGCTTCTGCCGCAGGAAGTCCAAAGCGTGCACAAAAAAAGCCCGAATTTCTTCAGGACCTTTGTCCTTAAAAAATCCAGGGCTGCAGGTGATGATGGTTTCTACCACACGAATGCTATCTTTTCGTGTGCGGCAATGGGCACGGGCAATCTGTCGCTCTGCTTCTTGGCGGTATTTTCCGACAGGGGCAATCAGGTGGAAGTTCAGATGGGAACGGGTGGGATCAATGTCGGGGTTACTTGCATATTTCTCCTTGGTTCGCTCGTTGTGACCTTCGATCCGGCTGATCTCCGGACCCTTATACTTGGCGAATCGCATAATAGCATATTTTTCTTTCATCAAAAGCTCCTTATATAGAAACAGATTGAAATTGCTGTGTACGTACGTACTCATGTACGCAGTACGTATGTACATAGAGATTAGCGGAAAATCCTTATATGTATGGTTTTAGGCAAAGGGATTGTCTTCCGGTTCAACACGTTGCCAGCCATCCCTGGTTTCCATGGGTAGTTTCACAATGGCGCGTATGCCCTGGAATCCCCACACTCTGCGTCCGGCAGCATTGACCTGATTGTTGTTGTGATCCAGGCCATACTTGCTGAGATTTGCCATCAGAAAATCGCTGACGCTGCGACGTTTCATGGGGGTGGAGCAATTCTCTTCGCACCAAAGGCAATAGATACGGTAAAATTCCTCGGCGCTGACGGAAGCATCCGGATCCAGCTTGATATAGCCAGTGGATTCCATGAAGGTAATCACATTGTTGGCGTCTCGCTTGATCACCTCGCGGTTGGCTTTTGCCCGGTCGCTTTCGGTGAAGCGGAATTTGTTTGCCACCAACCGTTGCAGCCCCTCAAACGCCCATAGAAAGATGCCTTCCAGCTCTTCGCACAGCTTGGCAGCCAGATCCGGATCGTCCGGGCGGTCAACCGGTTTAGGCTTGGTGGTCAGTACCAGCTGCCGCCGGTAGAAGCCATCGCTGCGGTCATAGAGGGACTGCAGGTCGCCGTTGGAGAAGGCCAGCAGCCGGGCATACATCCAGCCCTGGTAGCTCTGCTGTCCTTTTTTCTCCAAGTCCATCTTGCCCTGGGCCGTCACAAGGGATTTCACATAATTGGTCTGTTTCAGGGCTTCCATGCGCATATCATCGTCAATCATCAGGTGGATGTGCTCCAGATCGGCCCGGGCAAAGCAATTCTCGGACACCTTGCCTACGCTGCCGTCCTTGGCGTTCACACCAAAAAGACGGGAGAGCGTCACGCCGACCTGACTTTTGCCCTCACCTCCACTGCCCTTGATGACCATCATCCGCTGACCCTTGTTGCTGGGGATCAGGCAATAGCCCATGAATTCCTGTAAAGTGGGGATATCCTCCTCATGCAGCAGATCGTTGAGGAAAGCAAGCCAACGTTCCGGGGCTGGTGCATCCGGATTATAGCGGATTGAAAAGCGACTGCGGACGATTTCATTCATGTCCGGCGAGAAGCTTCCGTCCAGGAACAGGGTGCCATTGATCAGGTGGATACGATCGGCCTGGGGCGGCAAATCATCAACATGGGCGGTGATCTTCAGCAGTTCAATAATGCTGGCGATTTTCTTGGTCACGCTGGTAACCACGTAAGGTTCCAGCAGATTGAAAATATCCATTTTCAATGGTGCCTCATCCACTATGCGCCCTTGCACGGAAAAGAAGGCGTTTTCGGTGAAGACCAGCTTGTGTTCCCGGAGGAAATGCTGGCAGAAGACAGCTTCATTGATGGTTTTGCCATCGTACCATTCCGGCCAAAACTCAGGGGAAATCTTGTTGTTTGCCATTGTTTCACTCCTCCCTGGCATTGGTCATTCGCTTCAGGATCTGCACCAGCGTTCCATCCTGCAAAAGAGCCTGCGCAAGTTTCTGCTGCTGTTCCTTGTCCGGCTGAAACCAGATATCCACCAGACTGCTGATGTAGGGCAGATCGTAGCAGGCCAATACATACCGTTCATCCGGTTCTTCCTCCGGGTCTGTGGGGGCATAGGCCTTCTTCCATTGCTGCAGGCACTGCTCATAATCCATGAGAATAGAAAAACACAGCCGCTCCTCTGTTGGAGATGGCTGTGTCAGTGGCCTTGCTTCCATGCTTTTTTGTTGTGGGGCTGCTAATATACAGAAATCAGAAGCCAATCGTTTGGCTGCATCATACGGACTTTCGTGAAAGAGCTGGGCAACCAGATCAATCACATCACCGTGAGTATGGCAGCTGAAGCAGTAAAAGTACGTGTCATTCAGCTTCATGCTGGGGTGCCGGTCATCATGGAAGATGCAGTGAGCCATGCCGGATGGCTCCACCGATAGTCCATAATGTTGGGCGGCTTGTCGGGGGGTAATCGCTGCTTTGGTGTTGCGGAAAATGTTCATGACATTTCCTCCTTTCATTTTTCTGACAATCTCTTGTCGTTAGATTATACGGAGAAAATGGCCATGACCGTAGAAATCCGGCACTACTGCAATCATTCAGGGCGAACATATCGCTGAAATTGCAGAAATGCAATAAAAAACGAGCACGAATGTTCTCTGTTCGCCTATACAAAAAGAATATTTGCGTTTATAATTTTGAAGTGAAAGGTTTTTGCAACTTTAGATAGTTATAATGGATCATAACAATATCTACCAACGTATAAAGGGGCCTCAATATGGAGCAAGTATATCTTCCCGGAAAAATCCGCGACCGTCTGCAGGATCTGCTCAAGTCCAGAAAGATCACCCAGGCCGAGCTTGCCGCCCGATCCGGCTGTACGAAAAGCCTGATCAGCCGTTTCATCAGCGGTAAAACCGAAAAGCTGAGCGATGATAATCTCAATCGCATCGCCCAAGCCCTTAACGTGTCCACCGATTTCCTTCTGGGGGAAAGCGACGTCCCGGACCGGATGAATTATGATATCGCAGAACTCGGTCTGACAACCCAGGCGGCGCGGAATCTGTACACACAAAAAGCCAATCCCGTTGTCGTCAGCTGTTTATTGGAAAACGAGCATTTCGCCCGCGCTACATGGCAGATGATGAACATGCTGAACAACGAAATTGCCCAGGGGGTACATGTTGTCAACCAGATGTTGGCCTTTGCCGGTGCAAAATTATCCGGTTTCCCGGAGGCACAAAGGGAGCTGTCTGCCCTTCAGACGCCGGTGTATCAGCATGACCTGCATGATATTGAGGATTCCTTCATGCAGGCGGTGCGGGAGATCAAGAAACAGGTGGGTGCGCTGCCCAAACCGTCTGATAAAACTGTTCTGCAGATCATGAAGCAAACCTATGACGAACTCAACAAAGGGCAAAATGCACCCAGAAAATCGGTATCGGTTGATGATGTGGCTGAGGCAATTTCCCATGTGGCGGCCACGCAACTGGATGCCAACCCGTCCGCAGTGCAGGATGCCTTCCGTGCGCTGGTACAAAGTGTGGTGAAACCTGATGAACAACTTGCCCCTGACCAATGAAGAGCTTTGCAGGATGGTACAAGACGGCAATACCGACGCGCCGAATCTGCTGCTGCAACAAAACTGGGGATACCTGAACAAGTGTGCCCAACAGTTATGGGATAAGTACGAAAAGGTGGCTGACACTCTGCCCATCACCACTGATGATCTGGTACAGGAAGGCGCCTTCGGATTACTGCGAAGCTGTACGCATTATAAACCGGATGCAGGCAGCAAGTTCTTGACCTATGCCACCATGGCCATCCGACGTTCCATGATGGATTACATGCACCAGCAGTATGACGCTCTGAAAGAACAGGGCACCCACATGCGGTTGCTGCTGCAGGAAGGTACTGTATATCGAAAAGGTGAATGCCTCTATCTGGTGAGCCGATACCACCTTTCCCCGGAGCAGATCTATCTGATCAAGGAACGAAACGAAGCGGTTCATGCTGCCCTGAACAAGCTGAACAACCGGGAATCCACCTACCTGCAATACCGTTTCGGCTTTGATGAAGAGAACCAGGAACGCACTATTGCCGATACCGCAAGGCACTTCCATTTAAGTCGTAGCTGGGCAAAGAGCATCGAAAAGAACGCCCTTGATAACACCCGCCGGGAACTGCTGCGGCAGGAATGAGGGCGTCCGCCGCGGCGGTACGATATACTCTGGACGGCAAAAAGAGAAGCCGCATACGGCTTCTTTTTTCTGTTTCCGAACAGCGGCAAGGGCAGTCCTTTACCTCACAAAACTCATCGCTGTTCTGCTGCCACCGCCAACTGCAAGAGCCTCCGGCACAAGCACTTTTCAGCGTCAGCGCCGTCCAAAGTATAACACACTACACTTTGCAAGCAAAGTTGTGTGCCAACAGGGATGCTACACGCCCCTATTGGATGACCCAGCTCAAAGCTCCGCTCCTGCAAACAATATGAATGTGTATCCCATTCATGTTGATTCTCGCTCGACAATTCGCGGAATCGTGCAGTAGCTTTGTGTTTGCAGCTCCGGCACTTTGACTTTGCGGAGAATGAAACGAGCCGCTTCCTGTCCCATGTCATACATGTCTGCCTCAACGGCAGTTAACTGAGGCTGAACAAGCATGGAAAAGGGGTAATTGTCAAACGTCATGATTGCGACTGTATCAGGGATATCCAGACCTTTGTGTCGGGCCACCTGTAAACATGCCATTGCAATGTAGTTGTTTGTACACAGGATGATATCGGGTAGCGGATTCTGCGATATCGCTTTTTCCGCCAAATCAATCCCAGACTCATAACTGCTATCCCCATACAATGTGGTGAATGACAGTTCTTCTTCCTCAAACATGCTCAGCATACCGTTTCTACGAGCTAAAGAAATTTTGTCAGTCTCTTCGTTTCCCATCAGGAAAACCATCCGACGATATCCCTTATCCAGTAGATATGTTGCTGCCTTTTGTCCTGCTTGCTCGTGATCGACATCAATCCAACATATGGATGTTGGGAAATCAGGCTTTCCGATAATCAGGTGTGGCAGCGCCATGTGACTGATCACCCCTGCCAAAGTGCGGCTGAGGATTGCTGCATGAATAATCACAGCATCTGCCTGTTCCTTGTTCATGAGATCTTTTATGCCTGACGGTGCGTCTTTCGCAGAAATATGCTTAATCAACAGAGAGTAGTTCTTGGAATCCAAATATTGGGATATCCCCGTGATGATTTCAAACATGTGCGGGTTCTCAAAGGCAATATTCCTGTACAGATCGGTTACGAACAGAACAATTCCGGATCTTCTTTTTGCAAAGCTACGCGCTCTGGCACTTGGATGGAAATCCATCTCCTCTGCTAACGCCAGTATGCGTTTCTTGGTTGCTTCTGAAACGGCATAGTGATTATTCAGTGCGCGCGATACCGTCGCAATAGATACACCTGCTGCTTCAGCCAAATCATAAATCGTGGTTGCCATTGATAACGCTCCTTGTAATCACATATCCACCTGGCATCAGTAAACCACAGGAAGCTCTTTTTTTCAATAGACATTCCCCGCTGATATCATATTTGATAGAGGTTTGACCAGGGTTCATGGCGATATCAATGCGTTCGTTCTTCCAAGTACGAGCGTAGTGAAGTAGCATACCTTCTGCCTTTATCGTTTTAAAATCACCATGTGTCAAAGGCATATTCGCTTTGCGCAGACCAATCATTTGCTGATAGATGTCAGTCAGCGGCGAAACGGTCTCCCAGGGCATGGGCATACGGTATTCGGCTTCCTTTATACCCATCATTTCCTTTTCATTTCCATAGAAGACACATGGCATACCAACAAAGGTCATCTGGAAAAGGATGGCCAGTTCCATCTTAATCATATCACCCTGGCAAAGAGACAAGAAGCGAGGTGTATCATGTCCATCCAGCAAGTTCAGTTGCCCGGGCAGCATTTGCTTCTTATATCGCATCAGCAAGCTGCTAAGTCTGAGATCAAATTCGGCCGCTGTCAGGATATTTTCAGCAAAATACTGTGTGGCAAAACGACGGAAATCGTAGTTCATAGCCCCATCTACCATGTCACCAGTCATGTAATGCTCCGAGTTTTCCCAGACTTCACCGATAATCATGGCGTCAGGCTTGATTTCTTTTACCGCTTTTCGGAATGTTCGCAAGAAACTATCATCAACTTCGTTCGCCACATCCAGCCGCCAGCCATCTACATCAAACTCCCGCAGCCAGTATTGGCCTACTTCACAGAAATATGCCTGTAGGGCGGGACAAGCAGTATTAGTCTTAGGCATATTGGCTACATATGCGAAACAAGTGTATTGCGGTACTTCATTGTCATGTGGCAATACCAACGGAACAGGAAGATCATAGAACCAGTCATAGTATGGCGATGATTCACCATTTTTGAGAACATCCTGGAAAGAAAAATGGTGCCAGCTCAAATGATTGAAGACGCCATCCACAATCACACGAATTCCTAAACGATGTGCCTCATGCACCATTGCTTTGAAATCAGCATCTGTGCCGAAACAAGGATCAATATGCTTGTAATCAAGTGTATCATACTTATGATAGGCACCGGCTGTGAAAATCGGATTAAGGTATAAACAATTGAACCCCATGTTTTTGATGTAATCGAGGTTTTCTCTAATTCCATTGATCGTGCCGCCATAGTTTGATACAGAAGGATAATTCCCATAAGTTTTGCTTTTTCCATTGCAAGAAATGTTGCGCTTTCCATCTGCGAAACTGTCAGGGAAAATGTTATAGACAACGGCTTCTTTTGCCCAGTCTGGTATTTGAGCAAGATCTGCTTTATGGTTGAAAGGATACTGAAAATACTCACTACGTTCAATAATGGCTTCTGCTTTTTCAAAGCATTCTCCAGCAAAGCAACATTGAGAATTGCCATCATCGAGCAGAAAGTAATAGGCAACACGCTGCCATTGCGTCTCCAATTTGACTTCATACCAATCATAAAGCATATCAGAGCGAATCAATGGCATTGGCATTGAAAAGAACGTTAATTCCGGGGCCATGTCTGCCCGGTCAGCGTAATAAAAGGTCACTTCTTTCAGATCATTTTTAGCTGTCCGGAGGCGAAAAACGAAATGTGTCCTGTCCAAAGGGAATGCGAATTCGCTCATGGGCCGATGAACAATGGCAGCGTATTGCATAGTGATTATCCTTTCGTCGCGCCGCCGGTAACGCCGGCAACATAGTATTTTTGCAGTCTGATGAACAGAAGGACAATGGGAATGGCCACAATAACAGAACCGGCACAGAACACAGTGTAGTAATGGTAGATATTTGCCTTATCCACCATCGTGTACAGACCTTTGGCAACAGTGTAGTTATTGTAGTTATCCTTCATGATAACAGAAACAAAGATGAAATCGACCCAGGGAGCAATGAAGGCATTGATTGCTGTGTTCACAACGATGGGCTTGGAGTTTGGAAGAATGATCCTCCAGAAGATGGTGTTTTTTGATGCTCCATCAAGCGTTGCAGCCTCATCCAGTGCTTTAGGAATCGTATCGAAGAAGCCTTTGGCAATGTAATAGTTCAAAGCAGCACCACCGGAATAGACCAGAATCAGCGCCAGCAAGGTCTGATCCAGCCCAATAGCTTTCATGAAATGATAAATTGCAATCATACTCATAAAGCCAGGGAACATACCTAAAATGAGAGATATGTTCATGATGGCTTTACGGCTCTTGAAACGCAGACGAGAATACACATATGCAACCATCAGCGTCAGTATGGTTGTCAGCACGCAGCAGCATATTGCTACAAACAATGTATTCATGAACCAGCGAGGGAAATTGAACAAACGTGTATCAGTAAACAGACGAGTGTAATTATCAAAGGTAAATCCCTTCGGCCAAAGATAGGGGGTATATGCGCCTGGTTCCTTGCGGAAGGAAGAAAGCAGAAGCCAGAAAACCGGCAACATCCACAAGACCGAAAGAACTGTCAACAGTGTATGCAATCCGATGGAGGTGCGCAAATTGCGCTTGTTCACATGTTTTTTCATTGGAACATATCCTCCTTCTTTACAGCACCAGTACGGTTGTATACGGTCAGGGAACACACAGAAACAATCATGAAAATGAAAATACCAATGGTAGACGCCAAAGCGTAGTCATGTTGATCAACTGTCAGCTTGTACAGCCAGGTGACCAGCAGGTCTGTTTTACCAGCCTGGTAATAATCAAGACTGGCAGGGCCGCCAGCTGTGAGCAAGTAAATGACATTGAAATTATTGATGTTGCCCACAAACGTGGTAATGGTGGCAGGTGCTGTGACAAAAATCATATATGGTAACGTGATATTGACGAATTTACGTACAGGGCCAGCACCATCAATTGCTGCGCTTTCATAGAGTTCCTCAGGTACATTCATCAGAACACCCGAGAATGTCATCATGGTATAGGGAATACCGATCCACATGTTGACAACAATGACTACAATGCGCGATAGCGTGACATCCGTCAGGAAAGGAAGTGGTGTTTCAATCCAGCCAAGCTCCATCAGTGCTACGTTGATTGCACCTGTTGGCTCCAGCGCGCGGGAAACCAGCAGTAAGCTGACAAACTGCGGTATAGCAATCGGGATCATGAACCATGTACGCCACATTTTCTTCAGGCGTACCAGCTTGTGATTGATGATGATTGCAAGCAGCATACCGAAAATGTAGTTGGTGAACGTGGCAAAGACAGCCCATACCATTGTCCATGCAAGAATGCCGGTAAACGTATGTGTCTTTGTTGCATTGCCGAGGAAAATATCTGTTACATTCTGCAAACCAGTCCATGTGAACAGATTTCCCGGAGGCTGGTGATTGGCATCGAAATTCGTAAAGGCAATTAAGATCATGAAGATGATCGGAAGCACCGTGAATAGCAAGAGCGTAGTCATTGGAACGCTGAGAAGTGTAACGTGAAATCTTTCATCCAACAAGCTGCGCAGATCCTCGCTAAAAGAAGGAATATGTTTCTCTTCTTTTTCCAAGCGGTACACATAAACAGCACTTTTCAGATTTAGCAGCCACAGGTAAACAAACAATACAGTCACCGCAACTGTCAGTACGCTAAAAAGCAAAATCAGCATACTGTTATCTCCAGGAACTCGCTGATAGATTTGCAGGCTCTCATTCCAGATGCGTTTCTGTGCATTCTCGCCCAGCGTCAGAAAGTGCTGCAGGTATTTCCAACCAAAGCCAAAGAAAAAGAGGAAAAACAGAGCTTCTGCAGCCAGATAGAGGAAGCCCTTGATTATTTGCTTTCGCTTGATGCACCCAAGCCCCATAACCAGGCAGGAGCCCTTTACCCAGATGTCTCCTTGCCGCATCCCAATCAGCAGCTGTTTCATAACATGTACCTCCGGAAAGCCGGGAAAGGCTGCCATGTTCTGGCAGCCTTTCCTGGAGTAGACGAATTATTGACCGACAGTCTGAGCCACCCACTGATCAAGCAGAGGCTGAAGATCTGCATTAGGCTCAGCGATCAGAGCATTACCAAACGCAGTTGCAGGCGTCCAGAAATCACCAATAATCAACTGAGTAATAGCATAGTTGCTCTGTGCTGCAAGAGCGGCGAGCGCAGGATCGGAAGCGATAGCTTCGTTGTTCGCGGCGTTGATGTTGGACGGACCATAACCACGAACTTCGAAACGACGCAGCTGACTCGCTTCGCTGGTCAGGAATTCAGCCAGATTCATGGCTTCAACGGGGTAGGCACTCTGAGTATTCACGCCCAGAATCTTGCAACCGCCGAAGGAACCCATCTGAACCTGCTCACCGTTAACTGTGAAGGTAGGCAGCTTAACAGCAGCATAGTTATCACCCAGGCGTTCCTTGATGGCATCAGCCACCCAGGTGCCACACACGCCGGCACAAACGCTTTCGCCGATCGTACCAGTCAGAATGTTCTGGTCGCCAGGCAGGAAAGCGGGGTGCGCACACAGCGCAGCCACTGCTTTGGCAGCTTCCAGACCCTTTTCGTTGTTGAAGTCACATACCTGGTTGCCATTGTCATCCAGCGTGATGGTGCAGCCATTGCCGATGAAGAAGGAAGCCAGATACCAGCCGTTAGCGATATCGAAGTTGAACTGCTTGCCAGCCTTCTCGGCAGCAGCCAGAATGCCATCCAGAGTCTTGACATCTTCTTCAGTCAGAACGGACTTATCGTAGAACAGGAAGTAGCCATTATCAGAGGTCATAGGATAGCCATAAAGCGTATCCTTGTACGTTGCAGCATTCACAGAACCAACGCTGTTGGCAGCAACGATCGCATCGTGGTTACGAGTTACCTCGTAAAGCGCGTCAGCCTGTACCAGACGAATCAGCTGATCATCAGGATAAACGAACACATCCGCAGCAGCAGCCGGATCTTCAAGATAGCGGGTGCTCGCATCAGCGGTACCAACAACACCATACTGGAAAGTATAGGTGTTTTCGGGATGCAGGGCTGCATATGCCTCACACAGTTCCTTCAGCAGTTCCTGATCATCCTGGCCTTCCCAGACCTTCAGGGTGATGTTTTCGGCCATCGCCGTGCAAGCCGCACAGCACATGACCAACGCCAAAACGATGGAAAGAAGCTTTTTCATATTCTTTTCCTCCTTTTTCACAGCTTGTGTATGCTGTGACTTCTGGCTATATTATGTCTTGATCAAGTGCCTTCGTCAACGTAAATTAACGGAAGCGCTTACGAAATAGTGTTATGGTCAGTAAATAGGTTTTTGCTCCAAAAACAAAAAATTAAGTGAATACTAACGAGAAAGTGACAATTCCTATGAAAAATAACCGACGGTATAATGCATTCAATACCGTCGGCCTACCCCCGAATTAGTGCTCAAACTTATTGATCAAATAGCGTTCAATGTATTAACCGAAATATCTGAAAAAAACGATGATTCCATCTTCATACAGAGCCTATGCAGCTTATAATTAGAGTTTTTTCATATACGTCTGATTCCTGCTCGTTGGCTTATCCGGCATCCCCATAACTACCAGCCCTTTCTCAATCGCCGGGCCGATGTACAGCTTGCGCAGGTTCTCCTTCGATTTCAGCCCCAGTGCAGCCATGATCTGCGCAGCCGTGTAGGGCACATCATACTCCATCGCATCGAGCAGACGCCGCACCTGCTCTGGCAGGTAGGCATCCTCACCGGAGATCTGCGACAGTGCCCAATCCAGCGTCAGGTTGATTTTGTCCAGCATGAACTCCACAAAGGTGTCGGAGCGCCCTGCGGAGTGGCAGGCGGCGATAGCCTCGTAGTAATCGTCCTGGAACTCGTGGATGCGGCTCTCCAGCGGCAGGTACTGGAATACCGGGTTCCATGCAGACAGCAGCGCCGTCTGCCACAGGCGGGCCATGCGTCCGTTGCCGTCGCTGAAGGGGTGGATGAACACAAACTCATAGTGGAACACGGAGGACAGGATCAGTGGATGCACCGTGGTGGATGCACTCCGCATCCAGCGGAATAGCTCGTCCATCTGATCGGGCACAAGGTGGGGCGGCGGAGCCATAAAGATGCACCGATCCCCCTTGAATACACCCTCGTTACCGCTGCGGAAGTTGCCGGACTCCTGCACAGTCAGGTAGGTCATCACGCCGTGGAGCTGCTTCAGCGCGGCGATATCATAAGGATCGAAACGCCCAAGCATATCGTAGGCCTGGTAGGCGTTCTTGACCTCCTGGATCTCCTTTTCCGGGCCGATCACCGTTTTGCCGGCGATTACGCCGCGCACCTCGTCCAGCGAGAGGGAATTGGCCTCAATAGCCAGGGAGGAGTGGATGGAGCGGATGCGGTTGTTGCGGCGCAGATGGGGCTTGGTCTCGAAGGATTTGTAATTGCTGATGCGTCCGGTCTTTTCGGCGATCTCGGCGACGAGCATCAGCATCCGGTTGGTGATGGTAAAGGGCGGCTGATATGACATGAGCTTGACCTCGCTTTCTGTATTTATTATATCGGGTAGCGGAGAAAATAGCAATATCTTAAGTGTTATCTTGCGTGGTTTCTTGCGTGGCGCGCATGGAGACTTGACGTTTTTCGGCAGTAGACGTATAATTTAGGTAGATTCCTTTTCAGGTAAGATTCTTCATACTGGATTTCAAAGGACAGGTGAATACAATGTGTGTGCCTATGGGCATGGTTTATACATTCGGTGATCTGAAGCCCGAAACCATTTTCGATACAATTTGTTCCATTGTCGAAAACAAGCAGGATGTCACCATCAACGTAGCGAAAACGACCACTTCTATTTCCTTCTATGGGGAAAAGATTTTCAATATCCGTATCAACAGCAAGACGCAGTGCCTTGATACGGAGGAAGAGTTTCTTTTCCCATATATTGACCGTATCACCGGAGCTGTGTTGCATAAAGGTGAAAAGAGAACATATGCGCAAATTCCGCTGATAACCGATGAAGCCTCTGTAGCCGTCGTGCAAGAAATGCTTTGCGCGCTGCTCCAAGAGTGCTTCAATCGGCAGAATGTGGAAGCTTTTGGCTGCTGCAATGATCATGTTCGCTGCTCGGATGCTGGTCATTGCCTGCATGAGGATGACAAGTTCTACCTCGGTTGCATCTACCGAAAGAACCTGGAAGAAGGCCGTATCTTCTACGGCAAGAACCGTAATGTGGGGGATAACCTGTGATGAAAGCAACTGCCATAGAGCGATATATCGTGTTTGATGTTGAAACGCCTAACAGCGCTAATGATCGTATCAGCTCCATTGGCGTTGTGGTTGTTGAAGGGCAGTCCATTGTCCGTGAGTTTTATACTCTGGTGAATCCGGAGACTCATTTTGATGCCTTCAATATCTCGCTGACTGGTATTTCTCCGGAAGATGTGGCCGATAAGCCGACCTTTGCAGAAGCATGGGCAGACCTGGCTCCCATCTTTAGCAGCGGTATGCTGATTGCACATAATGCGCCTTTCGATATGAGCGTGCTTGCGAAGTGCCTAAATGCTTATCAGATTGAGTGGCAACCCTATGCATATTATGCTTGCACCTGCCAGATGGGCAGGAAGTGCTTCCCCCATGCGCAAAACCACAAACTGAATACGCTTTGCACGATGCTGCACATTCCGTTGGAACAGCACCACTGTGCACTGGATGATGCCAAGGCTTGCGCAGGGTTGCTAATCCACTATTTGAAGCAGGGCTGCGATCCGACAGATTACGTTCGCAGCTATGATATAGCAAATACCTGTACAGAAAAAAGGGCGTCAGGTATGCGCCGTGCGCAGCCCAGCGAAACAACTCTCCGACTGCAGACTCTGCAGATGATTCTTAAGTCTATTTCGGCTGATGGTGTTCTGACTTCAGAAGAAGTGATGGTACTGGAGCGCTGGATGACTGAGAATCAGGAGCTTGAAGGGAATTACCCCTTTGATAAGGTGTTCCGCACTGTGCGTCAGGCTACACAGGATGGTATCCTGGATGCCCGTGAAAAGGAAGAATTGCTGGATCTGTTTACAAGGATCACAGATCCTGTTGGGCAGACTGAGTGTGGCTGCTTTGATATCCGTGGTAAGGTGTTTTGCTTGACTGGCGAGTTCAAAGCTGGAGGGCGCAGTCAGGTGGAAGCATATTTTGTGGCGCAAGGCGGAATCGCCGGTAAGAGTGTCACGAAGAAAACTGGCTACCTGATCGTAGGTGAGCTTGGCAGTGATATGTGGAGCTCTGGCAACTACGGCAGCAAGGTTAAAAAGGCAATGGAGCTGCAGGAAAAAGGCAGTTCAATTGTGATTGTTAAAGAAGGCGAGGCAAGTATTACGCTCTAAGAGCAACAGGTATCATCTTAAGTGTTATCTTGCGTAGTATCTTGCGTGCCACAAACGAAACCCACCCCTCTGCTGTTAGCTTCCATCACATCAGAGAGGTGGTTCTGTGGGACTCATATGCGTTCTCGAAGTTACGTGAAAACACCGTGTTTTCAAGGTCTATACGCCAGCAAACAGCTTCAGAAAAACCGGACAATAATTTATGATTTTAAAACTAACAACCGGCGTTCGGGACCAAAAGGCCGCGGGTTCGAATCCCGCCACTTCGACCAGCTTCACGCCGGAAATCGCATGATTTCCGGCGTTTTTTGAAATATTGCCCAAGGAGGTCTTGCCATGCGCCATAAGCTGTGCCTGCTGCTCTGCGTTCTGGTGCTGTTTCCTGCTGCATCCCTGGCGGATATCCTCATCACCGAGGTGTGTGCCATCAACGGCACCTATGTGGACGAGCATGCCTACGACTGGGTTGAGCTGCACAACAACGGCAGCAAGTCTGTGACACTTACCGGGTGGCACCTCAGTGACAGCAAGAAGGACCTTCAAAAATGGGCCTTCCCCAAGGGGGCCAAACTGAAGGCCGGCGGTTACCTCACCGTGTACTGCACCGGCGAAGAGGGCATCAACCCCGGCAAAAATGCCACCTTCTATGCGGATTTCAAGATCTCCTCCGGCGGCGAAAAGCTGTACCTGTCCGACAGCGAAGGCAACCTGGTGCAGACGCTGGATGTGCCCGCCCAGTATGGCTGCGTGACCTGGGGCCTGCCCTCCGGCGGCAGCGACTGGGGCTATTTTGAGAACGACACCCGGGGCAAAAAGAACGATGCCGTCGCCTATCAAGGCCGGGTGGATTCCCCGGTGATCCTCACCCCCGGCGGCTTCTACGACGGTGCGGTGACCATCACCGCCTCCGCCCCCGACGGTTCCACCCTGCACTACACCATCGACGGCTCCACCCCCACCGCGAAAAATGAAGTATTCCCCGAAGACGGTCTGGAGATCACCCAAACCACGGTGCTGCGCGTGAAGGCCTTCCGGGAGGATGCCGTGTCCTCCCCGGTGGTCAGCGCCAGCTATTTCATTGGCGACACACTGCAAACCCCGGTGGTTTCCCTGGTGACCGATGACAAGTATCTCTTCAATAAGAAGACTGGCGCGCTGGTGAAGGGCAGCGGCGATACCCCCAACTATGCCAAGGAGCTGGAATACCCCGTCAACATCGAGTATTTCACCCTGGAGGGCAACTGCCAGATCAACCAGATGGGCACCTTCACCTGCTCGGGCCATTCCGCCCGGGTGAACGCCCAGAAGTCCATCGCCCTGTATGCCCGGAATGAATACGGCGACGACACCTTCATCTTCAACCCCTTTCCCACCCGGAATTACACGGACTACAAGTCCCTGCTGCTGCGCGCCGCCAACTCCGACGCCTATGCCACCCGAATCCGAGACATCGTGGCATCTTCCCTGGCCGAGGGGCAGGATATTCTCTACCAGGATCATGTGGTGATCCAGGTGTACATCAACGGTCAGTACTGGGGACACTACAACCTGCGGGAGAAGATCAACAAGCACTTCATCGCCCAGTACGAGGGCGTGACGGACGAGGACGAGATCGACCGCATTGACATCCTGGCCCGCACCGGCACCGACCGCTTTACCCAGAACGGCGATAACGAGGACTGGCTGGAGCTGGCCGACTTCTGCGAGAAGAACGACCTGAACGATCCGGACAACCTGCAATTCGTGCTGGATCGCCTGGATGTGGACAGCATGTTCACCCATGCGGCCTTCGAGATCATCCTGGGCAATGTGGACTTTACCAATGTGCGCGTGTACCGGGTTCCCGGCGGCAAGTGGCGGTATCTGCTGTTTGACGTGGAGGCCTGCTGGCGCAACCTGGACAAAACGCCCCTGGAATACTACATCAAAAAGGTTTCCGCCAAGGTGCAGGGCTTCCGGCACGAGCCCCTTAACGCCCTGCTGGCGGTGCCGGAATACAGGGCGAAGTTCCTGACCCGGGTGGCAGAAATCCTGGAGGAGTGCTTCCAGTGGCCTCATGTGGAGGCCCGGTTCGACGAAGTGCTGGCCCAGCTTGACCCCATCCTGGACAGGCACATCGACCGCTGGGACAACATGAAGCGTTCCAACTGGGAAAAGAACATCAGTGCCACCAAGTATTACGCCCGGGTGCGCCCCAGAAAAATCCCCGAGCTATTGCAGAAAGCCATGAAGCTCACCGACGAGGAAGTTGAAACCTATTTTGGCGAAGTCCTTGCCCTGCTGGAAGTGACCAACGCCAAACCGGAGTAACAGCATGACACACATTCTTGTAGACGCAGACGCCTGCCCGGTGGTGCGCATCGTGGAGCAGGTAGCTGCCCGGTTCCAGCTGCCGGTGACGCTGCTTTGCGACACCAACCACATTCTGCAGTCGGATTACAGCCAGGTGAAGGTCATCGGTGCCGGTGCTGATACCGTCGACTTTGCCCTGGTGAACCTGTGCCAGCGGGGCGATGTGGTGGTCACCCAGGATTACGGCGTGGCTGCCATGGCCCTGGGCAAGGGTGCATACGGCATCCACCAAAGCGGCAGACTGTATACCCAGGACAACATCGACCAATTGCTGATGGAACGCCACCTGGCCAAGAAGGCCCGGCAAAGCAGCAAGCATCACCTGAAGGGCCCCCGCAAGCGCACCCGTGAGGATGACGAACGCTTCCAGGCTGCCTTCACCAAACTATTGCAAACCATTGAAGGAGGTATCCCCCATGCTTGAGATCGGCATGACCGCCCCGGATTTCACCCTTTGCGACCAACACGGCAACACCGTTTCCCTGCACGATTTCCTGGGCAAGCGCATCGTGCTGTACTTCTACCCCAAGGACAACACCCCCGGCTGCACCCGGCAAGCCTGTGCCTTCGCCGGTGCCTACCAGGCCTTCAAGGATAACGACATCGTGGTTATCGGCGTCAGCAAGGATTCCGTGGCCTCCCATCAGAAGTTTGCCGAAAAGTACGAGCTGCCCTTCATCCTCCTGTCCGACCCGGAGCGCAAGGCCATCGAGCCCTACGGCGTGTGGCAGGAAAAGAAGATGTGCGGCAAAACCAGCATGGGCGTGGTGCGCACCACCTACATCATTGGCGAGGATGGCCGCATCACCCATGTGATGCCCAAGGTGAAGCCCGACACCAACGCCGCCGATGTGCTGGCCGCCCTGGGCAAGTAACGCAAGGAGATACCAGCGATGATCCGACCCATCATGCACGACCCGTTATTCCTGGGCCAGCCCTCCGCCCCTGCCACCCCGGCAGACAAGCAGGTGGCCCTTGACCTGATCGACACCCTCCGCGCCCATGCCGAGGGCTGCGTGGGCATGGCTGCCAACATGATCGGCGTTCACAAGCGCATCATTGTCATTAACCCCGGCTTCGCCCCCGTGGTGCTGATCAACCCCGTCATCACGCAAAAAAGCGGCCCATACCAGGCCGAGGAGGGCTGCCTGTCCCTCAGCGGCGTGAGGAAAACCACCCGCTACCAGGAGATCGACGTGTGCTTTCTGGATATGGACTTCAAGCCCCGGCAGCAGCATTTCAGCGGCTACGCGGCGCAGATCATCCAGCACGAGGTCGACCACTGTGACGGCATTCTGATATAACAAAAGGACTGTTCCGCCTGGAACAGTCCTTTTGTTTTACTTGCAGTGTACCCCGGCCTTCTTCGCCGCCGCCCTCATGGTAGCAGCCGCCGCCAGATAGGATGCATGATCCGGCAGATGCTCCACAAACACGGGGATATCCGCCCCCAGCTTTTCCGCCTCGGCACACACCAGGGCCAGGTCGATGCTGCCCTCGCCGGGCTGGATCTCCTCGATCACGATGGGCAGTTCACCGTCGCGCAGCAGCACGTCCTTGGCATGAATGCTGACGATGTGCTCCTTCAGCAGCTCGAAGCAGTGCTGGATGAACTTGCTGGCACCGCGGTAGCGGTCCAGGCCGTTGATCATGTTGCAGTAGTCCAGGTGTGCCTTGAAGGCCTTGCGGTCGATGTCCCGAATCAGCTGCAGGTATTCCTCGGGGGATTCGGGGCACATCCAGGGCATGGGCTCCAGGGAGAAGGCGGTGCGCTCCGGCTGCACCTTGTCGATGATCTGCCGGGCGATCTCCACCACCTGGTCGTAGTAGGCCCGGGTGCCCTGGGCCGGATCGTAGCCGTCCCACAGGGTACCCACAGAACCAGCAATATTTACGCAACAGTTGGCACCCACTTCCTCCGCCAGCTCCAGCTGACGATAGGAGTATTCCATGGCCGCCTTGCGCTCGTTTTCGTCACGGGAGAGCACGTTTTTCCAGATGCCCACCTCGCCGATGACCAGATCATTATCCTTGCAGCACTGGAGGTAATCCTGGCGCACCTGTTTGGGCGCGTCGCTGTTCACGGGAAAGCTCACGGCACTGTAACCGTATTCCTTCACCAGGGCCAGCCACTCCTTGGGGCTGTTGTAGGGCTTCATGATGGAACCGCCAAGTCGCATAGTGTTACCTCCTTACCAGGTGTGGATGCTGTTGCGCACCACCGTGGGGTCAATATGGGCCAGGTCGGGCGAGGCCGTCATGGCCATGGTATAGCGCAGATCATTGGTGATCTCCTCGATCACCTGGCGCACGCCCTCCGCGCCCTGCTCCTTGAGCCGGGGCATCAACGGACGGCCCACGCACACGCCGGTAGCACCCAGAGCCAGGGCCTTGAACACGTCCAGGCCGCTCTGCATGCTGCAATCCACAAACAAGGGCACCTTGCCCTGGGTTTCTTCCAGGATCTCCGGCAGGATCATCAGCGGCGGCACAGCGCAGTCCAGCCGGCCGTTGTGGTGGGATACCACCATGCCCTGCACACCCACATCCAGGCACTTGCGGGCGTCCTGGCGGCTGAGCACGCCCTTGATCACAAAGGGCAGCTTGGTCATTTTCACCAGTTCGCCAATTTCCTTGGTGGTCATGGGGAACATGGGCATGCCCTCGATCACATCATAGCCATGGCGGCGGTCGAAGGCGTGGTCGGTGTCGATACCCACGGCCAGGCAGCCCTGCTCCTCGGCGTGGCGGATCTTCTCGCGCACGCTGTCACGGTCGGCATAGGGCTTGATGATCTTGATCACATCCGCGCCGGTGGCCACCATGCGTTCCAGCTCATCCTTGGGGCCCATGCCGCTGAAGGTCACCGCCCCGGCCAGGGTCGCGCCCCGGGCCATCTCCGCCATGCCGTCGGGATAGGTGTTGTGCATGTGGGACAGGGCCGCGGTCATCACAGGGGTGCGGAAGGTTTTGCCGTAGAGGGTCAGCTCGGTATTGGGCATCACCGCATCCAGGTGGCGCACCTCCACCAGCAGGCTGTCGATATACGCCCGGGTGATCACGTCAGAAGAAAGGGAGCGTCGTTCCATGGGGATAACCTCCTTAGTCGTCGAAGATACCGCCTTCCAGGGCACTCCTGGCGGCGAGAATGTACTTGCTGGTATCCAGGGGATCAACGCCGCGCCGGGGAGCCGTTGCGCCCAGCTCCAGGGGGCATTCGCGGTACCCCTTGAGCCGCACGCTCATGCCGCCCCGCCCGCTGGACAGGGACGCCAGCGCGGAGGAATAGTTCATGCTGGTCTGCACCGGCAGCGTGGCGGTGAGAATCACCCGGTCGTCATCGGTGAGGGTGTCGGTCACCTCGCCGCGCATGGTGGCCACGTCGCTCATCACCCGGCCCACGCATTCCGGCGGCAGAAGGAATTTCACGTCCAGGATGGGCTCCAGCAGCACGCTGCCGCCCCGCTGCAAGCCATCCTGGATGCCCATGGGCGTGGCCACGATAAAGTCCAGCGGATGGGTGTGGAACTGGTGGTGACTGCCGCCGTTCAGGGTGATCTTCACGTCCGTCACCGGCCAGCCCAGCCGCCCCTGGGAGAGGGCCAGGGGCAGGGCCTGCTCCACCTGATGCTGATAGTGCAGGGCAATGTCCTTCACCGGTGCCACGGAGGCGAAGGTCACGCCGCTGCCCCGGGGCGCAGGCTCGATGGTGAAATCCATGATGGCCCAGCAGGGCTTGGGCATGGTGTAGGCCACAAAGCCGCCCGTAGTCTTGGCAATGGTCTCCCGGTAGATCACCGTGGGCTCGGAGCAGGATACCTTCAGCCCGAACCGGGTGTCCAGCAGCTCCTGCAATATTTCCAATTGAATGGCGCCCATCACATGCAGCTGCATCTCATTCAGCTTGCGGGCATAGTGGGCCTGCAAAAGCGGATCCTCTCCGGCCAGGGTCTCGCAGGCGGCGCGGAGGGACTGCATCTCCTCCAGCTTGTCCGGGATCACCTTCACGGTGATCAGCGGCGTGCGCAATAGGCCCGGCTCCACCCGGCGGGGCAGGAGGCTCTCATCCCCCAGCACATGGCCGATGCGGATATCCCCCAGCCCGTACACAATGCCGATCTCCCCGGCCTTCAAAACGCCCACATCGGTGCCAGAAACGCTCTTGATCTGGGTCACCTTGCGCTGCACATAGCGCATTTCACCGCTGACGGGGTCCGTCCCAGCAGGCAGCGTTACGGCTGCACGGTTTTCCAATTGGCCGCCGTAGAGGCGCATCCACACGCCCCGGCCCAGCAGGCGATCCTGCTCGGCAGCAAAGGCCACGCCGCACAAGCCGTCCTTCTTTTTCGGCGGCGGCAGGTGTGCTACAATGGCGTTCAGCACCGCCGTCACACCCTCGTTGCGCAGGGCCGATCCGCTGTACACTGGGTACAGCCTGCCCTGCCGGGCCAATTCTGCAAACTTCCGGGCGATCAGCTCTTCGTCGATTGCCTCTCCGGAGAAATACTTCTCCAGCAATTCGTCGTCCTGCTCGCACACCGCCTCGGTCACGGCGGCGGCGTCCTCCGCCAGCACAGCCTTGCCCGACAGGCGGCGATGGATCTGCCCCAGGGTGCGCTGCACATCCGCACTCTCCAGGTCAGTTTTGTTGATGAACATCACCGTGGGCACGCCCTGGCGGCTCAGTTCCTCGAAGAGCACCTCGGTCTGGGGCTGCACGCCCTCCTTGGCACACACCACCAGCACCGCACCGTCCAGTGCCCATAAGGATCGCTCCACCTCTGCCGAAAAATCCACATGGCCGGGGGTGTCGATCAGGTTGATCAGGGTATCCTGCCAGTTCAAACTCACGCAGCTGGCCTTGACAGAGATGCCCCGCCGCTTTTCCACCGGCAGGTTATCGGTGAAGGTGGTGCCGCTGTCCACGCTGCCGGCCTGGCGGATCACCCCGGCGTGCATCAGCAGATGCTCGGATAAAGTGGTTTTTCCCGCGTCAACATGGGCAAAAATGCCGATATTCCGCAGCTGCATCCATGTGTTCTCCTTCCAGAAACTTCTATTGTTTCATTCGTCACGGCGGCGGAAAACCCTGCTTGCACTTGCATGGCAAATCTGTTTCCTGTATAATAGAGGCAATGTTGCACGAAGGAGATATCCATATGCTCAAACGCTTATTGGCCGTTTTGCTTATTTTATGTTGTTTGGGTGCCTCCGCCCTGGCTGAAACCCTGGATGCCGACCAGCTTGCCACCCTTTTGCGCGCCATGGAGCAGGGCAGCACCGTTGACCTGACCGACGCCGATCTCACCCTTAACCAGCGGCGCAGCCTGGTGGCTGAATACCCCCACCTGCACTTCCAGTGGGAGCAGAACATGTTCGGCCTGCAGGTGACCAGCCAGGACACCGTGCTGGACTTTACCGGCAAGAACGTGAAGGATATCCGCCTCCTGTGCGACTACCTGGACTGCTTTCCCCAGGTGGAGAAAGTGATCCTGTACCGGAACACCACCTTCCTGGATGACAAGGAAATGCTGCACCAGCGGCACCCGGACGTGCTGTTCTGCTGGGATCTGAAGGTGCTCAACCACCGCATGCTGAACACGGAAATGACCGCCTTCTCCACGCTGAACAACGGTGCGCCGCCCTACCTGTACAGCCGCAACCTCTGGTGGGTGAAGCACTGCCTGAACCTGCGCGGCCTTGACCTGGGGCACAACATGATCAAGGAGCTGGACTTCCTCTACGACGCTCCCAAGCTGAAGGTGCTGATCCTGGCCTGCAACAAGGTGGTCGACCTGACTCCCCTCAGCTGCCAGACGGAGCTGGAATACCTGGAACTTTTCCTCAACGACATCACCGATGTGACCCCCCTGGCCAACCTCACCAACCTGAAGGATTTGAACCTGTGCTTTAACCAGATCACCGATATCACGCCCCTCTACGGCCTTGACAACCTGGAACGGCTGTGGCTGAGCTGGAACTACGGCCTGCCCCAGGAGCAGATCGACAAAATGCAGGAGCTGCACCCCGACCTGGAGATCGTGACCCGTTCCAACGGCTCCACCGGCGATATCTGGCTGGATGCCAACAAGACCCCGGCCCCCGGCTGGCGCACCCATCCCCGGTATTTCGTCATCAAGCAGATGTTCGCCACCGATACCTACCTGCCCTGGGATGCCGAAGTGCCCGTGAAATAACCATCCGCAAAGGAGGACGCACCATGAGCCAGCGTGCCATCATCACCCAGCTGCTGCCCCACCTGTACCTGATCGACGATGCAGGCGAAAGCACCTGCTACGTCATCTGCGGCCAGGAAAAAGCCATGCTGATCGACACCGCCAACGGCATGGAGGATCTGCATGCCATCGTCCGCACCCTGACTGATCTGCCGCTGATCGTGGTGAACACCCACGGCCACTGCGACCACATCTACGGCAATGCCTATTTTGACGAAGCCTTCCTCCACCCGGCCGACCGCCCCCTGGCCGCCGAACACTTCGCCATGTTCCAGGAGGAGTACGACCAGCGCGGCCTGACCGCCTGCCCCTTCCGGGATATCGCTATCGGCCAGGTGTTCGACCTGGGCGGCATCACCCTGGAGGTCGTTCCCCTGCAAGGCCACACTGCCGGTTCCATCGGCCTGATCGCCCGGGAGGATCGCATCCTGTTCTCCGGCGACGGCGTGAACACCCACCTGTGGATGCAGCTGGACGAAAGCCTGCCCATCGCCGCCTTGCAGCAGATGCTCCTGGAGCTGAAAGCGCAGCACGGCCACCAGTTCGACCGGGTGCTTACCGGCCACGCCAAGGATTTCCGCGATGCCTCCATTGTGGATATACTGCTTGCCGGCTGCCAGCGGCTGCTCACCGGGCAGCGCAGTGCCGACCAACCCTACCGCTACTTTGGCGGCGAATGCTTGCAACACCCCATCAGCGATGTACCTGGCGAGGTCATCGTGTACAACGAAAGCAAGCTCTGATCACCATAAGAAAACCGGATGGCCATCAGGTCATCCGGCATTTTTTATTGAATTTTCTTTGTGCCCGTCAGGCCCAGGAAGGGGCCAGGCAGCACGGCTTTTTCACGCTGCTCGCCAGCGAAGGTGTCCGGCACGTGGGGATCCGCCGCCACGGTGACCACCTTCCCCGGTTCGAGGATGAACGCCAGCCGCTTCAGCTGCTCCGGCAGGCCGAAGGGGCCCTGATGGCTTTCGCCGAAGGTCACGGTGCCTGCGTCTTCATCCAGGTCGATGTCAAACCAGGCATTCTGGCCGTTCATGTCAAAGCCGTAGAACTCCTGCCAGGCAGGCAGGTTCAGGCAGGTTTCCGGCGCAGGGTACATCACCCGCAGATAGCCACCCTGCATCTTCACATACAGGTTGCCCTCGGCCACGTTGTCCTCCGTGGGGAACACGATGGCCGCCTCGCCGCAATCATAGAAGATATTGTTGATGATCTTCGCCTTGCGGGAGGTGCCGCCCCGGTTGGTGCCGCCCATGCGGAAGCCCACGGGCTTGGCGTAGTAGCCGCTGTGACGGCACTTGCCGATGAGGTTGTGGGCGATGTACAGCCTGTCGGTGCCCTCGCCATAGATAGCATAGCCGTTCACCGTGTCGTCTTCCTTCAGCTTGTACCAGCCGGAGGAACCGGGCTCCACAGGCACCTTGGCAGGATCGAACCGGCCTTCCACATTCCAGATGATGTTGTTGTCGATCAGGTTCACGCCTTCACGGGTGCACTCGATAAAGATGGCCTCGCGCTGCTCAATGCCGTTGAGGAACAGGTTGGCGGTGATGCGGTTGTTCTCGTTGTTGCAGTCCAGCCAGAGGTGATCGGCACGGAAGGTGTTGCGGAACACGTTGCGGCGGATGAGGGTCTCTACCGTGTCATGCAGCTTGATGCCGCCCGCCTCCCAGGAAAGCTCCATCTTCTGCCAGCCGGTGCCTTCGATCACGTTGTCCTCGATGAGCAGATGCTTGGCAAACAATCCGGCAATGCCGCACACGCCTGCATCCCGGATGATACAGCCGCGGATCACGCTGTGACCGATCACTTCACCCTCGGTATGCTCATGGTGCCAGCACTCGTTGCCTACGTCAATGCCCAGGGCGTTGGACCAGTTCACCTGGCAGTCCTCGATCACCCAGTGGTGGCCGCGGTAACAGGAAATCGCGCCGCGCTGGGGCACAGGCGCGCCGGTGGCGGCGTGCTCGCAGATCAGCCCCTTCACCTTGATGTAGTTGAGGAAGGGGATCTTCGGCGCAAAGCACTGCTCGCGCACCGTGATCTCGATCAGGTGATCCCTGGGGTCTTCGTCGTCCTTCAGGCGGAAGTGCACCGTCTGGCCGTTGTGCTCCACCCAGTAGGTGTTGTCCTTTTCTGCCATACCGTTGTACAGGGCCACCTGGGTCAGGGGCTTGCCATCGCAGAACACGCAGCCACGGCGGTTGAGGTAAGTGGTCATGTCCGTCTTGTCATACTCGATAAACAGCCGGTCGTGCAGGATGTTCACCGCACAGAAGGGGTTGTACCCCCGGAACATATCCGGGTCCAGCTCATGGGCCCACACCTTCACCCCGGGCATCTCCTGCTTCTTTCCCCAGCCCCGCTGCAGCATCCAGCCCGTGCTGGGGATGAACTCTGTCACCTGTTCCGAAGCGCGGATCACCACATCGCCGT
Source organism: Clostridia bacterium (assembly GCA_017938695.1). Taxonomy (GTDB): domain Bacteria; phylum Bacillota; class Clostridia; order Christensenellales; family Aristaeellaceae; genus UBA11524. The sequence continues at coordinate 82,202 of JAGBBA010000025.1, read as the reverse complement.
CGCCAGCCGCCTCGTAGCAGATCATGTGCTCGGCATCCGTGCCGCCCATGGCAGGGCGAACACACTCCCGGTAAAGTCCGGCGTGGATGCTCACCTTGGTGCCCGGCTGTGCCAGCTGTGCCGCCCGGCCAATGGTTTTGAAGGGTGCATGTTCGCTGCCGTCGTTGTCATCGCTGGCGGCAGGGTGCTGCCCGTTGACATGCAGCACCTGGGTATAAGTGCAATCCCTCTCCCAGAAATCGAAGGAATTGCCCTCGGGCAGAATGGCCGATAAATCCATATTTTTACACCATGCCTTTCAAAAAAGGGCACCCCTGCAACGAGGTGCCCCATGGTTGACCTGAGAATTACTTGATGGCGTCAGCAGCAGCCTGCTTGGCATCCACTTCGGTCTGATAGTTGGCGCAGTCAAAGGCATACAGATCCTTGTAGCCGAAGCCGTCCATCTTCTCGACCATCTTGTCCCACAGCAGATCGAATTCTTCCTCGGACTCGGCGAAGATCATCTGCCAGGTGTACTGGCACAGCACCTTGTTCACGTCAACGCGCTTCATGGCGATGTCGTTGGTATCGGTAGCCAGGGCCACAGAAACGTTAGGAGAAGCCATCAGCACGCCGTTCTTCTTCATGTAGTCAACAGCGTCGGTGGCACCGAAGTGCTCCTGCCATTCCTTCTTCATCTGGGTCATGTTCTTGGCCTTGTAGGAGGACCAGTGCTTCATGGCATAGCCTTCACCGGTGGCGGGGTTGGTGTTCAGAGCGTTGCCGATCCACTGGTTGATGGCGTTGTTGCCGTCCTGGTAGCCGCCGCCGCCGAACTCGTCGGGCACGGGCAGGTTATCCATCAGAGCGTTGTCCTTGTAGGGCACGAACTTGTCGTTTTCCACGATATAGTTCAGGCCTTCGATGCCGGAGTGCTGGAAGGTCATGCCTTCGGGAGAAGCGTACCAATCCAGGAATTCCATGATGCGCTCGTACTTTTCGCCTTCCACCTTGGAGCCCACGCCAAACACGCGGGAGGTGCCGAAGAAAGCGTCAGCATCGGCGTAGTAGTTCTGATCCTTCACGGGGATGTAGATGAAAGCAGTGCCGTTGTCCAGGCGTTCCTGGCTGTTCCAGAAGCCCAGGGACCAGGAGTACCACAGCAGGTTGACCTGGCCGTTGGACATCTTGGCGCACACAGCGTTCCAGTCCTGGGTGCCGGAGTCGGGATCCACCAGGCCCATCTGGTTGGCCTTGTAGAGGAACTTAGCCATCTTGTAGTAGCTGGCGTTCTTGTCGTAGATCTCGGTGAAGGTGTAGTCGGGCTTCAGGATGGCGGAACCCTTGATCTTTTCGCCGTACCAGGTGGTCAGCTGCACCACGTTGGCGATACCGATCATGTTGTCGTTGCCGTCCCAGTCAGGCCACAGAGACAGGGGATAAGCAGGATCGCCCGCCTCGTTGGTGGGATACTTCTCGTGGATCAGCTTCAGGGTGTCCAGCAGGCCATCCAGGTCAGCCATCTCGGGACGGCCAACGCCGGTGTACTGGTCCCAGCGCAGCATGGGAGAAGAATAGATTTCTTCTTCGGTCAGGGTCACGGGAGAGGTGTCGGCCATCTCGCTGGGGATGCCGTAGTACACGCCCTCAGCCTTGCCCAGGCCCTGGTTGAAGGAATCCAGCTGAACCTTGTACTGCATGATGTTCTCGCAGTTCACCAGTTCGGCAGAGATGTCCTTGACCAGACCGGCAGCCAGGCTATCCTGGAAGCGGGACTTGTCGAGAATGACGATGTCGCCCAAGTGGCCGTCTTCAGCGCGGGTGGCATACACAGCACTGCCAGCAACCTGAGGAGCGATGATGTTCAGCTCAAGGTTGAAGCGATCCTTCACGACCTTGGCGAACCAGCCGGTCTGCACGCCATGATAGTTGGCGGCGTCGTCATAGATGTCGATGGTGAGGAGCTCCTTCTCCTCGGCCATCGCGGTGCTGAGACCCATGGAAAGCACCATGGACAGGGTCAGCAAGAGAGCCAGAAACCGTTTCATAAAATCCCTCCTTGATCTATGATGTAAGGCGATCTCGCCTTCATCTACAAACAATGTGCCTTAGCCCTTCACCGCGCCGATCATGATGCCGGAGGTGAAGAACCGCTGGAAGAACGGGTAGATCAGCATAACAGGCAGCACCACCACGATGGTCACCGTCATGCGGATAGAGGTCGCCGTGGCCGCGTGGGCCAGGGAGGCCGCCAGCTGTGCGCTGTTGGTGGAGTTGCTCACCAGTGCCTTCAGGGAGCTGGCCTGGTTGATGTACTGGTACAAAACGTACTGCAGGGTGTACAGTTCATCCTTGGTCACCAGCAGCAGCGTATCCTGGAAGGAGTTCCACTGGTTGACTGCCGCAAACACGGCAATGGTGGCCAGAATGGGCTTGATGACCGGCAGCATGATGCGGAAGAACACCGTCAGCGTGCCTGCACCGTCGATATCAGCGGCCTCCTGCAGCTCCTTGGGTACCGATTCGCAGAAGGTTTTACACAGGATGATGTAGAAGGGCTGCACCATCATGGGGAAAATGTAGCCCCAGAAGTTATTGGTCATGCCCATGGTCTTCATGGTGAGGTACCACGGGATCACGCCCGCATTGAAGTACATGGTGGCCGCCACGAAGCGGTACCAGAACTTGCGCTTCCACATAGTTTCCCGGGTGAACATATAGCCCAGGAACGCCGCCACCATCACTGTGCAGATGGTGCCCACCACCGTGCGGGCCAGGGAAACCTGCGCCGCGTTGAGCAGGCCAGGGATCTTGAACACGGAAACGTAGTTCTTGAAGTGGATCTCCATGGGGTAGAAGATCACCTTGCCCTGATCGCTCAGGTTATTGGCACTGATGGAATTGATGAAGATGTAGTAAAACGGATATACGCATACAAACGCGAAGATGGCATACACGATATAGGTGATCACGCTGATCAGCCTATCCGAAAAGCTGCGCTTCATGCGTCTGCGGTGTTTCAGATCGGCAGCCTTGACCATAGTTCGACCCTCCTGTCTCATTTGTCCGCCGGGCGCTGGGGCTTAGATGAAGCCTTCGCCGCGGATCAGCTTGGAAGCAGTGTTGGAAACCACCAGCAGGATCACGCTGACAACGCTCTTCAAAATGCTGATCGCGGTAGACAGCGGGTAGGCACCGGTGCTGCTGGTCGCCATGTTGTACACGTACAGATCCAGCACTTCGATATAGTCCATATTGAAGGCGTTCTGGAAGACGTAGTACTGCTCCATGCCGTTGGAGAGGAAGTTGGCCAGGTTCAGCATCACGATCACGAAATAGGTGGGCAGGATGCTGGGGATGGTGATGTGCCAGATGATCTGCATGCGGCTGGCGCCGTCCACACGGGCGGCCTCCATCATTTCCTCGTCGATGCCGGTGATAGCTGCCAGGTACATAATGGCTGCCCAGCCGGCGTTCTTCCAGGTGAGCCACAGCCACTGGGTGAACCACACATGGTCGCTGGACTTAAGGAACGCGATGGGCTTGTCGATCCAGCCCAGGTTTTGCAGCACCACGTTCACAGCGCCAGTGGAGGAGAAGATGTTGAATGCGATGGAGTACACCAGCACCCAGCTGATAAAGTTAGGCAGGGTGGTGACCGTTTGCACAAACTTCTTGTAGGGGTGGCACTTGATCTCGTTGAGGAACACGGCGAACACCATGGGGAACCAGGAGAACGCCAGGGAGATGCCGCTCATGGCGAAGGTGTTACGCAGCACGCGGAGGATATCCGCCGTGCGGACGGGGTTGTTGATGATGGTTTCAAACCACTTCAGCCCCACGAAGGTCTCGTTGGTGATGGGGAAGGGCGGACGGTAATCGTGGAAGGCGTAGATCCAGCCGTACAGCGGGAAATAAGAGAAGATCGCCACGACCACCAGGAACGGTAAAACCAATAGAAATTCCTTGTAAGAGCGAAGTTTTCGCTGGTTGATCCGCATGCCCTTACCTCCTGACTTTTACTGTGTAAAAGCTATTTTTGCCCTTAAAAATGTAATAAACGGTCGCATTTTTTCCATAAAGTTATTATAGATGATGTATACACGCTTCAACAATGCAATCGCTTAACAAGATTAGGACAAAAAAATCCTTTTTGTTTTCATAAGTGGACAAAATGTACTTTCAGGCAGGAAATGAAAGGTCTTTATCCAATACTGTCCATCAGAAAAGCATACACGAAAGTGAGGCAGATCATCATGACCAGTCACACCTTCCTTCCAAATGTAGCAAAATGGGGCGTTCAGGAGATTATCTGCCCCGGCAAAAGCGACGGCAACCCCTTCCAGGATTATGAGATCCGGGGCATTTTCACCTCCCCTCAGGAGCAGAAAGAGGTCACCGGTTTCTACGACGGCAATGGACAATATGTTGTGCGCTTTATGCCATCTTTTGAGGGGCACTACACCTATCAAATCTCCGGCAGTTTCAGCCAGGAAACCTTCGCCGGCGGCTTTGATGTGCCCCCGGCCGAGCCCCGTGTCCACGGCCCGGTACAGGTGGCAGATACCTTCCATTTTGCTTATGCCGACGGCACCCGGTATATGCCCGTGGGCACCACCTGCTATGTGTGGCACCTGCAGACCGACGCGATCTTCGCAAGCACGCTGCACACCCTGGCAGCCTCCCCTTTCAACAAGATCCGCTTCTGCGTTTTCCCCAAGCATTATGACTACAACCACAACGAGCCTGCCGCCTACCCCTTCGAGCCAGCCGCCCCCGGCAGCGAAGGCCGCTGGGACTTTTCCCGTTACTGCCCGGAATACTTCCGGCACCTGGAGAAGGCTGTCATCCGCCTGGGCGAGATCGGCATCGAGGCGGATATTATCATCCTGCACCCCTATGACCGCTGGGGATTCAGCCAGATGACCCGGGAGGAGGACATCCGCTACTTCCGTTACCTGGCCTGCCGCCTGGGGGCCTTCCGCAATGTGTGGTGGTCCCTGGCCAACGAGTACGACATTCTTGCCCACAAGTCCGCCGAGGACTGGGAAGCCTACGGCCTGACCCTGAAGGCCTATGACCCCTATCAGCACCTGATCTCCATCCACAACTGCATCCCCTTCTACGACCACACCCGGCCCTGGATCACCCACTGCTGCATCCAGCGGCAGCAGCTCCACCTGACCACCGAGCTCACCGACACCTGGCGCAAGCAGTTCGGCAAGCCGGTCATCGTGGACGAAATGGGCTACGAGGGGGATATCCAGCACGGCTGGGGCAACCTGACCGGCGAGGAGATCACCCGCCGCTTCTGGGAGGCCACGGTGCGCGGCGGCTACGGCGGCCACGGCGAAACCTACCTGAACGAGCAGAAGATTCTCTGGTGGTCCCACGGCGATGTGCTGCACGGGCACTCCCCTGCCCGGCTGGCCTTCCTCCGGGACTTCCTGGAAAGCCTGCCCGCACCCATGATGCGCCTGGACGGCAGCTGGGACGAGATGGTCGCCACCCAGGAGGGCTGGCAGGGCGATGCCGCCCCCTTCTACCTGTACTACTATTCCTTCATGCGCCCCAGCTTCCGGGACTTCCAGCTGCCCGAGGGCGCGGCCTACCGCGTCACCGTGCTGGACACCTGGAACATGACCAAAGAAGACCGCGGCATCCACACCGGCCAGGTGCGCGTTGTCCTGCCCGCGCGCTGTTACATGGCCGTGTATCTGGAAAAAGTGGATGCCCACCAGCAGGAGGAATGACCCATGCCCCAGGAGATGATCGTTCAGCATCAGGGAATTTTCACCCGGCTGCAGGCTGTGGCGGATGGCATCATCCGCGTGACCCACACCCGGCGCGAGGCGTTTCTGAATCAGCTCAGTGCCTGCGTGGTCTGCCCGGTCAGCGGCGAAGCCCATATCAGCGAAACTGAAGATGCGCGCTGCTTCGCCGCCGGGAACATCACCGTGCGCATATCCAAGGCCACCGGCGCGCTGACCTTTCTGGATCGGCAGGGCCAGGAGCTTCTCCGGGAACCGGACCGCCGCCCCCGTGTGCTGGAGGAGGTGCCAGTGTTCCTCCACAGCTACGACGACGCCCAGGTGCAGCAGGGGCAGAGCGTGGACGGTGCCCGTGCCTGGGCTCAGCCCAGCCGCACCTGGCAGGACCGCACCGCCTACGAGTGCCGGCAGAACTTCGTCTTTGACGGGGACGAGGCCCTCTACGGCCTGGGCTCCCACGAGGAAGGCTACGGCAATCTGCGCGGCAAGAGCCAGCTGCTCTACCAGCACAACATGAAGGCCGTGGTGCCGGTGCTGGTGTCCACCAAGGGCTGGGGCATCCTGTTTGACATGGGCTGCCTGATGGCCTTTCACGACGACGAGCACGGCTCCTGCCTCTGGGCCGACTGCGCCGACGAACTGGACTGGTACTTCTTTTACGGCGACGGCAGCTATGCCTCGCTGATGACCCGGTACCGGCTGCTCACCGGCGAGGCCCCCATGCTGCCCCGGTACGCCCTGGGGTACATCCAGTCCAAGGAGCGGTATGTGAATGCAGCGGAAATGCTCGCCGTGGCGGATGAATACCGCCGCCGCCAGGTGCCGCTGGACATGATCGTGCTGGACTGGCAGTCCTGGCCCGAAGGGCAGTGGGGCTGGAAAACCTTTGACCCGGCCCGCTTCCCCGACCCGGGTGCTTTCATCAGCGCGCTGCACCAGCGGCGGGTGCGCTTCATGATCTCCATCTGGCCCTCCATGCAGGGGGAAAACAACGCCGACCGGGCCGACATGCTGCAAAACGGCTGCATGCTGGGCAACCGGCTGATCTACAACGCCTTTGATCCCAAGGCCCGGGAGCTGTACTGGCAGCAGGCTGGCGAGCACCTTTTCGCCCACGGGGTGGATGCCTGGTGGTGTGACTGCACGGAGCCCTTCGAAAGCGACTGGAAGGGTTCCGTGAAGCCAGAGGGCTTCCGCCGCGCTCAGCTGAACACCGACGAAGCCAAGCGTTATCTCGACCCGGCGCAGATCAACCTGTTCAGCCTGTATCACTCCCAGGGCATTTACGAGGGGCAGCGCAGCGTGACGGCGGACAAGCGCGTCTGCAACCTGACGCGCTCCTCCTATGCCGGTCAGCACCGCTACGCCACCGTCACCTGGAGCGGCGACGTGTCCGCCTCCTGGGAGGTACTGCGCCGCCACATCCCTGAAGGACTGAACTTCTGTGCCACCGGCGAACCCTACTGGTCCACGGATATCGGTGCTTTCTTCCCCAACGGCAACTGGGACCCCTGGTTTTACGAAGGGGACTTCGATGCCGGCATGGACGACCTGGGCTACCGGGAGCTGTTCGTGCGCTGGGCGCAGTATGCGGCGTTCCTTCCCATGATGCGCGCCCACGGCACCGGCACGCCCCGGGAAATCTGGCGGCTGGGCGAAAAGGGCGAACCCTTCTACGATGCGATGGCAAAGGCCATCCGCCTGCGCTACCGCCTGCTGCCCTATCTCTATGCCCTGATGGCCCAGACCCGCCGCACCGGCCTGCCCATGCTGCGGGTCCCTGCGCTGGTCTTCCCGGAGGACGCTCACCTGCGGCACATAGACGATCAGATGCTTCTGGGCGACTGTCTGCTCATCAAGCCTGTCACCCGTCCCATGCACTACCTGCCCCAGTCGACGCCTGTGGCCCAGCCGGATGAATACGAATCCGTTTACCTGCCTGCCGGTCACGACTGGTACGAGCTGCACACCGGTCGCCGCTATGCCGGAGGCCAGACCATCCGCACCCATGCGCCGCTGGACGTGATCCCCGTGTTTGTTCGGGCCGGAAGCATCCTGCCCTTGGGTGCCGATGCCCAGTCCTCCGAAGAGCAAGCCCGGCTGCCCCTGGACATCGTGGTCTTCCCCGGTGCGGACGGCAGCTTCACCCTCTACAACGATGCCGGTGACGGCTACGGCTATGAAAAGGGCGAATGCGTGCACATTCCCGTCCGTTGGGACGACCAGGCCGGTGTGCTGACCCTGGGTGCCCGTGAAGGCTCCTTCCCCGGCATGCCCGGCGTGGTACCCCTGCGCGTCAGCCTGGCCGGTCACCAGCCGCAGGACGTCCGCTATACCGGCGAAAGTCTGGCACTGCACTTATCATCCGCCAAGGAGGTTTCCCTATGATTTCGCTCAACATTACCGCCCGTCCCCTGGGGGACGATACCGCCTACCTGCCCCTGGACACCCTGACCGCCGATGTGGCCTGCACCGGCGGCACCGGCGCGCCCGATGACCCCTGGGCCGTGCAGGTGCAGATCACTAACCCTGCAGCCCAGCCCTGGCAAGGCGTGGTGCGGATCGCCCTGCCCGTGGCAGGCGACGAGCCCCGGTTTTTCCTGCCCGGCTTTATGTATGGCACCAACCGGGGCGAGGCTCCCCTGGTGGTGGACAGCCCCTGCCCCCGCCTGCGCAAGACCGAGCACTTCCCTGCCGCCCCCTGGTGGATGGTGCGCAGCGACCGGCTCTCCCACCCCGTTGCCCTGGCCTACGCTGGCGGCCGGATCACCGGCTTTGCCGCGCCGCCGTACTTTGTGCGCAACGGCCAGCAGCGGCAGGCATGGCAGCCCGGCGTCACGGGCGATTTCGACCAGTACGCCGGTTTTGGCTGCTCCCTGGTGCCGGGCGAGGTGGTCTACACCCTAGGGTATGAAAACGCCCCCTGGATGTTCATCGAGTCCCACCATCACATCCCCCGGCAGCCCATGGGGGAGAATTGCTTCACCCTGCAGCCCGGCGAAACGGTCACCGTATGCCTGCACTGCTTCGACTATCCGGCCCAGGATGAGCGCGGCCTGCACGATGCCCTGCAGTGGGTTTACTGGCACATGCACCAGTCCCCTAAGCGCAAGTGCTCCATCCGCGAAACCGTGACCAGCATGGCTGAGGCCATTGCCCGCGATGCCTGGCTGCCGGAGCATCACGCCTATTCCGGCTTTGTGTTCGACCGGGGCGATCATTTCGAATACCGGCCCCTGCCCTCCATTTCCTGGACCAACGGTCTTTCCGCCGCCACGCCCATGCTGCTCTCCGCCCTCCGCCTGGAAAACGAAGCCATGCGCCAGCAGGCCCTGGAGTGCATCGACCACATCGTGCAGCATGCCATCAACGAGCGCAACGACCTGCCCTACACCGCGGAGGTGGACGGCGCGTGGTGCAACCGCGGCTGGTGGTACGACAAGCAGCCCACTCCCGGTCATGCCGCCTACCTGGTGGGCCAGAGCGTGTATCTGATCCTCAAGGCCTACGCCTGGGAGAAGCAGCGCGGCGTCGATCACGCCGACTGGCTGGCCTTCGCCCAGCGCGTCATCCGCCGCACGGAGCAGAGCCGCAATGCCGATGGCGAGTACCCCTATGTGCTCTCCGAAAAGACCGGCGCAGGCCTGTGCTACGATTCCTTCTCCGGCGCGTGGTGCATGGCCGCTGCGGCATACTGCGCCTGGCTGACGGGAGATCAGACCCACCTTCCCGATCTCCTGCGCAGCGAAAGCTGGTATCACGATGCCTACGTCCGCCGCCAGGAATGCTACGGCGGCCCCCTGGATATCGACATGAACATTGATTCCGAGGGCATTCTGGCCTACATCCGCGCCGTGCGGTATCTCCACGCCATGACCGGCGACGACCTGCTGCTGGATCACCTCCGCGATGCCCTGTATTACGAGTACACCTTCAAGTTCTGCTACAACTCCCCCATCAAGGTGCCGCCCCTGAGCACCACCGGCTGGAGCAGCTGCGGCGGCAGCATCACCTCCGTCACCAACCCCCACATCCACCCCATGTCCTCCTCGGTGATGGACGAAATGCACTACTACCTCGCCTGCCGGGAGGACGCCTACATCCGCAGCCGTTTGCAGGACACCATCCTGTGGAGCTGCCAGTGCCACAACACCTTTGACGGGGAATTCGGCTACGGCAAAAAGGGCTGGATGTCCGAGCGTTTCTGCCACAGCGAAGGCCTTTTGAAGGAAACCTACCCCGACGGGAGCCCGGCCAGCACCTGGTTTGCCCTGATGCCCTGGGCCTGCGGCTCCATCCTGGAGGGCCTGACAGGCGACAGCTGGGAAGCATAATTTGTCCATTCGAAAGGCCGCCATCCACTGCGCACAAGTGAATGACGGCCTTTTTTCGCTGCACGATTTGTCCATCACTGCTATTTCTGACATACTTTGGGACAAAAATAGCCTTTTGGTTTACAAATCGCCCCGGATTAGGTACACTGAATACAGAAGGAAAAATGTGTTTGTTGGCTACATTTTGCCCATAAAGGAGGGGAATCGCCCATGAGTTCCGTGTTCTACGAAAAACGTTCAGAGGACGTTTTTATCGGTGATATCTGCCCCAGAGCTTTCCCCTCCCACGTTCATGATGTGACAGAAATTGTCTGCGTCACCCGCGGCCGGGTCACCATGACCATCGCTGACAAAACCTTCACCCTCACCCCGGGCGATATCGCCATCGCCTTCCCCTCCGTCCCTCACAGCTACGACGCTGTATCCGAGGACGCTGATGGTCTGGCCCTGATTTTTTCGCCCAACACCATCACCGAATTCACCCACAACTTCCGCTGCATGATGCTGGCCGATCCCCTGCTGCTATCCACCCAGTGCGATCCGGAAATGCGGAACATCATTTCCACGATCAAGCGGCTGAACCTGCAAAAGAACAAGCACCTTAAGCTGGGCTATCTGCACATGTTCCTTTCCCACCTGTTCGCCAGTCTGAGGCTGCAGCCCCTGGAAAAGCACATGCACACCGGCCTTTCCAGCCAGGTGCTCCACTATATTTCCGAGCATTATACCGAGCCCATTTCCCTGGAGATCGTCGCCCACGCGCTGGGCATCAGCCGGACGCATTTGTCCCACTTCTTCTCCCAGCAGCTGAAGATCAACTTCTGCCAGTACATCAACACCCTGCGCATCGACTACGCCTGCTATCTGCTGCGCGACCCGGCTTTCACCATTTCCCAGATCGTTTACCTGTGCGGCTACGGCAACCCCCGCACCTTCCACCGGGCATTCATGACCCACTGCCGCATGACCCCCAAGCAATACCGCAGCCGTTTTTCCGGCAACGATCTGCCAGATGAGGAGAACGCCCCCGCGCAAGCCGAATAAACACACAAGCCCCCTTCCGAAAATGGAAGGGGGCTTTGCTGTGCTGTTTATTTCAGGTACTGATCCAGCAAAAAGCTTTCCAGCTCGCTGGCAGGCCAGGGCTCGGGCTGGGCCTTATCGCCAAAGACCATCCAGGCAGGGGTGCCTGTCTTGAGTTCCGGCCACAGGGGCAGCTGCTTGTCCTGGCTGTCCTTGCCGTTGGGGTCGCCCGTGCGGATGAAATTCACCCAGTAGTCGCACATCTGCCGGGCCAGGTCGTAGTGCTTGCCGGTGAAGGGCCGCCAGCACTTGGCCAGGGTTTCAAAGAAGAACCACAGGTCCACCGAATGGAATGTGCCGGGGTTATCCCAGCCGGGGATCTCCGCATCGAAGTTATAGGCATACAGCTTCTGGGGGATGCCCTTTTCCTCGTTTCTGCGGGCTGCGGCGCGCACGGCAAAGCCAATGGCGTGCTGCAAGCCTTCCTTGGCGATGCTTTCCTTGGTGGCCGGGTGGCTGAACATGGCCAGGAACTTCTCCGCGTCTTCGCCGTAGTTCTCCTTGGCCATGGCCTGCAGTGCTTCTTCGCTTTCTGCCGAGGGCAGCGCAGTAAATTCCGTGCTGGTCTGGCCCAGCATCACCGGGCACTGCACGCGATCCTCATGCAGATACCACTCGCCGCTGCGATAGGTGCTGAACACGCCGTCCACCGCCTCGCCCCAGCAGCCCCAGGGCCATTCCAGGGATTTGTTTTCGATGGTGCGCGCGTCCAGCGCACGGGCTTCCTCCAGGGTCTTGACGCCCAATGCCTCAAAGAAGCGCACGCCCTGGGCCTCTGCCTCCGCCATGTCCTTGGGGAACAGGCCCATCTTCGCGCCGTAGGGCTGGGCGAAGGTGCCGCTTTCCACAATGGCGCGCTGGAACAGGCCATGGTTCTGGGGGCTGGTCATCTGGGCACACACGCTCATGCCGCCTGCGGACTGACCGCCGATGGTGATGTTCTCCGGGTCGCCGCCGAAGGCCGCGATGTTGCGCTTCACCCAGCGGGTGGCGCACTGCTGATCCAGGAAGCCAAAGTTGGCAGGAGCATCAGGCTGCTGGGCGGTGATCTCCGGGTGGCACAGGAAGCCAAAGCAGTTCAGGCGGTACCCCACCGTGACCACCACAATGCCGCGGCGGGCCAGGCGTTCGCCGTCGAACTCCATTTCGGTGGTGTTGCCCACCTGCAAGCCGCCGCCGAAGTACCACACATACACCGGCATGTTCTTGCGGCCGTCAGCAGGTGCCCACACGTTCAGGTACAGGCAGTCCTCGCTCATGGGCAGCTCCTTGTCCACCGCCCATTCACGGGAATAGATGTCCTTGGCCGGGTCGCCGGCGCAGTTGGCCTGCATGGCGATGGGGCCGAAATCCGCAGCGAACAGCTCGCCCTCCCAGTCCGGGCAGGGCTGGGGCGCACGCCAGCGGTTCTTGCCGATGGGCTTATCCGCAAAGGGGATGCCCTTGTAGCTGGTAATGCGCGGGTCAGCCGCAGGCAGGCCGCGAACCCAGCCGTTTTCAACCTTTACTCGACGAATCATGTCGATCCCTCCATTCTGAAAATGCGGAATGCACACCAAGGCCATGGCCCCAATGCCGCATTCCGCATCATGAATTACCAATTAAGTATTAGCCCTTCACGCCGCCCAGCACCATGCCGGTAACGAAGTAACGCTGCAGGAAGGGATACACCACCAGGATGGGTGCCGCAGACACGACCGTGATGGCACAGCGGATGGTAATGGGGGTGGATTTGGTGCTGTTCACCAACGCATCTGCTGAGGTATTGGCCGCGTTCATGCTTTGCATGGATGTGGCCAGTTTCATCTTCAGCAGATACTGCAGGGTGTACAGGTTCTTCTTACTACCATTATACAACTGCGTGTCAAACCACTGGTTCCAGCTGCCCACAGCCACGAACAGGGCCACGGTGGCCAGCACGGGGGTGCACAGGGGGAAGATGATCTGCCAGAAGATGCGCAGGTCGTTGGCACCATCGATACGGGCAGATTCGGCCAGGGCTTCCGGCAGGCCGTTGATGTAGGTGCGGATCACGATCATGTTGAAGCAGCTGAACATGGTGGGAATGATGTACACCCAGAAGGTCTTTGACAGCTTCAGCGTTTTGGAGATCAGCAGATAGTTGGGGATCAGGCCAGCATTGACGTACATGGTCAGCACCATCACCAGGGTGATGAAGCCGCGCAGCACATACTCCTTGCGGCTGAGAGCAAAGGCCAGCATGGAGGTGAGCACCACATTGAGCACCGTGGTGATCACCGTGCGGGCCACGGAAATGAAGAATGCGTTGTAAATCTGTTCGTCCGTCAACAGGGACTTGTACGCCTCGGTGCTGAACACGCGGGGCCACAGGCCGATGCCGCCGCGGACGGCGTCGGTGCCGTCGTTAAAGGAGATGGCCACGGTGTTCAGCACGGGATAAAGCGTGACAAACATCAGGATGCAAAGGATCAAGCCATTGACAAAGGGGAATACGATATCCCGCTTCTGGCCGCGCTTTTTCTTAACCGTCATAGCAGTCACAAGATATCCCTCCTTAAATCAAAGTGTCTTCGTCCAGCTTCTTGGCAATGAAGTTTGCGCCAAACAGCAGGAAGATGGCCACCAGGCTCTTGAACATACCGGCCGCAATGGCGCGGCCGAACTTACCGTTAGAAATACCGTATTCCATCACGAACACGTCGATGGTACGGGAATAGTCGTACACTTGGGGGTTGCCCAGCAGATACTGCAGCTCGAAACCGGCCTCCATCAGATGGCCGATGTTCATGATCAGCAGCACCACGAAGGTGGACTTGATGCCAGGCAGGGTAACGTGCAGGATGCGCTTGAAGCGGCCTGCACCGTCGATGGAGGCAGCTTCGTAGAGGGTGGGGTCAATGGAGGTCATGGTGGAAATGTAGATGATGGAGTTCCATCCCACTTCCTTCCACACGTTGATCACGCCCACCAGGCCCCAGAAATACTTGCCTTCGCCAAGGAAGAACAGCGGCTCGTCGATCAAGCCGAGCTTGAGCAGGAGCGTGTTCACCACGCCGTTGCTGATAAACATGTTCTGTGCCATACCAACAACGATAACCATGCTCAGGAAGTGCGGCAGATAGGTAACCGTTTGCACGGTGCGCTTGAATGCGCGGGTACGGACTTCATTCAGCAGGATAGCCAGCAGAATGGAGGTCGTTGTGCCAAGAACCAGGTTGATCAGGCTCATGGCCAGCGTGTTGCGGATGCTCATCAGGAAGTCTTCGCGGCCGAACAGCCAGACAAAGTTTTCAAACCCGATCCAGTCGGCACCCTTTTTCAGGGTGTTCAGATCCAGGTTCTGGAAGGCATACCGCCAGCCCCACATGGGGTAGTAGTTAAACAAAAGAACATACAGAAGCATAGGGACAGACATGAGCAGCAAATACTTCTGGTCCCATAGCGTTTTCCAGAGCTTTTTCTTTTTCTTTGGCAGAAGCACCTGGTTATTCACAACTGTCTTGTTCATGATCCCGTCCCCTTTCCAAAAACCATGGGGAGAGGCAGCCTCTCCCCATGGCGTGAAAGTTTGATTACTTGCCGATCAGCTTGTTGACCTCGGCCTGCATGAATTCGTCATGGATAGCAGCGCTGGGAGCGATGCGATCAACGAAAGCAGTCCAGTTGGCCTCGAACTCAGCGTCATCAGCGGACATGATGATCTTGGGCAGTTCCTGATCCTGGATGAGCAGGAAGTCGTTGTAATCATCATTGATGGGAGCCTTGTCGATCTGCCAAGCCTCGCCCCAGGGAGCCAGTTCGCAGGGAGCGTTGAAGAAGTCAGCGGGCTTCTTGTAGCCGTAGGCAGCCAGGAAGGCCTTGTCGTAGTCGTTCATCAGCTCGAAGTAGATTTCACCCTGATCAGCGGGAGCCCAGGCATTGCCGTCGTCCTGAGTGCCCTGCTTCTTGGGAGCGGATTCCCAGATAGCGGTAGCCATGTTGGCCATCTTCCAGGAAGCGTCGCTGCGCTGCTCATACTGCTCGCGGGTCATGACCATGCGGCCATCCACCACAGAGTAGTCTTCGCCTTCGATACCCCACTGCAGGATCTTTTGCCACTTGTCGGACAGCAGATTCTCAAACAGGTTGATCATACGCTCGGGATATTCGCAGTTCACGGAGATGCCGAAGCCGCGGTCCTTGTTGGGCACAGCACCGTTCAGATACTGCTCGGAGATAACGCCGAAGCCGTAGCTCTCGTCGTACACCAGGGGCAGAGCGATGTAGGTGTTCTTGTACATCTTGGCGGCGTTCAGGGCGTCGGTAGCGGGGCCGAAGTCCCAGGTCTGGTCGAACATGCCCAGCACGGTGCCGCTGGACAGCTTGGCGATGTACTGGTCATAGTTCATCACGAAGGTGTCCTTGTTGATCAGGCCCTTGTTGAACATTTCGTTCAGCTTCTTGTAGTAGGGCTTAGCATAGTCCTTGTTGATGAAGGTTTCAACCTCGGCAGTCTCGCGGTTGATAAACACTTCGCCTTCGTTGGGCTGGCCCATCAGGTGCTGCACGGGGTTGATCAGGCAGAAGTGACGCCAGCCTTCGCACAGGATGGCAAAGCCTTCATAGGGGTTGCCATTCTCGTCAACGGGATTGGCAGCGATGAACTTCTCGATCAGGTCGAAGTACTCGTTCAGGGTCTTCACCTGGGGATAGCCAGCCCATTCCAGGACCTGCTTCTGCAGGAAGAAAGCGGGGCCGTTGCAGGCGTTCTGAATCTGAGCGTTGTAGGTGATGCCGTAGTTGGGGATGATGTACAGGTTGCCTTCGGCGTCAACGATATCGTCCTTGATATCCTTGATGTGGTTGTACAGATTGGGGGTCTTTTCTTCGCTGATGTAGTCCAGCAGGTTGATCAGCGCGCCGGCGTTGATCAGCTTCTCAGCAGAGTTGCCGCCGTCGAACAGGTCGGGATAGTCCTCACCGATCAGCTTGGTGCCCAGGGTCTCGTCCAGGTCGCCAGCCAGGAATTCGATCTCGAAGGTGATACCGAACTCTTCCTCGATGAGCTTGTAGATCTTGTTGTCGCTGGTGGGCTGGTCGCCGGGATCGCCGCGGAACACAGTCACCACGATGGGTTCTTCATCGGCCATAGCGAAAGACGCCACGGACAGAACCATCACCAGAGCCAGCAGGGTAGCAATCAGTTTGCGCATGGTTTTCCATCCTCCTTGATGTAATCTGGGAATCTTGCTCCCGTTTAACACAAGTATAGGCAGTGGGCAAAATCTGCACAACGCAATTGCTTACCAAATTGTGGACAAAAAAATCCTTTTCCTGTCTTTGTCCTGTACTTTTTGTCAGTTTACAGCTTGTAAGCCATTTCATAAATGGTGTAAACGTTTCCATATTTCACAAGAATAACCGCTTATTTCCCCTGTACCTGACCCATCGCTTTGTCATAAAATGTCCCACTATTATACACGGCTGATCAACCCATGCGGCCTGCGCAATTTTTGAGAAGTGCACGCAAAAACTGGCAGCCTTTTGCAAGGCTGCCAGTCAGGAAAAACATATTTACTTGGACAGGCGAATCACGTTCCAGCTTGCCGCGGGCAGCAGGATGGCCTCGCCAGCTTTGGGGGCACCCACCTCCACCGGCACAACCTCGTTGGGGTTGGCTTCGGTGTTGATGGCCTTCACGTCGTCGTGGTGCAGCACGGTGTGGCTGACCACCTTCAGGTCGCCGAAGGAGCGCAGGTCGCAGTCCAGGGTCACGCCTTCGTTCAGGTCGCGGTTCACAGCGAAGATGGTCACGCCCTCGTCGTCATTCAGCACGGCAGCAGCGTCCACCACGGGCACGTCGCTGTAATGCTTGGTGTCGAACTTGTCGCAGCTGATCTGGGGCAGCAGGCTCTTGCCGCGGCCCAGGTTGCTGGCCTGCATCACGGGGTAGAAGATAGTCTGGGCCCAGGCGCCGCCATTCTTGCTGGTCATGATGGGGGCGATCACGTTCACCAGCTGAGCCAGGCAGCCCACCTTCACGCGATCAGCATTCTTCAGCATGGTGATCAGCATCAGGCCCACCAGCAGAGCATCTTCGAAGTTGTACACGTCCTCCAGCAGAGGCAGGGCGTTGCCCCAGGGCTCGGTCTTGTACAGCTCCTGATCCTGCTGGTTGGAGTGATACCACACGTTCCACTCGTCCAGGGACAGGTGCACGCTCTTCTTGGAGTGCTTCTTGCCCTTCACCGCGTCGCAGATGGAGGCCACGGTCTTGATGAAGTCATCCAGGTCCATGGTGGAAGCCAGGAAGTCGTTGGTGTCGTTGTGGGGGTTGCCGTAGTAGCGGTGCAGGGAAACGTAGTCCACGTTGTCATAGCACTCGGTGAGCATGGTGTACTCCCACTCGCCGAAGGTCTTCATCTGGGTAGAGGAAGAGCCGCAGGCCACGGTTTCGATGGAGTCGTCCACCCACTTCATCATCTTGGCAGCTTCGTTGGCGATGCGGCCATACTCGTAGGCAGTCTTAGCACCCATCTGCCAGGGGCCGTCCATTTCGTTGCCCAGGCACCACAGCTTGATGTTGAAGGGATCCTTCGCGCCGTTCTTGATGCGCAGGTCAGACCAGTAGCTGCCGCCCTTGTGGTTGGCGTATTCCACCACATTGCGGGCCGCGTCGGGGTTGCGGGTGCCCAGGTTCACGGCGTACATGACTTCGGTATTAGCCTGCTTGGCCCAGTCGCAGAACTCGTGCAGACCCACCTCGTTGGTCTCGGTGGTCTTCCAGGCCAGATCCAGACGCTTGGGGCGGTCAGCCACCGGGCCGATGGAATCTTCCCAGTTGAAGCCGGACACGAAGTTGCCGCCGGGATAGCGGGTGATGGGCACATTCAGCTTCTTCACCAGATCCACCACGTCCTTGCGGAAGCCCAGCTTGTCAGCTGTGGGGTGGCCGGGCTCGTAGATACCGGTGTACACGGCACGGCCCAGATGCTCAATGAAGGAACCGTAGATGCGCTTGTCAATGTCAGAGATCACGTAGTCCTTGTCCAGAATGAGCTTGGCGTTCTTCATGGGTAATCTCCTCCTGATAGAATGTTCATATTTTCAGCGCAGATGGCTGCGCAGAAGTTCATGCGTCTTCCTTGTCGCGATAGTGTACCCGCACGCGGATATCCTGGGGATAGTTGCCGAAGGAACGGCCAAAGAGGGTCAGGCCGCCCACATTCTGAGCGTTTTCCGGCACATAGATACGGAAGAGCATCGCGCTGCCGTTGTCGATCTTCAGATCCTGCAATTTGGTATCGCTGATGCGGCCGCCGTCCATATAGGTGCCGGTGCTGTTGATGGACAGCAGCTTGTACAGGCCATGCTGGTTCCAGTTGCGGAACCACCAGGGCGGATTATAAATGCCCTGGATGCGGCCGAAGTCGCCGGGGCTGGTCCAGTAGCCTAGCTCCACGCCGTTCATGCTGAAATACACGTCGCTGGGCCAGTCCTCCGAGCAGCCAGGGGCCTCGGAAGAGATCTCCATGGAGATCTGGATTTCCACCATCTCCTGGTTGTTCTGCAAAAAGCAGGGCAGCATGTATTCCACATAGCCGTGGCCGAACCACAATATCTCCGCACCGAACCGTTCGGGGCTGGCAAAGAACCGCGGATCATCCACCTTGCCGATAATCTTCTCCGGCGTGCAAACGCCGCAGGTAGGCGATACCTCATAGGCAGTGTACTGGCCGATGCCGATCTCCGTTTCATAAATGTTGAAGGAGCGGTGCTGCTGGGTGGGCTCGATCATGATCTTTTCATCCGTGGCGCAGCAGATTTTCTGTACGCCGTGCTTGCCGCCGGTCATTTCAATGGTGATCAGCCCGCAATCCGTCAGGGCCTTGATGTGGGGCGTCAGCGCACCTGCGGTGATGCCCAGCTTATCGGAAATGGCACTCATATGCAGGGGGCCTTCCTGATAAAGCAGCTCCATGATGGAAATGCGGATGTCAGAATTCAGCGCACGGAACAGGGGCAGACCTTCCCGCAGGGAACGAATATGCAGCATGATGATCACCTCGCTTTTGTTTTATTCTTCAGCTGCTTTTCCAAGCGTTGCTGTTATAGACAATGTCATTTGGTCAACGGGAAGGTGAAGATCGTCACAGAGTTAGCGGGCAGTGTCACCTTCACCTGGCCGAGCGCGATCTCGCAGGTGCTTTCCACCGGCTTGATGCGATCCGGGTTGGCAAAGGAATTCTGATGCTTTCTGTTGCCGGTCATCTGCACCACATGGCCTGTGCCGTCAGGAACACCGGCCAGGTTCATGGTCAGCTCCTGTTCTTCTTCGCACAGGGTGACCACCTTCACCTGCATTTCATTCTCGGTGCGGGTCACCACATGGTACAGGCTGCTGCCCTCAGCGGTGCTCGCCACCACCTGGTCGCCCAGGGAGGCGGAGAACATCTGCTGCACATAGTAGTTTGGGGTCAGCAGCACATCCTTTTCATTGAACCAGATCAGGTCGGGCGTCCACTGGAACATCCCTTCCCTGGCCAGCAGGGGCGCATAGCAGGCCATGCGCACCACGTCGCTGTTGCGTTCCAGGCTGGTCATGTAGGCCGCCTCGCACAGCGCGCTGTAAAGATTGTTGGGGCGTTTACCTCCGCTCACGGGCTCGTGGGCTGCAAACTCGCCCAGGAAAACCTGCGTCGTGCGGGGGTAGCTGTCGTAGCGATCCCCATGGTTCAGGAACCACTGGCTTTCCATGTAGTAGTGTTCATCCACCAGATCATCGGCGAACCGGGCACGGATGTTGCGCCAGCTGTTGTTGATCAGCGCGCCCTCCGCCACCGGGCCAGCCGCCACGATGCAGGTGATCTCCGGGTACGCTTCCTTCACGATATCGGAAAGGATGGCATACCGGTCGAAGTAAATGTTGTCCCAGTTTTCATTGCCGATGGCAAGATAGTTGAGCTTGAAGGGTTCCGGGTGGCCCATGTCCGCCCGCAGCCCACCCCAGACGGTGCTCGCATCGCCCGTGGCAAACTCGATCAGATCCAGGATGTCCTGGGCATAGGCCCGGGTTTCTTCCAGGGTCAGGGGGGCTTCCTTCACATCCCGGGCCTGGCACAGAAGGCCTGCATGCACCACAGGAAGGGGTTCCGCGCCCAGGGCTTCCGCCAGGCAGAAGTACTCAAAGAAGCCGATACCATAGGACTGCATGTAGCCCCAGGTGTTGAAGTTCTCCTTGCGCTGCTCCACCGGGCCCACCGTGTCCTTCCAGTTGTAGAAGTTGCTGCGGTAGTAGGAGCCCTCGGCCACACAGCCGCCGGGGAAGCGCAGGAAACGGGGTTGCAGGTCCATCAGCGTCTGCACCAGATCGGTGCGCAGGCCGCCGCCGGGCCACTCCGCGCCGAAGCAGTCCCTGGGCAGCAGGCTGGCCATGTCCATATCCAGGCTGCCGGTGCCTTCCAGGATCAAGGTCAGGCAGGCGTTGGCAGACTTCTGGGCGGTGAAGGTGCATTCAAACTTCTGCCACGCTTCACCGGGGGTAAACACAGCCGTTTCGCTGATGGGGTGGGCAGACCGGTCGGTGATGGCCACCGACACATCGCCCGCGTAGTCCCCTGCATTGCGCAGGTAGACAGAAAAGCGGTAGGTTTCGCCTTCATTCACCGTAACGCCGCCCTGAAAGGCATTGCTGCCATAGCCCATGTTGGCCAGGTAATACGGGGCCTTCGTTACGCTGACGCGCATGTAGTGGGGATTGTTCACATGGATGGGATTCTCCGTTTCCAGCGAGCTCTTGCCCTTGCCGCCGGCGATCATGTTGAACTGCCAGCCGGTGTAGTGCTGATGGCTCTTGGGGTTCAGGATATCCTCATACTCAAAGGAGCGGTTCTGCAAAAGCTCTGCATACAGGCCGCCGTCCGCCGCATGGTTGATGTCCTCAAAGAACAAACCGTAGAGCGTATCGCTCATTTCAATGGTGGTGACGCTGGCGTCCGCCGTCAGCGTGGCAGCGAAACCGCCCACCGGCTGCAGAAGCAACACCAGGCCCATGAGCAGTGCAAGGCATTTGCGCATCCGTGAACATCCTTCCATCGGGTCTTTGGGAAAAGGGGGAGCAGAGCGAAGTCTGCTCCCCCTTCGCTTGGAATCAAGTCAATGCTTGGTTCTTTGCTTACTTGGCGGCGGGCTGGCCGTAGATCTCGTAGAAGGCAGCCATAGCCTGCTCGTAGTAGTAGCGGCCCTGCTCAGCCAGGAGAGCGGTGTAGTCGTAAGCGTCCACAGCGCCTTCGTTGATGGCGGCCTCGATGCCGATCACGCCATTGAAGTCAGCGCCGTTGTAGTAGTTAGCCAGGAAGGCGTTGAAGCCGGGGATGGTACGGGCGCCCCAGGTCACGGGGTTCTTGATGTTCTCCATGAAGGAGACCCAGTCGTTCCAGTAGCCCAGGTCAGGCATCAGCGCGGCGAAAGCCTGGTTCAGCTCGTCGTCCTGGATCATGGGCAGGCAGTTGGGCACGTCGTAAGCCTTGTTCTCGGTGCCTTCCCAAACCAGGGTGGGGAACAGCTCGCAGCGCTTCATCCAGCCGTCCTTGCCCCAGCACAGGTACTTCATCAGCTCATAGGCCTCACGGGGATATTCGCAGCCGGAGGAAACAGCGATGCCGTCCAGGAAGGCCAGCTGGCCGCCGTTCTCAGCGCCCACCGGAGGATTGTAGGGCACCATCTTGATGCCGCGATCCAGGGCCAGGGGCTTGGTGTAGATGTTGTTCAGGGTCCAGAAGGCGTCGGTCAGCACAGCCACGTGACCGGTCTGGCCGGGCCACTCGTTGGCGGGATCAACAGCCAGGTAAGCATCGGAGCCGCCCACGCAGGTGTTGCCCAGACGGATGTTCTCCTGCTGCAGCTCCAGAGCCTCGGCCCAGCCGGACTCGAAGTTGTAGCTCTCGCCGTTCCAGCCGAATTCGCCGATGGCGTTCTCGGTCAGGGAGATGGGGCCGAAGGTCACGGGGGCATACATGCCGTTGGTGTAGGCCCAGATGTTCTGGGTGGGATCGGTCATGGACTGGGTCAGCTCAACGAACTGCTCCCAGGTCCAGTCCTGAGCGGGCATTTCCACGTTCATGGTCTCGAACACGTTGGCATCCAGGTACACAGTAGCGGGCAGGAACTCGCCAGCCATGAAGAAGCAACGCTCGCCGTCGATGTAGCCCATCTTGCGCAGGGTGGGATACAGCTTGGTCTGGGCTTCTTCGTCGTTCTCGATGTACTCGGTGATGTCAGCCATGTAGGGGCTGGCCATCAGAGGATCCAGATCCAGGAAGAAGAACAGGTCGGGCAGGGAGTTGGAAGCGGCGTAGTTGGTCAGGTCCGCAGTCACGTTAGCGGTGGTGGTGCGGATGATCTCAACGGTGATGTTGGGATAGATCTTGGAGAACTCGGCAGCCAGAGCAGCGGTCATCTCAAAGTCGTCCCAGGTCATGATGGACAGAGTGATGGGGTCGGTGGTGTTCATGGCGGGCATGTTGTACTCTTCAGCACTCGCGAAGGAGGCCAGGGACAGCAGCATGCACAGGGCCAGCACCAGGGAAGCCAGCTTTTTCATACGGGTACCCTCCTAAAATTTTTAATCTAAAGCCCTTGCCGGGCTTTGATCCAATGGGGATGTGTTCCGGCTTATTCGCCGGTGATACCAGCCTTGTCAACCGATTCGACGAACTGCTTCTGCAGGAAGAAGTACATCAGCAGCATGGGCGCGATGGAGAGCATCGTGCCGGCCATCTTGATGGCGTCGTTCAGGCGGTTGGTGGAGGTGGTGGACTGTGCATGGGTGGCATACACAGCGTTGTAGCTGTCCTCGAACTTGTTCAGTTCCAGCATCAGCGTGGTCAGGCCCACATTGCGGTCGTTGGTGCTGCCCAGGTAGGTACGGACCAGGTCGACCTCGTTCCAGTACCACACGAAGGAGAACAGCGTCACCACCACGATGGCCGCGGCGGACAGGGGCACAGCGATCTGGAAGTAGGCCTTGATGTGGCCTGCGCCGTCGATCTCCGCTGCCTCGATCAGCGACTGGGGAACCTGACGGTGGAAGTTGTAGAAAATCAGGATGCACAGGCAGCTCTTGAAGCCCTGGCCCAGGATGGCGGTGATCAGGAAGGGCTTGAGCGTGCCGTCCACGATGTTCATGGAGTTGAACAGAAGGAAGTTCGGCACGGCGATGGTCTGGGCAGGCAGCAGGAAGGACAGGATCAGGATCACCATCCACAGCATCTTGCCCGGGAAGTTATACCGGGCAAAGCCATAGCCCACCAGCGAGCACACGAACACCTGGCACAGGGTGGAAGTCAAGGCGATGGCCAGGTTCTTCAAAAGGGAATTCCAGTAGTCCATCGTAGCAATGGCCGAGGCGTAGTTGTTCAGCGTTACGCTGCTGGGGATCCACTTGGCTGCTACATCCAGCAGGTCGTTTTTGCCCATCAGCGAACGGGAGAACATGTACAGCACCGGGTACAGGTAGATGAAGGCAATGGTTATCAGCAGGGTGTACACCACCACGCTCATGATCACGCCGCGGCGATCGTTGCTGCCCATCATCACTTTCTTGTAGTAGTCCTTGCGGGCTCCCTTCGGAGGCAGTTTGAAACGCATCTTTCTCTCCCCTCCTTAGTGCAGCTTCACAAGCCGCTTTTCGTATACCACGTGCTTGTCGCTCTTTTCCTTGAGCAAGAGGAACACCACCACCAGGATCACAGCGATGATCGCCGTATAGATCCAGCTGAAGGCCATGCCGTAGCTGTAGCCCTTGGTCCAGGGGGTGAGGTAAGTGGCGGAGTAGATCAGCTCGATGATCTCATTGGTGCCGCCGGTGGCCAGGGTGACCACGGTGTACACCGAGTTCAGCAGAATGATGGGCTTGAGGATCGGCAGGGTGATCTTCCAGAAGGATTCCCAGCCGTTGGCACCGTCGATCTTCGCTGCCTCATACATGGTATTGGAAACCTTCTGCAGGCCGGAAAGGAAGATCAATATCTGGATGCCCGAATTCCACAAAATCAGGATCAGGGAGTTGAACAATTCTGTAATGGGCTCTGATAGGAAGGATGGCAGTCCGCCCAGCAGAGCCGCCAGGCTGCCGTCGCTCATCATGGGCACAGTGGCCACGCCCTGGGCGGTGAGCATGTTCATCACCGGGCCGGTGGCGATGATCACCGGCAGGAAGAAGATCATACGGAACATGGAGCGGCAGCGGATGGAGCCGTTGAGCAGCATGGCGATGATCAGTGAGAAGGAGATGATGATGGGCAATTGCAGCACCAGGCTGATGGTGAAGGAGCCCAGGGTGGTGGGCAGATCCGTTTCCAGGGTGAACACGTCCACATAGTTCTTGTACCAGAACTCCAGGGGCTGGGTCTGCACACCGCCGTCAAAAACGATCTTGTGCACCGAGTAATTCAGCGAGGTGACCATGGAATACACAAAGAAGATGCACACGCCGATGATCCACGGGGACAGGAACAGATACCCGTAGAACCACTCGCGCAGCTTGCGCTTGGTAATCCGCCGCTTGTCGTGGGGATTCTTTTCGCGCTTCTTAGTTGCCATTGCCATTCACCACCTTATAGCTGAGTTTGTCCAGCGTCACGTCATCCATGGCGGCCTGCTTGTCGCCAAAGTTCAGGTAGACCCGGGTACCGTTGGACCAGGTGACCTTCACCATGTCGCCCTGGCGGACGTGATCCATGATGACGCCGCTCTCCCCTACCGTTTCATACAGGGCCTTCAGTTCGCCGTACCACTGGACGATCAGGTCCTCATACAGCTCGTAGCGGGAGGAGTAGATGCTGGCAGAGTTGGAGTTTTGCAGCTTGATGGGGTCTTCCCACGTCAGCAGGAAGGAAGGCCGCGCGCCCTGCTCCATCAGGTGCAGGAAGAATTCCTTGGTATTGGCCTGGAAGTTCGCATACTCCACATAGTACGGGATCTGGCCGGACAGCGCGATGGTCAGGAAGGGGATCTCCGCATCGGTGTAGGTGTAGTCGCTGCCGGCGATGGGGAGATCGCTGATGGCATCCGCCAGGGGCCACAGGTAAGCATTGGGGCTTACCAGGCTGGTTTCGAAGCTATCGTTGGCGGTGTCGATGATCTCGTTGTAAATGGCGGCCATCTCACTGGTGTCGTGGTAGGCGTCCTTGTGGTAGTAGTCCGCCAGCAGCTGGGTGATGCCGGTGAAGGAGATGCCCTTCACGCCAGCATTTTGCAGCTGCTTGAACAGGCTCAGCGCGATATCCCTGGAGGAAAGCGGATTCAGGTAGTGGGTGGTGTCGTACACCATGCCGAAGGTGGGCTTGCTCCAGGTTTGGGAGGTGATCTTCTTCAATGCGCTGAAGGTCAGCGTGGGATGGGTCTGGGTGTTCAGGCTCAGCACGTCTGCTTCCAGGGCGAAAGCCACGTTCATGTCTTCGGCCTTTTCCCGCAGTTCCTGAAGGCCCTTGTCGCCGCCCAGGGAACCAGCAGGGCTGTAGCGGTCGGTGGGCAGGCCGCCGGTGAGGCCATCTGCCTGCCAGCCGCGGTAGACAACGCTCATGCTGTCCACACCCTTGGCTTTCAGGGCGTCCAGGATGCTGCCTGCATCCTCAAAGGAGGTCATCACCACGTCCTGCTTGCCCAGGATGTAATTCTCGCGCTCAATGCCCAGGAAATCCAGCTGCACGTCGAAGTCGCGCTGGTCAGCATTGGCGAAATAACCCTTGTCGGCCAGGTAATCCCGGTAGGCCACGGCCAGACCAGCGTAGGTGGCGGTGTCGCCGTCCTCCAGCAGGAAATGCTGGCGGATGTCGAACTGGCGGCGGTGCTCGTTACGGGTAGCCACGGCACCGGCACTGGGGCCCATGGGCTGGTTGAACACGAAGCGGTAGGTGAACTTGGCAGTCACCCAGTCGAAGGGCAGGTTACGCACGCCGTTGGGGTAGGCCTGGATACGGGTGGCGATATCGCCCTCCTCCACCACGCCCAGCACAGCCATCTGCTTGTCGGTATGCACCATGCCGAAGAAGGGGGCCAGCACGTCCTCGGAAGGAACGCGGGTATTGGAGGCCATCTGGTCCTCCACACCGATGTTCATGCCGTAGACCTGCTTGTCGTAGGGAGAGGAGTAGCGGCCTTCGTTGTTTTCAAAACCTACCAAAGCACCTTGACCATCGGGAATGATCATGTAGCCCTGGCCCTCCCCTGCCCGGCTGTGGCCCATGAAGGGATACAGGTACACAGAGGAAATGGTGTAGGAGTACTCGCTGATGGACACCACCTTGTCCTGGGGGATACGCAGGGCGGAGTTGTCCTTGGCGGTGGCGGTGATGTACATGTTCTTCTGCACACTGGCCACCGCATCAGCGGAGATGGTCACGGCCTTGCCGTTTCCATCGGTCACATACACGTCGAAGGGAGCAGCCAGCTCCACATCCAGGGGCAGGGTGACCTGGTTGGTGCCTGCGGCATCCTTCACTGTCACGCTGCCTTCCTTGGCAGAAACGTAATAGGTCTTGTTGAGGGTGTAGGTCTTGCCATCCTTGGTGGTGAGGATGAACTCGCTCTCCTCGGCGGACTTGGTGTACTTGGCAGTGTCGATGCGCTTTTCCACGCCTGCATCGTCGAGCACCATCATGAAGGTCTCGTCCTTGGTTTCCACGATGGTGTCGGTGGGCAGGTGCACATGCAGGCCCTCTTCGTCCATGGCTACGTTCACATCGAAGCTGATGCCCAGGTCGGTATAGGCGATATGGGCAGTGAAGGCATTCTCTGCAAAATCGTAGGTGATGGTGTTGGCGTTGTTGATGAAGTCGGCCTGGATGGGCTTATCCTTCACGTCCTCCAGGTACTCGATCACCACGCCGGACTGGTAGAAGCCCTTCCAGGTGGCGTTGCCGGTGTTGGCTTCCTGCACGGTGGAGTACATCAGCTCGCCGGAGGCTTTGCTCTGGATGATCAGGGCCATGGTGTCCTGCTTGAGATACAGGGTGAAGCGGCTGGTTTCGGCCACCTGCTCGTACCCCTCGGGCACGGCGGCGGATTCAGCCACGGCGGGCAGGCAGGTGCACAGCATTGCCAGGGCCAGCAGCAAGGATACAAGCTTAGACTTTCTTGACAAAGCGATACACCACCTCTCCGTAAATTGATGCGATGAAGTCCACCAGCTGGCTGATGAGCATGTACAGCACCACCGCCAGGGCCACCACCACCAGCACGCAGAACAGCGTGAGGAAAATGGTCTTGATGGTCTTCTTCAGGGTAAAGTCGTTCTGGTACATCAGCATCAGCACGATCAGCAGTGCCGTCCAGCCCAGGCTGACCACGCTAAGCAGCGTGATGAAGAACTCCTCGTTAAAGGTGAGCACGTTGGACAACACCAGCGTGATGGGCTGGAACACGATCATGGGCATCAGCGCATAGGCAGCGGTGATGAAGATATCGCGGAACTTGGCCTCGCCGTCGGTGATGGTGCACACCAGATAGCAGCAGATGGTCAGCAGCACGTACACGCCAAAGACCATCAGGATGTCGTTCAGCAGCTCGTAGTAGCCGTCCGGCATGGTTTTAAACAGGAAGCCGGAGAAGTACTTGTTGGCCACGAACTCCACAAAGAAGATGGTCAGCAGGATCATGGCGGAGATCACGCTGCCCCGCTTTTCACGCTTGATGCCGTAGCAGGCGTCGTAGGGATTGCGCAGCATCTGGAAGCCGTAGAGCACCTGGTCGATGATCTTCACGCCGGTGATCTTTTCCTTCATGAAACGCAGGGGCTTCAGGATGCGGAACTTACGGTCCAGGAACTTGATCAGCTGCCACATCACGATGATGCCCACCACGGCGTAGATGATCAGGTTCATGTTGGAGTGGAGCATGTTGGAGCGGTGCTCCCACCAGGCGTCGGAGTAGCCCTGGCGGTAGCCGCCGTTGCGGAAGGCCTCCATGGCCTCCTGGTAGTTGCCTTCGCGGTAGAGGGCTTCGCCCAGGCCGGTGGATGCGTAGGTGAACAGGGAGTTCATGCGCAGCACTTCCGTCCAGGGGGCCTTCGACTCGGCGTATTTACCATCCTGGAACAGGGTGAACGCCTGATGCACCAGGTCGGCAAACTCGGTGGGCTTAAGCACCTGGATGCTGTTCAGGTTGGCATCCAGCACGTAGATGGTGTAGTCGTCGTCCACCACCAGGCCTTCCACCGACTTGAACATACCGATGCGCTGCTCGCTCAGGGTATCGTTGGCACCGAAGAGGAACAGCAGCGCGCCCTCGGAGGTGTACTCCATGATGGTGCCGTTGGCATTGGCGGTGAAGATGGATCCGGAGGAATTCACGGCCACGCAGGTGTTCAGGTCGGTCCAGGCATCGGGGGTCAGGGTGTTCTTGCCGGCCACGTTCAGGCGGCGCAGGGCACTCTCGTCGCCCGCCTCCGTTACGGTGCACACCATGCCCTTTTCGTCGATGGTCAGGTTGCGCACGGAGATGGGCACGATGTCGCCGATGGCCGCAGAATCCTGGCCGAAGAGCAGCCGGCGGATCTGGGTCAGCAGGGACACGCGGGAGGTGTTGGCACCGTAGTAGCCCAGGAACTCGCCGCCGCCCACGGGGCTAATCTGCACAACGCCGTTGGTATTGCCCTTGGACACGATGTACAGGTTGCCGCGCTTGTCCAGCACCACCTTCTGGGGCACATAGGGCGAAGTCTGGCCGAAGAGCTGATGGGTGGGCTTTTCGTATTCCATCAGGTAGTTGCCGTCCTTGTCGTACACCAGCACGGCGCGGGCGTTTTCATCAGCGATGTAGATGTTCAGCGCATCATCCACATACACGCCCTTGGGGGATTTGATGTTCTTTTTGTCGGCGATCTCCTTGACCAGCTCGCCCTCCTTGGTGATCACCAGGATGCGCTTGTTGCCTGTATCGGCAATATACAGGTTGCCGTCGGGGCCCATGCGCATGTCGGAGGGCATTTTCAGGGTTTCTTCGCCGAAGCGGATCATGGTGCGGATGGGCTCGTAAGCCGTTTGGGTTTCCACCATGTCGATCTTGTCCACGCCCAGGGTGAAGGTGCGGTAGGGCGTGGCGGCCTGGGCAGGCAGGCAGGTGGCCACCAGGAGGATCAGCAACAGCCATGCGGCAAATTTCTTCATCTGGCTCCTCCTTACTTCAGACCGCTGTGGGCCATGGTGTTCATCACGTTGGACTGCATGATCACAAACAAAAGCAGGTTGGGGATAAACATGATCAGCGCAGCAGCGGCGGCCATGCCCTGGCCCTGCACCGTGCCCACACCGGAAAGGGTGTTCATGTAGAAGGACAGGGTGCGGATGCCCTCGGAGGAGGTGAACAGGTTGGAGGTTTCCACGTTGTTCCACACCGCCTGGAAGGACAGAATCGCGCCGGTGGCGATGGCAGGCTTCACCATGGGGATAATGATCTTGCGGTAGATGGTGAAGGCATTGGCCCCCTCCAGCTGCGCCGCTTCCAGGAGGGAATTGGGCACCTGGTCGATGAACTGCTTGATCAGGAACAGGCACACCGGCATGGCAATCAGGGGCAGGATGTGCGCCCAGTAGGTATCCAGGATACCCACGAAGGAGATCGTCAGGTAGCGCGGAATAGTGACCGCTGTGGCCACGAACATCAGGGCCAGGTTGTTCACTTCAAAGATGGGCTTGTTCAGCTTGAACTTCATCTTGCTCAGCGCAAAGCCCGCCATGGTGCTGATCATCACCGACAGGAACACCACGCCGATGGTCACCACCAGGGAGTTGAAGATGTAGCGGGAGATCGGGATGGAGGAGCCTGCCGCCGTCTGCATCAGGTTCTGGAAGTTGATCAGCGAGGGGTGATTCACAAAGAACTTGGGCGGGAAGGCGTAGAGCTCGTCCATGGGCTTGAACGCATGGTTGAAGATGTAGATGATCGGAGCACCCATGAAGATCGCCACAGGGATCAGGTACAGGTACAGCGGGATTTGACCTTTTTCAAACTTTTTGGGGTTGACCTTGGTTCCGCCAACAGCCATGGGATGACCTCCTTTCTCAATCCTTTTCTTCAAACAGGCGACGGGCCACGAAGGAGAAGCTGTAAATCAGGCCCAGCAGCGCCACGGAAACGGCAGCTGCATAGCCCATTTCGTAACGGGTGAAGCCGTAGTCCTCGATGTGGTTTACCATCAGCTGCGCCGCGTACTGGGGCGTGGGGTTGGAGCCGGTGAGCATCACGCCGATGTTGCCAGCCTGGAAGGCGTTGGTCACCGCCATCACCGCGCCGAAGAGCATCTGGGGCTTCATGGAGGGGATGGTGATGTAGAACACTTCCTGGAAGCGGTTGCGCACGCCGTCGATGGCGGCGGCCTCGTAGAGCTCGGGGCTCACGTTGAGCAGGCCGGCCAGCATGGCCAGGAAGCCCACGCCCATGGAGGACCACAGGGCCACGATGATCACGATGGGCATGATGTACTGGGTGTTCTGCATCCAGATGATGGGCTCGGTGATGATGCCCAGCTGCGTCAGCACATAGTTGGCAATGCCGCTCTGGTTGCCCAGGAACACCGTGCGCCACACCACCGTCATGGCCACGCCCATGGTCATGGACGGAGAATAGATGATCAGGGCCAGAATGGTGCGGGGCAGCTTGGTCAGCTGGCTCAGGGACCAGGCCAGGAAGAAGGCCAGCATGTAGCCCACAGGGCCCACCACCACAGAGAACAGGATGGTGTTGGGCAGCACGTACTGCAGGAAGATGGTATCCTGGGTCAGGAGGTTGATGTAGTTGGTCAGGCCGATGAACTCGGGCGTCTGCACCGCGTTATAGTTGGTGAAGGAAAGGCCGATGGCCATGGCCGTGGGAATGATGATGAACACCGAGAACAGGATCAGGTAGGGCGCAAGGAACAGATAGGGCGTACTCTTTTTGGTGATCACTTGCTTTCCGCCTCCTTCGCCTGTTTTTCATTCCATTCGTTGATGATGTTTTCCACCACGCTTACATGGGGGGTGGGGAACTCTTCCAGCATCACGCCGTCCTTGTAGTAGCCGAATTCCTCCAGCTTGCGGTAGGTTTCACGGTTGATGCGCTTCACAGCGGTATCCATGGCGCGGCGGGCGTCCACGCCGTCCACCGTTACGGAGATGAAGGCGTTGGAGAGCTCGCGCTCCAGCATGTAGGTGCCCAGCACCCAGGGGGCCTCGGTCATCCACTCCATCTGCTCCATGATGACCTTCTTGTGGTCGCTCTTCAGGGGCAGGGCGGCAAAGGCCTCGGTGTTGGCCGTGGGCCAGATGTACTCAGAGCCGTAGGTGGACTGCAAGAGGCTGCCGAACTTACTCTGGATCTCCGCA
Organism: Clostridia bacterium; assembly: GCA_017938695.1. Taxonomy (GTDB): domain Bacteria; phylum Bacillota; class Clostridia; order Christensenellales; family Aristaeellaceae; genus UBA11524. The sequence goes on along the minus strand of JAGBBA010000025.1, from coordinate 50,708 downwards.
GAGGACCACCATTTGAGAAAGGTCCAGCTTTCGTCGGGCATTTCGGTGGTGGACATGATGGCCATGGTTTCTGCACCGCCAGTGGTCCAGCGTTCCACCTCGCCTTCCTCGTTGATCAGGCCGGGGAACAGGGCAATGTCCCACAGGCCGTCCAATTCGGGGGCGGCGTTTAGCAGCAGGTTGTAGGTGGCCAGGTCAGCAATGCCGATGGGCAGCGTGCCATCGCGGAACTGCTGATAGAAGCCGGGGGAAGGCACGTCGGTGGGCATGTTGTACACGGTGAACAGCTCGGTCATCTCGCGGAAGCCCTTCAGGGAGATCTCGCTGTCCAGGGTGGTGTCGCCCACGGTGTCGGCATAGATGGAACCGCCGGACTGCAAAATCAGCGGCAGGGTGCCGGGGAAGACCTTCATGCCCACCATACCGGCGGTGGGGAAATAGAAGTTCATGTTGCGCCGCTGCAGTTCGGGCAGGATCTTTTTGACCTCGTCCATGTTGCCGGGCACCTGGATCTCCAGGCCGCTCATGATGTCCTTGCGGTAGAACATCACCCAGAAGTTCACGGTCTCGGGCATGGCGTACACGCCATCCTTGAGGATGTAGGGCACGAACAGGCCCGAGGAGAACCGCTGGGCCACCTCGCCGAAGTCCTCAAACTTGGTCAGGTCGTACAGCGCGCCGCGGATATTCAGGTAGGAGGGTACAACGTACTGCAGGCCCAGCACCACGTCGGGGGCGGTACCGGCAGCGTTGGCCAGCACCAGCTTGTTGGCGTCGGGCATCAGGGAGATATCCACCTCAATGCCGGTGGCAGGAGTGAACTCGGAGTCGATCAGGTTCTGCACCAGTTCCACATACTGGCGGCTGCGGCCCATCCACACCTGCAGATGGCCCTCCGCACCGGTACCGGCAGCGTAATCCTGGTCGGAGAAGGAGGTGAAGAACCGCTTGGTGCCCAGCATCGCGCTTTCCAGGGCGGAAGCCTTTTCGGGCAGCTGAGCATCGGCCTGGTAGAAGTAGATCTGGTCGATGGACAGGTCGTTGATGGCCATGTCCTGCAGCTGCTGGGCCAGCATGCGGGCGGCGGAGTTGGCACCGGTGGACAATTCAGCCAGGCGGCGGGGCAGGTCCTCGGGTTCCTCGGCCAGGCGGCGCAGCTGGTCGGAGCACAGCGTCAGGTTGGAGAAGGCACTGCCGCTGCCCTCGGGTGAATAGGTCTTCATGAGGGCCACCATATCGGCGCACTCATCGGCCCAGCCGTTGAGGATCTCCACCAGGTTGGGGATGTAGGTCAAAAGCTCGTAGTCGCGGTACTTGTCGCTGGTGATGCCGCCGGTGAGGCGAACCACCTCCAGGGACAGGCCGTTGATCTCGCTGAGCATGCGGTCTATCATCTCATACACGGGGGTCAGCACCGTGCAGTTGATCCGCAGGGACAGTTCGTGCTCGCCAGCCTCCAGGTAGAAGGTCTGGGGTGCGTCGCCTGCCATCACCGTCATGGCGGTGAAGCCGGTGGCGTAGTGGAAGGGCACCTGCTGGGCTGCCGTGGTGGGGCACTTGCCGTCGATCATCACGTCCACGAACACGGGGAAGTCCGCCTTGGCACTCTGGCGGTAGAAGAAGCCCAGCTGGTACCAGCCGCTTTCCTCCACGCTGAAGGCGTAGGTCACCGTGTCGCCGGCGGCATCGAAGGACGTGCCGTCCAGGTAGTTGATCTTACGGTTGTTCACATCATAGGGGGAGAGCACAGCGTCAAACTCACCCGCGCCGCGGATGGAGGAATCGCTGCGGCTCTTGATCTGTTCCGCCTCGATGACGATCAGCTTGTCACCTGCGGCATCGCCGGCAGCGTATTCTTTCGCGGCTTCGGGAGCCCTGAGGGACAGGCCGCTGATCTCCAGCGCGCCGTCCTGCACCTCGAAGTTCAGGATGTGCTCACCAGCCTTCAGCTCGTACAGGAAAGGCTGAGCCGTTCGCCCGGCGGAGTCAGTCATGCCCACGGTCTGCACCACATCGGCAGCATAGGGGGTGGTGGCCACTTCGTTGCCGTAGCGGTCTGTGGGGAACACGCCGTCATCCACCCACAGGGAGTAGAGCTTGATGCGGCGCATTTCATAAAAGGGCAGCTCGCCGTCGATGGTCACGGTGATCTCCGTGGGCAGCGAGGAGCTGGTGGTGTTCTTGTAGCTCACCCAGATCTCATACAGGCCGTCCTCCGGCACGGTGATGGCGGCCTCGCCGCTCTCGCCGGCAGACAGCTTCAGGTCAGCCGCTGCATCCACTGTCTCGCCAGCGTACACGGGCAGGGTGTAAGCCTTGCTGGCCTCGGTGTAGATGGCCTCCGTCCTGCTGGAGAAGACCATCCAGTTTTCATCGGCCGGAGCGGTTTCCTCTGCCATGGCCATGGGGCACAGCAAAAGGAGCACCGCCAGCACGATCAAGCATGCTTTTTTCAACAAACCATCCACCCCCATCAAGGCTGTTTCGCTACCCGGATGCCCCACAGGGCAGCTCCGGTTTCATCCAGTGCGGTAAAGCAGGTGCTCCATGCGCTCTGGCCCACATCGCAGGCCGTGTGCATCACACCCGTATAGGTCACGCCGTCCAGCGTGATGGTCATGTTCACGCCATCCTCGCAGGCCCAGGTGCCGGTGTGGGCACCCGTCACGGTGCCGTCGGGCAGGAGCGTCGCTTCCTGGGAAACATGCTCCTTGCCGTTGATGTCACGCTGGTGCAGCAGCACCTTGTACAGACCGGCGCGGTTTTCCTCCGCCACCGGGGCCGGTCTCTCGCCTGCATAGCGCAGGGGGGACACCACAGGCCATCCATTATCGTTCATGTAAAACTGATGAACGCGGACGGAGTGCATCTCGCCCGAATTGGCAAACCGGGTATGGAAGATGATGAAGTAACGGCCGGTCTCCTCGTCGTAATAGGCGGAGTTGTGACCGGGCGAACGATAGGCCACGGTGATCTTGTTCTTGTCGGTTTCGGCGGCGTTGAACTTGTAGCCGCCCATCAGCTTCACGCCGTAGCCCACATAGTCGGGATCGTTGAAGAAGGTGCCGGGGCGGCCGCCGCACTTGATCATGTCCTGGCCCAGGGCATCCTCATAGGGGCCGTCGGGATTCTTGGAGCGGCACACGCGGATGTTGTAGCCGTCGTTGGCGTTCAGTCCGCCGAAAGAAAGGAACAGGTAGTAGTAATCGGTATCGGGGCTGTAAAGGATGTAGGGGCCCTCGATGCGGCTGTGGTTGTTGCCCAGCAGCTTTTTGCCGTAGCCCTGGCCCTCCACGGGGAAGCCGGTGGTCTGATCCATCTCCAGGATGAAGATGCCGCCGGAGTAGGAGCCGTAGACCATCCACAGCTTGCCTTCCTTATCGAAGAAGGTGTGGGGGTCCACCACATTGGGATAGTAGTTGGCGTTGTAGCCAGCCATGCCGGACTTGAGGAAGATACCCAGATCCTCGTAGGGGCCTTCGGGCTTGTCGCTTACGGCCAGGCCCAGGGCACTCAGAGGGCTGGAGCCCTCGCAGGTGCAGTAGTAATAGTAATAGCGGCCATCCGCCAGCTGCTGCACGTCCGGTGCCCAGAAGGTGTTCGTCCGGGCCCAGGAGAGGGCCTCCTTCATTTCCTCCTGAACGTTTTCCACCAGGGTGCAGCCAGCCTGGGCGTCACGGGAGATGGTCTCCCACTTGATCAGGTCCAAGCTGCGGGCAGCTGCCATATGGCTGCCATAGATATAATAGTAGCCGTCATCCGCCTTGATGATCGACGGATCGTGCACCGATACATCCCGGAATTTAGGGATGCTGGGCATCTCTTCCGCCTGGGCAGGCGCGCAGCCAAGCAACATCATCAAGCATAAAACCAAGCAGATTCCCTTCATCCCGGCGTCCTCCGAAATTCATTTGCTTTACTTTTGATAAATCTAAAGTATTTAGGATTTTCCTTAACTAATTATAATATACTTCAAAACCCATTCCCTGTCAAGTACAAAATGGGCGAAAAGACTGGATTTTTCGACAAGAAAAAAGTCCCGCTTTCTCATGATGAAAAAGCGGGCATGCTATGCCTGTGAAAAGGAGGCATTGCCTATGTGTGAAAAGAACGAAAACACCTTTTATTCTGTTGAAAATCTGGCCTCAGCCACCGAGTGCACCGGCTTGATGCCCGCCATGCCGCCCACCATGGACGGCCAGGAGGAGCTTACCGGCATGATGGCCATTCACTGCCCTCCGGGTGCCAACGGGGCAGGCGGAGAAGCACACCAATGGGAGCGTGCAGTTTCGCATCCTTCTGATGAACATAGTCGACTGACGAGAAAAGTAGGCACCCGTCTGTCCAACGCACCTGTCCCGAGCCATCCGGCGCAAGGCCGTAGTCAGCACGGGTCTTCCCTTTCTCCGGCAGGAGAACGGTAAGCCTGTCCATCACCCGGTTGCCCAGGAACAGGCTAAACACCCCCGTCGCCGGGTCGATGCCGATGTGATGCCCCGTAAAGCCGCTCAAGCCGATGGCCTGGTCGGACATGTACAGGGGTATTTCAGAAAAATACTGCTCCGGATGCTTCACATAGCACTGGCAGCCCAGAAACTGCGTCCAGCTGCCATCCGGCAGGCGGCGGCCCGTGCGGTTCCGCGCCATGTACCGCAGGCTGTCGCGGCCGATAACATCCAGATGCAGAACACCCTGGCACAGCCGGGTCATATCACCCCGGGTAGAAAACAAGCCTGCGTGCCCGCACACATCGCCCTCCTGCATCAGCAGGTGGGCCTTCGGGTCGTGGGGCGTGCCGGGGGCAATGCCCTGGCGGACGATCCACCTTTCCCCCTCGATGCGGTGCTCCCCGTCATAGCAGATGCAGTCCCCCGCCCTGCTTTCCGGCACATGGGCAAAGGTGCTTGTCATAACCAAGGGGCGCAAAATGCGCCGGGCCAGAGCATCCATGTAGCTCTCCCCTGCCGCACCCTCGATGACATACTTCAGCACCATGGCGTGCATATCAGAGTACGCCCTGCCAACCACCGGCCCGGGATCCACCGCAAACAGCTGCTGCAAACCGGACGCCCGGTCAGGCTGGGCGTCCACCCGCTGGGGCGTGATCAGCGCGATCTCAAACCCCAGCACCTGATCCACCGTCACCCGACTCAGTTGCGTAAACTGCGGCGCATAATCCGTGACAGGCCTGCTCAAATCCAGCAGGCCTTCTTCACGCAGCCGCATCACCATCAGCCCGGTAAACAGCTTGGTCAGGCTGGCCAGATCATAAATGGCATCCTCATGCAAGGGCGTACCTGCCCTGTCCATCACACCGCCCAGTGCATGGTATTCCCCATCCACCGTGCCGCAGGTAACGCTCAAACAGGAGAGGATATGCTTTTCTTCTGTGAAGTAACCGATGGCCTCGCCAAGCACATCCCCACCCCCACGCGGTATTAATTATGAATTATGAATTATGAATGATGAATGATGAATTGAGTGTGTGCCCGGAGAAAGCCACGCTTCCTCTGCGTCGCGGCGCGACCGTATTCGCGCCGTGACCCCCGCTTGGCTGGCGCACCGAGGCCATCCCCGAAAGGGAGTCCAGAGGGCCGAAGGCCCTTTAGCAGGGTGGAGGGGCAGCGCCCCTCCCGGGGTTTCCAAAGGGGCAGAGCCCCTCTGGTCACTCTACGCCGATACGGGTGCAGGGTACCTTGCCGTCCACCAGGTCGGAGATGCGGTGACGGGCGTGGCCGATGATCACCGTGGTGCCGTTGCGCACGGACTGGAGGGCGTATTCCAGCTTGGCCCGGGCACCGTTGGCACCGGCGCGGCTGGCACCCACGCAGTTAGCTTGCAGCTTGCGCACGGCGGCTTCGACCTCTTCCACCGTTTTGCCGGTCACGTCGCGGACGAGGGTGGAGGGGTCTGCCGGGTTCTGGTAGATGCCCTCGGTGGAGGTCATCAGCAGAAGCGTTTTGGCGCGGACCAGGTTGGCGATCACCGCCGCGGTTTCGTCGTTATCCACGCACTCGTGGACCTCGTCGCCCCGCTGGCGGCGGGCGGCCAGCTCCATCTTGCGGTTTTCCTCGTCGGACACGGGGTCGTTGTAATTCACGATGGGGATGGTCTTCTGCATGGCAGCACGGATCAGCAGCTTGCGGATGTGCTCGCGCTTCTCCGCATCGTTGAAGTGGGTGTGCTCCACCAGCAGCTGGCGCACGCCGTACTCCGGGGAAATGAACTGCCGGTAGTTTTGCATCAGGATGCTCTGGCCCTGGGCAGCATAGTCGGTCTTGTCCTGCTCGGGGTCGCCGTAGAGCTCGCAGCCGGTGCGCTTGATATAGTCCAGGCGGCCGATCTCCGTTGCGCCGGAGGTCACCCAGATCATGCCGGGCTTCAGCTCTGCGCCCAGGCGGGAGAAAATGTTATAGTCAATGTCCTGATCCTCCTTGCGGATCAGGGCCATGGAACCGATCTTGCCAACCAGGTCGAATTGGTAGTCCATTATGGAGCCTCCCTGTATTATATTTGCTTTCCTGACGTACTCCCTCGGAGGTGTCGGAGGGCTTGCAAGCCCTCTGACTGCAATCGTATCCGCCGGCTTTGCCGGCGGGGCGGGGCGTTTTCCGCTTGCGGAAAACTTTCCTTGCGCGAAGGAGTGGCCGGGAGCGAAGCGACCAACGACTGAGCGTTATTCTCGCAGAAATGGCTATGCCATTTCTGCGAAACCCTTAGCATCCCATGTGCCGCATGATGAGTTCAAGCCCGCGCATGCCTGCGTGATAGCCGTTGGAATTATCCATCACAAAATCCGCCACGGAGCGGTAGATGTCGATGCGCTCGTGGTACAGCCGCTCCACCTCGCCCAGACCCTTCTGGGCCAGCAGGGGCCGCCTGTCCAGCTTGATATCGCCCATGATCTCTTCCAGCGGCCGGTCGATCAGCACGATCACGCCGTGATTGCGCATGATAGCCCGGTTGTTCTCGCGCAGCACAGTGCCGCCGCCGGTGGAGATCAGGCTGGGCGTCTCCCGGGTGAGCTGGATGAGGGTGTTGGTTTCAGCATTGCGGAAGGCCTGCTCGCCATAGCGTTCAAACATGTCGGATACGGTGCAGCCCACCGCATCGGAAATGCGCTGATCCATGTCCACATAAGGGATGCGCAGGTTATTGGCCACGCGCTTGCCCAGGCTGCTTTTGCCGCAGCCCGGCATGCCGATAAGGAATACATGTCGCTCAAGCATGCTCGGTCGCCTCCTTCAGGATGCGTTCCTGCTCGGCGCGGCTCAGGCGCATGATCTCCTCATACAGCGCACGGACGCTCTCCGCCCAGTGGCCGTCCTGGAGCATCCCCACCCGGGATGCCAGCACAGCTTCCTCCCGGGAGCGGTCCAGCACGGGCATATCATGGGCCAGCTTGTAGGCCACCACATCCCGGGCCAGCAGCATCCGCTTTTCGAACAGGGCCACGATCTCCCGGTCCACTGCATCCAGTTCCTGGCGAACCTCAGCCAGATCCTTCATAACCAATTCCTCCTTAAGCGCGGCTTGCTTTCTCCAGGGTGAAAGCGAAGGCCGTGCCTTCCTCCGTATCCTTCAGGCGCAGGGTCTGCCCGTGCATCTCCATAATGCGCTGGCAGATGCTCAGGCCCAGGCCGGTGCCTTTACCAGCGGTGTGCGCTCTGTCGGCAGTGAAGAACCGCTCAAACACGCGGTCCCGGTCCTCCGGGGCGATGCCCACGCCGTTGTCCGCCACGGTGATGGTACACACGTCCCTGTCCACCTGGGTGGTCAGGGTGATCTTACCGCCCTTCGGCGTAAACTTGATGGCGTTGTCCAGCAGGTTCACCACCACCTGCTCGATGCGGTCGCTGTCGGCGCGCACCAGGCTGGGCTCCTGCTGGAAGTCGCAGTCCACTTCCATCTGCTTGGCTTCCAGGTCGTTCACCCGGCGGATGATGGCCCGGCGCAGCATTTCATTGATGTCAAACTCGGTCACATCCAGGGTCACGTCGTCCCGCTCCAGCCGGGACAGGGCCAGCAGATCGCCAATGAGCTTCGACAGGCGGCGTGTTTCATCCCCCACCAGGGCCAGGTACTTGGGATGCTCCTCCGTGGGGATGGTGCCGTCCTCCATGCCCTCCACAAAGCCGCTGATGGAGGTAATGGGGCTGCGCAGCTCGTGGGACACATTGGCCACAAACTCCCTGCGGCTGCTTTCCACCTCGCTGAGCTTGCCCGCCATGCTGTTGAAGGCCGTGGACAGCTCCGTGATCTCAGGGCTGCCGGTATCCGTGGGTACGCGGACGTTGAAGTTGCCGTCCGCCATGGTGCGTGCCGCCTGGGTCACATCCTTGAGGGGGCGCATCACCGAGCGCACATAGAAGAACACCAGCGTGGCCGCAATGGACATGGCCATCAGGGCCACCATAATGGTCTGGGGCACCAGGGCCAGCACGCTGCCCTCGATGATCTGCGCCTTGGTCTGGATCAGCACTGCGCCCAGCACGGTATCATTCTGCACAAAGGGCACACCCACCATAAAGGCAGGATCGCCACCGATGGGCAGGCGCAGGGCAACCTCCTGGCCGCCCAGCACCATGGCCAGGGCCAGGCTGATCTCCTGCCCGTCCAGGGAGGCAACAAATCCAGGATCCTCCGCATAGGCAGTGCGCATGTTGTCCATCAGCCTGCCGCGCCTGTCCACCACCAGAATGTAGGCACCGTAGTCCTGATACACCTTCTCCGATTTCCAGCGGATATACTGCATGGTGGCGTCATCCTGCCCCAGCAGAAGGCCCATGGAGCTGGATGTGTTCCGCGCCGCCAGGTAGGAGATCTCCCGGGCTTCCTTCATCAGGGCATCCAGCCGGGCTGTGATCTGCTGGTTGCGCATGGTGACCCAGCTGATGCTGGAAATGCCCAGCGTCACCAGCAGAATCACCGCCATGACCATGCCCATGATCCGGGAAAACATATCTCTTTCTTGTCTTAACATGGCCATGTCACTTCATTTCGAACTTATAGCCCACGCCCCACACTGTGCGGATGCACCAGCCGTGCTTTTCGCATTCGGGGAGCTTTTCGCGCAGACGCTTGATGTGCACGTCCACGGTGCGGCTGTCGCCATAGAAATCGAAGCCCCACACCTGCTCCAGCAGCTGTTCGCGGGTGAACACCTGATTTTGATGGGACGCCAGGAAGTACAGCACCTCCAGCTCCTTGGGGGGCATTTCCACTTTCTCGCCCTGGTAATTCACCTCATACTGGGTCAGGCTCACCGTCAGGCCGGGGAAGGCCAGGGTATCGCCCTTGTCGTCATCGCTGCCCTGTGTGCGGCGCAGCACGGCCTTCACACGGGCCACCAGCTCCTTGGTATCAAAGGGCTTGGTGATGTAGTCATCTGCGCCCAGTTCCAGGCCCAGCACCTTGTCAAAGGTTTCGTCCTTGGCGGTAAGCATAATGATCGGGATGCTGCTGGTCTTGCGCACGGCCTTCAGCACCTGCCAGCCGTCCATGCCGGGGAGCATCACGTCCAGCAGCATCAGGTCCGGCGGCAGCTTGCGGAACTGGGCCAGGGCATCATCGCCGCGGTCGGCTGTTTTGACTTCGAAGCCTTCCTTTTCCAGGTACAGCTTCACCAGCCGGGAAATATTCGGATCGTCGTCCACCAACAGGATATAGGGCTTGTCCTTCATAATTGGTCACCTCCGGGATCATCAACGCTTGGTATAGTGCACTTCGTTATCCTTTTGATATCCCTGTGATTCATAAAATGCCTGAGCCGTCAGGTTTGCACGGCCGGTGAGCAGCTTGAATCCGTCTGCCCCGAACCGCTGGGCACCGATGGCCTCCACCAGGCTCATCAGCTTCTGCCCCACCCCTTGACGGCGGTAGGCTTCCTCCACATACAATTCAGTGATCTCCATACAAGGCCGGGCGTAACACCAGGAATGCTGCACCTGGGCACATATGAACCCCACCGCCCTGCCATCGCACTCAGCAACGCAGGTCACTTCCTGCGGGTTGCGTGCAAGGGCCTCCCGGATCGCCTCTTCCCCCGGCAAACCATCACCGTTGAAGGCCACGTTCAGCCTGCACAGCACAGCTGCATCAGCAGTGTTCGCTTCCCGGACAGTGATATTGCTCACAGCGGTCCTCCTTCCGTCGGGCGAAATTTGGCGTTGAGGCAAGCATCGCCCAATCCCTCCGTCAGCCGCAAGCGGCTGCCACCTCCCTTTGCACAAGGGAGGCTTTGTACGTTGCCCTGCGTCGTGGCGTGACCGAATGAAATGGGTCGAAGACCCTGCGCCGTGACCCCTGCTCGGAGACCACTTAGCCGTGCATCCCCGAAAGGGAGTCCAGAGGGCCGAAGGCCCTTTGGCGGGAGAGTCCAGAGAGGGCAGCGCCCTCTCTGGCGTCACTTGAGCGTTACCACCGTCACGCCGCTTTCGCCTTCGCCGTAGACGCCGAGGCGGAACTCTTTGACGAGCATGTGGCGTTTCAGGTGCTGCTGAATGCCGGAGCGCAGGACGCCGGTGCCCTTGCCGTGGATGATCTGCACTTCGCCCAGGCCGGCCATGATCGCCTCGTTCAGGTACTGGTCAACGGCGGAGAGTGCTTCCTCCAGCATCATGCCGCGCACGTCGCACTCCATGGACACAGTGCGGGTCATGGCACCGGTCTGGGTGCGGACGCTGGACTTCTTCTGGGGGGCTTTCTCCTTCACCAGACGCAGTTGGCTGATGTGGGCCTTGAACTTCATGATGCCAGCCTGCAGCTCCACCTCGCCCTTGGCGTTGGGGGCGGAAAGCACCGTGCCCTGGCTGCCCAGGGTGAGGATATCCACCCGGTCGCCGGGCTTGACGGTTTTGGGCGGCGCGGTGACGGTGTCCACCTTCTGCACCAGGCCCTCGGAGAGATTGTCGATGCTCTTCTCCAGCTGGCGGCGCAGGGCGGCTGCGTCGTTATCGGGCGTTGCGCCCTGCTTCTTCATTTTCTTCAGGTCGTTGAGGATGCTCTCCGACTCGCGCCGGGCGTTTTCCAGCACGCGGCGGGCGTCCTCGCGGGCCTTGCGCATGGCGGTCTCGCGCTTTTCTTCCATTTCCTTGCGCAGGCGTTCTGCCTCGTCGCGCAGGCGCGTGGTTTCCTTGGCGGCCTCGGCGGCCAGCTCGCGCTCCTTCTCCGCCACCTGGCGGTGATATTCCGCGTTGGCGATCACATCCTCAAAGCGGATGGACTCGGAGGACAGCAGGGTTTTCGCCGCGTCGATCAGGTTTTCCGGCAGGCCCAGCTTGCGGCTGATCTCAAAGGCGTTGGACTTGCCCGGCACACCGATGGACAGGCGGTAGGTGGGGCGCAGGGTCTCCACGTTGAACTCCACCGAGGCGTTTTCCACCCCGGGGGTGGACAGGGCGAAGGCCTTCAGCTCGCTGTAATGGGTGGTGGCCAGGGTGCGCACGCGGATGTGCAAGAGCCTGGTCAGGATGCTCTGGGCCAGGGCCGCGCCCTCGGTGGGGTCAGTGCCTGCGCCCAGCTCGTCGAACAGCACCAGGTCGTGAGGGGTGACCTCGCGCATGATGGTGACGATGTTGGTCATGTGGCTGGAGAAGGTGGACAGGCTCTGCTCGATGGACTGCTCGTCGCCAATATCGGCAAACACCTGGCCGAACACCGCCAGCTCCGTACCCAGGTCGGCGGGCACCTGCAGGCCAGCCTGGGCCATCAGGGTGAACAGGCCCACGGTTTTCAGCGTCACCGTTTTGCCGCCGGTGTTGGGGCCGGTGATGATCAGCGTGGTGAAATCGCGGCCCATCCACAGGTTGGAGGGCACCACCTTGTCCGCCGGGATCAGCGGATGGCGGCCGCGGATGATGTTGATGAAGCCCTCCTGGTTCAGCTTGGGAGTAACGGCGAACATCTCGCGGCTCAGCAGACCCTTGGCAAAGATGAAATCCAGCTCGGCCAGGATGTCGATGTTCTCGCGCAACTGCCCTGCATAGGGGGCCACCTCGGCCGACAAGGCCGCCAGGATGCGCTCGATCTCCGCCTGCTCCTTCAGCTCCCATTGCTTGAGCTCGTTGCCCATTTCCACAGCAGCCATGGGCTCGATGAACAACGTCGCGCCGGAGGTGGACTGGTCGTGCACCAGGCCGGGCACATTGGAGCGGTACTCCGCCTTCACCGGCAGCACATAGCGGTCGCTGCGGACGGTGATGATGGGGTCCTGCAGATACTTGGCGAAGGACGGGTTGTGGATCATCTGGTTCAGCTTGTCCTTGATGCGCTCCGTGGCACCGCGCAGGTGGCGGCGGATGTTCATCAGCTCGGAGGAGGCGCGATCGGCAATCTCATCCTCGGACAGAATGGCATCGGTGATATCCTGCTCCAGGTGACGCAGCACGCACAGGCCCTGGGCCTTCTGGGTCAGGCGGGGGGTGTTGCTGCGGTCGGTGACCAGGGCATCGCGGGCAGCACGGGAGGCCCGCAGCAGCTCCGCCACGGACAAAAGTGCCTTGGGGGACAGCGTCGCCCCCTTGTCCGACAGGGCCAGGGCAGGCCGCACATCGGTAAAGGCCACCATGGGGTGACCGCCGATGTAGGTCAGGATCACCGTGGCCTCTTCGGTTTCCTGCTGCCACTCGTTCACCTCCTGCATGTTGCAGGAAGGCGTCAGGGCCAGGCAGCGTTCCGCGCCCATGGGGGTCAGGGCCTTCAAGGCCAGCTGGTCGCGGATCTTGGTAAACTCCAGTACGCGGAGCGTGCGTTCACTCATCATAACAATAACTCCATCAGTCAACAGGTCTGTTCCAGTGGCCGGAGGTGGAGCCTTCGCCGCCCTCCAGCGTCAGTTCAATCAGCGGTGCATACCCTGCCGCCTTGACCCGGGCCAGGTTGTCCGTGGGCAGGGCGTTCATCAGCCGCACCAGGCAGCCCTCCGGCAGCCGCTGGCGCAGCAGCGGAAACGCCACGCCCTTGCGGTCCACCAGCACAGTGTTTTGCAGGGCGTTGGGATCGTTCACATCGCACATGCGGCAGGCTGCATGGCCCTTGTCCAGCCCCAGATACGTCCGGGCCGGGCAGTGGTGCAGAAGCATCAGCTGCGCATAGCCATAGGCCGGCACATAAATGGGCGGCTGACCGGCCATCAGCACGGCGGTTTCCTGGCCCGTCAGCTCCTGGGAGGCCGTTACAAAGGCGCAGCCCTGTTCAAACAGCAGCGCAGCCGCGCGGCGGTTCATCACCGGGATGCCGCTGCCCGCGCCATAGGCTACCGGCCACTTCAGCCCCAGTTGCCCCACGCTGCCCAGCACCACGCCGCCCAGCTTGTCTGCATAATCGCTCACCAGCTGATGCAGCATGTGCAGCGTGGCTTCCTCACAGGCCATGGGCAGGTGCAGCCATGCACCCCGGGGCAGCTTGTCCAGCCCGGCACGGAGGGCATCCTCCCGGAAATCCTCCGGGTACCAGCACACGGTGCCCTCGGTCACGTCTGCGGCCTGTTTCAATGTGCGGCACACCGTCATGGGCGGCAGCTTGCCCGTGGGCAGGGCGGCTTCCGGTTCATCGGCTTCCCGGCCAGGGGCGCGGGCAAAGTCCTCCGTCCGCTGGGTCGCCAGCTTGTCCAGTGCTTCGCGGCGCAGGGCGTTCAGCGCGGACACGGGCACAAAAGCATTGTCAGTATAAACGTTCAGTTCGCGCAGGGCGAAGGGGGTATCGCCGGTCTTTTCCAGGCTGCGGCGGGCGTCCTCCTCCGTCATGGCGCGCTTCTGCGCCGGGGACACAGCCTCCCCCGTCGCCGTGGCGATGCTCTCGCCGTCGCTGACGGTCAGCGTCAGCGGTTCGCCCGGCAGGGCCACCAGCGTCATATCGCATGGGATCGCCGGGATGGCCATGGCCCTGGCTTCCTCCAGCTGCTTGGCGGAGGTCAGGCGCACCACCTCGTCGCCGGGGGCAACGCGCATATCCGGGCGCAGGCGCAGCACCGCCACGTCACCGGCAGGCACGTCCTTGCCCGCGTAGATCATCTCATGATCCTCATGCCCGTGGCGGATCTGCAATCCGTCGCCATCATGGATATCCAGCGTCAGCCGCAACCTGGCCAACTTGCCGCTGACGGCCTCGATGCTGCCCACCGGCACGCCGCCATGGTTCACCCGGGTGGGGTCGATCACCCCGGCATCCTCCGCGCCGAGGGCATAGCCGCGCATGAAGCCGCCGCGCTGGAAAATTTGCAGCAGGCCGCGCTTTTCATCGGCATCGGCAGCCAGGCCATCCAGGCCCCGGCGGTAGCTGCCTGCCACCGTCGCCACATACTCGGGCCGCTTCAGTCGCCCCTCGATCTTGATGGAGCACGCCCCGGCCTTCTTCAGTTCCGGCAGGTAATCGCGCAGGCACACATCCCTGGGGCTGAGCCACGCGCCGCGCTTGCCGCGGTAGGTGTAATCCAAGCGGCAGGGCTGGGCGCACCGGCCCCGGTTGCCGCTGCGGCTGCCGATCATGGAGGAAAACAGGCACTGGCCGCTGACGCCCACGCACTGCGCGCCGTGGCCGAACACCTCGATCTCGATGGGCTGCTTGGCGGCCAGGGTGATCTCGCTCAGGCTGCATTCCCGGGCCAGCACTGCCCGGGTCATGCCCATGGAGGCGCACCAGGCCGCGCCGGTGGCGTTGTGGATCGCCATCTGCGTGCTGGCGTGGATGGGCAGGTCAGGGAAACAAGCCCGGGCCATGCGCAAAACGCCCAGGTCCTGCACCAGCACCGCATCCACCCGAACCTCGTTCAGCAGGCGGAGCAGCCCCTTCACCTCATCCATTTCACTGTCCTTGATCAGCGTGTTCACCGTCACATGCACCCGTACATGATGCAGGTGCGCAAACGCCACCGCCCGGCGCAGCTGTTCCTCGTCAAAGTTCCCGGCCCCGGCCCTGGCGCTGAACGCAGAGCAGCCCAAATACACCGCATCTGCGCCAGCGGCAACCGCGCGGTCCAGGGCCTCATAAGTTCCAGCCGGAGCCAGGTTTTCCATAAGTACCTCCTTGGGAGGGGCACTGCCCCTCCACCCCGCCAGAGGCTCTGCCTCTGGACTCCGCTTAAGGGATTTCATCCCTTAAGAATCCCCTTTTGGGTGAATGTTTCTTGGTGGGTCAATTGTTGGGGTCACGGCGCATAACGGATGCGCCGCGACGCGGGGGAGCGGCTACGGCTCCCTTAGGTTTGTTCGTTTTTCCAGCGGTTCAGGTTAGTCAGGCGGTCGGGGTTGTGACCGTTCCTGATGAATTCGAGAAGGTTTTCGCAGGGCAACTCATGGCACTGGCCGCAGTGCTGGCAGCCCTTGTTCGTAGCGCATTTGTAGATGTCGCACTCGCCCCAGAAGATCTTGCCCTGCTGCGCCAGACAGCCGCCGCAGTTGAACTTCTCCCTGAAGCTGCACTTGTTGCAGTCCGTGCCGCACTTGCCTTTGATCTCAGCCATAACGCGTACCCCTTTCGTATATCAGCTGCGCCGCTTCCCCTGCGTCGCGGCGCATCCGTTATGCGCCGTGACCCCCGCTTATGTGCGTACCAAACGCCATCCTCGAACGGGTTTCGAAAGGGTCGAAGACCCTTCGTGGGATTCTTAAGGGCAACGCCCTTAAGCGGGAGTGCAGAGGGCAGAGCCCTCTGCTCAGGGGTTTCCAAAGGGGACAACGTCCCCTTTGGCCCGCAGGGCTGCGATCTCCCGGCGCAGGCGGCTGTTTTCGTCGTGGGCTTTCATCAACTCGTCGGCGATGTTCAGGGACACCAGCACGGCGGCTTTGTCTACTGGCAGGCGGGCCGCCAGCGAGGCTTCGGTGATCTTGCGATCCACATAGGTGGCCACACGGGCGATATATTCCGGCGCGTCGGAGGACACCAGGGTGTAGTCCCGGCCCGCCACGCGGACGGTGGTTTTCTGCTTTTCCATGGGGTCTGCACCTCCGAAAAAGAATAAAAGCGCAGGCGGCGTTATCCGCCATGCCCGCGCCTATTGGATTACATCTGATCGAAGGGATATGTCTCACCGTTGGTCTCCACACGGATGGACTTCATCTGCTGGGGCTCCAGGGGCTTATCCATGCGGTCGCGCTTCACGCTCACGATGGCATCGGCCACGTCCATACCCTCCAGCACCTTGCCGAAGGCGGCGTACTGGCCGTCCAGGTGGGGGCTGTCGCTGGTCATGATGAAGAACTGGCTACCGGCGGAGTCGGGCATCATGGAGCGGGCCATGCTCAGAACGCCGTAGGTGTGCTTGAGGGGGTTAGGCACGCCGTTCATGGCGAACTCGCCCTTGATGCGGTAGCCGGGGCCGCCGATGCCGGTGCCCTTGGGATCGCCGCCCTGGATCATGAAGCCGGGGATCACGCGGTGGAAGATCAGCCCGTCGTAGAAGCCGCTGTTGGCCAGGGCAATGAAGTTGCCCACGGACTGGGGCGCGATATCAGGATAGAGCTCGCCTTTCATTTCACGGCCGTCGGCCATGGTGATAACAAACGTAGGATTAGCCATGGTTAGTCTCCTTTCAAAACTGCTGTGCAGTCGTTCGCAATGGAAATCACCTTATATTGTACCAGCATTGGGGATTCTTTGCAAGCTTTGGCTTTGTATTATTGTATGTCTTCAAGCCAGAAACAATTCTCTCTTGCGCTGGATCATCTCGTCCACCCGGGCGATGTACTGCTCAATGTTGCTCACATTGGGCGCGCGGCCGATGTGCCCTTCCTCCGGGTACACGCGCTTGGAGATGCCCCCGGCACCCAGGGCCAGGATGTGGGTGGTTTCCTCCATGATGTCCACATTGTACTGGCAAGCGTGGCCGGGCAGGGCATAGCCCACGTTCTCCTGGTTGCCGGCCATGTACTTCTGCCGGTAAAGGTAATAAGGCTCCAGACCCATGCCATAGGCGGTTTCCAGGCCCATGCGCACCATGGCGGCAGCGGTGTCGCCGTCGGGCAGGGGAGCGTTTTCCAGGTGCAGGCGACTGGAACGCTTGATGGCCAGCGTGTGCACAGTAAGACTTTCCGGGTGCAGCCGCTTGGCGGCCTCCATGGTATGGGCAAAGTCCTTAAGGCTTTCACCGGGCAGACCGGCAATCACATCCATGTTGATGTGGCGTATGCCCGCCTCCCGTGCCATGGCGTAGGCGTCCTCCACCTGCTGAGCGGTGTGGGCGCGGCCAATGACCTGCAGGGTCTTGTCGTTCATGGTCTGGGGATTGATGCTGATGCGCCCCACCCCGGCATCACGGATGGCGGCCAGCTTGCCGGGGGTGATGGTGTCCGGGCGGCCTGCCTCCACGGTGTACTCCATGGCGTTGGGGTAAAGGGCCATCATGCGTTCCAGCAGGCGGGCCAGCTGGTCCTCGTTCAGCGAGGTGGGCGTACCGCCGCCCACATACACCGCCCGGAGCTTTTTGCCTGCGTCCTGCAAGAGCTGCGCCCCGGCCTCCATTTCACGGAAGAGCGCATCCAGATAGGGCTCCACCAGCTTGCCCTTGCCCAGTTCGCCACTGGAAAAGGAGCAATAGGTGCAGCGCGTGGTGCAGAAGGGAATACCGATGTACACGTCCATCCAGCCGTCCTCCGGGGGCGGCAGCTGGCTCTGCACCCGGACGATATCCTGCAAAAGACGTGCCTTTTCCTCTGTCACGTCGAAGGTGCGGATCAGGTGCGTAGCGGCTTCGTCCATATCCATGCCCTGGGCCAGGGCTTCGTACATCAGGTGGGTGGGACGGATGCCCGTCAGGCTGCCCCAGGCCGGATGATCCCCTGTCACCTTGCGGCACAGGTCGTACATGGTCTGCTTGCACAGCCGCCGGGCCGCACGCTTGCGGTGCAGCTCCCGGATGCGTTCATCCCCGTCGTCGGGAATAGCCACCGCACCTTCGGCATATTGATCTCCGTCCGTCATGCGGCAGTGGTACTGCCCGCCGGCCTCCCAGGCCTCCCAGGTGAAGCGGGGCTGCTCCCAGCACTGGTCAGGAATGCGAAACAGCCGGGTGACGTTCATCAGCTCCGGCTGTAGGGTGTCGAGATACTGATTCATGTTCAACTCCCGTGGCCTGCATAAATTTGATGATCCTGCATCATGGGCATCACCCGGTTCAACGAGGCCATCATGGCGGCTCCGTCGCCGCCGGGCAGGTCGGTACGGCCGTAGCCGTGGTCAAAGAGGGTATCGCCGGTGAAAAGATGCTCCCCCGCCTCGTAGCACACGCTGCCCGGTGTATGGCCGGGGGTGTGCAGCACCTTGAGGGCGATCCCGGCGTAATCCACCGTGTCGCCTTCATCCACCAGATGGGTCGCCGCAGGGCAGATCACCCGGCAGCCGATCATCCAGCTCACGTTGGTTTCCGGGTCGCCCAGCATGGCGGCGTCAGCCTTGTGGATCACCAGAGCGGTGCTTTCTTCCATCAGGCTTTCCACAGCGGCCATGTGGTCGAAGTGGCCGTGGGTCAGCAGGATGGCGGCAATGCTCCGGCCGCCGCAGGCCTTGCGGATGGAATCCGCGTCCGCGCCGGGGTCGATAACGATGCAGTCCTCCCGGCCATCCTGCCACAGGATATAGCAGCAGGTGCCCAGCAGGCCCACCGTGCGGCAAGTGATGTTCAGCATGGTCGCCTCCGTTAAAACAGCTTGGTGGAGTCCATCAACAGGGTCACCGGGCCGTCGTTGGTCAGTGTCACCTGCATCTCTGTGCGGAAGCGGCCCGTTTCCACCCGGATGCCCTGGGCGCGCCAGGCTTCCACCAGCTTTTCGTAGAGGGCGTTGGCCTCATCGGGCCTGGCGGCGGTGGAGAAGCTGGGCCTGCGCCCGCCGCGTGCATCGCCGTAGAGGGTGAATTGGCTCACCGCCAGGATCGCGCCGCCCACATCCTTCAGGGAGCGGTTCATCTTGCCCTCTTCATCCTCGAAGATGCGCAGGTTCGGCACCTTTTCGGCCATGTATTTCAGGTCCTTCTCCGTATCTTCCTGGGATACGCCGATCAGCACCATAAAGCCCGGGCCGATGCGGCCGGTTTCCTCCCCTTCGGAGGTCACCCAGGCCTCCGTTACACGCTGGATCACGCAGCGCATGGTATCACCCCTGTACGCGGTAGACGTCGATCACGTCGGACTTCTTCCGCAGCTGTTTGATCACCTTGTCCATCTGCTCCCTGGAGCGAACCTCCAGCGTCAGGCGGATGGCCGAGGTTTGGGTCTTTTCGTCCACCGAGGCGGAGATCGCCTTGATGGGCACGTTCATTTCGCCGATATAGGTGGCCAATTCGCCCAGCAGGCTCACATGGTCGTAGGCCACCACCTTGATGGAGGCATAGAAGGAGCCCACATTGTTGTCGGCCCAGTCCACCTCCACCTTGCGCTCTTCCTCGCCGTTGATGGCGTTAACGCACTCCGCCTTGTGGATGGTCACGCCGCGGCCTCTTGTGATATAGCCCACGATCTCGTCGCCGGGCACGGGAGAGCAGCACTTGGCAAAGCGCACGGGGATATCCATATCCTCGTTGCCGATCATGATGATGCCATGGTTGGCGCGCCGCTGCTCCACACGCTGCTCCACCTGTTCGGGCAGGTCTTCCAGTTTGGGGGCAGGGGCAGGCTCGCGGGCCTTCTGCTCCTCGATCAGGCGGGAAACCACATACACCGCCGCCATGCCGCCGTAGCCCACCGAGCCAAAAATGTCATCCAGCTCGGTAAAGCCATACTTCTGCAGCATGCCCTCGTAATAATCGGGCTTGAGCAGGTCGCTCACGTTCACGCCGCGCCGCTTGCACTCTTTTTCCACCATGTTGCGGCCCAGCTCGATGTTCTCCGCCTTCATTTCCTTCTTCAGGAACTGGCGGATCTTCGCCTTGGCCTGGGGGGTTTTGCAGATGCGCAGCCAGTCGGTGCTGGGGCCTTTGCAGGATGCAGAGGTCATGATCTCCACCCGGTCGCCGGTGGAAAGGGGCGTATCCAGGGGCACGATCTTGCCGTTGATCTTCGCGCCCACGCACTTGTTGCCCACAGCGGAATGGATGCGGTAGGCGAAGTCCAGGGGCGTGGCACCCTTGGGCATGGAGATCACGTCGCCCTTGGGGGTAAAGAGGAACACTTCCTCGGAGAAAAGGTCGGTTTTGAGGGTATCGACAAACTCCTTGCTGTCGCGGGTTTCGTTCTGCCAGTCCAGGATTTGCCGCACCCAGGTCAGCTTGCTGTCCAGCGCGCCTTCCTTGCCGCCCTCCTTGTACCGCCAGTGGGCCGCGATGCCGTATTCCGCCACCCGGTGCATTTCCCAGGTGCGGATCTGCACCTCGAAGGGGATGGGCATCTTTCTGCCGCCCACCACCGTGGTGTGCAGGGACTGGTACATGTTGGCCTTGGGCACGGAGATATAGTCCTTGAACCGGCCGGGGATCTGGTTCCACAGCGTGTGCACAATGCCCAGCACCGCGTAGCAGTCCGGGATGGTATCCACCAGCACGCGGATGGCGATCAGGTCGTAGATCTGGTCAAAGGGCTTGTTCTGCAACACCATCTTGCGGTAGATGGAGTAAAAATGCTTCGGGCGGCCGTCGATATCATAATGGATGCCCTGCTCGTCCAGCTTGGCGGAGAGCTCGTCGATCACCGTGCGGATGTTCTGCTGGCGTTCGGACCGCTTCTGGCCCACCTTTTCCACCAGGTTCTGGTAGCCTGCCGGGTCGATGTACCGCAGGGACAGATCCTCCAGCTCCTGCTTGATGGCATATACGCCCAGGCGGTGTGCCAGCGGGGCATAAATGTCCAGCGTTTCACGGGCAATGGCCACACGGCGGCCCTCGGACTGGTGCTTCAGGGTTCGCATGTTGTGCAGGCGGTCGGCCAGCTTGATCAGCACCACGCGGATATCCTTCGACATGGCCAGGATCATCTTGCGCAGGGATTCAGCCTGGGCCTCCTCCTTGTCGGCGAAGTCCAGCTTATCCAACTTGGTCACGCCGTCCACCATCTGGGCCACCTCGTCGCCAAACTCCTGGCGGATGGTGTCCAGGGTGATGTCCTCGCAGTCCTCCACCGTGTCGTGCAAAAGGCCTGCCGCAATGGTGGGCGGATCGATCATCAATTCGGTCAGGATGCTGGCCACAAAGCAGGGATGGATAAAATAGGGCTCGCCGCTTTTGCGCTTCTGCCCCGCATGGGCCTTCTCCGCAAACTGGTACGCCTTCTCCACCAGCTTGTACCCGTCGCCCGGCACATACTTCTGCACCCGGCCGATCATCTGATAAAGCGGCATTGCCTCATAAGCCGTATAGCTCATCTGCATCCTCCTTCCGAACGTTGTGGGATGTGTAGCGTGCGAGAGGGACGCTTTTTTAGCAAAAAAGCGCCCTCTCGCGCTCTCCCCGAAAAAGCGGCGACTTTGGCCGGTTCAGGGCGCAAAGCAGCATCAATACGATGCCGCGAGAGTTCGTAAATAGTGTACTAAGGGGCTGTCGTCCATGCTGCACTTGACGGGGGGCAGCAGGCGCACAGCGTAGGGTTCCAGGGATACATCAGCCAGCTTCACCTGGCGGAAGGCGGTCAGGCCCACCAATACCTGGGGGATGGTCAGGCCGCAGTCCTGCGCCAGCTGGGAGGCCATGGTGTTGCCGCCCAGGCGCAAACGGCGGTACAGGTTCCGCAGGGGCTCGTCCGGCAGGGCAAGCTCCCGGAGCTGGGTCATGAAGGCGGGATTGGGCTTGAAGGCGTGGAGCTGCGCCCGGGGGCACCTGGCCGCAATGGCCGCCGCCTCACCGGGAAGCACGTCGCCGTCCAGCAGCACAATATGCTCCCACACATCCCGGAGTTTATCCAATTCCGGCGCGCACAGCACCGTGTTGAAGGCCCGGTCGTCCTTCACCTGGCCCAAAGCCGCATCCACCGCGCCATCCACCAGAATGCTGGCAGCCTTCTCTCTTTCGTGGGCGATCAGCAGCACGCCGCGGCCAGTCTGCATCAGCTTGCGGGCGGCAGCAGGGGTGATCACCTCCGGCGCGGGGATTTCGATAACATTCGCCGCCAGGGTGATCATTTCCTGCAAAACGGCCCGAAAAAGCACATCATCGTTGGGCAGGGGCGCGGTGCCCTCCGCCGGGCGCATGGCCTGCACCTGCAGTTGCGCCGTGATGCGGCCCATAAACTCGTTCCGCTCTGGCGAGAACAAAACGTCCACGGCTTCCATACCTTCATCGGCCATGTAGCCCATGGAGAAGGCAATGCCGTCGCGCACGGACTGCCCATCCAGCAGGGAAAGCTTCAAGTGCTGCTGATCCCGGCCCACCTTGCGCATCAACTGCACCTGTGCGCCCCGGCTGAGGAACACCGGCGCAGGGTTGCCATAGCCCGTGGGCTGCAGCATGGCCAGCGCGTCGATGAACTCCAGGTTCACCTGGGCCAGGGGCAGTGCCAGGTCGTATTCCTTGGTGGGCACATAGCAGCGCAGGTCGCAATTCTCGTTGATGGCCAGGTTCAGCCTGCGCCGCAGTTCCGGCACCAGCTCGGCCTGCATGGTGAGGCCCGCCGCCTGCTCGTGGCCGCCGAAGCGGATGAACAGATCCTTGCACAGCATCAGCATGGCGTGGATGTTCACCCCGGGGATCGAGCGGCAGCTGCCCACCGCCATATCCCCCTGCCGGCTCAGCACAATGGTGGGGAAATGATACTTCTCGCAGATGCGCCCGGCTGCCAGGCCGATCACACCATGGTTCCATTCATCCCCCATCACGATGATCACCCGGTCGTGCAGGAAGTCTACCTTCTCGGCGATCTCCTGCATGGCCTTCTGGGTGATGTCGGTTTCAATGGCCTGCCGCTGGCTGTTGGCGTCCTTCAGGTGGGAGGCGATTCGCTCGGCCAGCATTTCGTCCCGGGTGGTGAGCAGCGTCACGCCCTGGGCGGCATCCTCCAGGCGGCCGCCTGCGTTGATGCGCGGTGCCAGCCGGAAGCCCACCTGCCCCGCGCTCACCGGCGGATTGACCCCGGCGACCATCAGCAGGGCCTTGATGCCCGGGCGGTCGCTGTCCGCCATGCGCTGCAAACCTTCCCGGACAATGACGCGGTTCTCGTCGATCAACGGCACAATGTCCGCCACGGTGGCCATGGCCGCCAGCTCAATGCGCTTGCACACACCCTCCATGCCCTGCAACGCCTGGGTGAGCTTCAACGCCACGCCCGCGCCGCACAGACGGCGGAAGGGATAATCCCCCAGCAGGGGGTTCAGCACCACATCCGCCGGGGAAGGCGTGTCCGCCAGCTGATGGTGGTCGGTGACGATCACCGTCATGCCCAGCATCTGCGCCAGCTTGACTTCCTCATGGTTGGTCACGCCGCAGTCCACGGTGATCAGCAGCTTGTGCTCCTTCGCGATCTCCCTGACCGCCTCCACATTCAACCCGTAGCCTTCACCATGGCGGCTTGGAATGCGGAAATCCACCTGCGCGCCCATCTCCCCCAGCGTTTCCACCAGGATGGAGGTCGCACACACACCGTCCACGTCATAATCGCCGTAGACCAGCATTTTCTCGCCTGCCGCAATGGCCTCGCGGATGATCCGCACCGCCTTGTCCATGCCCTGCATCAGCATAGGATCATGCAGGTGCGCCAGCTCCGGATGCAGAAACCGCTGCGCCTTCTCCTGCGTGTCGATGCCGCGGGTACGCAAAATGGACGACAGCCACAGGGGCAAGTCGCCAATGGGAGCAGCCTCGCGGTCCGCGCCGCGCCTGATGAATTGCAGCATGCACTTCACTCCATACGCCGTGATAGGGATTCCGAGCCTGCGGGCGCGGCCAAAGGGCTTTCCGATCGCCCTTTGGAAACCTTCGGCACCATACAAATTAGAAAGAGGCGACCGTCCCCCGGCCGCCTCCAAGTAACTCATCCGCGTCGCGGTGCACCCAACGTGCACCGTGACCCCAGCACACATGGCGTCCCTCCCAATCACCCCGAACAGGAGTCCAGAGGGCCGAACGGCCCTTTGGTCAGGGAGTCCAGAGGGGCTGAAAGCCCCTTTGGCGGGAGAGTCCAGAGAGGGCAGAGCCCTCTCTGGTGGGGTCCAGGGGCAAAGCCCCTGGTTACGCCTTCTTGGACTTGCGCTTGGCGTTTTCCAGCGCGGCCCAGATGTAGCCGTTGATCATGTTGGCGGAGTACACACCAGACAGGATGCCGATGATGATGGGCAGGGCGAATTCCTTGATGGCATCCACACCCAGGATGTACAGGGCCACGATGGTAATCAGGGTGGTGAGGGTGGTGTTGATGGTGCGGCCCAGGCACTCCTTGATGGAGCGGTTGACCACTTCGTCGCGGTTTTCGGTGGGCATCTTCTTGGCATTCTCGCGGATGCGGTCGAAGATGACGATGGTGTTGTTGATGGAGTAGCCCACGATGGTCAGCATGGCGGCGATGAAGGAAGAGTTCATCTGGATAATGCCGCGCAGCAGCACCATGAAGGCCAGCATCATCAGCACGTCGTGGAGCAGGCCGAACACAGCCGCCACGCCGGAGTTGAAGTCAAAGCGGATGGCGATGTACACCAGCATCAGCGCGCTGGCAATCAGCACAGACCAGAAGGCGTTGCTCAGCAGGGTGGCACCGGCCACGGGGCCCACATAGTTCACGTCGCCAGCCTGGGACAGGTTGGGATAGGTGGCCTTCAGGCCTTCTTCAAAGGCGGCCTGCACAGCCTGCACGTCGTCCTCGCCCACAGACTTGATGCGAACGTTGACTTCGTCCTTGTTGGCACCCTGGGTGGTAACGGTGAAGTCGCCCACGTTCATGGCCTTGAGCACGTCGGCCACGTCACTCTCCTGGAACTGGCCGCCCAGGTTGTACTGCATGGCCAGGCCGCCGGCAAAGTCGATACCCAGGTTGATGCCCATGCCGCACACGGACAGCACGATGGCCACCACCATGATGGCCGCGGAGATCATCAGACAGAGCTTGGAACGGTTCTTGATCGTCATACCTGTTCCTCCTTCACAGCCTTCACGCCAGCGGTGAAAAGCTTCTCGTTGGTAACGCCGATGTTCACGATATTCTTCATCAGGAAGCGGGTGACCACCACAGCCGTGAACATGGACACCACCACGCCCAGCAGCAGCGTCTTAGCAAAGCCCTGGATGGAGCCGGTGCCGTAGAACAAAAGCACGATGGCGGCGATCAGGGTGGTGACGTTGGCGTCCAGCACGGCGGACATGGCGTTCTTGAAGCCAGCGCGGACAGCAGCCTTCATGGGACGGCCGTTGCGGACTTCCTCGTTAAAGCGCTCGAAGATGATCACGTTGGCGTCCACAGCCATGCCGATGCCCAGCACGATACCGGCCAGACCGGGCAGGGTCAGCTGGATGCCGGGGATCACGGCCAGCAGCAGGAACAGCACGATGATGTAGATGCACAGTGCCCAGGAGGCCACCACGCCGTTGAGGCGGTAGCGGATGATCATCACCACCATCACCAGCAGGATGCCAATGATGGCAGCGGTGACGGAGGTGGACAGGGCATCGTCGCCCAGGGTGGCGGACACGGTGTCCACCTTCTGCTGGGTCAGCTCCAGGGGCAGCGCGCCGGACTGGATCTGGGCGGCCACGGTCTGGGCATATTCAGCAGTGCCCATGCCGTTGATCACGCCGCTGCCGCCAGTGATGGCACTTTCCACCATGGGGTCCAGCAGCAGCACACCGTCCAGGTAGATGCTCAGACGGTTGCCCACGTTGGCCGCAGTGGTTTCGGCGAAGATCTTCGCGCCTTCGTCGTTGAGCTGGAAGGCCACCTGATGGTCGCCCTCAGCATAATAATAGGTGGCCGTTTCCACCATGGAACCTTCCATAAAGGTGTTGCCGTCGGGAGTCTTGAACTCCAGCTTGGCGGGGTTGCCGATCAGCTCCAGCACGGCGGAGGGATCCGTCACGTCGGGGATCTCCACGCGGATGCCGTCGTTGCCGATGCGCTGCACGGTGCTCTCAGCGTAGCCCTTGTCAGTCAGACGCTGCTGGATCACACCGATGGTGCCTTGCATCAGAGAATCGAAGTTGGCCTCGGATTCTTCAGAAAGGGCAGCAGAGTATTCCACATACACGCCGCCGCGCAGGTCCAGGCCCAGGGCCAGGGCGTCGGGCCAGTTGTCGGCATTGGTGGTGGGCAGCCAGCCGTTGAGCTTGTACAGGCCGCGGGCATCCAGGGGCATGCCGGCCACACCAACCACGCCAAAGACGATGGTCAGCACCAGCACGATGGTCAGCGCGATGATGGACTTGGTTTTGCCGTTCATGCGCTTGCGATTGTTCTTCATTCGCTTGCTTCCTCCTCGAATCAGATGGTGTTGATGGCCGGAGAGGCTTGCTCTCCGCCTCCAGTCCACCCATCATACACATATAAAAGTTATTATACTGGTTTCTCATCTGTTCGTCAAGCAAACCATGGGCAAAACGGGAGGTTTTCGGTCTTCCGCTTCGTTCTATGGGTGCAGACGCATACCGCAGGGGCAGGCTCGGCCCTTGCCATTCGGGCAAAGATGTCGTATACTATATAGCGGAAATCATGAGAGGAAATGACATATGAAGCAAAATCCGAAACGTGTGATCGGCCTGGTGATCCTGTTCATCCTGCTGGTCGCCGCTGTGATCCTGGGCGTGCGCGTGGCCTCGCTGGTGGATATGACCTATGTGGAAATGCACACCACCCCCACCCCCGAGCCCCCCGTGCGCAATGTGATGCAGGTGACCGTCGACCCCAACGCCCCCACCCCGCCGCCGGTTCTGCGCAGCGGCTCCCAGGGCGAGGAGGTCATCCAGCTGCAAACCAGGCTGCAGCAGCTGGGCTATTATACCTCTTCCATCGACGGCGATTTCGGCCCGGGCACCAAGTCTGCGGTGATCGTGTTCCAATTGCAGCACGACCTGTCTGCCGACGGCATCGTGGGCGAGGACACCCGCAATGTGCTCTACTCCGCCTCCGCCCAGCCCAAGGCCACCCCCACCCCGGAGCCCGATCCGACCCCCACCCCTGAAACGGTGTACCCCTGGGTGCGCTCCGACGGGCTGCCCATCCTGGTGAACCGCGACCACTTCCTGCCCGACGGCTACCAGCCTGCCGACCTGGTCTACATGGCCGACTACTGCGACAGCAGCATCGTGAAGATCAAGGCCAGCGGCATCCAGGGCGAACGGGTGGCCGTGGATGCCATGATGTCCATGCTGGAATACGCCCACAGCCAGGGCATCACCGTGTGGCAGGTCAGCGCGGGCTACCGCTCCAAGGCTTATCAGCAGCAGCTGTTTGACGAGCAGGTGTACGAATACCGCAAGAAAAACGGCCTGAGCTACAACGACGCCGTAAGTGCCACCCGGCTGACGGTGATGGAGCCCGGCTCCAGCGAGCATCACCTGGGCCTGGCCTTTGATATCACCGTGCCCGGCGTGGCCTTCAAGGGTACCGAGCAGGCCGCCTGGCTGGCAGAAAACTGCTGGCAGTTCGGCTTTATCATCCGCTATACCGAGGAAAAAGAGGACATCACCGGCATCCTGGCG
Source organism: Clostridia bacterium (assembly GCA_017938695.1). Taxonomy (GTDB): domain Bacteria; phylum Bacillota; class Clostridia; order Christensenellales; family Aristaeellaceae; genus UBA11524. Next base: position 23,177 of record JAGBBA010000025.1, on the reverse strand, counting down.
GAGCCCTGGCACATCCGTTATGTGGGCACGGAGCACTCCCTGAACATGCTGGAAGAAAACCTATGCCTGGAAGAATACATCGCCAAGTACGGCTTTGAGTGATAAGGAGCGACACGAATGATCCAATACGCCATCGCATGGCAGCCCCACTCCGACAACCTGGGCGACGACCTGCGCACCTATGCCGCCATGCAGCTGTTGCCCCGGGTGGATCGTGTGCTGAACGCTGATTGCCTGGACGCCCCCCTGGACGACCTGACGGACAACGACCGGGTGATTGCCCTCCTGTCCGGCAATGTGCTGCGCGAAACCGCCCACTGGCTGCCGGAAAAGCACATCGCGCCGGTGTGCGTGGGCGTGCACCTGTCCCAGGAGGACGTGTGGGGCATCCCCTTCGCCCAGCTGGACGGTGCGGGCAAGGCCTATCTGGCAGGCTGCGCCCCCATCGGCTGCCGCGACGAGCGCACCGTGAAGCTGATGGAGCACACAGGCATCCCCCACCAGCTCACCAGCTGCCTGACCCTGACGCTGAAGCGGCCCCAGGTGCGCACCCAGTCCTACATCTGCTGTGTGGACACCCCGGAAGACGTGGTGCAGACCCTGCGCAACTATGCCGCCGGCAGCGACATCCAGGAGCTGACCCATCAGCTGACCGACCCCAGCACCGACTTTGACACCCGCATGAACAACGTCAAGCAGCAGCTGCGCATTTATGCCGGGGCCCGCTTTGTGGTGACCCGCCGCCTGCACTGCGCCATGGCCTGCCTGGCCATCGGCACGCCGGTGCTGCTTCTGTACAACAGCGATTATGAAGACGTGACCCGCTTCGCCCCTATGGATCAGATGGTGCGCACCATGCCGGTGGAAGCCTTCCTGCGCCAGCTGCACCAAAGCGGCATGCCCGAGCCCTGGACCAACCCCATGGGCCTGGACATCTGGCAGGAAAAGCTGGTCACCGCCGTGGAAACCGGCCTGAAGCACGCCGAAACCATGCCCCTGCCCATCATCCCCGACGATACCGCCCAATTGTGGCGCACCCAGCGACTGCGCCAGCTGGCCGTGAGCAGTGCCGGGAAGATCCACCGCCTGGAGCAGCAACACTACGCCGCCCTGCACGAGAAGTTCACCTTCATCCTGCGCGAGGACAGTGCCAAGGGCGTGCTCACCGCCATGCTCAACGAGCCGGAGGTCCGCCTGGCCCTGCAAAAAGCTGCCCAGCGCAAGCTTTTGCGCAGCCACCCCTGGCACGAACGCCCCAAGGTATGGCTGCAAATGAAACGCAACAAAGTCGAACCCGAAGACCTCTACGCCCAGGCCATGGAGCAACTGCAGCTCCTGGGCTGGCCGGAAAGCGAGGGGTAACACAACCGCCCGGAAGCAATGCTTCCGGGCGGTTGTGTTGAATGCGGAATTCGAAATGCGGAATGCGGAATTAAGAGTGCAGGCCGGGCGAACACTGTTCGCCCCTGCATTTTAAGGAAGTTGCGCCATGGGAGATGCGGCAGCAATCCCTCCGGTTTCGCTACGCTCAGCCACCTCCCTTTGCACAAGGGAGGCTATTGGCAGTGCATATCCTAACAGCCCCCGTACCGTGACTCCTGCAAAGGAAAAACCCACTCCGCTCTCGCAAAGTGGGTTTCGAAAGGGCCGAACGGCCCTTCGCGGGATTCCCAAGGGCAGAGCCCTTGGGCGGAGTCCAGAGGCAGAGCCTCTGGTTACTTGAGCATGGACTCTTCCCAGCAGTCGTAGGGCTTCAGGTCCAGGAGCTGAGCGACGGTGGGAGCCACGTTGGCCAGGCCGAAGTGGTTGCCTTCCTTCAGCTCATGCTTCTCGTCCTTATCGTAGACGATGAAGGGCACGGGATTCAGGCTGTGGGCAGTACGGGGAGCAATGCCGCCCTTCTTATTCTTCTCCAGCATCTGGTCGGCGTTGCCGTGGTCGGCAGTCACCAGCAGGATGGCGCCGTGCTCGTCGCAGGCCTTCTTGATACGGGCCAGGCACAGGTCAACGGTCTCCACAGCGATCTCGGTAGCCAGCACGTTGCCGGTGTGGCCCACCATGTCGCCGTTGGGGAAGTTGCAGCGGATGAAGCCATACTTGCCCTTTTCCAGCGCGGCGATCACCAGGTCGGTGACCTCGGTGGCCTTCATCCAGGGGCACTCGTCAAAGGAGCGCACGTCGGAGGGCACCTCGTCCCAGTCTTCCAGGGACTCGGAGAACTTCTCAGAGCGGTTGCCGTTCCAGAAATAGGTCACATGGCCATACTTCTGGGTCTCGGAGCAGGCGTACTCGGGGATGCCGGCTTCCACCAGCAGCTCTGTAAGGGTGTGGCGGATCTCCGGGGGATTCACCAGGAATGCCTTGGGGATGTTCAGGTCGCCGTCGTACTGCAGCATACCGGCGTACTTCACCTGGGGCACCACGCCGCGGTCGAAGTGAGCAAAGCTCTCGTCGCCGTCGAAGGCCATGGAAATCTCCTGGGCGCGGTCGCCGCGGAAGTTGTACAGGATCACGGAGTCGCCGTCGGCCATTTTGCCCACGGGCTGGCCGTTCTCAGCAATGACGAAGGCGGGCAGATCCTGGTCGATCACGCCCAGCTCGGCACGGTAGGTTTCGATGGCTTCCTTGGCGGAGGCAAACTGACGGCCCTCGCCGTGGACATGGGTCTCCCAGCCAGCCTTGACCATGGCCCAGTTGGCCTGGTAGCGGTCCATGGTGACCTGCATACGGCCGCCGCCGGAAGCGATCTTGCCGTCGAAGGTGGCGTCGTTCAGGGTAGCCAGCACGTCTTCCAGCTGCTGGACATAGTCCAGGGCGGAGGTGGCGGGCACGTCGCGGCCGTCCAGCAGGATGTGGCAGCGCACCTTGGCGATGCCCTCAGCCTTGGCCTGGCCCAGCATGGCGATCAGGTGGCTGATGTTGGAGTGCACATTGCCGTCGGAAAGCAGGCCGATGAAGTGCATGGTGGAACCATTGGCCTTGCAGTTGCCAGCCAGCTCCTTCCAGGCCTCGGAGGTGTAGATCTTGCCGGACTCGATGGACTCGTTCACGAGCTTCGCGCCCTGGGAGTAGATCTGGCCGCAGCCAAGAGCGTTGTGGCCGACCTCGGAGTTGCCCATATCGTCATCAGAGGGCAGACCGACAGCCGCGCCGTGGGCCTTGATGACCTGCCAGGGATTGTTAGCCTTCAGTTCGTCCAGGGTGGGGGTGGTGGCAGAAAGGACCATGTTGCCCAGGGTTTCGGGGGTCTCGCCCACACCGTCCATGACAACCAGAACAACGGGTTTATTCATAGAAAAAGCAGCCTCCTGTTCGTGTAGGTGCAATTAACGCATACGGATATAGCATAGAACATTGTGACCGAAATGTCAATACAAAAAGGCCGCCAACCGGCGGAAGGCTCTTACGAATGGACTGATCCCAAACCAAGAAAGAACGAGCATCCGACGAATATGCCGGATGCCCGGTTGCGAATGTATTTATTTCTCCATGCACTGATACGATATGTATCACTGCTTTCTCCGGAAATGCGTGGCAATTTGTGGTTTGCCAAGCGAGTTCTTTTGGAGATCATCACATCATAATTTAATTGCTTTGGTAGCAATGGACGAGTTGATATACTTATCTAATGCAGTGCCTCCAATATCTTCATAGAAGCCAACTATTGCAAAACCTGCCTCTATCTGACCTTGAATCTGGTCTTCTAAAGTATGGCTCCAAAGATATCCTCCGTCTTCAACAATTTTTCTTGTTTCCGGATCATCCATATGTTCAATATCTGCATATGGAATCATGTTTTCCACTGAAAAAATTCCTTGCTCTAATTTTGCAGCATTGAAAATAAACTCTATGGGATTGCCAAATCCCGCCAATAGTATCCCGTGCTTTTTTAATACTCTTGCGCATTCGTGCCATACAGGCAAAACATTGTCGACATACCCATTTGACCAAGGGTGAATGATGCAATCAAAGGATTCATCTTCAAACATAGATAAATCCTGCATGTTTCCTTGAACTGTTTTGATTTTCAAATTATCTCGTTGAGCAACATAAGCATCTTTTTCCAATTGCTTCATACTATTATCAAATACAGTTACATCTGCACCAGTTGCAGCTAATATAGGCCCTTGCTGCCCTCCGCCACTTGCAAGGCACAGAATCTTTTTATTTTTGAGGTTTTCGGGAAACCAATTCGATGGAACAGGTTTTGTTGGCGTTAGCACAATGCTCCAAACGCCTTCCTTGGCACGTGTAACCATTTCACTTGTTACAGGTATAGACCATTCATCATTATTTTGTGAGCGTTCATCCCATATTCTTTCATTTTCTTTTATATATTTCATTATTATTCCTCCAGTAAATTCAAATTCACCATTCTCAATCCATCATCGCATCAGCCGAAACAGCAAGCCTTATCCGGCTTGCTGTTTCTCTGCCTCTTATTCTTTTTCCATGGTGCTGCCGCCAATGAACTCCCGAAGGAGCGACAGGGGCGGTATCTCGTCCAGAATTTCCGGATCAATGGCCGGGAAATAGTGCAGCGTTTTGCACAGCCGCCTGGCCATCAGGTACTGGGGGCTTTCCGGCGGGATGGCCTCCAGCAGCTCGGAGGCGAAGTGCTTCAGGATGGGCAGCTCGTAGTGCAGGGCCGTGTTGAACACGCTGTCCGCCTGCTCCTGATAGGGGAAGATCCACTTCTCCTCGCCCTGGCGCACACTGTTCCACATGGCCAGGGTTTCCTCCGGCAGAGTGCCGCGGAACTGGTTGTCGCGCACGATGCGGCGCAGCAGCCGCACATCCGTGGTGCGGATGCGGTTGTGGTCGTCCAGGTTGATGCAGGTCAGCGCGCTGACGAACACCCGGTGGATCATCTCCATGGGCAGGCCTTCGTACAGGGCCGGATTCAGGCCGTGAATGCCCTCCAGCATCACGATATCCTGCTCGCCCAGGCGCAGGGGCACACCCTGAGCCACGCGGGAGGAAGTGACAAAGTCGAAGCGCGGCACCTCCACCTCTTCGCCCCGGAGCAGCGCAGCCAGGTGCGTGCGCAGAAGCGGCACATCAATGGTGTGCAGGGCTTCCAGGTCAACGGTACCGTCTGCCTCGCGGGGCAGCTCGCTGCGGTTGCGGTAGTAGTTGTCCAGGCTGATCTGCACTGCGCGGCGGCCCAGCACCTGCAAATGCACGCCCAGCCTGCCGGTGAAGGTAGTCTTGCCGCTGGAAGAAGGCCCGGCCACCAGCACAATGCGCTTGCCGCCGGTAACGATGCTATCGGCAATGGAAGCGATGGCCTTGTCGTGCAGGGCTTCGTTCACCCGGATAAAGGCGCGCATGCGCTTGCGTGCCATCAGTTCTGCCACATCCGCCGCATTCACCACGCCCAGGATCTCGCACCAGCGCGCGCTTTGGCCAAACACCTGCAGATGCTTGGGCCGGTGGATGTACGCAGCAGGCGCGTCGGGTGCATCGGCGGTGGGCAGCATCAGCACAAAGCCGTTTGGCTGGGGTTCCAGCGCAAAGGCAGGCACATAGCCCGTGGAGGGCACCATGGCCCCGTAGAAATACTCCCACATGCCGCCGCAGCAGTACATCCGGAAGAAGGAGTAGGGCCGCAGCCGCAGAAGGGCGACCTTGTCGCTCTGCCCGTCCTCCTCAAAATAGCGGATGGCGTCATCCAGCTGCCAGGTCTTTTTCTCAAAGGGGAGGTCGGCCTGCACCAGCTCACGCATCACCCGTTCGATGTCCGCCAAGCAGGCAGCGGTGACCTCCATCCCCGGCAGCCGCACATACACGCCGTGTCCTGCCGAGTACTCAATGCGCACCTGCTGGCCGGGATACAGTCTGCGCAGGGCCATCAGCAGCACAAACCGCAGCGACCGCTCGTAGATGCGCCGTCCCTCGTCGTGGGCAAGGGTCAGGAGATGCAGCTGTGCATCCGCCGGGGCGGGCTCATTCAGCTCCAGCACCTGGCCGCCGCACATGGCCGCCAGAATATGCCGGTCGTTGGTGTTCAAACATTCCTGCACAGTCATTGGATCCCCTCCTTGCTGTATTCTACTGCGCCTCATTGAAATGAATGTGAATCAATCTTCAAAGGGCATGCTGGTGCGGTCGGCCTCCATCAGTTCCTTTTCAGGATCGGGCAGCACGCCGTGCTCGGCCAGGTAGCGGGCTTCCTTTTCCTGCACTTGGATCTTCTTGGTGTGCACATAGGCCCGGTTCATGGCGGTGGCCTTGCCCACGTTCATGCTCATGATGCGCTTGCCGTCGTCGGTGGGGCGGAAGCGCAGCCGGATCATCAGTTGCCCGTGGTGGGGGCACTTCGACAGGCCGATGTACTTATCCGCACACTGCTTGACGTAGGTATCCTCCAGGGGCGTTTTCTTGCCGCAGACGGGGCAGCGGGGCTGCTGCGCCATTTCGCTGGCCAGGGCGTCCGCCAGGCTGTCGAAGGTTTCGCCCTTCTCCTTGCGGCGGCTGTGGTGATCGGCATGGATCAGCTGCTTGGGCTGCTGGGGATACTTCAAAACTGCCGCCGGATCGGGCATCTTGGCAAACACCAGCGCGGTGTAGTAAGCGTCGTTCAGCGCATTGTGGAAGAAGCGGTCCTCGTCGGGCTCGATCTCCATCATCTCCATGGCAGCCTTCAGGCCCTTGCGGTCCTTGCACTTGTACACGTCGCTGAACAGCCGCTGAATGTCGCACAGGGGTGGCAGCACCGCCTTGCACTCGAAGAAATCCATGTTCTGCTTCAGAACGCTCACGTCGTCGCAGCCCCAGGTGAGCAGGGTGTAGTCCTCGCCGCACCAGTCCACGAACTGCTCCATCGCCGGCAGGAAGGTCAGTGCATCGGCCAGCTCTTCATTGCCCAGCTGGGTCATCCGGCGGATGCGCGGATGGATCTTCACATAGTGCACCGGGCGGATCGGGATGGAAATGCTGTCCACCACGTTCAGCTGCTCGTCCAGCTTCACCGCGCCGATTTGGATCATCTCAAAGATCAGCCTGTCCCCCACCTGCTTGTACACAGCACTTTCATAGGACATCGGCTGGTTCCATTCCAGGTCAATAATGATATATTGCATAGTTACTCCCATAAGCCTCCATCGAGGCAATATTACATCTGTTCCGCTGCCGACTGTCCGGCCAGCGCGCCGGTGGACCAGGCCACCTGCAGGTTATAGCCGCCGGTGTGGGCATCCACATCCATCACTTCGCCAGCGAAATACAGGCCCGGCAGCAGCTTGCTTTCCATGGTGGCAGGGTTGATTTCCTTCACCGTCACACCGCCACGGGTCACGATGGCCTCATCCAGCGGTGCCAGGCGGCTCAGGGTGATGGGCAGGGCCTGCATCATGGTGCAGAGGGTCTCGCGCTCCTGCCTGGTGATCTGGCAGCACTGCTTGCTGCTGTCGATACCGCACAGCCCGGGGAAGATCTCCGCCAGCCTGCCGGGCAATAGTCCGGGCATCACATTGCGCAGCTGCTTGCGGCTCTGGGCCTCAAAGTCGCGCTGCAGCCGGGCATCCAGCTGCTGGGCATCCAGACCGGGCTTCAGGTTCAGAGTCACGCTGGCCTCGGCCAGGTCATCCGGCAGGTGGCAGCTCATGGTCAGCGTCAGCGGGCCGGAAATGCCGAAGTGGGTGAAAAGCATCTCGCCCAGCTCGGTATACAGAGTCTTCTTGCCCTTTTTCAGCGTCAGGGTTACGTTGCGCAGGGAAAGCCCCTGCAATTCGCAGGGCCAGCTTTCCTTGGTTTCGATGGCACTCAGCGCAGCCTTCAGCGGCTGGATGCTATGGCCCACGCCTTCCGCCATGGCGTAACCGTCGCCGGTGGAGCCGGTCATGGGGTAGCTCTTGCCGCCGGTGGCCAGGATCACCGCATCTGCAGGCATCATGGTGCCGTCCTGCAGGGTCACCCCTGCGGCACGGCCGTCCACGGCATGGATGCCCTTCACCCGGCAGTTCAGGAGCACCTTCACCCCCAGCTGCTGGAGCAGCCGTGCCAGGGTGCGGTTCACGTCGCTGGCCTTTTCCGTGGCCGGGAACACCCGCCTGCCCCGCTGCACCACCACCGGGCAGCCGGCATCCTCCAGGAGAGTCATCATGTCCTGAGGGGAGAAGGAGCTCAGCGCGCTGTACAGGAACCGGGGGTTCCGCGGCACCTCGCGCATGAATTCATCCTGGGTGCAGTCGTTGGTCACATTGCAGCGGCCCTTGCCGGTGATGTAGATCTTCTTGCCCAGTTTTTCGTTGCGCTCCAGCAGGGTCACATCGGCACCAGCCCTGGCTGCATAGATGGCCGCCATCATGCCGCCTGCGCCGCCGCCGATCACAATGATCTTACCCATGGTGCCCCTCTTCCTCCAGATAGACCTCGTAGGTATCCCAGATGGTCTCCAGCTTGCGGAAATGCTCGGTCAGGGCTTCCTTGCGGTGCAGGCCCAGGGACACCAAGAGCGCGTTGATCACGCTGAGGGGCGCGGCCAGGGAATCCACAAAGGAGGCCATGTCCGTCCGGGCGGTGAGGGTCACATCGGCAATGTCGTGCAGGGGGGACATGGGGCCGTCGGTGATGGCCACCACCTGGGCACCGCAGCGCTTGGCAAAGCGCATGGCCTCCAGGGTACGGGTGGAGTAGCGCGGAAAGCTGATGCCCACCAGCACGTCGTCCTGGGTGAGCTTCGAAATCTCCTCAAACACGTCCGTCGCGCCGCTGGAAACCAGGTGCACATCATCGAAAATGTAGTTGAGGTAATACCCCATGAACTGCGCCAGCGGAGCCGCCGAGCGCAGGCCCATCACATAGATGGCCTTGGCGGAAAGCAGGTGCTGCACCACGTCCTCGAAGGCCTGGTTGTCCATGCCCTCCAGGGTGGCGCGCAGGTTCTGCATGTCGCTCTTGAGCACGAAGGGCAGCGCGGCATGGGGGTCGATCTCCGTGGACATCTCAAACCGCTGATTGGCCGTCAGGCGATGGCTCACCAATTCCTGCAGGGAACGCTGCAGCTGCGGATAGCCCTCATACCCCATGGCAGAGGCAAAGCGCACCACCGTGGATTCGCTCACGCCCACGCTTTCGCCCAGGCGGCTGGCCGTCATGAACACAGCCTTGTCGTAGTGCTCCACAATGTACTGCGCGATCTTCCGATGGCCCTTGCTCAGCCGCTTGCCGGACTGATTCAGCCGGTCGATCATATCCTGCATATCCTGCATACTTTCACCATCTTTTCTCACAAATCATATTATTGAAAGAAACACCATCAAAACAGGCACCAGCCCATTATAAGGGATGATGCCTCATTTTGCAAGGTTTCATGAAGAAAATTGCATTTTAATCCTGCAAAAGAACAGTTTTTTGCAAGTCTGGCCGTCAGAATGCACCCAGAAGTTTGGCCAACACCAGCAAAACCGCCAGCATGCCCGCATTCAGCCCCGTGAACCACAGCATGAAGGAGCCCTTCTTCGCCCCCTCCGCCGCGCCGTAGAGCTTGAAGGAGATCAGGCTAGCCAGGGAAGCCACCAGCGTGCCCAGGCCGCCCAGGTTCACGCCCAGCATCAGGGCCGGAACATCCGCCGTGAAGGGCGAGAGCAGCAGGCAGGCCGGTACGTTGCTGATCACCTGGCTGGTGAGCAGCGAAACCAGCATGGGCGACTGGGCCATCAGCCCCTCCAGCCAGGTGCGCACCGGCGCATATTCCTTGATGCTGGCCACGAACACGAAGAAGCACACGAACGTCCCCAGCAGCACAAAGTCCACCTGCCGGAGGATGCCCCGGTCCAGCACGGCAACACCGGCCAGCACGCACAAAGCCGCTGCCCAGGCCGGGATGACCTTCGCCACCGCCAGCAGGGCAATCACCGCCAGCACCGCATACAGCGTGCCCTGCTTACGGGGAATCGCCTTGGTTTCACCGGCCAGGCCCTCCACCTTAGCCGGACTGATGAGCCCCGTCATCAGGGCCAGCAGCACCAGGCTCAAAAGCGCATAGGGCCAGGTGAGGCGCGGAAAGTCCATCAGCTGCAATTGGCCGCTGGAATACAGATACAGGTTCTGCGGATTGCCAATGGGCGTCACCATGCTGCCCAGGTTGGCCGCGATGGTCTCCAGCACCACCGCCAGAATCACATCCCGGCCCGGTGCACCCTTCATCAGCAACAGGGTGAAGGGCACCAGGGTGATCAGGGCCACGTCGTTGGTGGCCACCATGGACAGGAAGAAGCAGGCGATCACCAATGCCAGCGTCAGCCCCCGCAGGGTGCTGATGCGCCCCGTCATGGCTGCGCCCAGCTTGTCAAACAACCCGATGGCCCGCAGCCCGGCCACCACTGTCATCAGCGCAAAGAGCATGAACAGCGTGGTGGTGTCGATGCCCTGCAGGGTGTGCATCCCCGGCGGCACCATCAGGAAGGACAGCAGTGCCGCAATAAGCGCCACCGTAAACACGATCTCTTTTTTGAAAAACGCCAGGAGTTTGCTCATAGTGTACGCCTCTTTCCCGTCATCTGGCTGATGGTGATCTTCCACACGCTGGTGTATTCCGCAGCCCTGGTCGGCACATGCCCCTCGCCGAAGCCGCAGTGCTCCATGATCTTCTTCAGGCCGTGAAGGGCCTCCTCGCCCTGCACGCATTCCGCCCGGCCAAAGCCGATCACACTCTCATAGACGCAGGTGTAGTCATCACCGATCTGAGCAAAGCGCAGGCAGCGGTCCGCCTCCACGCACACGCGGAAGTCCTTCTTCAGCAGCTCGTGCCGCAGGCCGTCCTTCGCGCCGTGGACATAGATGTACACCCGGCCGTTTTCATGCTGCTCCCAGCCAAAGGACAGGGGCACGATGTAGGGGTACTCCTCCCCCTTCATGCCCAGGCGGATGGTATCGCACTGGTCAAGCACCTGCAAAATTTCTTCTTCGGTGGTCAGTTCCCTGTCGTTGCGGCGCACGGGCAACACTTCCTTTGTTTTTCTCGACCATGATTATACCGCATATGCCGCAACTTTCCAATCTTTTTGTGTCGGCACATGTAAAAACATCCGCCCCGATACGGGACGGATGCTTTTGCACAGGCAGGGGTTACAGGCTTCCCAGAACGCCCTCCACCTTCTTGAGCAGCTCCCGCACCTTCAGGTGCTGGGGGCACTTACGCTCGCAGAAGCCGCAATTCACGCAGGCGTCGGAGGTCACGCCGGGGTTCTTTTCATCTTTGAGGTAGCCCTGGTAGGTGTTCTTCGCCAGATCCTTCAGGCCGTATACATTCAGATAGGTGTAGGCCTGGAAGATCTTCGGGATGTTGATGCCCTTGGGGCAGGGCTGGCAGTAGGCGCAGCCGGTGCAGTACAGCTCGGAGAACTTCTGCAGCTTCTCCAGGTTTTCGCCCACCTCGCGCCATTCCTTTTCGGTCATGGGCGTTTCCAGCGAGGCCACCACGGCGTTCTTTTCCACCATGTCGATGGTCTGCATGCCGCTCAGGGCGCAGCACACGCCGGGATTGCCCAGCACGAAGCGCAGGGCCAGCTCGTAGGTGTTCAGGCCTTCGCTGCCCAGCTTCTTCACCAGCTCAGTGGGGGCAGCCAGGCGGCCGCCGCCCACGGGGCCCATCACCACCACGCCCACGCCCTTGGCGGCAGCGTACTGGATCATCTCTTCGTTGGCGCGGTCCAACAGGTTGTACTGCAGGAGCACGGTCTCCATTTCCGGTGCGTTGTCGATGATGTGCTTCAGTGCCTCGGGCTTATCGTGGAAGGAGAAGGAAATATGGCGGATCAGGCCTTCTTCCTTCAGCTTCTTGGCTTCTTCGATCAGCCCCATGGGCACGATCTTCTCATCGAAAGCCTTCTGGTTGATGCCCCAGAAGTGGTAGAAGTCCACATAGTCCGTATCCAGCTTGCGCAGGCTTTCCTCCAGTGTCTTGCGGAAGTCCGCAGGCTCCTTCACCCGCTCCAGGGGGCACTTGGTGGAAATGTACACCTTGTCGCGGATGGGCTTGAGGGCCTTGCCCACGGCGATCTCGCTGTTGCTGTGGCAATAGAACAGCGCGGTGTCGAAATAGTTCACGCCCAGGTCGTAGGCGCGGCGCAGCATTTCGTCGGTCTTCTCCTGATCGACCACAAAGCTGCCGTCCTCCTGCTGGATCTCCGGCAGGCGCATGCAGCCAAAGCCCAGGGTGGAAATGTTCACGCCAGTCTTGCCAAAGGGACGGTATTGCATGGGGATTCCTCCTTTTGCATATCAATCATTGTTTTCCTTATCTTACCATATTCTCCGGCAGGAAACAACCGTTCCCGGCAATTTTGTTGCGCACGCAACCAAAATATATGCGACATTATCCCTTCTGCCAGGGGGCAAAATGTGCTATACTCAGTATCAACAATGATCGTTTGTATAGAAAGGATGTCTGCCATGCTGAAGTGGTCGCTGTTGCTATTGCTGATCTTCTCCCTGGCCCCGGCTGCCCTGGACGAAGAGGCCCTCACCCCGCCCCGGGAGCTGCCTGAAACCGAAGGTTTTCCCGAACTGATGCGCTTTCAGAACGGCGACCCTGTTATCACCCCGGAAGACTGGGCCCGCCGCCGTGAAGAGCTGATGGAGCTGTATGCCTACTACATGTATGGCTACATGCCCGACAAGGCCCAGGAGACCCTCACCTACGCCATCGAGGATGAGCCCGTCACCGGAAGCAAGCTTTTGACCATCAGCGTGGCCGTAGGCGACAAGTCTGCCACCTTCTCCGTGCTGGTGACCCTGCCGGATACCCCCGCGCCGGAGGCTGGCTATCCCTTCTATGTGGAATACACCCCCTGGCATTATCAGAACTGGTTCACCAAGGAGTGGGTCACCGAGGTATCCTACAACTGCGCCTATGCCGCCAGCCGCGGCTACGCCGGCATCAATTACGATACCGCCCAGGTGGCCAAGGACAACGCCACCTATTTCGGCGCGTTCTACAAGCTGTACCCCTACAACAAGGTGAAGCACGAGGAGCAGCGCGGCACCCTGCTGGCCTGGGCCTGGGGCGTGAGCAAGATCATCGACGCCATGGAGGCCGGTGCAGGCGCAGAGCTGAACATCGACCCGGCCATGTCCCTGGTGGGCGGCGTGTCCCGCTTTGGCAAGGGCGCGGCGGTGGCCGGTGCCTATGACCAGCGCATCCGCGTGGTGATCCCCTCCTGCTCCGGCGCAGGCGGCGTGGCGGTGTACCGCACCACCAACTCCGGCAAGACCTATGACCTGACCTCCCTGGGCGGCAGCGCAGCCTGGGTGAATGAATCCCGCAACGAGCCCTTCGGCAACCTGCAGGGCGGCGAGGGCTATTGGTTCTGCGGCAATTTCGCCCACATCCCTTCGGTGAAAGCCCTGCCGGTGGATCAGCACATGCTCTGCGCCCTGGCCGCCGCGCCCGACCGCCACATGATCATCGTCACCGGCATCGAATCCGAGGGCTGGAACAACACCGAGGGCCAGTGCCTGGCCTACATTGCCTCCCAGCCGGTGTGGGATTTGCTGGGCTGCCCCGATCAGAACAACATGCTCATCCACCTGAACGGCCACGCCATCCTGCCGGAAGATATGCAGTACATCCTGGACTACTGCGACGTGCACCTTTACGGCAAAGACCCCGGCGACGTGCCCAGCGACCTGACCCAGATGAAGGGCAATCTCTTCCTGGAGCATAACCGCGACGTGCTGCACGAGTACTTCGCGCCCTACCTGGACAAATAACCAGTTGATAAAGCAATCCCCCGGGACGCACGCCGCTCCTGGGGGATTTTTTAGTACCGTTTTCCGTATTTTTCCCTGGCTGCCGCCGTCATCTGCCGCACAAGATCAGCCTTGGCATTGGTATAGCCGTCCCGGTCGTGCTCGTATTCCTTCCACAAGGAAAGCTTCAGCTGTTCGTAGGCCTTAGCCGCCGCAGGTTCCTCCCGGAGATAATCCCGGAAATACAACTCATCGTGATCCCCGGCATACCGCACATGCAGGTGGAACACCCTTTCTGCAAAGCCGTTTTCCGTGTAGCCCTTGTTGAAGGACAGCCGCCCCTCGCTGCGGCTCATGCAGATGTACCCCTGCTGCGCCAGCAATGCCTGCAAACCAGCCAGATCGCAGCTTTGGGGCATCTCCAGCAGAATGTCGATGATGGGCTTTGCCCAGATGCCCTCGATGGCGGTGCTACCGATATGGCTGATCCGCTTCGCCTGGGGCACGGATGCCTGCAGGGCCGCAGCCTCCTGCTGATACCAGTCCGCCCAGCAGGCGCGGTGCTCCGTCAGAAAAATAGGAAACAACTGCCACAGTTCTTCCAGCGTCATTTCCGATAGCTTCTTGCCCACGGTTGCCTCCGATGTTTATGCTTTCTCGACCACCCACACCCGGTGATGCTCCGCCGCTTCCGGCGCGGTCAGGCGCACACGCCACAGGCTGCCGGGGTAGTTCCTGGCCATGCGGGCGTCCGTCACGGGGATTTCCTCGATGTCCACCGCCAGGTCGGCATCCACCGCCATGGCGATGCTGCCAGTCCGGAGCATGCCCTCCGCCACCGCGGGCGCATGCCGCAGCATCAGCACCCAGGTCACGCTTTGAGGTGCATGCAGGGTGATATCATCCTGTACGCGCAAGGTGCCGCCGGTCAATTCCATCTTCCGCTGACAGGCCGCCACACCGGCCTCCGGCGCATAGGCACCGGCCATGTCCAGGCTCAGGCCGTTGGGCAGGCAAAGCACGTCCCTGGCGGCATACTGAACGCCGTCGGGCTGCTCATGGCTGCCGATCATGGGAATGTTATGGTAAGCCGCGCGGACATTCCACAGCGTATACCGTTCGCTGGAGAAGGTTTTGGCGGTGTAAACCATGTTGCCTGCATCCACAATCTGCGGCTGGCCATCCACATACAGCATAAAGGAGCCCACATCGTTGTGGTTGTGGTTTTCGCCGTTGTGGCCGCCTTTGGCGCACAGGGTCATGCCGCCCTGCTCGATCATCCGCACCTGCAAATCGGGCAGCCAGGTATCCACAGGGGCCGTTTGCGTTTCCGCCTTCAGCACCGGATGGAACACCTTGTACAGCAGCCGGGAGAAGTGGGGCGTGTCGTTCAGTTCGTCTGCCAGCTTGCCCTGCTTTTCCTCCCCCAGGGCAATGAGCCGGGCATCCCCCAGCTTCTGCCCTGCCCATTGCAGCCGCTCGCCGGAAAGGATGGGGCAGGCGTCGCAGTCCGCAAAATTGATGAACCACTTGCCCTGCACCTGCGCCTTCGCCGGGAAGGACAGCACCCGGCGCAACTTTTCATCCTGCCAGAAGGTCATGCAGCCGCCGGTAACACGTTCCAGCACGTCCAGGCAGTCCAGCAGCGCACCACCGGCCATGTTCCAGTAGCCTGCACCCTCGTCGCAGCCGCCGTCCTCCGGCACGGTGTCCAGCCAGCGGTCCAGCATGATGCAGCTGCGCTCAAGCAAGGCAGCCAAGGCAGCGCGGTCAGCCATGGTGTATTCCGCTGCCAGCATGATGTTGGAGAGGATCCACGGCGTCCAATTGTTCAGATCCTTGCGCTTCACACCCATCCACCAGAAATCATCCGTAGCCATGAAGGGAGCAAACACGCGCTGCTGCAGCTCCTTGTGCACGCGGCTGCGCAGCAAGGGCGTTACGCCGTCCAGGGCATCCGCCAGCAGATGGCTGACCAGGGCCAGCACCATACCCGTCTGCGCGGCGAACAAATCCACATAGGGCTTGTCCGTGTCCGGCAGGGGGTATTCCCTGCTGCTGGGCGCGCCGGGGATGGGGTTCACATTGTGCGCGCTGATGACCCAGCTGCTTTCCTCACAGATGCACCACAGGCCGTCGATGACCTCGTCCAGGTCGCGGTCGTTGGGCTGCATGCAGTAGCCCATGGCATGGGCGCACAGCTTGCGCCGCCGGAAAAAGAACGGGTTCTCATCCGCCTTGCGGCTGCCGTCCCGCACAAAAGCCAGGAAATCCGTAGCCCGGCGCATGGGATAGGGCTTCTCCCGGTACGCTTCCGCCAGCTGCAAAAGCTCCTCTCTGCACTCCGGTCGGATGCCCTGCCAGGCCGCACGATCCGCCGCAACGGGGAATTTCTCCCCGGAAGAAATGACAAGATCAGCCAAAGAATGGCTACCCAGATATTCAGCAAACATATAACGCACCTCCATATGTTTCCATTATACGCCATCACTCAGGCAAGCGCAAGAAAAAAGGCCCACCCGCCTCTTTATGATTCCCTTGTAAGCTTGATAACGCTGTGATAAAATGATCTCATCAAAGCAAAACGACATATGAGGTATGAATCATTGAACTATATTGAATACGGCAAACAAAATCAAGAAACGGTGTTGCTCCTGCACGGCGGCGGTCTGTCGTGGTGGAATTACCGTGAAGCTGCTAAAGCGTTGTCATCCGATTACCATGTCATTTTGCCGATTTTAGATGGTCATGCCGGAAGCGACGCTGATTTCACCTCCATCGAAAATCAAGCCTCAGAGATCATTCGCCTGATTGATACCCGCCTGGGCGGCAAGGTTCTTCTTCTCGGCGGTTTATCCCTGGGCGGACAGACCGTGCTGGAGATGCTGGCCCAAAGAAAGAATATCTGTCAATTCGCACTGATCGAAAGCGCACTGGTGATTCCCTCCAGGCTTACCCATACCATGATCAAACCAGCCTTCGGAAGCTGCTTTGGTTTGATCCGCCATCAGTGGTTTTCCAAGCTGCAATTCAGATCACTGAAAATCAAAAAGGAACTTTTCGAGGATTACTACAGGGACACATGCAGCATTACAAAAACAAACATGATCGCCTTTTTGCAGGCCAATTCACTGTATGCCATCAAGCCCTCTATCGCAGACTGCGGTGCCAAAGCATTTGTGCTGGTCGGGCAGCATGAAAACCATGCAATAAAAAAATCTGCCGCCATCATACACAAAGCCATACCAGGCAGCAAGATGCAGGTCCTTCCCCGTATGCATCACGGCACGTTTTCCCTCAACCATGCAGATGCATATGCCAAGGCCATACGGCAGATCATCGCTGACAAGTAAACCTTTATTCATCAACCAAACACCAACGCACGCCGTCTTGCCGCCGCAGGCAGTGCGCCATATGCTTGAATAAAAAACAGCCAGCCCGGTGAATGCGCTTTGTCCGATCATTCCCCGGGCTGACTTGATGCTCAGATATTCTCAAAGAACGCTTCGCCGTTTTCATGCCGCAGCACATCATCCTCGAAGTGCAGGGGCAGGGGCTTGGCGATCATGTACTTCAGGATCTCGTCCATGCGCACGCTCTCCTGGAAGGTGACCAGGGAGAAGCTCACGCCGTGCTTGTGGGCGCGGCCCGTGCGGCCAATGCGGTGCAGGTAGTACTCATTCTCGCCGGGCAGGTCGTAGTTGATAACGGCCTCCACATCGTCCACGTCGATGCCGCGGGCAGCCACGTCGGTAGCGATCAGGATGGGGAACTTGCCCTTGCGGAAGTCGCTCATCACCACGTTGCGCTGGCTCTGCTTGATGTCGCCGTGGATGCACTCCGCCTGGTAACCCTCCTTCTTCAGCCGGGAGGTGAGCTTGTCCGTCATAAACTTGGTGTTGCAGAAGATCATGATGCGCTGGTACACATCCGCATCCAGCAGGTACAGCAGATGATCCATCTTCTCGTCCCGCTCGGTGGAGATAACGTACTGGGCGATCTGCGGCCGATCCTCCTTGGTGGCCTCCACGGTGATCTCCACCGGCTCGTGCTGATACTTCCAGGCGATGGTCAGCACATCCTGGTTGGTGGTGGCGGAGAACAGCACCAGCTGGCGGTCGTCGGGGGTGGCCTCGATGATCTTGGTCACGTCCTTCACGAAGCCCATGTTGAGCATCTCATCGGCCTCGTCCAGCACCATGGTGTGCACCGCATCCAGGTGGATGTTGCCGCGCTGCATGTGGTCCAGCAGACGGCCAGGAGTGGCGATCACGATCTGCGGCTTGCGCTTGAGGGCGTTGATTTGCTTGGTGATGGGCTGGCCGCCGTACAAAACAGCGATCCGCGCCCCCTGGATATACTTCGCCAGCTTGGTCAGCTCATCGCCGATCTGGATGGCCAGCTCGCGGGTGGGAGCCAGCACGATTTCCTGCACCCGGTTATCCTTCAGGGAGATATACTCCAGCATGGGAATGCCAAAAGCGCAGGTCTTGCCCGTGCCGGTGGGGGCAATGGCGTTGATGTCCGCGCCGGACATCATCAGGGGAATGGTCTTGGCCTGCACGGTGGAAGGGGTGGTAAAGCCCATGTCCTTCACGGCCTTGAGCACTTCGACGGACAAATCCATATCGTCGAAGGATGTGGGAATCATTTCTTCAGTAGACAAATTATTTCTCCTTTCAAGCAGTTAAACATAGTGCATCGTCCCTTCAACAAACATGCACACGCTGCTTGCAAGGAACTGCGTTTCGTTCAAATGGCAAAGCCATTTGAACGAGTTTTTTCACTTCGTCGCTGGTCGCTTCGCTCCCGGCCGCTCCTTCGTGCAAGGAATGTTTTCCGCCTTCAGCGGAAAACGCCCCGCCCCGTCGGCAAAGCCGCCGGATACGATTACAGTCAGAGGGGCTGCGGCCCCTCCGACACCTCCTCAAACCGGCTCCCCCCGCGTCGTGGCGCATCCGAATGAAACGGGTCGAAGAACCTGCGCCGTGACCCCCTCTCGGAGACCGCATAGCAACAGCATCCCCAAAAGGGAGTCCAGAGGGCCGAACGGCCCTTTGGTAGGGGGATTCTTAAGGGGGACAACGTCCCCCTTAAGCGCGGTAGGCGCGGATGGCTTTGGCGAGCTGATCGGGGCAGGAGGTGTTGCCGCGGCACTCGATGCCTTCCAGGCGGGCGGCGATCTCCTCGGCATTCTGGCCGATGACGGTGCGGGCCAGGCCCTCGGTGTTGCCCTTGCAGCCACGGGTAAACTTGCAGAAGGTGATAATGCCGTCCTGGATCTCCAGCTCGATCTGGGTGGAGCAGGTACCGTTGCACTTATAGGTAAACATAGTGTTCATCCTTTCGTGTCATAATATACCAAGTTTCAACTATTCGCCGACTTTTCCGTTTTTCCTGCCTGATGCACACGAACTTCGAAAATCGCATAGGCTGTGTGCAAAAGGAGGCGATGCCCATGCTGCTGGCCTGCGGCGATCAGGGGCTGATGGCGCGCCAAAACGGCTGGCGTGCCCTCCCCTGCCCCCTGCACCGTGTGGACATGATCGCCCGTGACCATCACCGCATCGCTTTGCTGGACAACACCGCCCATGCCGTGTGGACGGGGCGGCGGATCATCCCGGTGGACAGCGGCATCGAAAGCATGCTGCTGTGGCAGGATTGCCTCCTGACCCTTTCCGGCGATACCGACTGCTTAACGCTGATTTCCAGTGCCGGCGTGCCGCTTTTCACCACGCCGGCAGGTGTCTATCCCCAGGACATGTGCCTGCTGCCGGGCCAGCGCAGCCTGGCCGTGTGCGGCGGCGCAGACAGCACACTGCGGATCATCCGCCTGCCGGAATTGCAGGAGGAACAGGCCATCCGCCTGCACGGCAGCGTACAGCGCGCGGCCTGCCTGGCCGGTATGCTCTACACCCTGTGTACGCTGGAGGACGACGGCCTGTGCTGCGAAATGTGCCGCATCCAGGGCAACCGCTGGCAGCCCCTGGCCCGGTGGCCCGGCCTGCCCGGGTGCCTCCACGCCGATGCCGCCGGAGGGCTGTGGGCAGCCTCCAGCGAACGGCTCGGGTTCTTCCGCCGGGGCGAATACCATGCCGTGACCGGGGAGTTCGGGTTGATCCGCCACATGGACAGCCGCCAGGGTACCCTGCTGGCCAGCGACCCGGTGCTGGGGCAGTGCCTGCTGGTCAGCCCCCGGGGCGAGGTACATACCCTGTACACCGGCGATGTGCAGCATGCGGTTTTCAGGCAGTAAAAGCGACAAGTGGAGCGGCTGCTGTTGCCTCCGGCCAGCGGCTGTGCTATGCTGAGGACAAAGGAGGTCGTTCCATGTCCAGAAACCGCAACGCCAAGTCGCCCACTGTGGCCCTGCAGGACCGCTTGACCGCCACCAGCAGCGAGATGCGCAATACCCCCGTCGATGCCGACACCCCCAGCAACCCCTGGGACCTGATGCTGAAAACCGAAAACCTGTCACCCCGTCCCCACCGCTTGCCCCACTTTGACTGGACTTACCTGATTGTGCTGCTGGTCGTGGCCGCGGTGCTGGTGGGGCTGTTCTGCCTGCTGACCAATTGAGCCAGACAAGCACATAAAAGAATGCTGCACAAAAAGATGTGCAGCACTTTTTATTATGCTTTATTCGCTACCGCCAGCAGATGGCCGGAAAGGCCGATGATTTCTTCGTGCTGATCCAGCATGCGGACGGTTTTCATGAGCAGGCTCCGCGTGCTCTCGTTTTCCATCAGCTCGTTCAGGTTGGGGGCCAGCCATGCGCCGCCCATCACGCCATGAACGCTGCCAGTCGCAAAGCCACCGCACGCCAGTTCCTCACGCAATGCTTTCGCCGTATGCAGGTGGGATGAGCCGATGCCGCTGGCGATGCTCTTTTCCGGATTGATGTAGCAGCCGTCCAGCAAGGCGCGGTCAATGATCGCCAGCACCGCCGGATCGTCCAGCTGGGTACACTTGTTGGTGCCTTCCACATGATAGGACGCAATGCGCGGAATCAGCACGCTGTATGGCGTGAGGGCCGCTGCAAACAGCACACCGCCATCCTTCAGTAGGCGGCGGCTTTCCCTGATGGCCAGGATGCGCTCCTCATATTCGGTGATAGAATAGAGCGGCCCCATCAGCAGAATGGCATCCGCGCTTGCATCAGGGCGCGGAATAGCCCGGGCATCGCACACCTCAGCCGAGGCCAGATGAGTGCCGGGGTACTCAGCCGCCAGTTCGGCACTCATATGGATGTTGGTTTCAGACAGGTCAAACAGGTGGACTTCATACCCCAGCGAAGCCAGCCACCAGGCGTATTCCCCGTAGGCTCCGCCGATGTCATAGATCACGGCAGGCGGCGCAGGCAGCCTGTCCAGCAGTATCTCTTTTGTGCGTTCAAACTCGATCAGCCCAATGCCTGATCGCAAACGGTCCCGTTCAATACCGGCGTTGTATCCTGCCAGCACGGTCGCATCGATGGTTTTCATATTTTTCTCCTTGTATGCAGTTGATTTGCTGGTCGGGGTCTTCCATCTGGTGGGCTGCGGACTGTTCCGGCATGATACTCGCCTCCTTTCGGGAATATTGGGATATTTTACTCCCCACATAACTACTTGTCAATATACGCTGAAAAAAAGCTGCACGGAGAAACGTGCAGCATAGGATGTCTATCTGATTCAGCCATGCATCACCGGCATATAGACATAGCCTGTGATATGCTCCGAGGTATCAAACACTTCCAATTCCTGCGCACCGTTCTCCGCCATGCGGAAACCATGCGCGGGCATCAGGTAATTGCGGATATAGGCAAACAGTTCCCAGGTTTCACATCGTTCTTTCAGCATAAGTTTTGCCGTTGCACCATCCGTGTAGCCACGGATATACATAGAAGCTGGCACACGGTATAAATCCACACCTTCCGGCTGGCAGTCGGTGGTCACTTCCCGCATAAAGCCGTAGGCGCGGAGGCTTTCCTCCCGCCAGAAGTTCACGCTCAGCCGAATATCGTGGATCGGCAGAACCCCATCGGTCACCCTGGCATAAACCTCTGCTTCGTGCACGGCCTCGATTGCTGCATCAAAGGCTGGCATATCTTCATAATCACGAGCATAAATCATTCGCCCCGCCAAAAGCATTTCAGGCTTCTCCACCACTTCAAATACAGCTTCGCCAAGTTGAATGGTTTCCACCACACGCTCCCTTTGAGTGTCCTCATCCGCCAGAAGAGCATCCGCCGAGGCGTGCAGCACCTTGGTCAGCAGCATCAGATGGTAAACATCCGGCAAACAGCTGCCATGCTCCCATTTGGACAGTGCCTGTACCGATACGCCGATCTGCGCCGCAGCTTTCTTCTGGGTCAAGCCGCGCTGCATACGCAATTCTCGCATCCGTCTGCCAAATGCCTCTTGTGAAAACATAGCGTACCCTCCTCCGATGATAAAAGCATACCATGTCCTGCCTTGCCGCACAAGCATATATTTGTTGATGCAGACCGACGCGCCGTTCAACCCCAGGTTGACCGACGAACAAAAAAGAAGCACTCCCTTACAGGAGTGCCTCTTCTTAGTGAGCGTAAATTACTCGATGACCTTGGCAATAACGCCGGAGCCAACGGTACGGCCACCTTCGCGGATAGCAAAGCGCAGGCCCTGCTCCATAGCGATGGGGGTGATCAGCGTCAGTTCCATGTCGATGTTGTCGCCAGGCATAACCATCTCGACGCCCTCGGGCAGCTTGATGTTGCCGGTCACGTCGGTGGTACGGAAGTAGAACTGGGGACGATAGCCGTTGAAGAAGGGAGTATGACGGCCGCCTTCTTCCTTGGTCAGCACGTACACCTGGCCGATGGCATGGGTGTGGGGCTGGATGGTGCCGGGCTTGGCCAGAACCTGACCACGCTCGATCTCGTTACGCTGCACGCCGCGCAGCAGAGCGCCGATGTTGTCGCCGGCCTCGGCCTGGTCCAGCAGCTTGTGGAACATTTCCACGCCGGTCACGACGGTAGACTTGGCCTTCTCCATCAGACCAACGATTTCCACGGTGTCGGACACCTTCACGGTGCCGCGCTCCACACGGCCAGTGGCAACGGTGCCGCGGCCAGAGATGGAGAACACGTCCTCAACGGGCATCAGGAAGGGCTGATCGGTAGCACGAGCGGGTTCGGGAATGTAGTTGTCAACTTCATTCATCAGCTCGAAGATCTTGGCGCACCAGGGATCCTCGTCCACGTTCTTGCCAGCCTGCACAGCTTCCAGAGCCTGCAGAGCGGAACCCTTCACGATCGGGATGTCGTCGCCGGGGAAGTCGTAGGAGCTCAGCAGCTCGCGGATCTCCATCTCAACCAGCTCCAGCAGCTCTTCGTCATCCATCATGTCGGTCTTGTTCATGAACACGACGATGTAGGGCACGCCAACCTGACGGGCCAGCAGGATGTGCTCGCGGGTCTGGGGCATGGGGCCGTCGGGAGCGGACACGACCAGGAT
>JAGBBA010000024.1 GCA_017938695.1 Clostridia bacterium | reverse complement strand
GGGTTCGCCGATGAGCA
Source organism: Clostridia bacterium (assembly GCA_017938695.1). Lineage (GTDB taxonomy): Bacteria > Bacillota > Clostridia > Christensenellales > Aristaeellaceae > UBA11524. Next base: position 3,519 of record JAGBBA010000024.1, on the reverse strand, counting down.
CGGGGTTGTTCTTGGTTTTGCGGGACAGAATGCGGATCACGTTGCGGATCTCGCTGTCCCGGCCAATGACGGGGTCCAGCTTGTGCTGCCGGGCCAGGTCCACCAGGTCAGAGCCGTACTTCTTCAAAGCGTCGTAGGTTTCCTCGGGGCTGTCGGTAGTGACGCGAGTGGCACCGCGCACTTCGCTCAAGGCCTTGAGGAAGGCGGTCTCCTGGTAGTGGAAGGTGCGCAGGATGTCCTTCACCCGGGGGTTGGGCTTCTGGCAGATACCCATCCATACATGCTCCACGGAGAGGTACTCGTCCTTCATTTGCTTGGCGCGGGCCTCGGCCTCCTGCAGGGCTTTGTCCAGGTCGGGGGAGATGTACACCTTGTCTGCCTCGCGGCCAGGGCCGGACACCCGGGCGATGCGGCCCAGGCTGTCGGTGACGGCTTTGCGCAGGCTGTCGGCGTTGATGCCGCATTTTTGCAGCAGCTGGGGGATCAGGCTGCCGTTGTCTTCCAGCAGGGCGGACAGGAGGTGCTCCTGATCCACCTGCATATGCTGATATTCCACCGCCAGGCTTTGGGCGCGCTGGATGGCTTCGATGGTCTTTTGCGTAAGCTGATTCATATTCATCACACATTCCTCCTTCGGGAAGTTTGACTTTCTTTGACCTTTACGAGTTCATTCTACACCATTTCTGGGAAATGTCAAGGGGGAATTTGATCAAAGTTGAGTAGGTTTTGTTTGTTGCTTGGGGGCCGCTTTCGCGCGTCGAAAGCGGCGCAAAGCCGCCGGGGGGAAGCGATTACGCTTCCCCCCGGACCCCCTCGCTCCTTTTGGAACAGGTCGAGCGGCTGTGATGCGGGGCGGCTCGGTTGCAGAGGATTGCTTTGAATTTCCGCTGGCGCGGAAGCAATCCTCTGCAAAGTCGCCGCATTGTCCCTTTGCGGCTTGAGCGACAGCCGCAGGGGCTTGAGGGGGACGGGTGGTGTGCGAATGAGGGGAAGCACCGTTGGCGTGCTGCCTTGCCTTCCCCTTGAGGGGAAGGTGGCCGTGAGGCCGGATGAGGTGGAACGCCCCTTTCCCCGCGTCGCGGTGCGCCCTCCGCGCACCGTGACCCCTGCATGGCAGGCACACGCCCGGCCATCCCCGAAAGGGTCCAGGGGTGAATGCCCCTGGTTTCCAAAGGGGCAAAGCCCCTTTGGCCGGTAAAACACGGGAAATACTTGCAATGTGGCGCATAGTGTGTTAGATTGAAGAAGCATTTTACTGATGATGGAGTTGATCGGTTATGCCGAATTTCAATTTGACGGATGAGGTGTTTCAGGGTGCGGCGGCGCAGTTTGCCACGCCCTTCCATCTGTATGACGAGGCGGGCATCCGCCGCAACGCCCGGGCCCTGAAGGCCGCTTTCTCCTGGTGCGAGGATTTTCAGGAGTATTTCGCGGTGAAGGCACTGCCCAATCCCACCGTGCTGCGCATTTTGCAGGAGGAAGGCTGCGGTGTGGACTGCTCCAGCGAAACGGAGCTGCTTCTGTCCGAGGCGTTGGGCTTTGCCGGCCGGGACGTGATGTTCTCCGCCAACAACATGCCTCCCCAGGAGTTCGAACACGCCCGTGCCATGGGTGCTTACATCAACCTGGACGACATCACCCATATTGATATTTTGAAGGAGCACGGCGGCATTCCGGAGTGCATTTGCTGCCGCTATAATCCCGGCGGCGATTTCAAGATCGGCACCGCCATCATGGGCAACCCCGGCGACGCCAAGTACGGCTTCACCTACGCGCAGCTGCAGGAGGGCCTGAAGCGGCTCAAGGAGCTGGGTGCGAAGGAGTTCGGCCTGCATGCGTTCCTGTCCAGCAACAACACGGACAACAGCTACTACCCCACCCTGGCGAAGATCCTGTTCAAGTGCGGCAAGGATCTGGCGGAGGAAACCGGCCTGAAGCTGAACTTCATCAACCTGTCCGGCGGCGTGGGCATCCCCTATCGCCCCGAGCAGGAGAAGACCGATATCATGCAGGTGGGCGAGGGCGTGCGCCAGGCCTACGAGGCCGTGTTCCCCAACGGCGGCGTGGCCATCAAGACCGAGCTGGGCCGCTGGATGACTGGCAGCGAGGGCTGGCTGGTGACCCATGCCACCCACCACAAGGATACCTATAAGCATTACATCGGCGTGGATGCCTGCGCTGTGAACCTGATGCGCCCTGCCATGTACGGCGCGTATCACCACATTACCGTGTGCGGCAAGGGCAACCTGCCCTGCGACCATGTGTACGATGTGGCCGGTGCTCTGTGCGAGAACAACGACAAGTTTGCCATCGACCGCCAGCTGCCGGAAATCACCGAAGGCGACCTGCTGGTGATCCACGACACGGGTGCGCACGGCTATGCCATGGGCTACAACTACAACGGCCGCCTGCGCTCCGCTGAGGTGCTCTACAAGGAGGACGGCTCCTACCAGCTGATCCGCCGTGCCGAGCGGCCGGAGGACTACTTCGCCACCCTGGACATTGATCCCGTGGCGGCCAAGCTGAACCTGAAATAAGGAGAGTGCCCTATGAAGTGGCTGATTGCCTCGGATATCCACGGCTCCGCCTACTGGTGTGAAAAGCTGCTGGCGGCCTATCAGGCCGAGCAGGCTGACCGCATGCTGCTCCTGGGCGATGTGCTGTACCACGGCCCGCGCAACGACCTCCCCGATGAGTATGCCCCGAAGAAGGTCATCGCCATGCTCAACGCCATGAAGGAGGACATCCTTTGTGTGCGCGGCAACTGCGAGGCGGAAGTGGATCAGATGGTGCTGGACTTCCCCGTGCTGGCGGATTACGCCGTGCTGTGCGAGGGCACGAAGATGATCTACTGCACCCACGGGCATGTGTACAACACCGGCAAGCTGCCACCGCTGCATCAGGGGGATGTGCTGCTCCACGGGCACACGCACATCCCGGCCTGGGAGGAGCATGAGGGGTACCGGTATCTGAACCCCGGCTCGGTGAGTATTCCCAAGGAGGGAAGCTGGCACGGGTATATGGTGCTGGCGGACGGTAAGTTTGTTTGGAAGGATTTTGAGGGGAATGTGCAGCACGAGATGGTGCTGTGATGCAAAAAAGGATGGCGAAGGCCATCCTTTTTTGATAGGGTGATGTTTGTTTCGTAGCATAACTTTCGTGTGCAGATGTAGGGGCGATCTGTGATCGCCCAGGGTGCAGTAACTAAGGCTCCCTCCTCGAGGTGAGCGATGCGAGCGTCGCCAGTGGCGACAAAGAGCGAGCTGAGCGAATCAACCGAAACGAGCAATCGAGCGTCAGCGAGAGTGCGACGATTGAGGTTGCGGATAGCTGTCAGCCGCTTGCGGCTGACAGAGGGAGTGGTTCTGCTGCATTTTCCACAGCGTTTTCTTTTCTCCCCACTTGACTCTGCCTTGAGGCTGTACTTTTCGTCGCGGCGAAAAGTACCAAAAGCCGCCCGGGGCCTCGTATCTGAGCATGCGGCGACTCGGCCCCGGACCCCCTTTCCCGCCATGGGGT
>JAGBBA010000023.1 GCA_017938695.1 Clostridia bacterium | reverse complement strand
TTTATTTGAAAGGCGGCGGTCCCATGCAGGAGCTTTATATCACAATGGGCATTATGCTGCCGCTCCTGGCTATGCTGGGCTTGGGCTGGTTAATCCGGCGCGTCGGCTGGCTGACCGCGGAAACCACCAGCGGTATGAACAAGCTGATCTTCAAGCTGTTTCTGCCGGTGCTGTTGTTCAACAATATCCGCACGCTGGATGTGTCCAGCGCACCGGGGTTAGGGTATTCGGCGTTTATCTTCTGCAGTGTGCTGGGGATCTTCCTGGCGGCGCATTTCATCGTGCCGAAGTTCGTCAGCGATCCCCGCAAGCAGGGCGTGATGGTGCAGGGCATCTTCCGCACGAATTTCGCCATTCTGGGCATTCCGCTGGTGCAGGCCATGTTTGGCGATGCAGGCACAGTGGCGGTCACGCTGGCCCTGCCGCTGGTGACCATCCTCAACAACATTCTGGCGGTGATCGCCCTGGCCTCGCCTTCCGGCAAGAAGGCTGACCCGAAGGAGCTCATCAAGGATATCGTGACCAATCCCTTGATCATTGCCTGTGTGCTGGGCGGCGTGTGCCTGCTGTGCGGCATCAAGTTCCCGGCCTTTATTGACAAGGTGTTCAAGGATGTCAGCGGCATCACCTCTCCCCTGTCGCTGCTGGTACTGGGTGCGTCCCTGCGCTGGCAAGGTGTGAAGGACAACCGTAAGCTGCTCACCTGGACGGTGCTGCTCAAGCAGGCCATTGTGCCTGTGGTGATGCTCTCCCTGGCGGTGCTGCTGGGCTTCCGGCACGAGGAGCTGGGCGTGATGCTGATCCTCTTCGCGGCACCTTGCGCCGTCAGCAGCTATCCCATGGCCGAGGCCATGGGCGGCGACGGTCCCCTGGCCGCCAGTCAAGTGGTGCTGACCACCATCTTCTCCATGGGCACGCTGTTTGTGCTGATCTACGTCGGCAAGCTGCTGGCTGTGCTGTAACAACGGATACACAAAAGATCGGATACCCGTCGGGGTATCCGATCTTTTTATGTTTGCTTCAGTTGTTCCTCGATGATCCGGCAGGCCTGCAGGATCACCCTTGCACAGGGGCGCGAGGCATAGTAGGCCGGGGTACGTTCCTCCGGCGTGGGGCCTTCGGATTTGGGGTGACGCTTCAGCAGCTCTGCGCAGGAGATGGTGCCGCACTCTTCCACAAAGCTGGCATGCACCGCCTGCACCCGGGCATACACCTGCTGGCGGCCCTGGGGCTGGTCGCCCTTTTCTTCCAGGGAGCCGCAGACCATCACCGCCGCCGAAAACGCGCCGCAGTTATCCCGCAGCCGCCCGATGCCTCCGCCAAAGCCAGCAGAGGCACGGGCTGCCTGTTCCACGGTCAGGCCAGCTACATCAGCATACGCCATGTAGACCGACTGGGCGCAGTTGTAGCCTGCTGCAAAATTGCGCAGGGCTTGCTTCGTTCGCTCCGTCATGGCTTACTGGGTGATGTTCATGGTCTTGCGCAGGGTGCCATACACCGTATCCACATAGGTGTCGCGGTAAGCGCGGGGATAGGTGACGTGCACGGTGTACAGCACCTTATTGATGCAGGTGGCATGCACGCGGCCTGCGATCTCCGTACCGTCGTCCAGGGTGGCGGTGTAGTTGGCATAAATGCCGGTGGCGTCCATCAAAGAACGTTCCGCCGTGCGGGAGGGAGAGTAGCTCTTGATGTTGCTGTCGTCGCCGATGGCGTCCAGCATGCTCTCAATGTGATCTTCCAGGCTCTTTTTGTTCATGGCACTGCTCACGCTGGTGGCGGTGAGGGTCAGCTTGGCAGCATAGTCCATGGAAGGATCAGGATTGGTCAGCACATAGGTATCAGCAGCCGTATCATCCACAGACCAGCCCACCGGGCCCTCGAAGGTCAGGTGCAGCTTGGTGGCGTCATAGGCCTGATAGGTGAAGCTGATGGGCGGCACGGGGGTGGCCGTGGGCTTGTCGATGGGGTCGATCACCACGGGCGTCGCACCGGCATACTCGCTGCGCACGGTGGGCACAGGGGTCACAGGGGCAGCCGTCTCCACCTCAAAGTCAGGCATGTTCTCGCCCAGGCCTTCTTCCGCCGTGGGGTCATAGCTGCCGTCGTCAAAATCGGTCGTGGGTTCAGCCGTCTGCGTGCTGCCCATGTTCAGGTTTTGGGTAGCCTGGGCCTGAGCTGGATCCTTTTTGTCCACCACGGTGTACTTGGTGCCGCCGTCTTGGCAGGCGCACAGCACCGCCACGCACAGGGCCAGCAACAGGGCCAACAGCATCCGCTTTTTCATGTCAGTTTCCTCCTAACATTCCTGTATCTGTTATGGTAACGCACCAGGATATGCTTTTCATGCCGGTTATTCCGGCAGATTTTCATACTGAGGATGATACAGCCTGCGGTCCAGGCTCCAGATCTTTTCGGAGAACGCACCGGCCGGGGTACGGTCCATGATGCCCTGCATCTCGTTCATCCGGGCGTCCAGCAGGTCGATCCAGTGGAGCACCTCCGCCTCGGGGAACATGGGCTTGCGGGGAGAACCGAACTCCGCCTCGCCGTGGTGGCTGATGATCATGTGCTCCAGCAGCACCACCATTTCGCCTTCCACACCCACATTCTTCGCAGCCTGGGCCAGTGTAGCCACGCCGCGCACCAGGTGGCCGATCAGCAGTCCGTCACGGGTGTAGTCGGTCACGTTGCCCAGCTCGTCGCTCTTCATTTCAGCGATCTTGCTTAGGTCGTGCAGGATCACCCCGGCCCGCAGCAGGTCGCCGTTCAGCCAGGGATAAGCCTCAATGATGTGCTCCGCCGTGCGCAGCATGCCGGTGGTGTGATGCAACAGGCCGCTGCGCTCTGCATGGTGCAGCCGCTGGGCCGCCGGGAACCACTCCAGCTTGTCCCCTGCCAGGCGGATCATCTCGCGGACGATCTTCCGCAGGTCTTCGCTCTTGAAGCGGTCGATGGTATCCTCGATCTCGCTGCGCATCTTGTCGGGGGCTTCCGGCGCGCAGGGCACCAGCAAGGACAGATCCACCTGATCCTCCGGCGTGGAGGCGCGCAGGCGTTCCACCCGCAGCTGCAAGCGGCCGTTATACTCCTGCACCAGGCCGCGCACCTTGATCACCGTGCCGGCCGGCGGAGGTGCCACATTGCCGTCCCACACCTTGCAGTTGATCTCGCCCGTGCGGTCGGTCAGGTTCATGTCCAGATAGCGGCTGCCGTTGCTGCCCGTCCGCTGGTCGCTGGAGCGCACCAGCAGAAAGCCTTCAAACCGCAAGTCTTTCACCAGCTGGGCCACCGTGAGTTGTTCCATGGGGTTCACTCCTTAAGGGAATACTTCATCAGAAGGGCGCATCCCCGCCGTAGCCGCCGGCCTCGGGGGCCAGGTTGGCATAGGTGGTGTACTCGCTCAGCCAAGCCACTTTCACCGTGCCCAGGGGGCCGTTTCTCTGCTTGGTAACGATGATCTCGCCCACGTTCTTTTCTTCGCAATTGGGGTCGTAATATCCTTCGCGGTGGATGAACATCACCACGTCGGCGTCCTGCTCGATGGAGCCGGAGTCGCGCAGGTCGCTCAGCGCAGGCCGCTTGTCCACACGGGCAGTATTGGCACGGCTCAGCTGGGCACAGGCCAGCAGCGGCACCTTCAGTTCCAAGGCAATGGCCTTCAGCTGGCGGCTGATCTCGCTGACCTCCTGCTGGCGGTTTTCCACCTTGGAGTCCGCGTGCATCAATCCCAGGTAGTCCAGCACGATCAGGTCCAGGCCGTGATCCATCATCAGGCGGCGGCAGCGCGAACGCAGCTGCGAGGGCGTGATGCCCGCCGTATCGTCGATGAACAGCGGCGCGTTGGACATGGGGCCGATGGACTTGGCCAGGCGCATCCAGTCGTCGCCGGACAGGTTGCCCTGGCGAACCTTCTGCATGTCCACCCGGGCGTCGGAGCACAGCACACGCAGGGCGATCTGCTCCCGGGGCATTTCCAGGCTGAACACAGCCACGCTCTTGCCAGCGGTCAGGGCCGCATGGGCCGCAATGTTCATGGCCAGCGAGGTTTTACCCATGGAAGGACGCGCACCCAGGATCACCAGTTCGCCGCCGTGCAGGCCAGTGAGCATGTTATCCAGCGCAGTAAAGCCCGTGGGCACGCCGCTGACCTTGCCCTTGAGCTTCGACAGCTCTTCAATGTTGGCATAGGTGTTGTACAGCACGTTCTTCACGTGCACCAGGCTCTCGCCGCTGGAACGCTTCATCACGATATCGAAGATGGCCTTTTCCGCGTGGTTCAGTGTTTCCTGCAAGGGATTCTGCTGGCCGTAGCACTCCTGGGAAATCTCCTGGGAGGCCTGGATCAGCTTGCGCAGGGTGGCCTTCTCCGTCACCAGACCGATATACGCCTTCACGTTGGCCGTGGTGGGCACATACTGGCTCAGCTCAATGAGATACGCCGTGCCGCCCACGCCCTCCAGCGTGCCGCGGCGGCTGAGCTCGCTGTCCACCGTGATGATGTCCACCGGGCTCTGCTCCCGAAAGAGCTTGATCATGCAATCGTAAATCTCACGATGCTGGGGCTGGTAAAAATCCTCGGCCTGCAGGGTTTCAGCCGCCTGCATCACCGCATTGCTGTCCTGGAGCATCGCGCCCAAAACAGACCTTTCCGCCTCCACACTGTTCGGCGGTGTCGCACCCCGAAGTACCTGTTCGCTCATGCTTTCACCAGGGCTCCGCCCTGGACCTGGCAAAGGGGCTTCCAGCCCCTCTGCACTCCCCGGCCAAAGGGCTTTCAGCCCTCTGGACTCCCATTCGGGGATGCCCAGCGCGTGCTTTCCTTTGCTGCTATCTGTTTCTGCAACTCTCCCCCAACCAAGCTGCTCCTGCAAAAAAGGGAGTCCAGAGGGTCGAAGACCCTTTGGTCAGGGGTGTCCAGAGGGGGCAGAATGCCCTCTCTGGTCGCCGTAGGCGAAACCGTTTTTTCAAGGGAAGCCTGAAACCGCAGGTTTCAGACCGCCGCCTTACTTCAGGGGCTGCACGTTCACGTTCATCTTCGTCGTGATGCCCGTGTACAGCGTGATGGTGGCCTCGAAGGTTCCCACGTTGCGGATATTGCCGTTCAGCTCCACCTTGCGCTTGTCCACCTTGATGCCGTGCTGCTTCTCCAGCTCCTCGGCCACTTCGGCGTTGGTGATGGAGCCGTACAGGCGACCCTTGTCGCCGCACTTCACAAACAGGTTCACCGTCTTGTCTTTGAGGAGCTCGGCCTTGGCCTGGGCCTCGGCGCGGCGTTCAGCCTCGCGGGCGGCCTCGGCGGCACGCTTCTTCTCGATCTCCTTCATGGCACCGGGGGTAGCTTCCACAGCCATCTTCTTGGGGAACAGGAAGTTGCGGGCATAGCCGTCGGAAACGTTGATGATCTCATCCTTCTTGCCGCTGCCCTTCACGTCCATCAGCAGAATAACCTTCATGTTAGTATCCTCCTTTATCATCTGTCGAATGGCGCAGCCTGCGCAGGTCCAGCCCGCGGTCAACCACGCCCAGGATCAGCAATACAAATGGTGCAAACAGTGTACACGCCGCCATCCAGAGCCTGCGGATGAACCGCACCATGCCGTGGCGCTTGCTCACGCCCTCCAGTACAGCCAGGCCAAGGATCATATACGCATACTGGAATGCCGCGCCGCACAGGCGGCCCATCATCACCAGCAGCGGCTGATCGGTGAAGATCACCAGGAAGTACACCAGCACCAGCGCATTCAGGTGGGACAGCACCTTGTCCGTCATCTGCCATTCCCCGAAGGAAGGCAGACGCCCCTGCCTGCCGCTTTTACGCCGCACGATATCCGGCACGGCGGCACTGAGCACCACCGTCAGCATCAGCCAGGCCACGATCACCTGGGGCAGCAGTATTTCCAAGCTGTCCGCCAGGGTGGAGCGCAGGCTGTACAGCAGCTCGCGCTGCACCTCGCCAGTGATAGCCAGCGGGCCCAGCAGGCGGACTACCATGTCCAGGTCATCCTCCAGGCTGCACAGGCCCATCTGGTAGCATTGCAGCAGGATCTCGCTGCCGTTTTCTCCTTGAGATACGGCGGTCACCATTTCCTCTGCCAGGCCTTGGCACATATCGCCTTGGTAGCGGTGTGTCATGACCATGCTGAACATGCACAGCACCACCACGCAGACGAAGCCCCAGGCTATGCCGCGCTGGAAGGAATGGCCCTCCCGGTACAGGAGCATCAGTCCACCGGCCAAACACATGGGCACTGCCAGGATGCTGATGGCCCCCGGCATGGATGTGCAGCACACCGCAAACAGCGCAGCGATGGCCGCACCGCAGGTCAGGCGTTCATTGGCCTCACGGCTGCATTCAACGGCCACAGGAATCAGGAGCAGCAGGATGACCGCCGCAGGCAGTCCGATCACCAGCGGCAACAGTGCCGCCAGCGCGACGCAGCCCAACCGCAGCACCCACCCAGGCATCCCGACACCTCCGTTTACGCAAACTGATTCATCCTATTTTATAGCAAATCCGTCTAAATTGCAAGTCCCCTGTGTTTGTCGGCTGCTGTCGAATGCACCGTAAAACTTTGGGAACCTCTGTCGTTTGCTGGGAGGTTTGCACGTTTTCCCCATTCCCGGGAAAGATTATGCTATAATGCCCCCAGATCAGCCGCCAAACACCCCAAACAGGCAGAAAAGGCTGACGAAACGCGAAAGAGAACAAGTTTGGATGCCGACGAAAGGAGATCAGAACACGTGGGAGATATCAAAGTGATGCTGGTTGACGACAATGCAGAATTGCGCCGGTCCATGCGCACAGCCATGGAACGGCAGGAGGACATCACGGTCGCAGCGGAATGCTCCACCGGCCTGGAAGCACTGGAAATGCTCAGCAAGACCCCGGTGGATGTGGTGGTGCTGGATATTATCATGCCGCAGATGGACGGCTACGGCTTTATGGAGGAGATGAACCGTCAGGCACTGGAACATCCGCCCCAGGTGATCGTGGTGTCCGCCCTGGGCCGGGATGATTTCATCATGCGCGCGGTGGATCTGGGTGCACGGTATTATATGATCAAGCCCATCGAGATCTCCGCGCTGATCGCCCGCATCCGCGAGGTCTGCGGCCGCACCGCCCTTCTGCCCGATGCAGCCCGGCTTTCCGCCATCGGCCACGCCCCCTCCATGGACGAAAAGCTGGCCGGGCTCTTCCTCACCATCGGCATTCCGGCTCACATCAAAGGCTATGCCTTCCTGCGGGAAGCCGTGAAGATGGTGGTGGAGAACCCGGACATCATCAACCGCATCACCAAGGAATTGTATCCCGGCATCGGCAAGCGGTTCAACACCTCTGCCAGCAAGGTGGAGCGTGCCATCCGCCACGCCATCGAGGTGGCTTGGAGCCGCGGCCGCATTGACACCCTGAACAAAGCCTTCGGCTGCAAGGTAGCCACCAAGGAGGATAAACCCACCAACGGGGAGTTCATCGCCATGATCGCCGACAAGTTCGCCATGGAGCAGCGGACGGCGTAATGCTTTCTCAGCAGCCCGTTTTGTATGCGGGCTGTTTTCTTTTGGGCAAGCCTTGCCATCCTCCAACCGATATTATATAATATATGCATCAAAGGGCAATCTACTATAACAGAACAGGAGCGATGACCGATGGCAATCCAGCTTTTTGATCTCCCCAACACCTCCAGCAATGTGCGTCTGCGCCTTGCCAAGGGCCATTTTGCCACCAGCCACAGCCATATCAACTACTACATCGACCTGACCATGACCAAGCACCGCCTGTCCGAAGCCCGCGAGGCCGCCGCGGCCCTGTGCGCTGGCTTCCGCGCCTCTGCGGTGATCGACACCATCCTCTGCCTGGACGGCACCGAGGTCATCGGTGCCTGCATGGCCAGCGAGCTGACCCGGACGGGCTTTTCCAACATGAACGCCCACCGCACCATTTATGTGGTCACCCCCGAGCACACCACCGGCAGCCAGCTGATCTTCCGCGACAACACTGCCCCCATGATCGTTGGCAAGCATGTGCTGGTGCTGGCCGCGTCCGTCACCACGGGCTACACCGTGCAGGCCGCCCTGGAGGCCATCCGCTATTACAGCGGCATGCCGGCCGGCATCTGCTCCATCTTCAGCTGCTTGGACGAATGCGGCGGCTTCCCCATCGTGAGCATCTTCAACAAGAAGGATCACCTGGACGATTATGAGAGCACCCCTTCCACCGAATGCCCGCTGTGCAAGGCTGGCATCAAGCTGGACGGCATGGTGAACAGCTTCGGCATTTCCACCTTCAAGTAAAATGTGTTTCCACTGCCTCCCCTGCGGAGGCAGTCTTTTCATGCGCCTCAACTGGACATGTGCATTCTGCTATGCTATAATCTTTTCATGTGTACAAAGGAGGCGATGCTGTGCAGTTTCAGGATGTTTTCTGCCGCAAGGAAAAGAAATACCTGCTCACCGCCGACCAGTACCGGCATATGCACAGCGGCATCATCGCCCACGGCATGCAAGCGGATGAATTCGGCCTGCACACCATTGCCAGCCTGTATTACGACACGCCGGACTACCAGCTGATCCAGCACTCCCTGGAAAAGCCTATCTATAAAGAGAAGCTTCGCCTGCGCGTATACGGCAGCCAGGTCAACCCAGACGACACCGCCTATGTGGAGATCAAGAAGAAGTTCAAGGGCATCGTTTACAAGCGGCGCATCGCCCTACCCCTGCCGGAAGCCCTGCAAGGCCTGCAGAAAGGCTGCTTCCACGAGGATCACGGGCAGATCGGCCGGGAGATCAACTGGTTCATGCAGCGATACGATCTCTCCCCTGCCTGCTGGCTGGGCTATGAGCGCGAGGCCTTCTTCCACCCGGACGAGGATGTGCGCATCACCTTCGATGAGAACGTCCGCTACCGCACCGGCAATTGGGACGTGACCCTGCCGCCAACAGGCACCCTCCTCCTGGATGAAGGCTTATACCTGATGGAAGTGAAAGTCCCCTTCGCCATTCCCCTGTGGCTGGTGGACCTGATGAACGAATGCAACGCCCGTTCCCGCAGCTTCTCCAAATACGGAACGGTCTACACCACCGCGCTATACACGCAAGAAAGGAACAGCCATGGATAATTTCTTCAACGTCCTGATGACCTGCCACCGGATGACCAACGCCTATCATGTGATCGTCGGTCTTTTCTGCGCCCTGGTGATGGGCCTGATCGTCAGCCTGGTGTACATGTTCAAAAACACCTATACCAAGAGCTTTGTGATGACGCTGGTGATGCTCCCTGCCATCACACAGATGATCATCATCCTGGTCAACGGCAACGTGGGCACGGGCCTAGCCATCATGGGCGCATTCAGCCTGGTGCGTTTCCGCTCGGTGCCCGGCTCCGCAAGGGAGATCGGTTCGCTGTTCCTGGCCATGAGCCTGGGCCTGTTCGTCGGCGCGGGGTATGTTTACCTGGGCTTCGTCTTCCTGCTGATCATGTCCATTGCGCTGCTGGCCATGTCCCTGACGCCCTTCGGCGTGCCGCGCCAGCAGGTGCGCGAGCTGCGTGTGTCCATCCCCGAAAGCCTGGATTATGAGGGCCTGCTGGACGACCTTCTGAACAAATACTGCAAGCCCTGGCACCTGGAGCGCGTGCGCACCACCAACATGGGCAGCCTGTTCGAGCTGACCTACCACATCACCCTGCGCAAGGACGCCAAGACGAAGGAAATGTTCGACGAGCTGCGCTGCCGCAACGGTAATCTGCCCATCACACTGGGGCGTGTCAGTGCCGCCAAGGATGTGCTGTAACCCCTGAAACCCTTGACATTTCCCGCCCATACTGCTATGATAAATAAAGTGTGGGCTATCCTCGCATAACCCAGCAAAAACGATGCGACAAGCCCCGTGACTCACCGTCCGGGGCTTTCTTATACCAAAGGAGGCTGCAACATGGCAGCGGATCGGGTCAAAATATTCGATACCACCCTGCGCGACGGCGAGCAGACCCCCGGCGTGTCTTTCCACCGCGCTGAGAAGGTCGAAATCGCCCGTGCCCTGGAAACCATGGGCGTGGATATCATCGAGGCAGGCTTTGCCGCTTCCTCCCGTGGGGATTTCAAGGCCATCCGCGCCATCAGCCAGGTGGTGAAAAACGCCACGGTGTGCTCCCTGGCCCGGTGCGTGGCAGCGGATATCGAAGCCGCCAGCGAGGCCCTGGAAGCCGCTGCGCTCAAGCGCATCCATGTGTTCATCGCCACCAGCCCCATCCATATGTCCGCCAAGCTCCGCATGACCCCCGACGAGGTCTACCAGGCCACCATCCGTTCGGTGACCCAGGCCCGCAACCTCTGCGACGATGTGGAGTTTTCCTGCGAAGACGCCACCCGCACCGACCGGGAATTCCTCTATCGCGTGGTGGAAGCCGCCATCAAGGCCGGTGCCACCACCATCAACCTGCCGGATACCGTGGGCTATGCCGCCGTGAGCGAATACGGCCAGATGTTCCGCGATGTGCTGGAAAAGGTGCCCGGTGCCGATGCCGTGACCCTCTCTGTGCACTGCCATAACGACCTGGGCCTGGGTGTGGCCACCTCCCTGGAGGGCATCCGCTGCGGTGCCCGTCAGGTGGAGTGCACCATCAACGGCCTGGGCGAGCGCGCCGGCAACGCCCCGATGGAAGAAATCGTGATGGGCCTGCGCACGCGCAAGGGCTATTACGGCTGCGATACCAATATCAACGCCAAGGGCATCTACCGGGTGTCCCGTATGATCGCCAATCTGTCCGGCATCGAGCCTGCCCCCAACAAGCCTGTGGTGGGCGGCAATGCCTTCCAGCATCAGAGCGGCATCCACCAGCACGGCATTCTGGCCAACCGGGAAACCTATGAGGTCATGAAGCCCGAGGATCTGGGCATCCCCCAGCAAAGCCTTGCCCTGGGCAAGCTCTCTGGCAGCCACGCCCTGGCCGACCGTGCCCACCAGCTGGGCTACACCCTGGAAGGCGAGGCCCTGCAAAACGCCTTCACTCGCTTCAAGGAGCTGGCCGACCGCAAAAAGGAGATCACCGATGCCGACGTGCTGGCCATTCTCCGCGAGCAGCGGCTGACGCCCGAAAGCTCCTTCCGCCTGTTTGCTTTTCAGATCTTCACCGGCAACAAGATGACCTCCACAGCCACCGTAACCGTGGAAAAGGATGGCGAAACCAAGACCCGCGCCGCCTGGGGTGTGGGCCCTGTGGAAGCCTGCTTTAACGCCGTGGATGCCATTACCGACATGCCCTGCTCCCTGGAGAGCTACAACATCAAGGCCGTTACCGAGGGCCAGGACGCCCTGGGTGAAGTGACCGTCCGCGTCCGCCACGGCAGCGAAACCATGCTGGGCCGCGGCGTTTCCACCGACGTGCTGGAGGCCAGCTGCCTGGCCTACCTCAACGCCGTCAACCGCCTCATCGCCCACCAGGAGACAGAGGAAGCCAGCGAGGTGCCGTCATGACAACACCTATGATCATCTTGATCCTGCTGGTGGTGGCCGTGTGCGGCGTGCTGCTTTACGGCATCATCCGTCACCGCAAGCGCGAGGAATACCTGGTGCAGCGCGTGCGCTCCTCCGACCTGTACGGCCACCTGTATCCCCTGCTGTTGCGCTGCAACCGCCGCTGTGTGGAGAGCATCGCCCTGCGTACGGAGTCCGTCAGCATCCGGCTGTACAAGCCTGCTGGCAGCACCCTGGTGTACACCTTTGAGAAGCATGGCTTCGACCCTCTGCAGCAGGAGTACCTCCACGCCCTGGCCCAGGCCATCGCGGTGGATCTCCCCCTCCTGCGCGACCATACCCGTTATTCCTTCAGCACCCACAGCGAGATCCTCTCCAACGGCAAGAAAGCCGACTGGTACGAATACATGATCACCACCGACTACAAGGACAGCATGATCCGTGCTGAATATCTTGAAAAGAAACCTCACAGAGCCTGACGCGATCAGGCTCTTCTTATTCACAGGAGCTGACTTATGCGCACACTTGTCATTGCCGATGTTCACGGCAACCTCCCCGCCCTGGAGGCGGTGCTGGCCACCCCGGAGGCCCAAAGTTGCCAGCGCATCATATCCCTGGGCGACCAGGTCAACTTCGGCCCACAGCCCCGGGAAGTAATGCTTCGCCTGCAAAGCCTGGGGACGATTATGCTCCGCGGCAACCATGAGGACCGCCTGCTCCGGGTCAATGTGCCGGAGTATGCCGGTTACAACTGGGCCCTGCAACGCTGGACGGCCAGCCAGCTGGAAGGCATCCGGCTGGATCATCCCCTGGATCTGCGTGAAGGCCGCAAGTGGTTCACCCACGGCACCCCCGGCGACCCCTTCCACCTGATCCAGGCAGACGAAGTGCCTGCCCAGCTGGACGCCCTGCCCGACGGCGTGACCCACCTGTTCTCCGGCCACAACCACAAGCCCTGGCTGGTGGAGCATCAGGGCAAGGTCGCCTGCAACCCGGGTTCCCTGGGCATGCTGGAGGACAACACCGGCGGCTACGCGCCCTTCCTGCTGATGGATGAGGATGGCGACCACATCACCCTCACCCGCTGCGGCGTATATTACGACACCACCGCGCTGGCCCGGGCCTACATCACCACGGGCTGCGCTGTTTCGGCCCCGGAAATGACCCGTGTGGTGCTGCACACCATCGTCACCGGCGAATACCAGGGCACGCTGAAGCTGGTGAAATATGTGGCTAGCCTGGGCGACCTGGGCGACGAGGAAGCCTGGCGCAGGGCGGATTCACTCTGGCCCTGGCGTGAGCCCCTTTCCACCGCCGACTACTGGAAAAAGCTTGAGGAGGAACTGCTGTGACCAACGATACCATCGCAGCCATCGCCACGGCCCCCGGCCAGGGCGGCGTGAGCATTGTGCGCATCAGCGGCAATGCAGCCGAGCAGGTGCTTTTGCAGGTGTTTCGTCCAGCCAAAGCCGCGCCCCTCACCAGCCACATGCTTACCTACGGCCATGTGATCGACGGCAACGAGCGCATTGACGAATGCATGGCGGTGATCATGCGCGCACCCCGCAGTTACACCCGTGAGGACGTGGCGGAGCTGCAGCTCCACGGCGGCGGATACACCTGCCAGCGCGTGCTGGAGCTGTGCCTGCAGCACGGCGCACGGCTGGCCGAACCCGGCGAGTTTACCCGGCGCGCGTTTCTGAATGGCCGCATTGATCTGAGCCAGGCCGAGGCTGTTATGTCCCTCATCGCTGCCCAGGGCGACAGAGCCCATCAGGCTGCCATGAACCAGCTGCAGGGCGGCGCGTCCAGCTTTATCCGCCAGGCCGCCGATGAACTCTATGCCATCCAGGCCGGTGCCGCCGCCTGCATCGACTATCCCGAAGAAATTTCCGACGAGGAAGCCGTCTCCGACCTGGAGCCCCGCATCCTGCACCTGGCCGATACCATCGACCAGGCCTGCAACGAGAAGGCCGCCCGCATCGTGACCAGCGGCCTTACCGTGGCCCTGTGCGGCCGCCCCAACGTGGGCAAGAGCAGCCTGCTCAACGCCCTGCTGGGCGAATACCGGGCCATCGTTACCGCCATTCCTGGCACCACCCGGGATATGATCACCGGCGATATGCTCCTGGGCGGCAGCGTGATCCACCTGGTGGACACCGCCGGTCTCCACGCCACCGACGACCCCGTGGAGCAACTGGGCGTTGCTCGGGCCGAGGCGGCCATCCGCCAAGCCGATGTGGTGCTGCTGGTGCTGGATGCCGGTATGCCGCTGACCGACGAAGACCACGCCCTGCTGGAAAAGCTTCGTGGGCTGAACACGGCCATCGTGCTGAACAAGGCCGACCTGCCTGCGGTATTGACCGAGCAGGAGGCATCCGCCCTTTTGCCCGGTGCCAAGGTGATCAGCGTATCGGCCCATGAGCTTGCCACCCTGGCTGCGCTGAAGGCCTACTTGCAGCAGGAGGCCGCCGTGACCGACAGCCTGACCCTCACCCAGCCCCGTCACCTGGAGGCCGCCCGCCGCGCCGCCGCGCATCTGCGCCAAGCTGCCCAGTCCTTCGCGCTGGCCATTGATTTTGCCGCCGTTGACCTGCAAGCCGCCCAGCTGGCCCTGGCGGAGATCACCGGCGACCAGGTGGAGGAAAAGCTGCTGGACAAGGTGTTCAGCCAGTTCTGTGTGGGCAAGTAAATAGCAAAACGCCGTCCAGTAGGCAACTGGGCGGCGTTTTTGCATGGAAAAAGCGACCCTCTTTCGAGGGCCGCCTTGATTTTGATCAGAATCCGAATCAATTACCGATTCAGGATGGTCTTCTCGGTCTCCTTGCAGAAGAAGTGCAGGTGGTTGACGTCGAAGGCAACCTTGATCTTGTCGCCAGCGCGGCTAGCGGTACGGGGATCAACGCGAGCGATGATGTTGCCGTCCTTGCCGGTGGTGGTCAGATACAGGTAGGTTTCAGAGCCCATCTGCTCGGTCACTTCAACAGACACGTTGATGGTGGCGGTGGCGTAGGTAGCCAGAGCAGCCTCGTCGTCGCTGATGTTCTCGGGACGGATGCCCATCACGACGTCCTTGCCGATGTAGCTCTCGTCAACAAACTTGGCAACCTTGCTGCCGGGCACGACGATCTTGTTGTCGCCGAACTTGGCCACGACATCCTGGCCTTCCTTGTCCAGCTTCACGTCGAAGAAGTTCATCTGGGGGCTGCCGATGAAGCCGGCGACGAACTCGTTGGCGGGATAGTCGTACAGGTTCTGGGGGGTATCCACCTGCTGCACAACGCCGTCCTTCATAACCACGATACGGGAAGCCATGGTCATAGCTTCGGTCTGGTCATGGGTAACGTAGATGAAGGTGGTCTGCAGACGCTGATGCAGCTTGGTAATCTCGGTACGCATGGCAACGCGCAGCTTGGCGTCCAGGTTGGACAGGGGCTCGTCGAACAGGAAGACCTTGGGCTCACGAACGATGGCACGGCCCAGGGCAACACGCTGACGCTGGCCGCCGGACAGAGCCTTGGGCTTACGGTTCAGCAGGTGAGCGATGTCCAGGATCTTGGCGGCTTCTTCCACGCGGCGCTTGATCTCGTCCTTGGGGGTCTTGCGCAGCTTCAGGCCGAAAGCCATGTTGTCATACACGGTCATATGGGGATACAGAGCGTAGTTCTGGAACACCATGGCGATGTCGCGATCCTTGGGAGCGACGTCGTTCACCAGCTTGTCGCCGATGTACAGCTCGCCGTCGGAGATTTCTTCCAGACCGGCGACCATGCGCAGGGTGGTGGACTTACCGCAACCGGAAGGACCAACCAGAACGATGAACTCCTTGTCCTGAATGTCCAGGCAGAAGTCAGACACGGCGGTCACGCCGCCCTGATATACCTTGTAGATGTGCTGCAGAGATACGCTTGCCATAACAAATTTCCTCCTCTGAATGTCCGACGCGGCTACAACAGCTGCCGCGCCCTTCGACTGTGATTATTATACCTTTTTCTTCCCGAATTGTGAATTGGCCAAAGTGACAAGTCTTTTCCGTTTTCTTTGTTCACAATGTTAGATACGGACGTAGCGTTACCGATTCCGACATCGTTTTCAATCACTTTTCAGGGCATCCACCGGCAGCATGCCTGCCGCACGCAGTGCCGGCGCAACGCCGAAGATCGCGCCCAGCAGGGCTGCAATGCCCACTGCCGGCAGGGCCAATTGGGCAGAAAGCACAGCATCCAGCCCGATCCACGCACCAAACAGGCGGATCATCACCATACCCAGCAATATGCCCAAAATGCCGCCCAGCAGCGCATAGCACACCGCCTCCAGCAGGAACAGCAGCCCCACTTGAGTACCCGTTCCGCCGATGGCCTTGATCAGTCCGATCTCCCGCCGCCTTTCCCGAACGCTCACCAGCAGGATGTTCATCACCCCGATGCCGCCGGTCAGCATACATACCGCCGCCACACAGGTCAGCACCATCACGAAGATCCGCACCACCGAACGGGCTGCGTCGATCTCCGCCTGCAATGTGGATGCCTGGTAGCCGCCGCCCAGGGCGGTCACCGCCGCATCGCCCAGCTGCTCGGCACGGGCACCCTGGGGCACGCCAACGGTCACTTCGCTCACACCGGCGGCCGCATAAGTATCAAGAAAGGTTTGCAAGGGCAGGATGATCATACCATTCGACGCGGACACCGCCTGCACCTTCATGCCGCCCACAATTCCCACAATGCGCACCTTCCGGCTGCCCACATCCACCCGGCTGCCGATCACCTCTCCGCCCAAGGCTTCCGCCATGGTTTCATCCACCAGAGCCACCGGCCGCCCGGCATATTCCCGGCTGGCAAACAGCCTGCCTTCCAATATAGATGGCGTGTGCACAACCTCCATGCCCTGGTCGTAGCCGTTCACCTGGGCCAGTGCGGTATGACCGTTCAGGCTTACCGCAGTCAAGGTATACGCCCCAGCACAGGCCGGTGCACCCGTGGAGGCTGTGATGGCCTCGCCTGCGTCTGCTTCCAGCGCATGCCCATCCATAGGGGTGATCCACACCTTGTCCACCCCCAGCCGGGCAATTTGAAACTCTACCTGCTCCTCCCCTGCACTGCCCAGGGTCAGCACTGTCAATACCGCCCCGATGCCCACGCCCAGGCCCAGGATGGTCAGCAGCGTGCGCACAGGGTTCTTGCGCAGATTGGTAGCAGAAAGCCCCGCCGCATCGGTCAGCCTCATGGCTTCATCTCCTTTACGCGGCGGCCTTCTTCCGTGTCGCCGCGGCTGACCACCGTGGTCCCCTCCGGCAGATTCACCCAGCAGCACACCTCGTCGGCCATCACGACTTGCACAGGCACTTCATAGCTGCGGCCGTCCGCCACCCACCACACAGTGCCGCTGTCCGTCACCGCCTCCACAGGAAGCACCGGCACGTTGGCCTGGCCATACAGCAGGATCTCCGCTTCCAGCATGGCACCCAGGGGCAGGCGGATGTCCTCCATCGGGGCAAGCTTCACCTGGCATACCGTCTGACCGGTGGTGTCGTTCACCTGTGCCGGGCCGATCTCCCCCACATGCGCCATGGTCAGCACGGCCCCATCCTTGATGATTCTCGCCTGCATGCCCTGCCGCAGCTCCTGGGCGTCCCGCAGTACCACGCTGCACTGAATGCATTGCTTTTCGCCGCTCAGCACCATGGCTGGGCTACCAGCCATCACGCCGCCGTGAGGCGCGATGCTCACCTGCTGCACCAGCCCGTCCGCCGAGGCCCGCACCGTGAGGCATTCCAGCTGGGCTGCTGCCTCCTGCAGCGATGTACCAGCCAGCGACACTGGCAGCATATCGGCATAGCTGCCCTGTTGCGCCAATGCCGCCGATACCGCCGCAGCCTGCACTTCGCCCTTCAGCCGGAACAGCGGCTGGCCAGCCTGCACCCTGTCGCCAGCTTGCACATACACCTGGGCCACCACCCCCGTGGCCGGGCTGATGGCCGCGTACTCCGTTTCATACCGCAGGACGCCGTTCACCGCCAGCACTTGCTCCACATTCCCCAGGGTCACCTGACAGGTTTCCACCCGTGCGGCCCGTTCAGCAGGCGCATTGCCCTGCGCTGCTGCCGCGACCGCCATCGTGCCCACCGCTGCCAGGGTGATGCCCATCACCGCCAGCGAAGCTTTCACTTTCTTCATGCGCCATCCACTCCTGTACATTCCTTCAAACGTACTATGCCCGGGCATGCGCAGACCATCCGCGGGAATCCATGGCATCACAAAGGCCGCCAGCGGGTGAACGCCAGCGGCCTTTGCTTGTATGGAGGATAGGGAGGTTGACATTCTTATGAATGTCAGGGAAAAAAGGAGATTGCTCTCAGTCAGGTGGTGGCTTCCTTCCTGATCGCATATTCAATGTACCGTACATTTGTGAAGGCAGTATGAACGAACGATGAATATTCCTTAGAAAGTTCAATTTGTTACAATCGTAAACGAATTTTACCGGTGATTGTTCAGTTCGTTGCGCTCCATGCGGATATCGTTGGACAGGCTGGACAGGCAGCGATCCACCTCGCCCATCACATTGTCCAGATAGTCAAAGGTGTTTTGACGGATCTGCAAAAGCTCCTTGCGGGTGCTTTCGCGCAGTTCTTCGGCTTCCACAGTGGCCACACGGTATACATTCTCGTGGGATACCAGCTCGTTGCGCTCCTGTTCGGCCTTGGCGTGGATGGCCGTGGCCTCCTGGTTGGCCTGCTGAACGATGCGGCTGGCCTCGTCCTGGGCGCGTTGCTGGGCCTCCTGCACGGTGCGCTGGGCAGCGTCCGTAGCCTTCTTGACCTCATTCTGGGCCTGGGCCACCTGGTTCTGCGCGTCGGCGATCATCTGCTTGGCGCGGTTCTGGGCGTTGGTCAGGGCTTCGCTGCAATCCTGGGCCGTCTGGGCGCGGATGGCCGCGTCCTCCTTGATGATGCTCTCCGCCTGCTCCAGGGCATCGGGCAGAAGCCCCTTCAACATTTCCAGGTGATCCTGCAAATACTTGCGGTTGATCACGCAGGCCTCTGCGTTGATCAGGGTCTTGCGGGCATTTTCCACCGCGTCGTCGAGTTCGTTGATCAGAGCCAGGCACTGTTCCACACTGCTGCCATTGATAGCCATCACGATATCCTCCCTTATGGTCGTTTATTCAAAATGGTTGCGGATTTTTTCCACATTGCATGCCGGCACATACCGGCTGAAATCACCGCCAAAGCTGGCGATCTCCCTCACCGCCGAGGACGACACATGGCTGTGCTCCGGCTTGGTCATCATGAACAATGTTTCCATGCCGGGTAGCAGCTCTGCATTCAGCTGCGCCATGGTCTTTTCTGATTCAAAGTCGGAAATGGCCCGCAGGCCGCGCACCACCGCATGGGCCCCGGACTTCTTTACCGCATCCACCAGCAGCCCGTCGAAGGCTGCCACCTCCACCTGGGGCAAATGGGCACAGGCGGCGCGGATCATCTCCATGCGTTCCTCCACCGTAAAGCAGCCCTTCTTTGCCGGGTTGTGCAAAACCGCCACGATCACCCTGTCAAAAAGCGTGCAGGCCCGCTGGATGATATCCAGATGCCCCAGGGTCATGGGATCAAAACTGCCGGGATAGATGCAGACCTTTTCCATCTTATCATGCCTTTCCCTGCCGGAGTTATGCCTCCGCCCTGCGGAAGAAGCTCACACCGGCATAGCCGTATTTCCGGCTGTCGTACATTTCATACCCGTCCGCCGTGGAGGGCATCACCTGGGCCTCATGCTCCACGACCACCACAGCGTCATCGTTGAGCAGCGGCACCAGGGCAGCCATCACCCCGGTGAGATCGCGCATGGCGTAGGGCGGATCGAGGAACACCAGGTCGAACTTCTCCCCTGCCGCCTGCAATTGGCGCACCGCCTGCTGCCAGTCCATGTGCAATAGCACCGTCTGCTCGCGAAAGCCCAGCTTGTCCACATTCTGCTTTTCGCAGGCGTGGGCCGCCCGGTCATGATCCACCAGCACAGCCTTCTCCGCACCGCGGCTCAGTGCCTCCAGGGACAGGGCACCGCTGCCGGAAAACAGGTCCAGCACATGGGCTTCCCAGGTTTTTCGCTGCAGGATGTTAAACAGGTTCTCCCTCACGCGGTCAAGGGTGGGCCTGGTGTCGAGGCCCTTGGGCGCCTCAAAGGTGCGTCCCCGGGCCGTGCCCGCAATGATGCGCATAGGGGTGCCTCCTTAGTTCAGCTGTTCGGGTTCCTTGTTCATGCGGGCCTGACGCTGCTTGCGCTCCTTCTTGGCGCGCTTGCGCTTGCCCTTGGCGATGTCGGTATGCACCTGGGTGCGCACGCTCACGCCCTGCTGATAGCCGATGCCATAGCTCAGCGCAGGCAGCAGCATGGGCAGGATGCTCAGCTTTTCCAGGGTGAGCAGCCCCTCGCGGTCAGCAGTGCCCACCATGTTGACGAAGGGCATGATCAGCATGCGGACGATCACCCGCAGGGCATCCTCCAGCGTCATGGGTTCGACCACATTGTAATAGGACAGGGCCGCACCCACCTCAGGCCGACGCTGCAGGGTGCCGATCCACCCGGGCAGTGCGCCCAGGCCGGACATCTGCCGCTGGGCCACCGCAGCGAGCATCAACGCGCACACCAGCATGGGCAGGGAGCCCCCAAGGCCGATGATAAAGCCCTTCAGCGGATGATAGCAGGCCGCCAGATCCTTGGGATTCACCGGCTTGCCAGCTTCCTTTCGCTGGTAGAGGATCTCGCCCTGGTTGACGGCAATGGTGCCCTTGGTCGCGCCGCCCTGGAAGAACAGCGCATAGATCACCAGCAGCATCATGCCGTTGAAAATGATGCGCAGCCACATGTTATCCCACAAAAGCAGCGTGCTCAAAAACAGGTTGCCCACCGCCATCACCAGCATGGCCAGAAAGAACAGGATCATGCTCTTGACGGTGCTCCCGTCTACTGCCTTGCCCCGCAGGAACGGCTTGGTCACAGGCTTCATCGGCTTCTTGGTTTTCTTTTTCTGTTGCATATGCTTCACACAGTCCTTTCGAACAATAAGCTTTCCTTCGCTATCTTCCATTTCATTCAGAATAAGTGTATCCCCTGCTGATCCGCCGCAGCATACAGCGGTTGATCCCACGTTTCCCGTGGCAGCTTCTCCGCCCACTGCCAGGAAAGCACGATCCCCAGCGTGGCGATCTGCCCCTTGGCCAGCAGGCAGTCATAATAGCCGCCGCCCTTGCCCAGGCGGAGTCCGTCCCGGGTGATGCCTTCCAGGGGCGTCAGCAGCAGGTCGATCCTGTCCGTCGGCACCACAGGCGCATCCTCACTGGGTTCCAGCAGGCCAAAGCTGCCCCGCACCAGTTCGTCCAGGCACTTCACCTGGTGAAAGGTCATCTGCGGTGCTTGGCCGCACCGGGGCAGCACCAGGGTTTTGCCGCTTTCCAGCGCATGCTGCAAAACGGGCAGGATATCCGCCTCGTGCTTCATGGGCATATAGCCGCCCACGACCTGCGCCCTTTGGTATGGCTCCCACGCCAGCACATGTTGGCAGATCAGGCGGCTTTCCTGCTGCCGCTTTGCCTCGTCAAACGATGCTCTCACAGCCCGGCGGACCGCTGCCTTCTGCTCATTCACCGGCATGGATCCACTCCCTGGGCACGCGGCCCGTGGCGGCCAGCAGCACCTCATAGCTGATGGTGCCTGCCCACGCCGCGATATCCTCTGCCGTGATGCGCGCATCGCCGTCGCGGCCCATCAGGGTCACCGTATCGCCAGGCACAACACCGGGGATGTCCGTCACGTCCGCCATCATCTGATCCATGCAGATGCGGCCCAGCACTTTGGCCCGTTTGCCCCGGATGATGACTTCCGCCTTGCCCGAAGCCGCCCGGTGGTAGCCGTCGCCATAGCCGCAGGCCATGGTAGCCACGCGCATGGGCTTGTCCGCCGCAAAGGTGCGGCCATAGCTCACCGTGTCCCCAGGCTGGATTTCCTTGACATAGGTCACCTTGGTACGCCAGTCCATAAAGGGCTCCAGGGGCATATCCGTTTCCACCGGCGGATAGCCGTACATGGAGATACCCGCCCGAACCATATCCATGGCCGCCTCAGGCACCCGATGAATGGCCGCCGAATTGGCGCAGTGCCGCAGGATACCCTCCGGCAGGCAGTTCGTCAGCTGCTTGAAGCGTTCCAGCTGCTGGTAGGTAAAGGCCATGTTGTCACCGTCAGCATCGGCAAAGTGGGTGAAGGTGCCCGTCAGCGTCACATGGGGGCAGTCTGCCAGTGTACGCAGCACCGCCTGCACCTCGTTTTCCGTCCGTGCACCGATGCGGCTCATGCCGGAGTCGATTTTCAGGTGCACTTGCCCCTGCTTGTCCGCCGCACAGGCAGCCTTTTCCACCGCCTGCACCATGGCTGGGTCGCACACCGTCAGGGTCAGGCCATGCTGAACCCCCAGCAGTGCTTCTTCATAGGAGGTCGCGCCCAGCACCAGCACCGGTGCTGTGATCCCGGCTTCGCGCATGCCCACGCCTTCCTCCACCATGGCCACCGCCAGGTGGGACGCACCTGCACGCAGGGCTTCCCGGGCAACGTGTACCATGCCGTGGCCGTAGGCGTCCGCCTTGACCACCGCCATCAGGCGCGTTCCTTCAGGCAGGGATTCCTTGATCAGCCTCACGTTCTTGCGCAGCACGGCCAGATCCACCGTGCGCTGCTGATGCCGCACATTCATGCCAGTTTCGCCTCTCTGCTTGGCCGCAGAGATGTCTCTGCGACTGCATGATTTTATATTATACCATAGTTGGCCGCCAAAAGAAAAGCCCGAAGCGCGCAATTCACGTTTTTGTTCGTTTCACTGCCTGCGCGGCGATCAGCAGCAGCACGCATCCGCCGCCCAGCACCGGATACACACGCCCGACGATGCCCTCCAGCCCGGCCATGGAAAGCAGCACGATGCCAGCCGCCATCACACCCATATGCGCAGGGCGGATGGCATGCAACCCCTGCAAACACGCCGTCAACGTGGTCAGTGCCGCCAGGTACAGCGCCGCGCCGCACAGCCCGTAGCCCATCGGGCCCAAACCGGCCAGCAGCTGCACAAAGGGCAGGCTCTCCCCCAGCAGCGCAGCGTGCCGCAGCAGCACGCCGTTACCGCAGGCCAGCAGCAGCGTGATCATCGCCGCAAACCCGGCAGCGCACCGGGTCTGTTCCCGGCAGTTCATACGGCTGCCGGTCATGGCAGCCACCGGAGCTGCAAGAGCCATGTTGAATCCCCCGTAGCACAGGCCCTGGAGCACCGCTTCCCAATTGCCGTCCTGCAATACCACACCCGGCTGAGGCGGCAGCCACAATCCGGCTGCGATCATGGCGATCAGGCACAGGATCAGCCCCCGGCTCACCGCTGCCAGCCAGGCGGATTCCCCCCGCGCAAGCATCCACCCTGCCGCCAGCATGATGATCAGCCCGATCTCCCTGGAACCGTGCAAGGGCAGCATCAGCGCGGCCACCTCGCCGCCCCCGGCCAGCATGGCTCCGCCAGTCACCGCCAGCAGGCAGCCAAAAAGCCCCTGCCATACCCTGCCCATGAACCGCCCCTGCCATGCTTCCGGCATGCCGGCGATGCCCGGGCGGCGCATCACCTCCAGGCAGAGGATGCCCATCAGTGCCGCGCTCACCGCCACCCCGGCCCAGCTCCACGGGCCAAAGCGCGCAAAGAACGCCGCCAGCTCCCTGCCCGATGCAAACCCGGCCCCGATCACCGCGCCGCACAGCTCCGCCATGCCCCGTCCTGCTTTTTTCATGGGCACACCTCCCGGTGGAAGGTATGCTTCTCGTTCCGCGCACAGAACGAAGCCTTCGCCAGCAAAAAACCGCATGCCCGGCATTTCTCCGGCATGCGGTCACATTTCACTTTTTCATTGTCTTGTTCACCCTGACGGAAAACAGCCCGTCCCGGTTGCAGTAAAAGGCGATCTGCTGAACGCCCCTCATTTGAAACCGCGCCTCGGCATTGCCCTCCGGGTAAAGCTTCACCATCTGCACCCTGTCCGGGGACACCGCCGCCACAAAGGAGATGTAGTGCGCCTTGCTCATGTCGTGGTCAATGCGCACATAATACTCGTCCTCCACGGCCTCGATGGAGATTGTGTGGCGTTCGTCGGTTTCCTCCGCCTGGGCCGGGGCCAATTGCACCCCGTGGCAGCTGATCACCATTTCCCCCATGCTGTGCAGCACATTGCCGCACACCGGGCACACATAGAATTTGGAGCGCAGCATATTAGCCGCCACGTTCACATTGCTGACGGCCTTGCCGCTCAAAAGCTCCGTTACAGATACGCCGAACACCTCGGCGATGGGCTCCAGCAGGGAGATGTCGGGATACCCCTTGCCGTTCTCCCACTTGGAAACAGTCTTGTCCGAAACGAAGAGCCGCTCGGCCAGCTCCGCCTGGGTCATGCGCCTTTGCTCCCGCAGTTCGCGGATCATCGCGCCTGTCACATACTGGTTCATGCTATCATACCTCCTCGGCAGGTATCATAAGCGATCCAGCCGCTTTTGCCTACCTACGGAAAGTAGAGAGCCGGTCAGCGTCAGGCCTTCTTGTCCAATTCGTGCTGATGAATCTGCGCGTTAAGCATGTTGATATCGCCGCAGCCCATGGTGATAGCCAGGTCGCCGGGCTGCCAGTGGGCGCGGAGGTAGGCCTCCGTGTCGTCGAAAGTGGGGGTCCACACCGCATTCACGCCGTGGGCCTTCATGCCCTCCACCAGCATGCCGGAGTTGATGTCCCCCGGGTCCTTCTCGCGGGCGGCGCAGATGTCGGTAACCACGGTGATATCCGCCAGCTCCGTGCAGGTGAGATACTCGTTAAACAGGCTCTTCACCCGGGAGAAGGTGTGGGGCTGCATCACCGCGAACAGGCGGCCCTTGCAGCGTTTGCGGGCCACGGCCACAGCGTTGCGCATTTCCGTGGGGTTATGGCCGTAGTCGTGGAACACCTCCACGCCGTCGATGGTGTCGGTCAATTCAAACCGGCGGTGCGCACCGTGGAAATGGGAAATGCTCTCGCAGGCCTTTGCCATATCCGCACCCAGGGCATGGGCCGCCGCCAGGGCACCCAGGGCATTCTCCACATTGAAGTCGCCGGGCACCTCCATGCGCACATGGCCCACCACATCGCCCTGGTGGCACAGATCGAAGAACGCATAGCCGCGCTCGTCCTCCTGCAGGTTGGCAGGATGCCAGTCGCAGTCTTCCGTCATGCCGAAGGTCTCCACCTTGCAGTGCAGCTTGCGCATCTGCCGCATGATGCGCTCGTCCGTGCCCTTGCCGATGGCCAGGCCGTTTTCCGGCAAAAGCTGCAGAAACTGGCCGAAGGTTTCTTCGATCTCGTCAATGTCCTTGTAGCAGTCCAGGTGGTCGGCATCGATGTTCAGCACCACCGCCATGGTGGGGCGCATCTGCAAAAAGCTGCGGCGGAATTCGCAGGCTTCGGCCAGGAATGCCTCACCCTTGCCGATGCGGGTGCTGCCGCCGATGGCGTCCAGCTTACCGCCGATGTGCACGCTGGGGTCCAGGCCGCACTCCACCAGGATCTGGGAGAGCATCGAGGTGGCCGTGGTTTTGCCGTGGGCACCGCAGATACCCACCGCCTGGGGGAAACCCTCCATCAGCTGACCCAGCAGCACGCTGCGCTCCATGCTGGGGATACCCAGCCGCTCCGCTTCCACGCGCTCAGGGTTGTCCGCCGCCGCCGCACCGGTGTACACCACCAGATCAGCACCGTGGACGTTCTCCGCCGCGTGGCCGATATACACCTTTGCCCCGGCCGCGCGAACGTCGCCAATGAGATAGCCTTCGCTGCGGTCAGAACCGGACACCTGATAGCCCTTGCTTACCAGCATCTGCGCCAGGCCAGACATGCTGGAGCCGCCGATGCCGATCATATGGATACGCTTGCCTTGATAATCCTTGATGTGGGGAATCTGCATGCGTTTCACTCTTTTCTGAAAAGATTCACATGTTATTATACTCCATCACCGGGGGAATAATCAAGCGTCATACCCAACGAACATATTTTCACGTTCGTCTTGACGAATATATATTCGCCTATTACAATAGATCCAGGAGGTGATAGCATGGAGTACGCCCAGGCCAAGCAGCTTTTGACCCCCATCCACGTGGGCATGGATGATTTCTTTTACGCCAACTGGAACATGAACCTGTACCGGGGCTGCTGCCACGGGTGTATCTACTGCGACTCCCGTTCGCTGTGCTATCACCTGGACCGTTTCGACACCGTGCGCCCCAAGGAAAACGCCCTTTCCCTGCTGGAAAGCGAGCTCCGCGCCAAGCGCAAGCCGGGCATCATCACCATGGGGGCCATGAGCGACCCCTACAACCCCTTGGAGGAAGAGCTCCGACTCACCCGTGGCGCGCTGGAGCTGATCCGCCGCTACGGCTTCGGTGCAGCCTACACCACCAAGTCTGCCCTGTGCGCCCGGGACGCTGACCTCCTGGCCGATGTGGCCCGCCGCGCACCAGTGCGCGTGCAGCTCACCGTCACCTGCGCCGATGACAGCCTGTGCCAGCGCATCGAGCCGGATGTGTCCCCCTCCTCCGAGCGGTTTGCAGCTCTGCGCCGCCTGACCGATGCAGGCATCTACGCCGGTGTGTGGCTGAACCCCGTGCTGCCCTTCATCACCGACACGGAAGAGAACATCCTGGGCGTTGTGCGCAAGGCAGCAGAAGCCGGTGCGAAGTTCGTGGTGTGCTTCTTCGGCATGACGCTGCGCTCCGGCAACCGGGAATACTACTTCCAGGCCCTGGAACGGGAGTTTCCCGGCGTCCGCGCCAAGTACCTGGCCACCTTCGGCAACGCCTACGAGTGTGGTTCCCCCAATGCCGCCCATTTGTATGAAGTTTTCAAGCAGGAGTGCACCCGTCTGGGCCTTGCCTGGCGGTTCCGGGACATCAACGCCGGCATGCTGCAGCATCAGCCCCGGCAGTTGAGCCTGTTTGATGAACAACTGTAACCATCCGCCGCCCTCCGCAGGTTGACAGACTGCGAATTTTTCTTATATAATGAAAGTTGCGTTTGCAACGATTTGATATAGACAAGGACTGATCCCATGCACGCTTTCATGCGACAGATCTCCGTTACCTACCGCTGCGCCATGCTCTACCGCGAAAAGGAGCTGGCCGACACCGGCCTCAACGGCTGCCAGACGCCTTATCTGGTGGCCCTGTACCGCATGCCCGGCATCTCCCAGGAGGAACTGGCCCGCTACCTGCATGTGAACAAGAGCAGCGTCACAAGGCAGCTGTGCTGCCTGGAAAAGCAGGGCTATGTGCGCCGCGAGCCATCCACCGAGGATCGCCGCATCCTGCTGGTATACCCCACCGAAAAGGCCTACGCCTTGCACGATCGCCTGTTCCATGTGCTTTTCGGCTGGAGCGACTACCTTACCGCGGATTTCACCCCCGAGGAAAAGGAGCAGCTGCTGACCATGATGCGCCGCGTTGCCGACCGGGCTGAAGCCTATGTGAAGGGAGGCATGTGCACTTGCGCACCATCGGACGATACCTGAAGCCCTACCTGGGCCGCATGAGCTTTCAGCTGCTGGTGAAGCTGGGCGGCACCATTGTGGAGCTGCTTCTGCCCGGCATGCTGTCCATCATCCTGGACGAGTATGCCCCCACCGGCAACATGCGCGGCGTGTGGACCACCGGTGCGCTGATGCTTTTGTGCGCCGCGCTGGCCTGGCTGGGCAATGTGTGCGCCAACCGCATGTCCACCAACATTTCCCGCAAGTTCACCCTGAACCTGCGCCGGGATCTTTTCCGCCGCATCACCGACCTGTCCGCCGCCCAGCGGGATGCGGTCACCGACGCCTCGCTGGTTTCCCGGCTCACCAGCGATACCTACAACGTGCACAACATGGTGGACCGTATGCAGCGGCTGGGCGTGCGCGCCCCCATCATGCTGCTGGGCGGCATCGTGGTGGCCCTGTCCCTGGATGCTGCCCTGACCCTGGTGCTGATCTGCACCCTGCCGCTTTTGGCCATCACCATTATTATTTCCAGCAAAAAGGGTGTGCCGCTGTTCACACGGGTGCAGCAGGGACAGGATAACATGGTGCGCAAAATTCAGGAAAACATGGCTGGTGCCAGGGTGATCCGCGCCCTTTCCCGCACGGAATGGGAGCAGAACGCCTTCGCCGATGTGAACGAAGACCTGGCCCAGCGTCAGCGCACCGCCGATCTGACCATGGCCGCCGTGAGCCCCATTGTGAACTTTGTGCTGAACACCGGCCTGGCCGTGGTGGTGCTGGTGGGCGCATGGCGTGTGCACCAGGGCTTGACCCAGCCCGGCACCATCATCGCATTCCTGAGCTACTTCACCATCATCCTCAATTCTCTATTGATGATCTCCCGTCTGTTTGTGATGTACTCCAAGGGCAGTGCCAGCGCACGCCGCATCGGCGACATCCTGGCCATGGAGGAAGACCTACCCCGGCAGGATGCCCCCGTCCAGCCCGATAACGCCCATGTGACCTTCCGCAACGTGCGGTTTTCCTATAACAAGACCACCGACAACGTGCAGGACATCACCTTCTCCCTGCGCCATGGCGAGACCCTGGGCATCATCGGCCCCACCGGCTCCGGCAAGAGCACGCTGCTGAAGCTGCTCCTGCGCCAGTATGACCCCGACGGTGGCGAGATTCTGCTGGAAGGCCGCCCCCTGTCTTCCCTGACCCCGGAGGAGCTCTACACCCGTGTGGGCGTGGTGTTCCAGAACGATTTCCTCATGGCCGATTCCATCCGCGAGAACATCCGCTTTGGCCGCGATGTGCAGGAGGACGCCATGCTTTCCGCCGTGGATTGCGCCCAGGCAGGCTTCGTCCATGAAAAGGAGGGCGGTCTGGATTTCATGCTGAACGTGAAGGGCCGCAACCTTTCCGGCGGCCAGCAGCAGCGCGTGCTCATCGCCCGTTCCCTGGCAGCTGACCCTCGGCTGCTGCTCCTGGACGACTGTTCCTCCGCCCTGGACTTCCGCACCGACCGGGAGCTTCGCCGCGCCCTGCGCGACCGCCACGGCGAGGCTACCACCATCCTGGTGGCCCAGCGCGTGTCCGCCGTGATGGCCGCCGACCACATTCTGGTGATGGACAAGGGCCGCATCATCGGCCAGGGCAAGCACGACGAACTGGTGCAAAGCTGCCCCATGTACCGGCAGTTATGCCTTCTGCAGCTGGGAGGTGATGCCCTGTGATGAACAATCGAGGCCGTCACTCCACCGCCACTGCCCGTCCCAAGGCCAAAGCCACCCAGGTGCTTCGCCGCCTGTGGAAATACCTATCCCGCGACCGCTGGATCATCATCACCGCTTCGCTCCTGAGCGTTTTGGGCAACCTGCTGGGCCTCCTGTCGCCCAAGCTATCCGGCGCGGCCATTGATGCCATCATCCCCGGCGCGGTGGATTTCCCCGTGGTCATCCGCTATGTGATCTGGATGATCGTCCTGGCCCTTGCTTCATCGCTGCTCAGCTGGGTGCTCTCAGCCATGATGATCCGCATGAGCCGCAACGTGGTCAAAAAGATGCGCAGCGACCTGTTCAACCACCTGACCCGGCTGCCCATCAGCTTCTTCGACACCCACCAAACCGGCGACGTGATCTCCGTCCTTTCCTACGATGTGGATACCGTGGGCGCATCCCTCTCCACCGACCTGACGCAGATCCTCACCAGCCTGATCACCGTGATCGGCAGCTTTACCATGATGTGCACCATCTCTCCCGCGCTGCTGATCATCTTCGCTTTCACCATACCCATGTCGGTTTTGTTCACCCGGTACCGCTCCAAGGTAGTGCGTCCCCTGTTCCGGGAGCGTTCCAAGCAGCTGGGCCAACTCAACGGCTTTTCCGAGGAAGCCGTTTCCGGCATGAAGACCATCGCCGCCTATCACCAGGAGGATGAGTTCAACCGCCGCTTCGCCCAGCGGAACGAAAGTGCCGTCCATGCCAACTGGCATGCCGACCACACCGCCTGCGTCACCGGCCCCACCGTGAACCTGATCAACAATCTGTCCATGGCCGCGGTGAGCATCCTGGGGTCGCTGCTCTACATTGCAGGCGGCATCACCCTGGGCGGCGTGAGCAGCTTTGTGCTCTACTCCCGCAAGTTCTCCGGCCCCATCAACGAGTTTGCCAACATCATCAGTGAGCTGCAGTCCTCCCTGGCTGCTGCCGAGCGCGTCCTGACCCTGCTGGATCTGGACCCCGAGCCTGCCGACGCCCCTGATGCCGTGGCCCTTACCGACTGCACCGGCCATGTGGCCTTCCGGGATGTGTCCTTCGGCTACACCGAGGATGTGACCGTTCTCCACCACATCGACTTTGAGGCCAAGCCCGGCGAGGTCATCGCCATCGTGGGTGAAACCGGCTGCGGCAAGACCACGCTGATCAACCTGCTCATGCGCTTCTACGACGTGACCTCCGGCGCGGTGCTCATCGACGGGCACGACGTGCGCACCCTTCAGCGCGACAGCCTGCGCGGCCAGTTCACCATGGTTTTGCAGGACACCTGGCTGTTCGACGGCACCGTGTACGACAACATCGCCTATGGCCGCCCCGACGCCACCCGCGAGGAAGTCATTGCTGCTGCCAAGGCTGCCCACATCCACCCCATGATCGAGTCCCTGCCCAACGGCTACGACACCATCGTCACCGACAGCGGAAACAGCATCTCCAAGGGGCAGAAGCAGCTGATGACCATCGCCCGCGCCATGTTGATGGATTCCTCCATGCTCATTCTGGACGAAGCCACCTCCAACGTGGATACCCAGACGGAGCTGCTCATCCAGGACGCCATGCTGGAGTTGATGCGCGGCCGCACCTGCTTTGTCATTGCCCACCGGCTCTCCACCATCACCGGTGCCGACCGCATCATGGTCATGGACAAGGGCCGCCTGGTGGAAAGCGGCACCCACCAGCAGCTGCTGGACAAGCGCGGTGCCTATTATGAATTGTACCAAGCCCAGTTCGACCACGCCGACGAAGGAGGTCGTCCCTCATGAAACTGGTTTTTGTCCGCCATGCTGAACCCGACTACGCCGTTGATTCCCTCACTGAAAAGGGCCGCTGGGAAGCGGAGCTGCTCTCCCGCCGCCTGTGCAAGCTGGAAGACGTGAGTGCCTTCTATGTGTCGCCCCTGGGCCGCGCTCAGGCCACCGCTGCCTACACCCTGGACAAGCTGGGCCGCACCGCCGAGACCCTGCCCTGGCTGGCGGAGTTCCGCGGCCACTGCGCCGACACTGAGACCGGTGCCAGCCGCATTCCCTGGGATTTCAAGCCCCGTTTGTGGCAGGCGCAGCCCGTCCTGCGCGACTTTGACCACTGGACAGAGGCCGATCTGGTGCAGGGCGGCGACACGGCCCAGATCTGGCAGGAGACCCAGCAGGGTCTGGATGCCCTCCTGGCGCGCCACGGCTATCACCGGGACGGCGGCATCTACCGCTGCGACAACAACCAGCCGGACACCATCGTTCTGTTCTGCCACTTCGCCATCATGGCGGCCATGGTAGCCCACCTCACCGGCATTTCGCCCCTGAACATGTGGCAGGGCTTCTGCGCCCAGCCCTCCTCCGTCACCACCATGATCACCGAGGAGCGCGTCAAGGGCGAAGTCATCTTCCGCTGCGTCCAGTTCGGCGACGTGTCCCACCTCTACGCCGGTGCCGAGCCCCATTCCACCGCCGGCCTCTACCCCGAGTGCTACACCGGCCGCGACTCCACCAATCCCCCCGAGTGGGAGGGGCACTGCCCCTCCACCCCGGTCAGGGCTCTGCCCTAACAACCCGCCAGAGGGGGCGTTGCCCCCTCTGGACTCCCCCACCAGGGACGTTCGTC
>JAGBBA010000005.1 GCA_017938695.1 Clostridia bacterium | reverse complement strand
TTGCAGTGAGAGGGCGCAATTATACGCACTATATCCGTGCATTGCGGTTTTCTACCACATAGGGAAACGAGCACCCGGTACGTTACCGGATGCTCGCCTTTTTCTTGTCGGATAAATTGTTCCTTAAGAATCCTCCCATCATCACGGCTTCGTTTTGCCAGCCTACGGCTCTGTCGTTCCACCATCGCAGCGGCACTGCTATGCCCGCTGTTCGTTTCACTGGTAAAGTACAGATAATGCAGGAATGTTGTTTTCTGCAAGGTACACAACAGGCAGCGCAGTTGCCTGCAGGGGTGAGCCAACAGGGGAGCGACCAACAGATGAAAACAGCGTTTTGTTTCCCAGGCATTCAGCATGAATATGAATGGTTTCGCACAGGTGAACAGCACCTGCGGGCAGAGCTGCCTCCGAACCCGCAACCCCTGTACTTTCCTTGTATTTCCCCATGTTCTTGTCCTGCACTTTTTCTTCTGTATCCATTGAAACAATCGCAGTACAAACGTATACTGGATACCGCTGGGGCAATAAGACAAGACATGGCTTGCCGTTATCCCCTGCACATTCCATATGCAAGACCCCGCCTGAAGGCAGCCAAATGCTGCTGGGGCGGCAGTATCAAATCATTGGAGGCAGAACATGAACGTAACGCAGAAGATCCTCTCGGCCCATCTGGTAAGCGGCGAGCTGAAGCGCGGCACGGAAATCTCCATCCGCATCGACCAGACCCTGACCCAGGACTCCACCGGCACCATGGCGTATTTGCAGTTTGAGGCCATGGGCATCCCCCGGGTCAAGACCGAGAAGAGCATCGCCTATATCGACCACAATACCCTGCAGACCGGCTTTGAAAACGCCGACGACCACAAGTACATCGCCACCGTGACCAAGAAGCACGGCGTGTACCTGTCCAAGCCCGGCAACGGCATCTGCCATCAGGTGCAGCTGGAGCGCATCGGCAAGCCCGGTAAGACTCTGCTGGGCAGCGACAGCCACACCCCCACCGGCGGCGCGCTGGGCATGATCGCCATCGGCGCTGGCGGCCTTGATGTGGCCGTGGCCATGGGCGGCGGCGCGTATTACCTCAGCTGCCCCGGCGTGGTGAATGTACGCCTCACCGGCAGCCTGCAGCGCGGTGTTGCCGCCAAGGATGTGATCCTTGAGCTGCTGCGCCGCCTCAGCGTCAAGGGCGGCGTGGGCAAGGTGATGGAATACACCGGCCCCGGTGTTGCCAACCTGTCCATCCCGGAACGCGCTACCATCACCAACATGGGCGCGGAGTTGGGTGCTACCACCTCCGTGTTCCCCAGCGATGAAGTGACCCGTCAGTTCCTCAAGGCTCAGGGCCGCGAAGAGGACTTCATGCCCCTGACCGCTGATGCTGACGCGGAATACGATGAGACTGTGGAGATCGACCTGTCCGCGCTGGAGCCCATGGTGGCCTTGCCCCATATGCCCGACAACGTGAAGTCCGTCAAGGAAGCGGGCCAGATCAAGGTGGATCAGGTGTGCATCGGTTCCTGCACCAACTCCAGCTATCAGGATATGATGCGCGTGGCCGCCATTTTGAAGGGCAAGACCGTGCATCCCGATGTATCGCTGGTCATCGCTCCCGGCAGCCGTCAGGTGCTGGCCATGCTCAGCCAGAACGGCGCGCTCCACGATATGATTCAGGCGGGCGCCCGCATCACCGAAACCGCTTGCGGTTTCTGCATCGGCATGGGCCAGAGCCCCAGCACCAACGCCGTCAGCGTCCGCACCAACAACCGCAACTTCTTCGGCCGCAGCGGCACCAAGAGCGCGGGTATCTATCTGGTCAGCTGCGAAACCGCCGCTATGACCGCCCTCACCGGCTATCTGGCTGATCCCCGGGACACCGATGCAGACCTGAATGTGGAGATGCCCGATCTGTTCGACTACTGCGACAACCTGATCATTCCTCCGGCTTCCGCTGAGGATGCCGCCGATGTGGAGGTCGTCCGTGGCCCCAACATCAAGCCCTTCCCCCAGGCCGACGCGCTGGCTGACGACCTTTCCGGCGACGTGCTGCTGAAGATGGAAGATAACATCACCACCGACCACATCATGCCCAGCGACAGCTCTCTGCTGCCCTTCCGCAGCAACATTCCGAAGCTGAGCGAGCACTGTCTGGCTCCTGTGGATGCCACCTTCCCGGCCCGTGCCAAGGCTGCCGGCGGCGGCTTCCTGCTGGCTGGTCAGAACTATGGTCAGGGTTCCAGCCGTGAGCACGCTGCTCTGGTGCCCCTGTACCTGAAGATCCGCGGCGTGCTGGCCAAGGGCTTTGCCCGCATCCATCAGGCCAATCTGATCAACAACGGCATCCTGCCCCTGGTGTTCGTCAATGAAGCGGATTATGACCGTTTCGACCAGCAGGACAGCATCGCCCTGCCCGGTATCCGCCAGCTGGTGGAAAGCGGCGCTACCGAGATCCCCGTGGAGAACAAGACCAAGGGCTTCACCGCCATGATGAAGCTGGAGCTGACCGACCGCCAGCGCAAGATGATCCTGTTTGGTGGTTTGATCAATATGATCGCCGCAGAAGGCAAGTAAGCAAAAGCACCGTCCGTGGAATGCGGACGGTGCTTTTTTGCACCATAGAAAAAAACCGGGAATCCCGCGCAGGGATCCCGGCTATTTTTGGATGATGGTTTGTCTGGTCGCGTTATTCCTTACGCATTCAGTGCCATACCGCGCTCGATGGCCTGCCAGTTGATGTCCAGCATGGCGGCGCGCTTCTCGCCCAGCCACTCGCGGAGGGTTTCCTTGAGGGTGTCTGCGGCGACAAACTGGGTGGCGCCAAGGATGGCACCCAGCATGACCATGTTGGCAGTGCGCTGGTTGCCCAGTTCTTCGGCGATCTGGTTGCAGGGTACGGGAATGACGGTCACGTCGTCACGGAGCTCCACATCCTCGATGAGGGAGGCATTGTAGAGCAGGATGCCGCCGGGAGCCATCTTGGGCATGAACTTGGTGAGGCTGGGCTTGTTCATGGCCACCAGCACCGGGGGCTCAGTGACCAGCGGGCTGCCGATCTCTTCATCACTGACCACCACGGCGCAGTTGGCTTCGCCGCCGCGCATTTCGGGGCCGTAGCTGGGCATCCAGCTGACTTCGTATTCTTCACGCATGGCGGCTTTGGCGATCAGCTGACCGATGAGCAAAACGCCCTGTCCGCCGAAACCAGCGATCAAAAATTGCTTTTCCATTATTCGTCGCCTCCTGCGGTGATGTCCTTATACACGCCGAGGGGATAGGCGGGCAGCATGTCGCTCTTGACCCACTCCAGGGCTTCCTTGGGGGTCTTGCCCCAGTTGGTGGGGCAGGAGGAGATGACTTCCACCAGCGTGAAGCCCTTGCCTTCCATCTGGAGGGTGAAGGCTTTCTTGATGGCAGCTTTGGCCTTCTTGATGTTGGGCACATCGTGGACGCTGACGCGCTCGATGTAGGCGGGGCCGTTCAGGGTGGAGAGCATCTCGCTGACGCGGACGGGGAAGCCGCAATGGTTGGTATCACGGCCATAGGGGCTGGTGGTGGTCACCTGACCGGGCAGAGTGGTGGGGGCCATCTGGCCGCCGGTCATGCCGTAGATGGCATTGTTGACGAAGATAACGGTGATCTTCTCGCCGCGGGTGGCAGCGTGAACGATCTCGGCAGCGCCGATGCTGGCCAGGTCGCCGTCGCCCTGATAGGTGAAGACGGCCTTGTCAGGCTGGACGCGCTTGATGCCGGTGGCCACAGCGGGAGCGCGGCCGTGAGCGGCTTCCATCATATCGCAATTGAAGTAATCGTAGGCAAATACAGCGCAGCCAACAGGCGCAACGCCGATGGCAGTCTCGCCGATGCCCAGCTCTTCCAGCACCTCGGCCACCAGACGGTGGATGATGCCGTGGGTGCAGCCGGGGCAGTAGTGGAAGGGCTTGTCGGTGAGCATGCCGGTTTTCTTGAACACAACAGCCATTATTCGTTGCCCTCCTTATCGTTGTTCTGATCGTTCTTGCCGCCGCCGATGAGATCGGACAGGGCACCAAAGGCCTTGGAGCCAATATCACCCAGCAGGGTGGCACCCTTGGCCAGACCGTCGAAAGCCTTGCCGGCCAGCTCGCCGGTCTTCTGCTTGAGGGCTTCAGTCTTTTCGATGAAAGCAGGATCGTTCACCTTGGCTTCGATCTTCTGGCCGAGGCCGGAGAAGGTCTCCTGTGCAGCGGTGGCAGCCTGATCCAGCACGGAGCTGGTCTGGTTAATGAGCTGCTCCACGGCGCTGGGGCCATCGTACATGCTTTCCAGCTTCTCCACGATTTCGCCCACGGTGGGCACCATGCCGCCGGTGCGGCCGTAGAACTCCACGGGACGCTGGCCTTCCACAGCCAGACGCACATCGTCGATCATCTGACCGGTGCTCATTTCCACGCAGAGGAACTTTTTGGCGGTCTTCATGGTGGCGCGGATGGCAGCCTCCGGGAAAGGCCACAGGGTGATGGGACGGATCATACCCACCTTGATGCCCTTTTCGCGGCACTTGCGCATGGCGCTGCGGGCGATGCGGGCGGTGGTGCCGTAGGCTACGATGACGATCTCGGCATCTTCCACCATTTCCTCCTGCCAGCGGCATTCGGCGGCTTCGATGGCGTCATACTTGGCCTGCAGCTTCAGGCAGTGCTGCTCCAGCACCACGGGGTCGATGTACAGGCTGTTGATGATGGCCCGGGGGGCTTCCTCGGTGGCCTTGTGGCCGGTGGCAGCCCAGGTCTTCTCCTGCAGATCCTCAGCGGGAGCGCGATTGGCAGCCTGATCCATGTCCACAGGCTCCATCATCTGGCCGATGAGGCCGTCGCCCAGCACCATGACAGGGGTGCGGTAACGGTCCGCCAGATCGAAGGCATCCTGAGTCAGGGTAACGGCTTCCTGCACGGAGCCGGGAGCCAGCACGGGCATGCGGTAGTCGCCATGGCCGCCGCCACGGGTGGCCTGATAGTAGTCGCTCTGGGCGGGCTGGATGCTGCCCAGACCGGGGCCGCCGCGCACCATGTTAACGATGACGCAGGGCACTTCCGCGCCGACGATGTAGCTGATGCCCTCCTGCTTGAGGCTGATTCCGGGGGAGGAGGAGCTGGTCATGACGCGGGCACCGGCACCACCGGCACCGTACACCATGTTGATGGCCGCCACTTCGCTCTCAGACTGGAGGAAGCAGCCGCCCACCTGAGGCATACGCTTGCTCATGTATTCGGGAATCTGGTTCTGGGGCGTGATGGGGTAGCCGAAAAAGAAACGGCATCCGGCCTGGATGGC
>JAGBBA010000022.1 GCA_017938695.1 Clostridia bacterium | reverse complement strand
TGCGCAGAAATGTGCGCAGAAAAGCCCCGCAAGTTGTTGTTCCTCAATGACTTGCGGGGTTCCCGCGTGCGTTGGAATGTGCGCGTATACCGTTATGCAAAGAAAAAACGCTGAACTCCTGCGAATTCAGCGTTTCCGTGGAGCATAGCGGATTCGAACCGCTGACCCCAACACTGCCAGTGTTGTGCGCTACCAGCTGCGCTAATGCCCCGTATGAAAGCCTCTGCGTGGAACAGAGGCTTGAGTGGTGCTTACTGGACTCGAACCAGTGACCCCATCGATGTGAACGATGTGCTCTACCAACTGAGCCAAAGCACCATCTGCCGCAGGCATC
This sequence comes from Clostridia bacterium, assembly GCA_017938695.1. Taxonomy (GTDB): domain Bacteria; phylum Bacillota; class Clostridia; order Christensenellales; family Aristaeellaceae; genus UBA11524. The sequence goes on along the minus strand of JAGBBA010000022.1, from coordinate 22,621 downwards.
GCCTGACAACGAAATATATTCTAGCAGAGGATGCGCAGTTTGTCAAGCGGTATTTTCAGATTTTTTTGAGGGACTTTTGCAGCAGGGGAAAGTGTGCTATACTGGGGGCACCCCAAGCAGGGCTCGGGGCGAAGGAGGCATGGATATGCGGCTGATCTCGTGGAATGTCAATGGCCTGAGGGCCGTGATGGGCAAAGGCTTTATGGATAGCTTTGCGGCCCTGGATGCGGATGTTTTCTGCCTGCAGGAGACCAAGCTCCAGCAGGGGCAGATCGAGATGGACCTGCCCGGGTATCATCAATACTGGAATTATGCGGAAAAGAAGGGGTACTCCGGCACGGCCATCTTCACCAGGCAGGAGCCCCTCTCTGTGCGCTACGGCATCGGCGTGGAAGAGCACGACCACGAGGGCCGGGTGATCACCCTGGACATGGGGGATTTTTATCTCATCACCGTGTATACCCCCAACGCCCAGCGGGAGCTGACCCGGCTGGACTACCGCATGCAGTGGGAGGACGACTTCCTGGCCTACCTGAAAGGCCTGGACAAGCCGGTGATCTTCTGCGGCGACCTGAATGTGGCCCATAAAGAGATCGACTTGAAGAACCCCAAGAGTAACATGAACAACGCAGGCTTCACTCCCCAGGAGAGGGGCAAAATGGACGCCCTGCTGGAAAGCGGCTTTGTGGATACCTTCCGCTATTTCCATCCGGAGGAAACCGGCGCCTACTCCTGGTGGAGCTACATGTTCCACGCCCGGGAAAAGAACGTGGGGTGGCGCATCGACTACTTTATTGCCTCCCGGGAGCTGGAAGGCAGGCTGGAAAGCGCCTGCATCCACCCGGAGATCATGGGCTCGGATCACTGCCCGGTGGAACTGGTGATCCGGTAAGGAGCGCGTATGAAAACGAATGCAAAGGCCCGGCTGGGGCTGATCGCCGCCATGGTGATCTTCGGCTCCATCGGGATTTTCCGGCGGTATATTCCCCTGCCCTCCGGGATGATCGGCGCGTGCCGGGGGCTGATGGGCATGCTGTTCCTGCTGGGGGTGAACCTGGCCCGGGGCGAAAAGCCCAGCGGCAAGGATATCCGTGCTAATCTGCCGGTGCTGCTGCTTTCCGGTGCGGCCATGGGTTTCAACTGGATTCTGCTGTTTGAGGCGTATCGCTATACCTCGGTGGCTACGGCCACGCTGTGCTATTACATGGCCCCGATCTTCGTGATCCTGGCCTCGCCCATCGTGCTGAAAGAGAAGCTCACCCCGGGCAAGCTGCTGTGCGTGGCGGCGGCGGTGCTGGGCGTGGCCCTGGTCAGCGGCGTATCGGAGGCAGGGAGCCTGACGGGCATCCTGCTGGGCCTGGGCGCGGCGGTGCTGTATGCCTGCGTGATTTTGCTGAACAAGCATCTGGGCAGCGTTTCCACCGGCGATAGGACCATCGTGCAGCTGGGCACGGCCGGGGCGGTGCTGGTGCCCTACTCCCTGCTGGCGGAAAGTTTCGCCGGGGTGACCATGGACGGCATAAGCATCCTGATGCTGCTGGTGGTGGGCGCGGTGCACACCGGCCTGGCCTACTGGCTGTACTTCGGCTCCATGAAGGAGCTGCCCGCTCAAACGGTGGCCCTGTACAGCTACATCGACCCCATCGTGGCGATCCTCCTGTCCGCGCTGATTCTGGGCGAGGCCCTGACGCCTCTGGGCATCCTGGGCGCGGTGCTGGTGCTGGGTGCCACGCTGGTCAGCGAAAGATGCTGAGCAAAAACATGAAAAAGGATTATCCCTCCGACAACCGCAAGCCAGACAAGGCTTGCGGTTGTGTTTATGTCCGGTGCAAGGCATGCGGTGCCGTTCTTTTTTTGTTCGGATGAAAAATGACACTGGAACAGACCGCCATTCTGTGATATGATAGACACATAGAAAAAGTAAGCGCTTTCATAACCGGTTGACAGGAGGTATATTCCATGACCAAACGATGGTTCAAGGGGCTTTTATTCCTTGCATTGCTTGTGTGCGCGTTCGTCTTTTCCACGGCGGCAGGGGCAGAGGAAGCTGCGGGCGACATGATCTTCGACGCCACGGCTGATCTTGCGCCCATGGCCCAGGGTGCCAAGGCGGATGGCGACACCGACGAGGTGAAGGGCTTCACCATCCACTATTCCGCCAAGACGAAGATCGACGGCTCCGAAAAGGCGTTTGACGACGGCTACACCGCTACCCAGCGGCTGAACTTCGGCGGCAAGACCCAGCCGGGCAAGGGCATGATCAACTCCGTGCGCTTCACGGCAGAGGGCCCGGCCACCGTGCGCATCTGGTGGGTCTCCGGCGGCGACGGGCGGCAGTTCGCCCTGTATAATGCCGATGGCGTCGTGCTGGAAAAAACCAGCGTGGATTCCGCCAAGAATGCGCTGTACATTTCTGATTTCCAGCTGGCCGAGGGCGGCACCTACTACCTGGGCGTGCCCGATGGCAGCAACTACCTGTTCAAGATCCGGATCACCACGGGCGAATTGGAAACCGTTAAGGCCAGCCGCCGCGTGTGGACGGCGGTGCTGCACCCCTGGTTCCGGGGCGTGAAGGACCTGGGCGACGGCACGATGCAGCTCACCGTGCGCACCAATGTGGGCTATGACGGCGGCGACGAGGTGGTTGTGACTGCTACCGACGCCCAGGGCAATGTGGTGGCCAGCCGCCGCTCCATTGCGGAGCAGGATACTCATGTCATGACCCTGGAGCTGCCTGCCACCGGCGAATATACCTTTATGGCTTCGCTGAACCGCGAGGGCGAGGAGCCCAAGCTCTCCGATCCGAAGACGGAATCCTTCGTGCTGCCGCTGGGCACGCCCACGGTGACCAGTGCCACCAATGAGGGTGATGGTACCATCCGCGTGGTGTGGACGGAGGTCAAGGAAGCCACCGGGTACGTGGTTTACTGCAACGGTGAATCCGCAGGCGTTTGCGACGGTCTGAACTATGCTGTGTCCGGCCTTGCGGTGGGGAAGCGGCATAACTTCAGCGTGCGTGCTCTGCGCGGCGAGGAGGAGGGCCCCATCTCCAAGGCTCTGACCGCCGTGGCCACAGAGGAAGCCCAGCGTGCCTGGAGCTTCACGGTGTACGGCCCCTCCACCAACGAGCAGGATAACGGCTACAAGGGCTCCATCAACGAAACCGGCAGCGTGACCGTCTATTCCGAGAACGGCAAGGGCAAGATCCAGCCCAACGCGGACGACGGCCTGGCTTTCTACTATACGGCTATCCCGGCGGACAAGAACTTTACCCTGCGGGCCCGGGTGCATGTGGATAACTGGGATTATTCCAACGGCCAGGAGGGCTTCGGCCTGATGGCGGCGGACAGCGTTCCCCCCATGGGCACGGAAAGCTTCCTGACCAACCAGTATATGGCCCTGGCCTCCAAGATCGAGTTTTACTGGAACAACGGCAAGCTGAGCGATTCCGGCACCAAGTACACCATGCGCCTGGGCCTGGGCGTGCTGGCCAAGCTGGGCCGCACCCCGGACACCACCGAGCCGATCCTGGGCGTGACCTATCCGCTGGATACCATGGCGACCAGCAGGCGCATTCCTGATGTGTCCAATTACAATATCATCGGCAACAACACCAACCGGGATATCCTGGACAAAACCGCGTCCACCATTGCGGAAATGGCGGACTTCGACCTGGAGATCCAGCGCAACAACACCGGCTATTTCATCACCTATTATGATCCCCACGGCGAGATCATCAGCCAGTACAAGGATTATGATCCCGCCGCCCTGACCCTGCTGGACGCGGAAAACGTGTATGTGGGCTTCTTTGCAGCCCGCCGCGCCAGGGCCACCTTCTCCGATGTGCAGCTGACGGTGATCGACCCGGCGGAGGACGCCGCCGTGGAGGAACGCCCGGTGGAGAAGGTCACGCCTGCGGTGAGCATCGTGTCCGGCGCATCCTCCAACAGCGAAGTGTATCCGCTGTCCTGGGTGAGCAACGTGGCCGGTACGCTGGATGTGTATGTGGGCGAGCCGGAGGGCGACCTGGAAAAGGTGTGCAGCGGCATCCCCACGGCTGCGGAAGTGCGCAACGACTATGACCTGCCCCTGCCCCTGGTGGGCGAAATGGAGATCCGTGTCGTGCTCACCCCCGACCCGGAGCAGGATCTGGGCGAGGGCCGGGAGCTGGCTTCCACCCGCACGGTGGCGGTCTCGGCGAATGTAGTGTACGTCAACACCTACGCGAAGCTCAGCGAGATCTATGTGACCACCTCGGGCACTCCCAGCGGCCTGGGCACCAAGGAAAAGCCCCTGAACCTGGTCACCGCGGTGAAGTATGCCCGACCCGGTCAGACCATCCTGCTGGCGGAGGGCACTTATCAGATGCTGGAGGCACTGCGCATTCCCCACGGCATTGACGGCACTGCCGACCAGCCCATCCGCATGATAGCCGCTCCTGAGACTTCCAGCCAGCCTGTGCTGGACTTCCAGCACCTGTCCGCCGGCATTATCCACGGCGGCGACCACTGGTACTTCGAGGGCTTTGACGTGATTCATGCTGCCAACGGGCAGAAGGGCTTCCAGGTTTCCGGCCATTACAACACACTGGAGAACATCCACACCTATCACAACGGCAACACCGGTATTCAGATCAGCCGCTATGCAGGCTCTGATCCCGTCAGCGAGTGGCCCAGCCACAACCTGATCCTCAACTGCACCTCCTGGGGCAATGCGGATGCAGGCTATGAAGACGCCGACGGCTTTGCTGCCAAGCTGACCTGCGGCGAGGGCAATGTGTTCGACGGCTGTGTGGCCTACAACAATGCTGACGACGGCTTTGACCTGTATGCCAAGCTTGAGACCGGGCCTATTGGCGCGGTGGTCATCCGCAATTCTGTGGCCTACGCCAACGGTATTCTGGAGGACGGCACCATTGGCGGTAACGGCAACGGCTTCAAGCTGGGCGGCTCCAATATGCCCGGCGGCCATCAGCTGATTAACTCCTATGCGTTCTTCAACCGCTCCAAGGGCATTGACTCCAACTCCTGCCCGGACGTGATCGTGCAGGACTGCGTCAGCTACAACAATCAGCGCTACAATGTGGCGTTCTACACCAATATTGAGCAGGATACGGCCTATCAGGCCAGCGGTGTGATCTCCTTCAAGGATGATTCCATCGCAGGCGGCGATGCCTCCGAGGGCGATGATTTCAAGGCAAAGGGTGCGCAGAACATGGCGGATTTCCAGAACGACACCTGCTATTACTGGAACGGCGCGGTGTGCGCCAACGCCAGCGGCGACACCCTGACGGCGGACGACTTCGTTTCGCTGGAGTTCAAGGGTGTGAACCGCAATGAGGACGGTTCCATCGACATGCAGGGCTTCCTGGAAATGAAATAATGAATGGGTCCGGGGCGGTCGCTTGACAAGGCGGCCGCCCCGGGCTACAATACAAACACACACGCTTGCAGCCTGATGTAAGCCTCTGCGATTTCATTTGTTGTATGAAAATGAAGGGCAGGGGCTTTTTATGTTCCTTGCCGGAAAAGGAGGAAACAACATGCCTGTGATCCAGGGACTGGGCTGGACCTTCAACACCCAGGCAGAACGCTACGAGCGCATGCGCCCCGGCTATGTGCCGGAATTGTACGAGGAGATTTTTCGCCAGGTGAAGCTGGATGAAAGAAGCCATGCGGTGGAGGTGGGCATCGGCGGCGGCCAGGCCACGGAGCCCGTGCTGAAAACCGGCTGCCATGTGACCGCCGTGGAATACGGCGACCAGCTGGCGGAGATCTGCCGCCGCAAATTCCGGAACTACCCCAACTTTGAGGCTGTGACCTGCAAGTTTGAGGACTACCCTGCCCAGGATGATTCCTGCGACCTGGTGTTTTCCGCCTCGGCCTTCCACTGGATCCCGGAGGAGATCGGCTACACGAAGGTGTACCGCATGCTGAAGCCCGGCGGCGTGTTCGCCCGGTTTGCCAATCATCCCTACAAGGATAAGGGCCGCCCCGGTATGCACGAAGCCCTGCAGGAGGTCTATGCGGTGTATATGCCCGGCAGCCTGGGCTCCAACGAATACACCGAAGCGCAGGCCGTCGCCCGGGCGCAGATCGCCGCAAAATACGGCTTTGAGGACATCAGCTATCACCTGTATCACCGCACCCGGGACTTCACCGCCGCCCAGTATGTGGAGCTGCTGGGCACCTACTCCGACCACATCGCTATTGAGGAAAAGATCCGGGGCCGCTTCTTTGCGGATATCGAGGCCGCCATCAACCGCATGGGCGGCATGATCACCATCTACGATACCATCGACCTGCAGCTGGCACGAAAACCCGAAAAGGCTTGACGGGAAGGCTAACATGGCGTAAACTGTTAAGCAGATGACAAAGCCGACAGGCTTGATGAAAGGATGAAAATCAATATGAAGATTCTGCCCATTACCGATGCTTCCTTTGCCCCCTATGGCCGTATTGTGGAAGGCTACGACGTGAGCGGCCTCCTGGCTGCCCTGAAGACCACCCCCTGCACCGATGCTGTGGTGTATGTGCCCAAGGACGAAGTGCTGCATCAGGCTGAAGGTGCCGAGGCCATCGGCGAGCAGCTGTTCGGCGGCATGCCCTTCCAGCTGGGCTGGTGCAACGGCCAGAACACCAAGCTGAACTGCCTGGAGTTCCACCGCGACAGCGAATTCAACCTGGGCACCGAGGATTTCATCCTGCTGATCGCCAAGCAGGACGAGATCGTCGACGGCGTGCTGGACACCTCCAAGGTGAAGGCCTTCAAGGCTCCCACCGGTGTGCTGGTGGAGTGCTATGCCACCACCCTGCACTATGCCCCCTGCTCTGCCGCCAACGGCCAGGGCTTCCACGTGATGGTGGCACTGCCTGCCGGCACCAACACTGACTACCGTCCCGTGAACACCGCCAACGCGATGGACAAGATGATCTGGGCCCGCAACAAGTGGCTGCTGGCTCACCCCGAATCCAGCGAGGCGGCCCAGGGTGCTGTGGTGGCCCTGACCGGCGAGAACATCGACATCGCTGCCGATATCTAATTGAAAAAACAGAGGCACCCTGCTTCCGGAAAAGAAGCAGGGTGCTTTTTGTATGGTTACAAAGTTACATGGCGGATTGCTGATCCCGCCAGGCCCGGGGGCTGAGCCCCATGGTGCGCGTGAAAGCGCGGACGAAGGAGGAATAGTCGTTAAAGCCGCAGCGGTAGAACACCGTCATCAGCGGTTCGCCCTGACTGATCAGCTGCTGGGCATGGGCGATGCGGCAATCCAGCACGAACTGGTGCACGCTGAATCCGAAAGCTTCGGAAAAACGGTGGGACAGGTGGAATTTGTTGATGTTGAATTCCTCGGCCAGGGCATCCAGTGAGCAGTCCTCCGCAAAATGCTCGCGAACATAGTGGTACACGGCCTGCATCAGCGGCGAATGCCTGGGCGGAATGCCCCTGCCGGCGTTGGTCAGCACGTGGCAGATGCGGCTGAGCATGGCCGTCAGGTAGCCGATGGTTTCCATCTGCTCCAGGGGCGTGACGAGGAGCTCCGGCGGCTTGATGGCGATGGCCAGATCCCGCAGCTGCAAAAACTCCTGCCCGGAAATCAACAGCGGCTGAAGGGGGTTCTGGCAATATTGATCCACCAGCGCGCGCAGCGAGGTATTGCCGCAGGGCAGCTGCTCCAGGGCCCGGGGCGACACCTGCACATGCAACCGCTCGTAGTTCTTCAGCGGGCCGGTGGAAACCAGCCCGTGGGTGCAGTGGGGCGGAATCACCACCAGCTGAAAGGGCCGCAGCGGAAACACCCGCTGCTCGATCTGATACAGGCTGGCATTGCGCACATGGACATAGAATTCGTACAGGTCATGCCGATGCAGGGGGAAGCGGTCATACCGGGCGGAAGTGGCATAGCGCACCTGCCAGTCGCCGGGGCCGAGGGTCACCAGCTGCGTCTTTTTTGTGGGCATCTCGGCCACAGGATCACCTCCAGCGTCACAAATCACAGCCGAAAATCGACGAAACCGTCACAAAAAATGTTGTTTATTCGAGTATAACGCAAGAAAGGCAAACAATCAAGCAAAAAATGTATAGAAATGTATTGCAAAATGTGTAAAATTGTAGTTGTACCAATAGGTGCAAAATCGTTTTAGGGGATAGGCACATGTTGAAAAAGACTAAAGTTGCGTTTCTGCTCATTATGGCACTTGTGTTTGCGTTACAAGGAATGCCGGTGGCGCAGGCAGAAGTGATCAATAAGCTGACTGTTGATTATATTTTCGACAGTCTTGGTGATGCTGTCAATTATGGCGCAGTAGCAAAAACGTGGGTTCAGTCTAACCACGCTGAAACAAGTGCCTGTGTCGATGAGTTGGTGAAAGACGAAAACACAGTCTTCTCCAATTCAGACGACACGTATTTCCATGCGCTGGGTTATAACTTGCAGGCGAAGATTACCGCGCCTGCAAACGAGAGCCTGGCAGGCATGCAGTTTGCTCTTTATAAGAAAACGGGATCGGGATATACTCGGTGCACGGGAACAGAAATTACAATTTCCGAAGCAGTAAGTTCAAAAACTCTGACATGGCCTGTTACAGATGACTTGAAGAATGAGCGTCTGTATGTTTTTCAGACCGATGGCGATGGTTATGTAGCCGACGGAGATACGCACGAGGACTATGACATGCTGGTCACCTATGGTCCGAGTGTTTCTGCTGCGGCCCAGAATGAAATCTATTTGGGTAAAATAATATATGCTAACAAGCAATCGGAAAACGATGCAGTGGGCATTTACAATACACCTTATACGCATAGTCCTGCTTTGATCTTGGGAAAAGACACGAAATTGTATGAACGGAATTCTGAGAACAAGTATGATCTTCTTGATCAAAGCGAAGTATCTTCCGTAGCAAAAGACGTGTTTGTAAACTATTTCTACCCTGATGCCAATAGCACAACAACGGGCTATATGAAGCTCGACCAGGTTAAGTTTGTAAATGGGCAGTTCGTGATTGGTACCAATAATGATGTGGTCATTATTGAGCAGACCAACCGAGATGGCTATGCGGCTTCCTTGGTAAAAGATGCACTGACGCTTTCAAAGGAACTGGCAGGCATGGGTGGCGGCGAGATCAGCGATCGTTCGGTGCCGCCGAAGGGACCGTCCACGGTAACGGGTCCTGTGGATGAGGATGGCTACTTTGTTTCTCTTTATGAAGTGGAAGTTGGTTCTGATTGCATTTTTTCTGTTGAAGATGATATGGGTGAATGGCTGGAAAATGTTCCGGCAGCCGCAAATGTTGGTATTCCGATCCAGGAAAACGAGTATATTGTCATTAACTTGATTTGCCCCAACAATGCAGATGGCACGCCTGTGGAAAAAGTAACGATGGGCGGATCTGGCGAAATCACTTATTTCTATAGAGATGGCCAAATTCAGGGCGAAACCGTTAAGTGGGGTGAAGAGGACTCCAATAGTAGCCAGCGAGTTATTTTCAACTATCTCTATAGCGATGCCAATGGTATTCTGCAGCCTTACCCCGGAAAAGTGGAACCTCGCTTTGATCACGGTGGCACCTTGCTGGTTCCTGCAGGTCATGTGGAATTGATGGGTGAAGACCATAACGGTGCTATTATTGCTAACAGTATTTTCAACAACCAGGAAATCCATCAGCGTACGCTGGCACCCAAGGGCCGTTCGACTTGGGTCAAGATGGACGGCGGCTACATCGCCCTGGAAAAGGCCAGCCTGGGTTACGACTGGTCCATTTATGAATGGGTTGACATGTCAAATACGACGAATTTGTCCGGTGCTGTGTTTGGCGTGTATTCTAATGAAAATTGCACGGAAGAGAACCTTGTTGCCACCATGACCACCGACGCTCGAGGTGAAGCTATCTCGGATATGGTGGCTGCGGGAACCTACTGGGTGAAGGAAATCACTCCTTTGAAGGACCACAACCTGCAGGACGATGTGTTTGAAGTAACGGTCGATTCCGGTGCGACTGCGCGGGTTCTTCCCGAGGGGTATGATGAAAAGTATGACGGATATTATCATAATATTGATGGCAATTGGATCTGGATTTCGGGTGCCAGGATCGTTAATCAACAGAACAACGGTTACGCTTCCGTTCGCCTGGTGAAGCATGACGAGTTCGGCAATGAGCTGCGGGGTGCGGAGTTTGGCATTTATACCCGGCGGCGTGTGGGCCCACAGCATGCGCCCCGGTATGAATATACGCTGGTAGCTTCTGCGACCACCAACAGCAATGGTGTGGCGGTTTTTGAAGATATACCATTGACCTATACCGACGAAGGTATTACCTATTATGTTCGGGAGATTAATCCTCCTGAGGGATATCTTGCGGGCAGTAATGAGTATGCACCGATCACGCTGCGTAAGGATGCCCGTGACAAGCTGGTCACTGTCGACGGTAACGGCAAGGCAGATGGCGTTGCTTTTACCAACGCTGTGATCCGCGGCAACCTGGCATTGAAAAAGGTGGACGCCCGCACAGGTGATGCTCTGTACGGTGCGGAGTTCACCATTTACAGCGACGATGCCTGCACCAAGCCGGTGGGCAATGTGATGGAAACCAACGCCAACGGTGTGGCCACCTCTGCTAACGTGATCGAAGGCAAGGATGGCCTTGTTCCTGGTACCTATTATGTGAAGGAAACTGGGGCACCTGAGAATTATTTTCTGCCGCAGAACCCCACGGTTTATACGGTCCATGTCAAAGCCGGCGAAATCAGGGACGTTGTGACCGATACGACGATTAATCGAGCAGGAGATAGCACGCCCATTGGAAATGCCAGGGCGATCAACATCTCTGGCACTAAGACGTGGCCTGGCATTCCGACTGAGGTTGCGGATAGTTTTAAGATCAAGGTCGAGCTGTGGAAGTATGCCAAGGATGGCAATGGCCAGCTGAATTGGCAGTATGTCAAAGAGGTTGAAGTGTCCAAGGAAACGAACTGGGCATTCTCCTTTGAAAACCTTCCGACCATGGTGGACGGAGAAGAGATCCAATACGAAGTCCGGGAAAATAAAAATGGTGTTACTGACAGTTGGAAATATCAAACTTATGTAACGCCTGTTGAAGATGCTTACGGTAACATTACTGTTTCTATTGTAAACACGCTTAAGAGGACTGTTGTTCAAGGAAGTAAAAAATGGACGCATACACTTTCTGATAACGATGGACGTCCTAATCAGATCATGTTTACGCTTTACCAGCAGGTGGGCGATGAACTGATCCCTGTGAAGCAGAATAACAATTATTATACCTACAATGCAAATAAAAATGACAACTACGCGTTCTCCTTCTATGAGCTTCCTACTTATGGCCCGGATGGCAATGAAGCCGTATATGTCGTGAAGGAAGAAGAGTCCGACCAGTATACGGTGGTAAGAACTGAAACTGCTGAGCCTAAAGAAAAGGACGGAAACATTGTTGTCGAAATCACGCTGACCAATGCACTGACCGCCCCCCTGCGTGGCACGAAGGTGTGGAATGATAACAGCAATGCATCGGGTGCACGTCCTGACGACGTGACCCTGAAAGTCTTCCGGATGGAAGAAGGTTCGAATAAGGCAACAGAAGTCCCTGCAAAGGATTATACCATTGTGTGGGATAAGGAAACTAATGCAGATGTATGGACTTGGGAAGTTCAGAATCTGCCCAAGTATCACGGCAAGGATAGCAAGCTGTGTTCCTACTATGTGGTTGAGGAACCTAAAGCCGCTGGCTACCTGACACCGACGTACAGCAACACTTCTTCTACCGATGCCGATAAGGCCTATGATGGCGGTACGATTACCAATAGCCTGTTTGGCCGTGTCCGACTGTACAAGGAATCCGAAACGGAAACCAAGATGGTCAATGGCGAAAACCGCTATATTCGTCTTGGCGGTGCTACGTTCATGCTGTACTCTGATTCGGAGTGTAAGAACCCTGTTCTTAGTGCGCCGGTCAGCACGAAGACATCGGGAGAGGTAGGCGAACTGGAGATTTCCCCGGTACCCTACGGCACGTATTACATTCAAGAAGTTGATCCGCCGGCAGGTTACGAATGGAACTCCACGATATACACGGTAGTTGTTGATAGTCCTGTTGAACAACCATCCGATATTGAGGGCGGTCGTCTTAATCAGGACAACAATACGGATACGAACGTTGTCACCAACAGAAAGATTACGGCCAATACCACCTCCGTCACAGTGACCAAGGAGTGGGCGGATGGCGAGCCGGAGGGTGAAGCAGCGGACGTGTCTGCAAGCCTGACGCTGTACAAGGGCAATGATGAGGAAGTTACTAAGGATGCCAGCGGAGCTGACCTGAGGGTGAGCCGCAATGGTAACCAGTACACTTGGAGCAACCTGCCCGCAGAGGCAGAAGACGGGACGGCCATTGTGTACTATGTGAAGGAAAGCAAGCAGAGCGGCTATGCCGTGCCTGCGTATTCCAACACGGATACCACTGTGAAGGATAAGGCTCTGAATGGCGGCAGCATCTTCAATGCTAAAACTGTGTCTGCTACGGTTGAGGCAACCAAGTCTCTGAACAATGTGGTGGCCCCGGCCGAACAGTTCAGCTTTACGCTGACGGACAAGAAGACACCTGCAACTGTTTTGACAGAACAGAATAATGAAAACGGTAAGGTAATCTTTACTGTCGGTCCGTTCGACGCCGTGGGTACCTATAACTACACCCTGGAGGAGGTTATCCCCGAGGGTGCGGTGAATAACAAGTTGAATGGCGTGACGTATGACGACACCAAGTATACGGTGGTTGTGACTGTTGCGCGCGATGCGGCCAATAAGCTGGTGGCCGCGGTGGACTATAACCAGAGTACCGTGCCGGAGTTCCGGAATACATACGAGGCCGAGGGGACCGAACAGAAGCTGAATGTAAGCAAGCAGCTGCTCAACTGGGCACATGTACCGAATGGCGAGGAGCACACCTTTGAGTTTACGCTGGTAGCGGCAGAAAACTGCCCCGCAGGCTATACCATTGCAGACGGAACGGAAGAAATCAAGTTCACCAAGACCAGCGATGGAGCGGAAACGCAGACGGTGACGGATGCCTTCAAGGTGCAGTTTACAGCGGCGAACAGCTATGAGTTTACTGTAACTGAAAGCAGAAAGTGCTGCGACGCGATCGTGGGAGACACAGGCGCGTACAAGGTGACGGTGAAGGTGGAAGACGTTGCAGGTAAGCTGACGGTCACCGAAACCAAGATCACCAAGGACAGCGAAGAAGTCCAGAGCATGCTGTTTGTGAACACCTATCAGGTGACCAGCATCTCTGGCACGAAGGTGTGGGACGATGCGAACAACCAGGACGGCGTGCGCCCGGACAGCATCACGATTAATGTGATGAACGGCACGACGCTGGTAGCCAGCCAGACGCTGACGGCAGCCAATGTGGATGCTAGCAATGCAAATGTCTGGAACTGGACGTTTACTGATCTGCCCAAGTATACGGTAGATGCAACTGGTAATGCTACGCCTATCGTATACACGGTTGAAGAAGTGACCACAGATGCGAACGATGAAAAACTGCCTTGGGGGCAGTATTACTCTGGCAAGGTGGAAGAAAACGCCACCAAGACCGGGTATATCATCACCAATACCCATGCGCCCGGCACGGTGAACATCACCGTAACAAAGGTGTGGGAGGATAACAACGCCACCAACCGTCCTGCAATTACGCTGACGCTGTACAAGGGCGAGAATGTCGTTGTGACGGATGCGCAGGGAGAAAAGCTTGCGCCGACAGTAAACGGCAATGAGTATACCTGGAGCGGCCTGCCTGAGAAGGAAAATGGCCAGACAATCACATATTATGTGAAGGAAACTGTACCCGCGGGCTATGAAGTGGAGTATCCCAAGAACGCTCAGGGCGAAGACCAGGGCTACGCAGAAAATGGCCAGACCATCACAAACAAGCTTGTGACCACGTCGATCAGCGGCACGAAGGTGTGGGACGATGCGAACAACCAGGATGGCGTGCGTCCGGACAGCATTACGATCAAGCTGCTGGCTGGCGGACAGCCGACGGACAAGAGTGTGACGCTGACGGCAACCAATGCGGATGCCAACAATGCAAATGTCTGGAACTGGACGTTTACCGATCTGCCCAAGTATACGGTAGATGCAACTGGTAATGCTACGCTCATCGAATACACGGTTGAAGAAGTGACCACGGATGCGAAGGATGAAAAACTGCCCTGGGTGCAGTACTACACCGGCAAGGTGGAAGAAAACGCCACCAAGACCAGATTCGTCATCACCAATACCCATGCGCCCGGTACGGTGAACATCACCGTAACAAAGGTGTGGGAGGATAACAACGCCACCAGCCGTCCTGCAATTACGCTGACGCTGTACAAGGGCGAGAATGTCGTTGTGACGGACGCGCAGGGAGAAAAGCTTGCGCCGACGGTGAATGATAACAAGTACACCTGGAGCAACCTGCCTGAGAAGGAAAATGGCAAAATCATTGTCTACTATGTCAAGGAGGATGCGGCTGCTCAGGGCTACAAGGAGCCTGCGTACACCAACACGGAAGCCAACGCGACGGTGACCGATAAGGCCCTGAACGGCGGTACCATCACCAACACCCTGGCTGAAGGCGAAGCCAGCTTTGATATCACCAAGACCCTGGTCAACGGTGCATATCTGGCTGAGGGCCAGACCAAGAGCTTCATCTTCGCGTTGTATGAGTATGACAACGATGAAGAGGCGGTTGCGACCACGACCATTACTCTGCCTGCGGCGGATGATAGCACCGAAAACGTGCTGGGTCAGATCAAGTTTGACCTGAAGTTTGGTACGCATACCTACCTGCTGAAAGAAGTGAAGGGCACGGATGCCGATATCGACTATGACGGCACGCAGTACAAGCTTGAGCTTACGGCGGGCGTCAACAAGTTCGAGAATCCCGGCACGCTGGGCCTTAACGACTTCAAGTTCACCACGATGGAGGGCAAGGAAGTCACCAGCTTGGCCTTCAGCAACACGTATAAGTATGAGGCCGACGGCGTGCTCGACCTGGAAGCCACCAAGGCGATGAGCAGCGATAGCGACGTGCAGACCATGAAGGATGACCAGTTCACCTTCGGCATCTTCAAGGGTGAAGTGCAGGTGTCCACTGGCACCAATGCTGAGAATGGCACGATCGTGTTCGATGAGATCAGCTATGACCAGTCTGATATCGGCGCGACTTACCTGTACACCGTGAAGGAACTGCCCGGCATTGCCGAGGACGAAACCTACAACTACTTCTACGATGAAACCGTGTACACCGTGTCCGTCAGCGTAGAGGACGGCCGCAACGGCGAGCTGATCGTGACCAAGACCATCACGAAGGGCGCCGAAGCGGTGGATGCCATCGAATTCACCAACACCATCAAGAACAAGGTTGGCCACATCGGCGTGATGAAGGTGGACAAGGCCGACGACAAGAAGGGCCTGGCGGATGCTGTGTTCGGCGTGTACACGCAGGTGGATGCCGACGACAAGATCGTCAAGACCTCCTGGGTGGGCGATATCCGCACGGGCGAGACCGGCGCGGGCAGCCTGCAGAACCTGCCCATCGGTACCTACTATGTGCAGGAATCCATGGCACCCAAGGGCTATCAGCTGGACGAAACCGTCTACACCGTGGTGGTGGAAGAGGGCAAGACCGCGCTGGTCAACGGTGAAAAGGTGTTCAATGCCAAGCTGGGCCGTCTGATGCTCCGCAAGGCTGACCGCCTGAACCCCGACAAGGCGCTGCCCGGTGCCGTGTACACTCTGTACAGTGACGAGGCCTGCCTGCCCGAAACCAAGGTGGCGGATATCACCACCGGCGATGACGGCATCGGCTACCTGGACGATGTGGCGCCCGGCACCTACTGGGTGAAGGAAACCAAGGCTCCTGTGGGCTATGAGGTCGATCCCCTGCCCTACAAGGTGGTCGTTGAGGAGAATCCCGATCCCGAGAAGCCTGCCTTTGTGCAGGTGACCGACTTCCCGCTGCGCGGTGCGCTGGTGATCAGCAAGACCGTGGTGGGCGTGGAAGACACTACTGAAACCTTCCTGTTCGACATTGAGCTGAGCATCGCCACGGCTGATCCCATCGTGGGCAGCTATGAGGCGACGCTGAACGGCGTGGCCACCGAAAAGGTGACCTTCGCCGCCAGCGACAAGGGTGCCAGGGCCACCGTGTCCCTGAAGAGCGGCGATACCCTGGCCATCAGCGGTGTGCGCGAAGGCGTGACCTATACTGTGACCGAGCAGTCCACCGGCCGCTATGACGTGACGGTGAACAATGTCAAGACCAATGTTGCTACCGGCACCATCAAGGAGGCTGTGGCAACGGTGGCAGCCTTCCAGAATACCCTGAAGCAGACCGGCTTCACCGTGGAAAAGGTGTGGCAGGGTGCCGAAGGCGGCGAGATCGAGCTGACGCTGTTCGCCAACGGCGTGAAGGTCGAGCCTCAGCCCGAGTACACCAAGGAAGGAAACAAGTACTCCTATGCCGACCTGACCATGGTGGACGAGAAGGGCCAGGAGATTCTGTACACGGTGAAGGAGACCGCCATGGCGGGCTACACCACCAGCTACAAGAACATCGCGCCCTATGCCGATAAGACCGATTGCGCCTACAACGGCGGCCAGATCATCAACCAGGCACTGACCAGCTTCTCTGTGAAGAAGGAATGGGCCGGCCTGGCCGAGGGCGAAACCGCGCCCGCGATCCAGCTGACGCTGTACTGCAACGGCACCATCGTCACCAAGGCAACGCCCAAGCCTGACGCCAAGGGCTGGTATGTCTACACCGACCTGCCTGCCACCGTGGAGGGCAAGGCGGCTGTGTACACCGTGAAGGAAGAACCCCTGAGCGGCTACACCACCACCTACATCAACAAGGGCGAGAACGCCGCTGTGACCGACTGCGCCTACAATGGCAGCACCATCGTGAACAGCAAGATCCCGCAGACCGGCGACGGCACGCCGCTGGCCCTGTGGATGACCACCATGCTGCTGGCAGCCCTGGGCCTGGTTGGCCTGAAGGCTTACAGCCGCAAGCGTGAGAACTAATCCAACAAAAAGCAGCACCGCATGGAGCAATTCCATGCGGTGCTGTTTGCAGAGGGGACTATGGACGAGCTTCTTTTTCACTCGGCATACGAGCAGTTTTACACCATGACGCGCACCTCCCGGGCGTTTGCCGCCTATTGCCGCGATGCCTTCGGGGAGGATTTCTCCCAGGACGGCTTCAGCGACGTGCGCCAGGTTGCCCGGGCACTGGAGCATGTACAGCCGGGCAACGACCTGCACCTGCTGGACGTGGGCTGCGGCAGCGGCAAAATGCTGGCGTGGCTGCAAAAGCAGCTGGGCGGCAGCATCCACGGCTTTGACTATTCGGCACAGGCCATCCAGACCGCCAAGGCCCTGCATACCGGTGATTTCCGGGTAGCCGCCATTGGGGAGATCGACTATCCGGAAAATAGCTTTGACCTGATCACCGCCATGGATACGCTGTATTTCGCGCCGGATATGGCGGCCTTTGTGGGACAGATGAAACGATGGCTCAAGCCCGGCGGCGTGTTGTTTGTCGGGTATCAGGAGGGGGACGTGCAGCCCCGCACGAGGGACGTATCCACCACCGTGCTGGCCCGGGCCCTGGAACAGCACGGCCTGGCCTACCAGGCGGAGGACATCACCCGGGAAACCTGGGAGCTGTTGCGCCGCAAGCGCGCCTGCGCGGAAAAGCACCATCAGGCCTTCCTGGACGAGGGCAACGAAATGTGGTATGAGATGCTCATGGGACAAACGGAGTGCGCCATGGAGGCATACGAAGCCTTCCGGGAGAAAATGGCGCGGTACATTTTCGTGGCAAAGAAAGAAGACGCAGCATAAAGCACTGCGTCTTTTTTGTTTTGCAGGATCAGATCAGTCCCTGAATGAGAATGACCAGGATCAGCAGCGGAAGCACGAACCGCAGGTAGAATTTCATCCACTTGTGCTTGGAAAGCTTCATGCCGCTGCCGGTGTTGGCCTCGGCCAGGAAGGCATCATAGCCCCAGCCCCACTTGGTAACGCAGAACAGCAGGTAGATCAGCGAACCGGCGGGCAGCAGCACGTTGCTGACCAGGAAGTCCTCGGCGTCCAGGATATCCATGCCCATGATGCGCACGTGGCTGAGCACATTGTAGCCCAGAATGCAGGGCAGGCTGGTGAGCAGCACCACCGCCAGGTTGATCAGGGTGGCCTTTTTGCGGCTCCAGCCGAAGTTGTCCATGCAGGAGGCCATCAGGTTTTCAAACACGGCGATCACCGTGGTGAAGCTGGCAAAGGTCATGAACAGGAAGAACAGCGAGCCCCACAGCCGCCCGCCGGCCATGTTGGAAAACACGTTAGGCAGCGTTTGGAAGATCAGCGGCGGGCCCGCGTTGGGCGATACGCCAAAGGCAAAGCAGGCCGGGAAGATGATCAGGCCGGACATCAGGGCCACAAAGGTATCCAGCGCGCAGATGCGCACGGACTCGCCAGTCAGGGTCTGCTGGCGGCTCATGTAGCTGCCGAAGATCTGCATGGAGCCGATGCCCACGCTCAGGGTGAAGAAGGCCTGATTCATGGCGGCGGTGATCATCTTGGCAATGCCGATCTCCTGGGCGCGCTGCCAGTCGGGCAGGAGGTAGAAGCGCACGCCCTCCAAGGCATTGGGCAGGGTGGCACTGTTGACCGCCAGCACGATGATCAGCAGCAGCAGGGCCGTCATGATAAACTTGCTGATGCGCTCCAGGCCCTTTTGCAGGCCCAGGCTGCATACCGCAAAGCCAGCCACCACCACCAGCACCATCCACAGGATCATCTCGCCCGGGTTGGCCTTCATGGCGTCAAACATGCCATTGATGGCCGGTGCGTCAAGCCCCGTGAAGGCACCGGACAGGAATTTGAAGAAATAACCCAGCATCCAGCCGGCCACGGTGGTGTAGTACATCATCAAAACCAGGTTGCCCAGCAGGCACACCCAGCCGTGCAGGTGCCACTTGCTGCGGGGTTTTTCCAGGGCCTTGTAGGCGTTGACGGCGGTGGAGCGTCCGGCGCGGCCCACAGCCAGCTCCATGGTGAGCACCGGCACGCCCATGCAAAGCAGAAACAGCAGATAAAACAGCACAAACACGCCGCCGCCGTTTTCGCCAGCCACATAAGGGAATCGCCACACATTGCCGATGCCGATGGCGCAGCCTGCACTGACCAGAATAAAGCCCAAGCGAGAACCAAAGTTTTCACGTTTCATGGTCATAGCCTCCGGGAAGAAAAATACCTCCGATATTTTACAACGCATTTTGCACTCTTGCAACCAGAAATTGCTGGTGTTACAATAAAAATGAAGCAAAAATTGCATCTTGGGAGATGAAAACCATGAAAAACTGGGGAATGGACGCCGAAAAGGTGATGCAGGAGCGTTTCGGCCATGACAATGTGCTGGCCCTGGCTACGGTGGATGGCACCGAGCCCTGGGTGCGGTACGTCAATGCGTATTATGAAAACGGCGCGTTTTATGTGATCACCTATGCTTTGTCCAACAAGATGCGGCAGATCGGCGCGCACCCGGCGGTGGCATTGGCGGGCGACTGGTTCACCGGCCGCGGCCAGGGCGAAAGCCTGGGCTGGGTGGGCAGCGCAGAGAATCAGGCCATGACGGACAAACTGCGCCAGGTGTTTGCCAGCTGGATCGACAACGGCCACACCAATTTGGCTGATGAACACACGGTGATCCTTCGCATCCGCCTGACGGAGGCGGTGTTGTTTTCCCATGGAACAAGGTATGAATTGGCGGCGGAATAAGCGTGTTCGCCTTGCGTTCGCGTAAAACCGTAGTATAATGGACGCAAGAGGTGATTCCATGGAACAGACCACCATGTTCGCAGGCGAAGCGCCCCAGCCCCTGGCGGCGCGGATGCGTCCTGCCACGCTGGAGGAATTCGCCGGGCAAAAGCATCTGCTGGGCGAGGGCAAGGTGCTCAGGCGGCTGATCGAAAGCGACAGCATATCCTCCATGATCTTCTGGGGGCCGCCCGGCGTGGGCAAAACCACCCTGGCGCGGATCATCGCCCAGCGGACGAAGAGCCAATTTATTGATTTTTCTGCCGTGACCAGCGGCATCAAGGAGATCCGCCAGGTGATGCAGAAGGCCGAGGAAGCCCGGCTGTTCGGCACCCGGACCATCGTGTTTGTGGACGAGATCCACCGCTTCAACAAGGCGCAGCAGGACGCATTCCTGCCCTTTGTGGAGAAGGGCAGCATCATCCTCATCGGCGCGACGACGGAGAACCCTTCCTTCGAGGTGAACGGCGCACTTCTGTCCCGGTGCAAGGTGTTTGTGCTGCAAAGCCTTACCACGCAGGAGCTGGCGGAGCTCCTGGCCCGCGCCCTGCACGATGCACGGGGCTTTGGCGTCCAGAAGGTGATCATGCCCGAGGGCATGCTGGAAGCCATCGCCACCTTTGCCAACGGCGACGCCCGGTCGGCCCTGTCCACGCTGGAGATGGTGGTGCTCAACGGCGATACCGACGGGCAGACTGTGACCATCACCCAGGAGACCCTGGAGCAGTGCACGTCGAAGAAATCCCTGCTCTACGACAAGACCGGCGAGGAGCACTACAACCTGATCTCCGCGCTGCACAAGTCTATGCGCAATTCCGACCCGGATGCGGCGGTCTACTGGCTGGCCCGCATGCTGGAAGCCGGGGAAGACCCCCTCTACGTGGCGCGGCGCGTGACCCGCTTCGCCAGCGAGGACATCGGCCTGGCGGACAGCCGCGCCCTGGAGGTGGCGGTGGCGGCCTACCAGGCGTGCCACTACATCGGCATGCCGGAATGCACCGTGCACCTGACCCACGCGGTGGTGTACATGGCCATGGCCCCCAAGTCCAATGCGCTGTACACCGCCTATGGTGCGGCCCGGAAGGATGCCCTCACCCAGCTGGCGGAGCCCGTGCCTCTGGTGATCCGCAACGCCCCCACCGCGCTGATGCAGAACCTGAAATACGGCGAGGGCTACCAGTATGCCCACGACACCAAGGAAAAGCTGACCAACATGCAGTGTCTGCCGGATTCCCTTATGGGCCGGGAGTATTACAAACCCACAGACCAGGGCCTGGAGGCCCGGTACAAGGAGAGGCTGGAGCAGATCAAGCAGTGGAAGAAGGAACATAGGTAATAAGGAAAGCAGCTTGAAGGATCAAGCTGCTTTTTCTGTGCGGGTGTAGGGGTGATTTGGGATTGCCCGGGGTGCAGTAACTAAGGCTCCCTCCTCGAGGGAGCTGTCAGCCGCTTGCGGCTGACTGAGGGAGTGTTTCTGCTGCTTTTGCCACAGCGTTTTCTTTTCTCCCCACTCGATCCTACCTTGAGGCTGTACTTTTCGTCGCGGCGAAAAGTACCAAAAGCCGCCCGGGGCCTCGTATCTGAGCATGCGGCGACTCGGCCCCGGACCCCCTTTCCCGCCATGGGGTAGCGGCTCGGGCTCGTCTGCCCCTCTAACTTCCTCGCGGGGGCGTACAATAACGTTTAGGTTCTCTTGCAGGGACAGATTTCCTATCGCTCGAGATGGCCTCTCGCTCTGAATTAGTTAGTGGCTTTTTGCTCGGAAATGTGGCTGGGCGAGGGATGAAACTGCCCCCGCGTCGCGGCGCATCCATTATGCGCCGTGACCCCAACAGAAAACCCACCCTGCAACGGCATCACAGGATGGGATTCTTAAGGGCCGAATGGCCCTTAAGCGGAGTCCAGAGGCAGAGCCTCTGGCGGGTCATCAGGGCAGAGCCTTGACCGTCAGGTTCCCGTCCTCTACGTCGACGAGCATGGTCTGGCCGGGTTGGACGTCGGCGGCGATGATGCGGCGGGCGACCAGGGTCTCCACGCGGGACTGGAGGTAACGCTTCAGGGGGCGCGCGCCGTAGACGGGGTCGAAGCCCTGCTCGATAACGTGCTCCATGGCCTCGGGGGTCAGGGTGACGGAAAGCTGGCGGCCCTGCAGACGCTTGTTGAGGCTGTCCAGCATCAGCTCGACGATGCGGCTGATCTGGCTGCGGGTCAGGGGCTTGTAGTAGACGATCTCGTCGATACGGTTGAGGAACTCGGGGCGGAAGTGGGTTTTCAGCAGGCGATCCACCTGGGCGCGGGCGGCCTCGGTGAGCTCGCCCTCCTGGATGCCCTCGAGGATGTACTCGCTGCCCAGGTTGCTGGTCATGATGAGGATGGTGTTCTTGAAATCCACCGTGCGGCCCTGGCTGTCGGTGATGCGGCCGTCGTCCAGGACTTGCAGGAGCACGTTGAACACATCCGGGTGGGCCTTTTCCACCTCGTCGAAGAGCACCACGGAATAGGGGTGGCGGCGCACGGCCTCGGTGAGCTGGCCGCCCTCGTCATAGCCCACATATCCGGGAGGTGCGCCGATGAGGCGGCTGACGCTGAACTTCTCCATGTACTCGGACATGTCGATGCGCATTTGTTTCCGAATTAGCCGAGTCGGATGACAGAATATGTGCTATTACCGCAGCTATGTGTGACGGGACGGGACTGAACGAATTTAAGAACAGATTTCCCCAGCGTTTTTTTGATGTAGGT
>JAGBBA010000021.1 GCA_017938695.1 Clostridia bacterium | reverse complement strand
TTCATGATGATGCCTCCTTTGCTTGCTTTTGCGGTTGCCAGACCACTCTCAGTATAGCATAGGAGGCCTTTTTCCGTAGGTTTTTCTTATTGACCCCCAGTTCAACTGGGGGTTTTATAACGCCTTTTCGGCTGACAATGACACAAAAAAGAGCGCATATGCGCTCTTTTTTTGCAAGAAAAGTCTTGCTTCCTGCGTTAAATAGGCAGAAATACCCAGGAGGAAGAGAGTATGAAGCGTTTCTTAACGATGGTGTGCGTGCTGCTGGGCCTGTGGAGCTTCGCCGGGGCCGAGAGCATCAACGAGAATGCCGCCAAGGTGATGCTGGCCGCCTACCCCGGCTATGAGATCATCGCCGGGGATGAGTGGGGTACGGCTGCCGCGGCTGCCCTGGCCAAGGGCGACGAGCGCGTGCTGTGCGTGGCAGAGGAATACAACGGCACCTGGCGCGTGGTGATCGACAACCCCACCGCGCTGCGCAAGGGCGAAACGCCCAGCATCCTGATGGACTCCGACAATGCGCTGTTCTGGGCTTACACCCAGGGCGACACGCAATACAGCTATGCCTGCCACAAGGCCAACGGTCTGTGGGGCACGGTGAGCGTCATGCGCAGGGCCGCCGTCGGGCAGGAACTCAGCGAAGAGGAATTTGTGTGGAAGGACGGCGCGCTCCACCGCCATGTGTGGCGGCGCGACCAGAACGATAATCCCCTGAGCGATAGCAGCGACGGGCCCATCCCGGCGGCCTGGCTGCGCAGCTACGCCTACCTGACCAACTATGACGTGACCCTGTTCCCCCAGCCTGGACAGGAATGGCGCGGCTGGCTGGACCATGACGCCCTGGCCCGCTGCGCCCAGGAGATCCAGTCCGGCTGGAGTTTTGAGGGTGGCGCGGCCGAAACCGGCCTGGAGCTGCTGATGCGTTCCCCCGAGGGCAAGCTGCACCTGGTGTGCTGCACCTATGCCGACGGCAAGGAGCAGAAGGTCGTCAGCAGTGAGCTGCCGGAGGGTACCATCTACGGCTGCGAAAACT
Organism: Clostridia bacterium; assembly: GCA_017938695.1. Classification (GTDB taxonomy): domain Bacteria; phylum Bacillota; class Clostridia; order Christensenellales; family Aristaeellaceae; genus UBA11524. The sequence continues at coordinate 12,393 of JAGBBA010000021.1, read as the reverse complement.
TTACCACGGTGATCCTGCTGCCCAATGGTTTGATGGTGGCTGTGGAGCCCAAGGCCGACGGAACCTGGGGCGTGCACTACACCTGGCCCAACACCGCCGAGGGCTCACCGGTATTCCTGGGGGCCAACTGGGTAGCCCAGGATACGCTGAACGGCACCCAGCGGCACATCGGTACCCACCCATGGGGGAACATCACTGCCATCGACTGGACGACCCTGCCTTGCTCTTTGCAGGAGGCCGTGGACAGCCTGAACCCCGAAGGCTGGGCCGTAGTGAACAACCCTGACCCCGCCGATCGCCTGCATCTGCGCGATGCAGGCAAGAAGGGTGCGCGCTCCCTGGGCAAGTATTACAACGGCACCCCCGTGAAGGTGCTGAAAAAGGGCGACACCTGGACGCAGGTGGAGATTCTGGGCGTGAAGGGCTGGATGATGACCCAGTACCTGGCCTTCGACAGCGCGGCACTGGAAGTGGCTTCTGCCATGCCCGATCTACACTACAAGGAAGACGCAGTGCCCTATGCCTACTCGGCTGCCAGCGAATCCGCCAAGACCAAGTGGGCGGTGGATCGGAGCGAGGATGTTGAGATCATCGGCGTTGTGGGCGACGAGTGGTATCACGTTTGGTTTACCACAACCGGCCAGGGTGCCTACATGAAGCAGAGCGACTTCTGGGCAGGGAATGGGTAATGAAAAGCGGCTCCCTTTTACGGGAGCCGCTTTTATCAGGCTTTTTCCATCCCCTTCAGCGTTTTGCGGAACACGCGCCAGAACAGCAGCGCGGCGGTGAGCACCGACAGGGTATCGGCGATGGGTTCCGCCCAGAACACGGCGCGGACTTTGTCGCCGGGGAGGATGGCGGGCATCAGGTAGATCAGGGGGATCAGCAGGATAATCTTGCGCAGGCAGGCCACGAACAGGCTGCACTTGGCGTTGCCGATGGCCACGAAGGTCTGCTGGCAGGCCATCTGGATGCCGAAGATGCCGGTGGCCAGCATGTAGATGCGCACGCAGGGAACGGCGTATTCGATCAGCGCGGCGTCGGGGGTAAACAGGCCCACGAACACCTGGGGGAAGAGCATCACCAGGGCCCAGAAGCTCATGGCGTAGGTCAGGCAGCAGATCAGCAGCAGCTTGAAGCCTTGGCGGACGCGCTGGGCGTTGCCCGCGCCGAAGTTATAGCTGATGATGGGCTGCGCGCCCTGGCTGAGGCCGGACAGGGGCAGCATGGACAGCTGCATGATGCTGGTGAGCAGCGTCATGGTGCCCACGGCCAGGGTGCCGCCGTACTTGAGCAGGGAGGAATTGAAGCACACGGCGATCAGGCTCTCGGTGCACTGCATGATGAAGGGCGACAGGCCCAGGGCCACGCAGGGGCCCAGGAGCTTCCAGTCCAGGCGGAGGTTCTCGCGGCGCAGGCGCAGGTTGGTCTGCTTCCCGGTGAGGAACTTCATCACCCACAGGCAGCTGACGGCCTGGGAGATCACCGTGGCCAGGGCAGCACCCTGCACATCCATGTGGAACACGAAGATGAACAGCGGGTCCAGGATGGTGTTGAGGATCGCGCCGATGAGCACGGTCATCATGCTCATTTTGGAGAAGCCCTGGGCAGTGATGTAAGCATTCATGCCCATGGTGCCCTGGACGAAGATGGTGCCCAGGCAGTAGATGCTCATATAGCGGCTGGCGTAGCCGATGGTTTCCTCGTTGGCACCGAAGGTGAGCAGCAGCGGCCGGTTGAACAGGATCAGCACCACGGTGAGCACTGCGGAGATCACCACCAGCAGCGACGCACAAGCACCCATGATGCGCTCGGCCAGGCTGGTATCGCCGCGGCCCATGGCAATAGAGGCACGGGGCGCACCGCCTGCAGCAGCCAGGGCCGCGAAGGCGGAGATCATGGTGATGATAGGCAGGCACACGCCTACGCCGGTGAGGGCGGCGGTACCGATGCCCTCGATATGGCCGATAAAGATGCGATCCACCAGGTTATAGAGCATGTTGACCAGCTGGGCCATAATGGTGGGAACGGCCAGCTTGTACAACAGGCGGCCGATGGGTTCCCGGCCCAGGTCAGGCTTGGATTGCATGGAATAATCACCTCATTAGAGTTCAATATAAAACAAATGATAGCATAATCATCCGCCTGTGACAAGAGCAAAAACGCCGTATTCAGCAAGGAAAAAGCCTGCTTGAACAATTTCTGCCAGCGTGCTACAATAGCAAGGATTTTTTCAGCAAAAGCGAGGTGCTGCGCCGTGAAGCTGCGCGCGCTGAAGGCGGCCTTTCCCCACACGATCCCCATTCTGGCGGGATTTTTATTTCTTGGCATGACCTATGGCATTTATATGAGCTCGCTGGGGTTCAGCTTTGTGTACCCCATGGGCATGGCGATGATCATCTTCGCCGGGTCGATGGAATTTGTGACGGCCAATCTCCTGGTGGGGGCGTTTGATCCCCTGCAAGCCTTTCTGATGACGCTGATGATCAACGCCCGGCACCTGTTTTACGGCCTGGCCATGCTGGACAAGTACAACATTCCTGGACTCAAGCGGCTGTACCTGATCTTCGGCATGGCGGACGAAACTTTCTCCGTCAACTGCACAGCCCAGCCGCCCCAGGGCGTCGACCGGGGCTGGTTCATGTTCTTTGTCACCCTGCTCAACCAGAGCTATTGGGTGCTGGGTGCGACCCTGGGCGGCTTGTTCGGCATGGTGCTGCACTTCAACACCGAAGGCCTGGATTTTGTGATGACGGCCATGTTTGTGGTGATCTTCCTGGAAAACTGGCTGAAAGAGAAGGATCACACCAGCGCGCTGCTGGGGCTGGGGCTGTCCGTCCTGTGCCTGATGGTATTCGGCCCGGAGAAGTTTATCATTCCGGCCATGGTGTGCATCATGCTGGCCCTGACGGCCCTGCGCTCCCGCTTGGAGAAAGGGGGCGAGGCAGCATGACGGTGTGGCAACAGATCATCACCATCGGGGTGGTGGCTCTGGGCACCATGCTCACCCGCTTCCTGCCCTTCGTGTTATTCCCGGCAGGCAAGCCAACGCCCCGGTATATCCAGTACATCGGTAAGGTACTGGCCCCGGCCGTGTTCAGCCTGCTGGTGGTATACTGCCTGAAAAACGTGAACCCCCTGGCTGCTCCCCACGGTTTGCCGGAGGCTATCGCCATCGGCATCGTTGCCGCCCTGCACCTGTGGAAGCGGCAGATGCTGCTCTCCATTGCCGGAGGCACGGTAAGCTACATGCTGCTGGTGCAGTGCGTGTTTTGACCATTGCGCACCGGCGGCCCTATCCTGTATAATAAGGGCAGAGCAAACCGAAAAGGAGAATGCACCATGAAGAAGCTCGCAGCGGTGATACTGGCCCTGTTGCTGTGCCTGGGCACCGCCCTGGCAGACAGCGCAGATGTGGTGGGCGTGTGGTATCTGGATGAGATCATTACAGACGGCGTTGTGCTGAACCCGTCCCTGTTTGAAATGGACATGACCCTGGAGCTTCTCACCGACGGCACTGCCCGCCGAATGACCCAAACCGCCGATGAAACCGGCACCTGGGCCATGAACGGCCAATCCGTGGTATTCTCCCTGGCAGGCAGTACCGAAACCTTCACGCTGGAGAACGGCAAGCTGACAGGCTGCCGGGACAACATGGAGATCGTGCTGGTTAAAGAACGCTTCGCCCCCAGCATGCCTGAAATCCGCCAGGACGCGGTGCTTGCCGACTTCAACGGCGCATGGTACGCCACGCTGGTGGAATCCATGGGCATGCGCTTCCCCGTGGCCGACATGGGCATGAGCATGGTGATCACCCTGGCCAACGGTACCGCCATCATCGACGAAGGCGTAGAAGAACAAACGGCGGTTTCCTCCGGCACAGCCGCCATGAACGGCAGCACGCTGGTGATCGCCCTGCCCGACGGCTCGACCATCCCCCTGCAGCTGCACGCAACCGGTGAAGTGAGCTATACGGCGGAGGATACAGTGATCTTTTTTGAAAGGGTGCAATGAGGATTATGGAACCCCCGGGGCCGAAGGCTCCGGGGGTTTTCTTCGCTCATGCAGAAGCAAACAATGCCTTCACACAAACGGCTTTGACCAGCCTGCCATATGCTGTGCAAAAGTGCCCCGGATGAAATCATCCGGGGCACTTCTATTGATTTACTTCTGGCTTACTTCTTGCCGCCGGGCGCGTTGTTCCAGGCGTACTCAATGGCCTCCTGGTGCGTCTCGCTGACCTGGCCGGATTCGTGGCCCTTCGAATTGGTGAAGTGCAAGCAGATCTGGCCGGTCATGTTGTTGTCGGCAATGGTGTCGCCGTCGGGGTTATGGGGCATACCGTCCAGCGAGCAGGCGAAGGTACGGGTGCCGATGGTCACCAGGCAGGGGCGGCGCTCCCACATGTTCTTGTCGTAGATGTCCTGGGCGTCCTCCACGCCGTAGATCTTGCACAGGCGGGCTGTGTCGGCGGCGGTGAGGGGCTCAATGTCGGCGTGGCTGCCGCCACTCCAGCGGTGTGCCCACCAGACGATGCCGGTCTTCACGTCGTAGATCTTGTAGTTCGCGCCCTTGGGCCACAGCTGCTGGATGCCGCCGGTGAACCAGTCGATCTTCTCGGCCGGGTAGTGGGTGAAGGACAGGTTGGAGCTGTCGCCAGAGCCCACGGGCACCGTACCGAACAGTGCGTGCTGGGTCTTTTCACCGGCAACGCCGTCCACAGTCAGGCCCTTGGCGGTCTGGAACTTGCGCACAGCTGCCTCCACCGCGCTGGTGTAGGTGCTGGTGATGTCACCGGTGTAGTAGCCCTGGTTCTTCAGCTCGGTCACCAGGTTCTTCACAGCCGTACCGGTGGAGCCCTTCTTGAGGGTGGTGTAGCTGGCTTCCTGGCCTGCCGTGGGCGGAACGGTGGTGCTGGGAGCAAAGTTGCTGCCGTCAGCATTGCATTCGATCACGCAGTCGCCGCGCAGGTAGCCGTAGCCCACATCGGTCTTCACATAGTACCAGGTGTAATTCTTGGTGGTTTCCGTCCGGGAGAAGGCGTACACCTTGTCCTTATCCAGGCGGGTGATCACATCGCCGCCGGCGGTTTTGCGCAGGTTCACGCCGGAGGAGGTGGTGCGCACATAGCCAGCCACCACGTCGGTCTGGGGCGTATTGGTGGGGTTGCTGCCCAGCCACTGGTCATACTCGGTGCTGGTCATCACCTTCACACAGGAGCCCATGACCCACACCTCGGTGTTGCTGTACACAACCTTGTACCACATGGTGCCGCCCACGGTGGCGGTGGTCTTGTAGGCCATTACGGTGCCCAGGGGCACATTGAACTTGCCCTCGGAGTCCTTCGAAGCCGCCGCGCGCAGGTTCACCTTGTCCAGGGTGGTGATCACATAGTTCACCTGAACCTCGGGCTTTTCCTCAGGCACGCCGTTGCCAGCCAGGTAGCTTTCCTGCTGGGTGGCGGAGAGCTTGAAGCAGCAGTCGCCGCGGACATAGCCGGGGGTGCCGTTCACATTCACAGGATACCAGGTATAATTGTCGGAGGTAGTGGTGGAGCCGGTCATGGGCCACACGGTGCCCTTTTCCAGGGTGCCCACCTTGGTGCCGCCAGCAGTCTTGCGCAGGTTCACACTGGTCTTGGTGATCTGCACATAGCCGTAAGCGGAAACAGAGGATCCGGGGGTAGCGGTGGGCGCACTGGTGTCAGTGGGGGCCGCCGTTGCGCCGTCGGGGGTGGCAGTGGGGGCGTTCAGGTCGTTGCCGTTGGCATCGCACACCATCACGCAGTCGCCGCGCAGGTAGCCCACCTTGCCGGAGGCCGCCTTCACAGGATACCACTCGTAGATACCGCTCTTGATCTTATTGCTGGTCATGGGCAGCACCACGCCCAGGGCGATCTGCTCCTGGGAGGAGCCGGTGGGCTTGGTGCGCAGGTTGACCTTATCCATGATGGTCTTCACATAGCCATAGGAAGTGGTGGGAGCCTGGGTGGGCGCAGAGGTAGCACCGCCGATGACCACATCGCTGCCGTCAGCATTGCAGACCTTCACGCAGTCGCCGCGCAGATAGCCGCGGATGTTGTCTTCCGTCTGCACATAGTACCAGCCGTAACCGCCCTCGGTGGTCACGGGGGCCAGCATGGGCAGGATCACACCGCGCTTCACCTGCAGGATCATCTCGCCCGCAGGCTGCAGGCGCAGGTTCACGCCGGCGGCAGTGGTCTTCACATAGCCCACGATGGTGGTGCCAACAGGGGCGTTGGTGGGTGCGCTGCCGGAGGCCCCGGAGGTCGCCTGCAGCTGCACGGTATCCTCGCGCACATAGTAGTTCTGGCCGCCGTAGGTCACATGGTACCAGACATAGCCGCGTGCCTCCACCGGCGCGCTCATAATTTCCAGCACTTCGCCGGTGTTCTCCCACTGGGCGACCACGTCACCGCCAGGGGCATTGCGCAGGTTGGCAGAGGAGAGGATCAGCTTCACGAAACCATAAGCAGAGGTGTCAGCATCGGGGTTGATGGTCGCAGAGGGGTCGCCGGTAGAAACCACCCGCAGGAAGGTGGCCATCACATAGCCTTCATCGCCGTCGTAGCGGATCTTGTACCAGTGGTTTTCGTCGATCACCGGGGGAATGGTCAGGATCTCCACCACCGTGCCGCGGTCCAGCTTGCGGATCACGTCGCCAGCCTCCGTTGCGCGGAAGTTCACGCCGCCGTTGGTAATCTGACCCGTTGCGCCTGCATAGGCAGGGGTATTCGCACCCTCGGTCACAGGGGCCTGGGTGGGCGCAGCGGTAGCCTGATCGGTAGCGGTATCGCCGGTGGATGTATCAGGGGCCGTTTCCGCGGTGGGGGCGGCAGTGGCCTCGGGCACGGGATTATTCAGTGCTCCGTCGGCCTCGTAATCCGCCGCCTCTTCCTCGGTCAGCAGCTTAAAGTAATCCCCATGGATGTAGCCGATATAGGTGCGGGTGCTGTCGGGGTCGGGATGCTCCACGTTCACCTTGTACCAGGTAACGTCGCCCTTGACCTTCACGTCCAGCAGTTCGCATACGACATTGGCATCGATCTTAAACCAATACGCCGCATCGGTGCTGGGCTGCTTGCGCACGCGCACGCCGTCATCGGTGGTTTTGCCGTAGGCACCCACGGCCAGCGCGGCATCGCCGCCCACGGCCACAGGCAACACAGACAGCACCATCGCCAGGGCAAGTGCCATCGTCACCAGTCTTTTCCACATCTGCTTCATCTATGGTTCACCTCAGTCTCATTCGCGGTCTGGATAGACCTCACCTATTCAGGTACATCCATTCTATTACAGAACTATTACAATGTCAAGAACCTTGCGTCATATTCCAAAGTTTTTACACCTTCGACAGCCTTCGCCACCAAAACCGCGCAAAGCCTTATATTTCAACAAAAAATCGGCTCCCAGTCCGGTTTTGACACCACTGGGAGCCGAAAATAATTTTTTAACTTTTTACTTTTCCAGCACGGCATTGATGGCATCCACCACGGCGTTGGAGGTCACGGTGGCACCGGACAGCGCGTCAATGCCCTCGCCCAAGGCCACAGGAGCCGTCTTGCCCAGGAACTGGGTCAGGAACGCCGCATCCTCGCCACAGCGGGTGCCGAAGCCGGAGGTCTCGCCGGTGGAGTCCACGCTCAGGCCCACGATCTTGCCAGCCTCGTCCACGATCACGTTCACCTTCACGTCGCTCTGGTAGCCCTTGGCGGTGCCGGTCACGGGAGCAGCAACTTCAGCGGCAGGAGCTTCCTCCACAGTGCCGGTAGCGGAAGCGGTGGTGTCGGCAGGGACTTCCTCCACAGCCACGGCCACGCCCATGGCGGCGTTGATGGCATCCACCACAGCGTTGGAGGTCACGGTGGCACCGGACAGCGCGTCGATGCCCTCGCCCACATCGGGGGTGAAGTTCTTGCCAACAAACTGGTTCAGGAAAGCCTCGTCCTCGCCGCAGCGGGTGCCGAAGCCGGAGGTCTCAGCAGCAGAATCAACCTTAATGGAAGTGATCACGCCGCCATCCACGGTGACGGTCACGGTCACATCGCTCTGGAAGCCCTTGGCGGTGCCGGTGAAGGTTTCGCCAGCGGGGGCAGCCTCAGCAGAAGCGGCAACAGTGGAAGAGCTGTTGATGGCATCCACCACAGCCTGGCTGGTCACCGTCGCGCCGGACAGGGCGTCCACGTTCTCGCCCAGCTTGAACTCCGCCACTTCCTTGCCAATGAACTGGTTCAGGAAAGCCTCGTCCTCGGCGCAGCGGGTGCCGAAGCCGGAGGTCTCAGCAGCAGAATCAACCTTGATAGAGGTGATCACGCCGTCAGCCACGGTAACGGTCACGGTCACATCGCTCTGGAAGCCCTTGGCGGTGCCGGTGAAGGTTTCGCCAGCGGGGGCAGCCTCCACGGTGCCGGTGGCGGCAGCGGTGGCAGAGGCAGTGGCGTCAGCGGGAGCTTCCTCCACGGCCACGTCAGCAGCCATGGCAACATTCAGGGCCTCGATCACAGCGTTGGAGGTCACAGTGGCACCGGAGAGCACGTCGATGCCTTCGCCAACCACGAAGGGGCCCTTCTTGCCGATGAACTGGTTGATGAAAGCTTCATCGGTGGCGCAGCGGGTGCCGAAGCCGGAGGTTTCGTCAGCGGAGCCGATGCTCAGGGCGGCGATGGTGCCGTCCTCGTTCAGGGTCACGGATACATTCACTTCGCTCTGGAAGCCCTGGGCAGTGCCGATGATATTGTCGGCAGGGGCAGGCTCGGCACCGGGGGCGGCGAATTCGCCGGAAACCACCTTGCCGTCTTCCACGGTCAGGAGCACATTCATTTCGCCGGTGAAGCCCTCAGCAGGGGCCACCACGGCGGCACCGTCGGCATTCACGCCCACCGTGCCGTTTTCACCCTCGGCGAGGATGGTCACGGGAGCCTCAGCAGCACCCACGTTGGCCAGGGCGGCGTTGGCGGCCTCCACCACGGCGGTGGAAGTCACCGTCGCGCCGGACAGGGCGTCGATGCCCTCGCCCAGGGTCAGGGGAGCAGCCTTGCCGATGAACTGATTGATGAAGGCCTCATCCTCGGCGCAGCGGGTGCCGAAGCCGGAGGTCTCGGCAGCGGAGTCAATCATCATGGAGGCGATGGCACCGTTTTCCACGGTGATGGTCACGGTCACGTCGCTCTGGAAGCCCTTGGCAGTGCCGGTCACGGTTTCGCCGCCAGCGGAGGCAGGGGTAGAAAGGGCAGCGTTCACGGCCTCCACCACGGCGGTGGAAGTCACCGTTGCGCCGGACAGGGCGTCGATGTTCTCACCCAGGGTGAAGGGGCCAGCCTGGCCGATAAACTGGTTGATGAAGGCTTCATCCTCGGCGCAGCGGGTACCGAAGCCGGAGGTCTCGTTGGCAGAGTCGATGGTCAGGCCAGCGATCACGCCGTTTTCCACGGTCAGCTGCACCTTCACGTCGCTCTGGAAGCCCTTGGCAGTGCCTTCCTGCACCGCGCCGGTCAGGGGCTGGGCAGCAGGCTTTTCCTCACCGGCAGGCTTGCCGGCGGGGGCACCGAACACCACCAGGGGATCGGCATTGGGGGTCTTGCCCAGGGCCACCTCGGCCACGCACTTCAGGCCCTTGTTGGTGGCAGCGCGCACAGCCTCGCTGGTCACGGTAGCACCGGACAGGGCTTCGAAAGCACCGCCGTCAATGGCACTGATGCCGGGGAACTGATCCTGGAAGGCAGGCTCCTTGGCGCGCATGCCGAAGCCAGCGGTTTCCGCAAAGCTGGTATCGCCCACCGAGCAGCCAGCCACCACGCCCTGAGGATCAACGCCCAGGGTCACGGCTACGGGGCCGCCGTAGCCCATGCCGGAAGCGGTCACGCAGTAGCCCACCACTTCGTCGCCGTTCTTGGCCACATACAGGCTGGACACGTCGTACTCCGCGGGCACGGTCATCTCCTCATAGCTTTCAGCAGGCATCACGGCGTTGAAGGCTTCCTTCAGGGCAGCCATGGCATGCTCGGCAATGGGGCCGGCGGTGATCATGTTGGTAAAGGCCAGCACCACCGCAGCCACCACCGCAATGATGGTCAGGATCAGGAATGCCGGGAGCTGCTTTTTCTTGGGCGCATTGTTTTCCATGAGTGTAGCCTCCTACGACTTATTGAACCGGGATATCCACCAGCATGTTCAGCTGGAATGTTTCATTGGTCTGATGCATGAAGACCTGCCGGTCGCGGGTGATCAGCACGCCTTCGATGCCCTGCTCCTGCATCAGCTGCAGGGCGTTTTCCCTGCCCAGCACGATCAGCGCAGTGGCCAGGGCATCAGCGTCCATGGAGCTCTTGGCCACAATGGTGGCACTGGCCAGGTCGCTTTGGGACGGAAGACCGGTCTTCGGGTCCAGGATGTGGTGGTAGGTCACTCCGTCCTTTTCGAACTGCCGCTCGTAAATGCCGCTGGTGACCACCGAGATATCCGTCACGCTGACCGATGCGATGGGCGAAGGCCCGTGGGGATCCTGAATGCCTACATTAAATACAGTACCGTCGGGCTTGTGGCCCAGCACATACACATTGCCGCCCAGGCTCAGCACCGCGCCGGAGGCACGGCCCTGCACCAGCTCAGCCACCTTGTCAGCAATGTATCCCTTGGCGATGCCGCCCAGGTCGATCTGTGCGCCCTTGGGCAGGGTCACGGTGTTGCCCTCGCCCAGGATGATGGCACTGTCGTCCACCAGGGGCAGGGCAGAGAGCCGCTGTTCCTCGGTGGGCATGCGCTGGGTGCCGCCGGTAAAGTCCCACATGGCACTCAGCGGTGCGATGGTCACGGCAAAGGCACCGTCGGTCATTTGGTTGATCTCCTTCGCCCGTCGAAGGATCTCCCAGGTTTCCGCATCCACGGTGACGCTTTCGCCCCCGGCCTTGTTGATGCGATCCACGTCGCTGCCTTCAACGGTCTTGCTCAAAAGCTTCTCATACCGGTCGCAGGCGGCCATGATCTCGTCCATCAGGCCCTCTTCGCCATCGTAGAGCGTCACGGTGACCACCGTATCAAAGTAAAAGCCCACCTGGCTGCGCTTGACCGCCTGGGCTGCCGTGGGAGCTGCCGTTGTTTCCGGCATTTCCTGGGCCGCGCAGCCCGTCAGCATCAGCATGGCCAGCAGCAGGATCAATGATGCCGTTCGTTTCATCGGCCTGATTTTCCGTCCATTACATCTGTTTTTATACCCACACGGATACAGCTTGAATTATACCACGCCCGTAAAATGCAGTCAACCAATTTGCCCGTATGTTATTTGTCTGTCAAAGCAGTATCTTTTTCAAAAAAACTGTTTCATCCTGCGAAAAATGGTGTATAATCAAATCAACAAACACACCAAACATCATAAAGGAGGATCCCCCTATGAAGAACCTGAAGGGCACCAAGACCGAAGCCAACCTGCTGGAAGCCTTTGCTGGCGAAAGCATGGCCCGCAATAAATACACCTACTTTGCCTCCAAGGCCCGCAAGGACGGCTATGTGCAGATCGCCCAGCTGTTCGAGGATACCGCCAACAACGAAAAAGAGCACGCCAAAATATGGTTCAAGTACCTGGAGGGCGGCTCCATCAAGGGCACTGCCGAGAACCTCCTGGCCGCTGCCGAGGGCGAGAACGGCGAATGGACCGACATGTACGCCCGTATGGCCGAAGAAGCCCGCGCCGAAGGCTTCGACGAGATCGCCGATAAGTTCGCCATGGTCGCCGCCATCGAAAAAACCCACGAAGAACGCTATCGCAAGCTCCTGGCCAACGTGGAAGGCGGCCTGGTCTTCTCCCGCGACGGCGATATGATCTGGGAGTGCTCCAACTGCGGCCACCTGCACATCGGCAAGAAGGCCCCCGAGCTCTGCCCCGTCTGCGCCCACCCCCAGAGCTACTTCATGCTCCGTCCTACCAACTACTAAGCACCAGAGGGGACTTCGTCCCCTCTGGACTCCCCTGAGCAGAGGGCTCTGCCCTCTGCACTCCCGCGAAGGGCCGTTCGGCCCTTTCGAAACCCATTCTGCGAGAGCAGAGTGGGTTTTTCTTTTGCAGGGGTCACGGCGCGAATACGGTCGCGCCGCGACGCGGGAGAAGTCACATCCCTCGCCCAGCTACATTTCCGAGCAAAACAGCCACAAACTAATTCAGAGCGAGAGGCCATCTCGAGCGATAGGAACTCTGTTCCTGCAAGAGAACCTAAACGTTATTGTACGCCCCCGCGAGGAAGCTGGTGGGGCAGACGAGCCCGGTCCGCTACCCCATGGCGGGAAAGGGGGTCCGGGGCCGAGTCGCCGCATGCTCAGATACGAGGCCCCGGGCGGCTTTTGGTACTTTTCGCCGCGACGAAAAGTACAGCCTCAAGGCAGA
>JAGBBA010000020.1 GCA_017938695.1 Clostridia bacterium | reverse complement strand
TTCATAATTCATAATTCATAATTCCTAATTCCTAATTCTCCCGGAGGAAATATGTCCGCCATCAACATTCTCGGTTCCACCGGTTCCATCGGTACCCAGGCACTGCAATTGGTTCGCCTGCACCCCGACCGTTTCACCGTCAAGGCACTGACTGCCCACAGCAATGCGCAGCTGCTGTTCGAGCAGGTGCGCGAGTTCCGCCCGGAAATGGCGGCCTTGACGCAGCCCATCCCCATGGAGGACATCCCTGCCGATCTGCGGTTCTGCCGTTGGGTCATGGGCAAGGATGCCCTGCGCGTCGCCGCTGCCGAGGTCGAAGCCGACCAGGTGTTGGTGAGCGTGGTGGGCATCGCCGGCCTGCAAAGCGTGATGGACGCCCTGAACGCCGGCCGCCAGGTGCTGCTGGCCAACAAGGAAGCCCTGGTCACCGGCGGTCATCTGGTGATGGATGCCGCCCGGCGCATCGGCAAGCCGCTCCTGCCTGTAGACAGCGAGCACAGTGCTATTTTCCAGTGCCTGCAGGGTGCTGCGGACAATCAGCCGGTGAAGCTCTTGCTCACCGCTTCCGGCGGCCCCTTCCGCACCTGGGACAAGGAGCGCATGGCCAAGGCCACCCGCGCCGAGGCCCTCAACCACCCCAACTGGAGCATGGGTGCCAAGATCACCATCGACTCCGCCAGCATGTTCAACAAGGCCCTCGAGATCATCGAGGCCCGCTGGCTGTTCGACATGCCCCCGGAGAAAATCCAGGTGGTGGTGCATCCCCAGTCCATCATTCATTCCGCCGTGGAGTTTGTCGATGGCGCGGTCATCGCTCAGCTGGGCGTGCCGGACATGCGCGTGCCCATCCAGTACGCCATGACCTACCCCGAGCGTCTGCCCACCGGCTCCAAGCCCCTTGATCTCTTCGCCCTGGGCCAGATGACCTTCGAGCCCGGCGATCCCGTGCGCTTCCCGGCCCTTCGCCTGGCCGTGGAGTGCCTCAACGCAGGCGGCGCAGCCTGCACCGTGCTCAACGGTGCCAACGAGGCCGCCGTGGCCGCTTTCCTCCGGGAGGAGATCCCCTTCGGTGCCATTTCCACCCTGGTGGAAGGCGCGGTGGAGAAGCTCTGCGGCCTGCCTGCCAATAACCTTGACGACATCTTTGCAGCCGATGCCGCCGCCCGCGCCGCCGTGGCCGAGCTGCTGCCCACGCTGCATTAACGACCCTTATCGACGAAAGGAACCCTATGTATGTATTGATCGCCCTGCTTTTATTGGGCATATTGATCACCGTTCACGAAGCGGGCCATTTTATGGCGGCCCGCATCACCGGCATTGATGTTATGGAGTTCGCCATCGGCATGGGGCCGAAGCTGGTGAGCTGGAAAAGCAAAAAGCACGACACCGTTTTCTCCCTGCGGCTGATCCCCGTAGGCGGCTTCTGCGCCTTTTACGGCGAGGATGACGCACAGGGCAAGCACCTCGACGATCCTCGCGCCTACAACCGTCAAAACGTGTGGAAGCGCATCTTCACCGTAGCCATGGGCCCCGTGATGAACTTCGTGCTGGCCTTTGTGGTGCTGGTGGCGTTCTTCTGGATCGGCGGCATTTCCGAGGTCACGGGCATTGACCCCTACATCCACCAGGTGGCCGCTGCCGGGCCTGCCTATTCCGCCGGTTTGCAGGATGGCGACATCATCGAGTCCGTCAACGGCGTCAACGTGCTGGACGGCACCACCGAAACCCTGCTGAACGCCATCAGCGGCTATCAGCAGGGCGATGCACCCCTGCGCATGGTCGTCCGCCGGGGCGATACCACCTTTGAAACCGAAATGACCCCCTTCTGGGACGAAGCTGAAGGCAAGTACCGCGTGGGCGTGACCATCGCTGGCCGCTATCGCACCGTGGTGCGCCCCTGCGGCCCGGGCGAAGCCCTCTACCAGAGCTGGGACACCTGCGTGTACGCTGGCGGCGTGATCATCGGCGCGCTGAAGGACCTGGTCACCACCGGCGAAGGCCTGGACCAGACCTCCGGCCCCGTGGGCGTGGTTTCCATGGTGTCTGAAGAGGTGCAGTCCGGCGGCCTGGAGGCCTTCATCAACTACCTGGTGGTCATCTCCATCAACCTGGGCATCATGAACCTGCTGCCCATCCCCGGCCTGGACGGCTCCCGCCTGATCTTCATGATCATCGAGGCCATCCGCCGCAAGCCCATCGCCCCCCAGAAGGAAGCCGTCGTGCACCTCATCGGCATGCTCTTCCTCTTTGCCCTGATGATCTTCTTCACCTTCAAAGACGTAATGCGTCTGTTCCACTAAAGGGGCTTTGCCCCTTTAGAATCCCCACCAGAGGGCTCTGCCCTCTGGACTCCCGGTCAGGGCTCTGCCCTGACAACCCGCTTAAGGGCTTTCAGCCCTTAAGAATCCCTTTCGGGGATGGCATGGGACGCGCATATAAGCTGGGGTCACGGCGCAAATACGGTTGCGCCGCGACGCGGGGACTGTAAGGCTTCGCGCCGCCAAACGCCTCCCTCCCCGAGGGAGGTGGCAGCCGCTTGTGGCTGACGGAAGGAGTGGTTCTGCCGCTTGTTCCAACGTCAGGCTTTCCCTGTCCCTGCAGGGGCGAACTGCATTCGCCCGGTCTGCACTCTCAATTTCTAATTCCGAATTCCGAATTCCGAATTACTTATGGAGGCTTCACCATGTACAACACTCGCCTCGTTTCCGTCGGCCGCCTGACCATGGGCGGACATAACCCCGTGTGGGTTCAGTCCATGACCAATACCGATACCCGCGATGTGGAGGCTACCCTGGCCCAGATCAAGGCTCTGGCCGAGGCTGGCTGCGACATCGTCCGCATTTCTGTGTATGACGAGGCCTGCGCCCTGGCCGTGCGCCAGCTGGTGGATCAGTCCCCCGTGCCGCTGGTGGCGGATATCCACTTCGATCACCGCCTGGCCGTGATGGCTGCGGAGAACGGCATCAGCAAGCTGCGCATCAACCCCGGCAACATCGGCGGCGAGGGCAACGTGAAGGTGCTGGCCGCCTGCGCCAAGATGCACCACATCCCGATCCGCATCGGCGTGAACTCCGGCTCTATTGAGAAGGATATCCTGGCCAAGTACGGCGGCCCCTGCGCCGAGGGCATGGTGGAATCCGCCCTGCAGCACGCCCGTATGCTGGAAAAGGAAGGCTTTGAGGACATTGTTCTGTCCATGAAGGCCAGCGACGTGAAGCTCACCGTGGATACCTACGAGCTGGCCGCCCAGAAGTGCGATTACCCCCTGCACGTAGGCGTTACCGAGGCCGGCCTTCCCGGCCAGGGCACCATCAAGAGTGCCATCGGTATCGGCGGCCTGCTGGTGCGCGGCATCGGCAACACCATCCGCGTGAGCCTCACCGGCGACCCCCTGCCCGAAGCCAAGGCCGCTTGGGATATCCTCCGCGCACTAAACATGCGCACCCAGGGCGTGCAGCTGATTTCCTGCCCCACCTGCGGCCGTACCTGCATCGACGTGGCTGGCATCGCCGCCCGGGTGGAAAAGGAGCTCAGCGATATCAAGGTGCCACTGAAGGTGGCCGTGATGGGCTGTGTGGTCAACGGCCCTGGCGAAGCCCGCGAAGCTGACGTGGGCATTGCTGGCGGCAAGACCGGCGGCGCGCTGTTCGTGAAGGGCCAGACCGCCATGCGCGTGGACGGCGACCTGGCCGAAGCCCTCATCAAGGCTGCCCGCCGCATTGCTGAAACCAAGTAACAAGTAAAATATAGGGGCTGCTGCCATGCAGCCCCTATCATTGCATTCCGCTGCCGTCGTTTCCACCTCATCCGGCCTCGCTTACGCTCGGCCACCTTCCCCTCAAGGGGAAGGCTTTCCATCAAGGTGGAACGCTCCGAAACGCGGACGATCACAGATCGCCCCTACATACACCCCCAAGCAACACGCCCGAAAAAACGGGTTTCGAAAGGGCCGAATGGCCCTTCGCAGGAGAGTCCAGAGAGGGCAGAGCCCTCTCTGGTGGGGTTTCCAAAGGGGCAAAGCCCCTTTGGTCGCCGAAGGCGAAAGGAGTACCATGAGCTACGAAGATTTGCTGGGGCAGATTTATCAGGAACTGCCCCATTTGAAGGGCCAGCTGCAATCGCCCAGGGTGGTGTACGTCAAGGCCCAGGAGAAGGTGTACATTACCTTCGACAGCCTGACGCTGGTGGAAGAAAAGACCTTCCTCAAGCTGGAGAGCCTCCTGCGGCGCATCTTTCCGCAAAAGCCCCTGGCCCTGCGCGTGGTCAGCCCCGGCCTGAAAGAAGATTTTCTGGAGAATATCAGCGCGTACAAACAGGTGCTGACCGACTTCCTCAAGCGCAACTACCCGGCCTCCATCAGCTGGATGGACCAGATCGACTGGCGGTGCGAGGGCGACCGCATTACCCTCACCTTCCCCGACCCCTTCTCCCTGGAATACATGGGCAGGCAGAATGTATCCGCCCGCCTGGCCCAGGCCGTGAAGGACATTTTCTCCGCCGAGGTAAAGGTGGAGCTCACCGTGGCAGGCGACCAGGAAGCCCGCTTGGCCGCCCTGCGCGAAGAACGCGAAAAGGAGCACAGCCAGGCCATTTCCATGGAAGAATTGGCCAAGCGCAACGCCCAGACCCCCGCTGAAAAGAAGGAACGCAAGCCTGCCGCACCCCGTCAGCCCAGGGAACCCAAGCCCGAGGCTGCCCCCGAAAAGAAGAAGGATTCCATCTTCCCCCAGATGACCAACACCGCCCTGGGCAAGCCCATCATGGGCCGCGGCATCGCCGACCGCCCCATCGAAATGAAGGAGCTGGCCAGCGACAGCGGCCTGGTGGTGGTGCAGGGCGATATCTTCAAGGTGGAGACCAAGGAGCTCAAGGGCGGCGAGCTGCTGCTTTTGACCTTCGCCATCACCGACTACACTTCGTCCATCCTGTGCAAGACGTTCATGCGCTTCCGCAACCAGCACTTCGGCAAAAAGGCTGACGAGGATGCACCGCCGCCGCCCATCACCGAGGAGGAGCGCAAGGCGGTTATGGACAAGGTGGAGCAGATCAAAATGGGCATGAACGTGAAGGTGCGCGGCGAGTGCCTGTACGACAGCTTTGCCAAGGAGCTATCCATCTCTGTGCGCGACATCGTACCCATGGAAAAGATCGAGCGCGAGGACACCGCCGAGGAAAAGCGCATCGAGCTGCACATGCACACCAACATGTCCACCATGGACGCCCTGACCCCCGCTGGCGATCTGATCAAGCGCGCCATCAAGTGGGGCCACCCGGCCGTGGCCATCACCGATCATGGCGTGGTGCAGGCTTTCCCTGCCGCCTTCAATGCGGTGAAAAAGCAGCCCATCAAGCTGATCCCCGGCTGCGAAGGGTATCTGATCAACGAGGCCCTCGTCGTGCAGGATGCCGACGGCCGCAGCGTGGACGAGCCCATCGTGGTGCTGGACTTTGAAACCACCGGCCTGAATACCCAGACGGATCGCGTGATCGAGATCGGCGCGGTGAAGCTGATTGGCGGCACAGTGGCGGACAGTATGTCCGTGCTGGTGAACCCCAAGCAGCCCCTGAAGCCCAAGATCACCGAGATCACCGGCATCAGCGACAACATGCTGGCCGACAAGGAAACCGCCGAAACCGCTATCCCTGCGCTGATGGATTTCATCGGCGACAGTCCCATCGCCGCCCACAACGCCAGCTTTGACGTGGCGGTGCTCAAGGCCGAGCTGCGCCGCCTGGGCCGCACATTCTCCGCCCCCGTGCTGGACACGCTGACCCTCTCCCGCAAGCTCTATCCCGAAATGAAGAGCCACAAGCTGGGCAGCGTATGCAAGCAGCTGGGCGTGAGCCTGAAAAACGCCCACCGCGCCGTGCACGACGCCACCGCCACCGCGCAGATCCTGGCCCGCATGTACAAGGAGGCCGAGGAGAAGCACGGCATCACCACCCTGGAAGGGCTGAACACCCTGAAGGGCGGCGCCATCGGCGAGAGCTATCATGTGATCCTGCTGGTGAAGACCCAGGAGGGCCTGGTGAACCTGAACCGCCTGGTGTCCATCGGCCACCTGGATTACTTCCGCCGCCGCCCCCACATGCCCAAGAACATCATTCAAAAGTACCGCGAGGGCCTTATCATCGGCTCTGCCTGCGAGGCGGGCGAACTGTTCCAGGCGGTGCTCAAGGGCGAAAGCTGGGACAAGCTGAAGGAGATCGCCGAGTGGTATGACTATTTAGAGATCCAGCCCATCGGCAACAACGAGTTCATGCTCCGAAACGGCATGGTGAAGGACGTTGAAGGCCTGCGCGACCTGAACCGCACCATCGTCAAGCTGGGCGAGGAAATAGGCAAGCCCGTGGTCGCCACCGGCGACGTGCACTTTATGGATCCCCATAACGCCATGAACCGCGCCATCATCCAGGCCGGCATGGGCTTTGACGACTGCGACCAGCAGGCTCCGCTGTACTTCAAAACCACCAACGAAATGCTGGACGAGTTCGCCTACCTGGGCAAGGAAAAAGCCTATGAGGTGGTTATCGCCAATCCGCGGATGATCGCCGACCAGGTGGACAAGCTGCAGCTGTTCCCCATCCACCCCAAGGGCGAGGATACCTTCCAGCCCCTGTGGGAGGACGCCGCCGACAATATCCAGAACATGACCTGGGGCACCGCCAGGGAAATGTACGGCGACGACCTGCCCGAGATCGTGGTGAAGCGCATCGAGAAGGAGCTGAAGTCCATCATCGGCTACGGCTTTGCCACGCTGTACAACATCGCCCAGAAGCTGGTGAAAAAGTCCAACGACGACGGCTATCTGGTGGGCTCCCGCGGCTCCGTCGGCTCCAGCCTGGTGGCCCGCTTCTGCGGTATCACCGAGGTGAACGCCCTGCCGCCCCACTACCGCTGCACCCACTGCCGCAAGGGCTTCTTCGACGTGGACAAGTCCAAATACCAGGTAGGCGTTGACCTTCCGGACAAAGACTGCCCCATCTGCGGCAAGCCCCTCACCAAGGACGGCTTCGATATCCCCTTCGAGGTCTTCCTGGGCTTCGAGGGCGACAAGGTGCCTGATATCGACCTGAACTTCTCCGGCGAATATCAGAACCGCGCCCACCATTATGTTGAAGAACTGTTCGGCCACGACCATGTGTTCCGCGCAGGCACCATTTCCGGTCTGGCGGACAAGACCGCCTACGGCTATGTAGCCAAGTACATGGAAGAACGCGGCATCCAGGCTGGCAACACCGAGAAAGAACGCCTGATGGCAGGCTGCGTGGGCGTGAAGCGCACCACCGGCCAGCACCCCGGCGGCATGGTCGTTGTGCCCAAGGAATATGAGATCTACCAGTTCACCGCCGTCAACCACCCGGCCGACGACCTGAACAGCGACTTTACCACCACTCACTTCGACTTCAACTCCATGCACGATATTCTGGTCAAGCTGGACTGCCTGGGCCATGATGATCCCACAGTGATCCACATGCTGGAAGAGCTCACCGGCATCCCGCCCACGGAGGTCCCCCTGGACTGCCCCAAGGTGCGCAGCCTGTTCCAGTCCCCGGAGGCCCTGGGCGTGACCAAAGAGCAGATCGACTGCACCACCGGCACCTTCGGCATACCGGAGTTCGGCACCGCCTTCGTCCGCGGCATGCTGGACGACACCAAGCCCTCCACCATGGAGGAATTGATCCGCATCTCCGGCCTCTCTCACGGCACGGACGTGTGGCTGGGCAACGCCCAGGATCTGATCCGCTCCGGCACGGCTGTGCTGCGCGAATGCGTGTGCTGCCGCGACGACATCATGAATTACCTGATCGATAAGGGCGTGCAGCCCAAGCTGGCCTTTACCACCATGGAGAGCGTGCGTAAGGGCAAGGGCCTGAAGCCTGAAATGGAACAGGCCATGTACGACAACAACGTGCCCCAGTGGTTCATCGACAGCTGCAAAAAGATCAAGTACATGTTCCCCAAGGGCCACGCCGTGGCATATGTGACCAGTGCGCTGCGCATCGCCTGGTTCAAGGTACATCATCCCCAGGCCTACTACTGCGCCTACTTCACCGTTCGCGGCGACGGCTTCGACGCCGCCACCATGCTCTGCGATCCTGATACCCTGCGCCAGCGCATCCGGGATATCAAGAACAACGACAAGGCCACCGCCAAGGACAAGGAAGCCCAAACGTCCCTGGAACTGGTGCTGGAAATGAACATGCGCGGCATCAAGTTCCTGCCGGTGGATCTGTACAAGAGCCAGGTGAACCGCTTCGTCATTGAGGACGGCAACCTGCGCTGCCCCTTCACCAGCCTGGGCGGACTGGGTGAATCCGCCGCACTGCCCATCGTGGCCGCCCGGGAGGAACGCCCCTTCATCTCCGTGGAGGATCTGCAGGACCGCGCCCACGTGGGCAGTGCCGTGGTGGAGCTCCTCCGCGCCCAGGGTGCCCTGGAAGGCCTGAGCGAAACCAGCCAGGTCAGCATGTTCTTCTAAGCAGCTGGGTTATGACCCGGCATGCCACCTCATCCGCCCTTCGGGCACCTTCCCCTCAAGGGGAAGGCTTCAAATGCGGTCCCCGCCAATGGCTTCCCCTTGAGGGGAAGCTGTCAGCGCCTGCGCTGACTGATGAGGTGGAACGCAGCATATACCACCAAATAACCAATGATACACCCTAAGGAGGTACCCTAACCATGGCAAGCCTGCATCGCGCCCGCGTGGTGGCCATCGGCACCGAAGCCGATATGATCCGCCTCAACCGAGCCCTGCTGACGACCCAGGACTGGCTGGAAGAACCCGAGGACGGCCCTGCGCTGACCTTAGAGGAGCTCTACCGCCAGGTGCATGAACGCGCCCAGTTCGAGGGCACGGCGGACAGCACCTTCCTCTACGACATGGTCACCGCCATGCCCTTCGGCGAAGCCACCGATGAATCCTGCCGCTACACCATGCGCCAGGAGAGCTGCGGCCTCTACACTGCCTGCTTCGCCTATGAGGGCGAAACGGCCTTCCAGCCCGAGGACTGGCTCTCCCTGCACAAACGCTGCGGCATGATGCCCATGCTGGCCCTGCGCGCCGGCTGGGACTTTGCCGCCGACAAGGGCCTGGTGATCATCTCCGGCGGCCGCATCCACGACAACTGGGACCGCATGGCGGAAAGCTGGCTGTGGCTGTTGCACCAGTACGAGTTCGGCTATCCCCCGGAGGAGGCCGTGGAACGCCTGGCCAAATTGGAAAAGACCCTGGAGCGCGAGGACTTTGACATGTCCATTTCCGAGCTTCTGGAAAGCTGCGTGGAAAACCTGGAATACCTGGGCGACACCAGCGACATCACCGCTGAAAGCTTGCAGGCAGCCAAGGAGCAGCAGGACTTTGACCTGCTGTTTGAGATGATCGCCCGCATCGGCGAAACCGCCCTGTGGGAAACCGAGCACAACGCCCGGTGGATCGCTTGCCTGGAGGCCGTGCAGGAAGCCTGGCAGGAGCACACCGGGGAATAAGCGGCCTTCGCAGCGCATAGGGTATCCTATCAAGGAGGGATGCCCATGCAGAAAGCCACGCCCCAGGAAAAACCCTTTGCCCTGTCCATCGACCGCCGCGCCAAGGCCACCCTCACCGGTGTGACCGATGTGGAGAGCTTTGACGAAAACACCGTGATCCTTCACACCCACGGCGGTCGGCTGATCCTCTCCGGCAGCGGACTGCATGTATCCAGCCTGCAATTGGAGGACGGCAAGCTCCTACTGGACGGAGCCATCGACTCCGCCGTGTACGACGGCCCCTCCGCCAAACGGCGCGGCAGCTTCCTGCGCAGGGCCCTGGGATGATGCTGGAGACCCTCTTCGCCCATCAAAGCCAGGAGCAGGCCTTTCTGTCGCTGATGCTTTGCGGCCTTGTGCTGGGTCTAATGCTGCACATTGGCGCATACATCCGCCGGGGGCATCCGCTGCTGAGCAGCATCTGGGATGTGCTCACCGCCCTATTGGGCGGCGGCATGGCCCTGGCCGTTATGCTGCGCTACCACACCGGGCTTCGGGCCTACGGCATGCTGGGGATATTGCTGGGCATTTTGCTGTATCTTGCCGGATTGGCCCAACCCCTGCACGCGCTGGAAAAGCATTTGCAAAAAGATAAGAATTCCCGCCGGCCAAAAGCAGGAAAACCCCAGCCGGATGATGAATCAACAAGTACAACAGGATGAAAAGAGGTGAGCGGCATGGATCGCATCGTGGTTCGTTGGCAGGCCTTCGCGCTGGTATGCGTGGTGCTGCTGGCTCTTTTCGGCTGGGCCTTCTGGCGCAACCGGCAGGACATGCAGGCCGTCAATAACCAGCAGGCCGCCCTGCAGCGCACCCTCACCCGCCTGCAGAACGACCAGGTCGCCCTGTCCAGCGAGCTGGAGCAGGTCGGCACGTCCAGCTACATCGAAAACCGCGCCCGCGAGGATTATTCCTTCCTCAAGCCGGGCGAACTGCGTTTCGAGATCGTCAACCCCGATTGCCTTGAAGGGTACACCGAGGCAGAAATGAAGATCCTCATGCAGGAAATTCAGGTCAATGTGTATTGAAGGAGTCCGTTTGCGCGGCTCCTTCCTTTTTTACATAAGGAGGACACGCCCATGAAAGTTGCAGCCATCGGCATTGGTTCCAACTCCGTGAGAATGCTGCTCATCGAAACGGAAGGCAGCACCTTCCGCCGTTTGCGCCGCGACAGGGAAGGCACGCGCCTGTTTGCCGGGCTGGACCAAAGCGGCAACCTGAGCCAGTCCGCCATGGATGCCACCATCGCCGCCGTGGCCCGCATGGCCCGCGAGGCCCGGGAAGATGGCGCAGAACAGGTGCACCTCTTTGCCACCTCCGCCACCCGCGACGCTGCCAACCAGGCCGAGTTCGCCGCCCGCCTCCTGGCCGAGGCCCAGGTGGAGCTGGAAATCTGCTCCGGCTACCGCGAGGCGCAGCTGTCCTTCCTTGGCGCTACCGACGGCGGTTACAGCGGCGTGATCGACATCGGCGGCGGCTCCACCGAGTTTGTGGTGGGTCAGGGCACGCACCTGGTGTGCGCTTTCTCCTGCCAGATGGGCGCGGTACGCCTGTTCCAGCAAGCCCCCATCACCGGTCACGGCGACCTGCCTGCCGTGGAGCAGCTGGCCACCGACATCCTGGAACAAAAGCTGGCGCACCACCCCACCCTGAACTTCCCCGACCGCTGGATCGGCACGGGCGGCACCTTCACCACCCTGGCCGCCATGGTCAAGGGCATCCGCTGGACAGACCGCACCTACATGCACGGCACCCGCCTCACCCTGGCGGAAGTAGAACAGCAGGCCCTGTTGCTCTCCGACATGCCCATGGAGGAACGCCTGCAGCTCCCCGGCCTGCAGCCCCACCGCGCCGATATCGTGGTGCACGGCATCTGCATCCTTTCCGCCGCCATGAAACGCCTGGGCATCCAGGAGATCACCGTGAGCGAATACGGCAACCTGGACGGGTATCTGAAAGAGAAATATAACTTGACTGAAAGCATTTAAGCATGCACGCATGCAAAAAAGCAGAGGATCTCACGATCCTCTGCTTTTTGATTGGCGTTGCTTACAGTTGCACCGTCACTTCCGGCTGATCCTTCTTCAGGGTCAGCTTGGCCTCCTGGCCGTCCACCTTCAGGGTGTACTCGCCGCGGTAGCCTTCCAGGGTCAGCTGACCGTTTTCGTCGGTCATCAGGGTGACATGAGTGCTCCATTCCTGGTTGATGCGCTGGTTCAATGCTTCCCAGGAGGGCTTCACGCTGCCGTCCTTGCGCACCAGGCCGGAGGGTGCGCCCAGCCAGGCACCGTCGATGTAATCCCAGCCGGTCATGGCCTCCACCAGGGGATGGGCGAACAGGGTGTCTGCCAGGGCCAGCCAGTCGCGGGCCTGACGATCCTCACCTTCGGGGGTGGTGGGCCACTCGGGCACCTTCCAGTCGTTCAGGTCAACGATGTGGGGCGGCATCAGGTCGCCGGAAACAAAGGTGTTCTCGGTGAAATGGATGGGCATGCCGAAGCTTTCGAAGCGTTCCAGCACCTCATGCAGCTTTTCCAGGCCCCAGAAGCCCTGATGCTGGTGGCTCTGGATGCCGATCACGTCGATGGACACGCCTGCGGCCAGGCAGTCCTCGATCAGCTGGCGGTACTTTTCGCTGGTGTTGAAGTCATTCAGCAGCAGCGTAGCGTCGGGGTTGGTCTTGCGGGCCTCGTCGAACACGGCCTTCACCAGACCCACGCGGCCCAGCTTCTGGCACAGGGGGGTGATGGCGTTCTCCTCGGCAGTAAAGATGGGCATGATCACCACTTCGTTGATCACGTCCCAGAAATTCACCACGCCCTTGAAGTTGCCCACCTCGCGGCGGATGCGAGCCAGTTGGTTCTCCAGCACCTCTTCGGGGGTGCGGCCCATCAGCCACTTGGCGGCAACGGTGTGCCAGCACAGGGGATGGCCCTTGGTGGTCACGCCGTGGGCCTGCAGGAACTTGGCACCGTGCATGGTGGTTTCTTCGCGGGGTTCGCCCTCACGGGGCTCATAGGTGCCCTGATAAAAGGACAGTGTGCCATAATTGAACAGCTTGTGCCAGGAATCCCAGATCTTCTCCAGATAGGCGCGCTGCTCGGGCTTGGTGGCAGGGTCAGCCAGCGGGGCAGACCAGAACGCACCCGTACCAAACAGGAATTCATGCTTGGTGAGATCCAGCTGCACCTTGCGGCCGGGCATAGGATTGCCCTTAGCGTCCTTCAGGGTGATCACGCTCTTGGATTGACGATGTGCCCATTGATTCATTTGTCAGCACCTCCAAAACGATCCGGTTCACGGATACTCTCTACCGTTATTATACCAGTCCGGAAAACATCCGGCTATACAAATCCAGTGAATTAATGGTTATTTCTTGCTGAAAAAACACAAAATAATCCCCTTTTATTGCTTTCTTATTTCTGTTACTTATGGTATAATATAGCAAACAACCGTTTTGTTACTCAAGGAGGAAGCTATCTATGGCCCGCAAGGTCATCGGCCTGATCACCGCTGCCCCGGAATCTGATTTCGCCTCACGCCTGATCGACGGCGTTTGTTCCCGTTGCCAGGATTACGGCTACGAGCTGGCGGTTTTCGGCGCGCTGTGCTCCCCCGGCCTGCCCCAGGAGAAATTCCTGGCAGGCGAAATGAACATCTACAACCTGATCAATTTCGACCGGCTGGACGCCGTTGTGCTGGATGCTCCCTCCCTGATGGAAAGCCTCACCCATCGGCTGATGGCCCCCATCACCAAGCTTCTGCACGAAAAATGCAACAAGCCGCTGGTGACCATCGGTGCCAAGGTGGAGGATTATCCGGCATTTGTGGCCAGCGACCGCCGGGTTTTCCAGGAGATCACCGAGCATGTGGTCAACGTCCATCACCGCCGTAACCTGTATTTCCTGGCCGGCCCCAAGGATATCCCCGAGTCCATCGACCGCCTGAACGGCTTCAAGGACGGCCTGGCCGCCTGCGGCCTCCCCTTTGAAGAAGACAAGATCATTTACGGCGACTTCTGGTACTTCGGCGGTGCCAACCTGGCCAAGCAGATCATCGCCGGCGAGCTGCCCATGCCCGAGGCCATCGTCTGCGCCAGCGACCACATGGCCCTGGGCCTGACCAACCGGCTGATCGAAAGCGGCATCCGCGTGCCGGACGACGTCGTGGTCACCGGCTTCGATGCCACCAGAGAGGCCGCCATCAACCGCATCACCATCACCAGCTGCGAACCGGACTGCGAGTCCGTGGCCGCCATGGCCATTGACGAGCTGCGCCGCACCATGGAGCCCGATGCGCCCCTGCTGCCCTATCAGTCCAACGCCAGCAAGCACCTGCGCATGGGCATGAGCTGCGGCTGCAACCCCGACCTGTCGCAGATCATGGAGCAGTACGGCGAGTATTTCTACTATACCAACCCCGACTTCTCCTCCGATCACCGCAAGGTGGACATCGGTACGCTGAACGAAAGCAACATGCTGGAGTACCTCTCCGAAAGCAGCACGCCCCAGGAGTGTATCCGGCAGATCAACGCCTTCACCTATCTGCTGGATCAGTACAGCGAGTTTTCCCTCTGCCTGGATGAAAACTGGCAGAACGCCGAGCTGTGCTGCAAAACCGGCTATCCCAAGCGCATCCAGCAGGTGATCCGCAACATTTTCGAAAGCGAAGCCAGCTACTGCGAAAACGGCCCCGTGTTCGATACCGCCCTCATGCTGCCGGAGCTGGGCAGCGAAAGCCACGAGCCCTCGGTGTTCTTCTTTATGCCGGTGCATTTCCTGGATCTGCCCATGGGCTACGCCGCCCTACGCTACACCCTCGATGCACCCCACCGCATGACCTGTGTGCTGCGCACCTGGCTGAAGAACGTGAACTCCGGCCTGCACATCACCCGCACCGCCCACCGGCTGGAGTCCCTCTCCACCCGTGACGGCATGACCGGTGCCTTCAACCGCCGGGGCATGGAGCTGATGCTGGATCATATGCTCCAGCGCGCCAAGCCCGAAGATAACGTGCTGGCCTTCGTTATCGACATGGACCGGCTGAAGTACGTCAACGATACCTACGGCCATGCCGACGGCGATGCAGGCATCACCGCCATCTGCGCTGCCGCCATGAGCATCACGGAAGAGGGCGAGCTTTGCGTCCGCGCAGGCGGCGACGAGTTCTACGTCATCGGCATCGGCAGCTATGATCCCGCCGAGGCTCAGCAGCGCATCGGCCGCTTCCAGGAGCAGATCGAAAAGATCAACGCCCAGCTGAACAAGCCCTATGCCCTTTCCGCCAGCATCGGCAGTGCCTGCATCCCCCTGGCCAGCGGCATGACGGTGATGGGCATCATCCGCATCGCCGATGCCAAAATGTACGAAAACAAGGTGCAGAAGAAGCTCCAGCGCAAGGACTGACGCCTTTGTGCCCCGTTCAAAGATCACTCGCTCTCAGGAGGCTCCCCCATGTCGCGCAAGATTATCGGCTTTATCACCGCCACCCCGGAAACCATTTACGCCACCCGTATCATCAAGGGCATTTGCGAACGCTGCCAAGTGTACGACTACGACGTGGCCGTTGTTTCCATGCTGGCGGACTGTTCCCTGTCCCAGCAGAACTATCTGACGGGCGAGCGGAACATCTATAATCTCATCAATTTCGATATCCTGGACGGCGTGATCGTGGACACCCTTTCCCTGATGGACAGCGCCTCCCGACAGATCATCCCCGAGATCCCCCGGCTGCTGAAGGAAAAATGCCAAAAGCCCGTGGTGTGCCTGGGCCCGCTGATGCCGGAGTACCCCACCTTCACCACCAGCAACCGGCTTTTATTGAAGGAGATCACCGAGCATGTGATCGATGCCCATCACTGCCGCAAGCTGTATTGCCTCACCGGCCCCCAGGGCGACCCCGACGCCACCGACCGCCTGGCTGGCTTTGCCGACGCACTGGCCGCCCGGGATATCCCCTATGACGAGAGCATGGTCATCTACGGCGATTTCTGGTATCCCGGCGGTGCGAAGCTGGGCCAGCGGATCGTCGATGGCGAGATTGAGCGGCCCGAAGCGGTGATCTGCGCCAGCGACCACATGGCCATCGGCCTGACGAAATACCTGCTCCGCCACGGCGTGCGCGTACCCGAGGACATCATCGTCACCGGCTTTGACGCCACCCCCGAGGGCATCGTGAACCAGGTGACCATTTCCAGTGCCACCCCTGACACCCAGGGTGTGGCCGCCCGCGCCATCGACCACCTTCGCGGCATGATGGAACCCGGCGCCCAGCCGGCACCCTTTGTTTCCAATGCGGCAGAGCATCTCGCCCTGGGCATGAGCTGCGGCTGCAACTTCAACGTGCCCAACATCATGGCCACGATGCGCGAGTCCGTCTACAACATCAGCCATGATTTCTCCGATGAAAACGATGCGGTGGATATCGGCCTCCTGCTGGAAAGCAACATGACCGAATACATGTCCGATACCACCTCCCCCCAGGAGTGCATTGAGCAGATCTTCCTGAAAACCTATCTGCTCCGGCCCTACCGGGATTTTTACCTCTGCCTTGATGAAAACTGGCTCAATGCCGAGCTGTGCGCCAAGGTGGGCTATCCCAGCAGGATCAAGCTGGCCGTGCACACCACGCCCCAATTGGGCTCCGGCCACTGCGAGAACGGCCCGCTGTTCGACACCGCCCAGATGATCCCCCAGCTGCACGAGCAGGACAGAGAAGCCTCCATTTTCTATTTTGTGCCGGTGCACTTCCTGGATCACACCATGGGCTATGCGGTGCTTCGCTACGGGCTGGAGGATACCCGGCAGGTGACCTGCATCGTCCGCAACTGGCTAAAAAACGTCAACTCCGGCCTGCACATCGCCCGCACCGCTCACCGGCTGGAATCCCTTTCCACCCGCGACGGCATGACCGGTGCCTACAACCGCCGGGGCATGGAGCTGATGCTGGATCACATGCTCCAGCGCGCCAAGCCCGATGACAGCGTGCTGGCCTTCGTCATTGACATGGACAGGCTGAAATTCATCAACGACACCTTCGGCCATGCCGACGGCGATGCAGGCATCACCGCCATCAGCAACGCCACCATGAGCATGACCAACGACGGCGAACTGTGCGTCCGCGCCGGCGGCGACGAGTTCTACGTCATCGGCATCGGCAGCTACGAAGCCACCGAAGCCCAACGCCGCATCGACCGCTTCTACGCTGCCCTGGATGCCGCCAACGCCCAGCTGAACAAGCCCTACCAGCTTTCTGCCAGCGTGGGCAGTGCCTGCATCCCCCTGTCCAGCGGCATGACGGTGATGGGTATCATCCGCATCGCCGACGCCAAGATGTACGAAAACAAGGTGCAGAAAAAGGTGCAGCGCAAGGACTGATGTTTTTCCTGTAAAATCACGGAATGGGTATTGCAATTCCTCCTGATATCCGCTATAATAAATAGGATAGAGCAAAGGAGGATGGCCTGTGAAATTGCTGCTCAAGGGCGGTCAGGTTTACGACCAAGGTACCTTCGTTCCTATGGACATCGAAGTAACGGACGGTGTCGTTACCGCCCGTAGTGCTTCTATTTCCGCAACTGAATACGACCGAGTGCTCGATGTGAGCGGTCTTCATGTTTTTCCCGGTTTCGTGGATGTGCACGTACATCTGCGGGAGCCGGGTTTTTCTTATAAGGAGACCATCGCCACCGGCACCAGGGCCTGCGCACGGGGCGGCTACACCACCGTGTGCGCCATGCCCAATCTTAATCCTGCCCCGGACAGCGACGAGCACCTGCGCGAGCAGGAAAAGCTCATCCAGCAGAATGCAGTGATCCGCGTGCTGCCCTACGGCACCATCACCCTGGGCCAGAAGGGCGAGGGCGAGCTCACCAACATGGCTGCGCTGGCCCCCCGCGTGTGCGGCTTCTCCGACGACGGCCGCGGCGTGAAGGAGCGCGAAACCATGCGCGAGGCCATGCTGAACTGCAAGGCAGTAGACAGCATCATCGCCGCCCACTGCGAGGACATGAGCCTCATCCCGGCTGGCGGTGCCATCCACGATGGCAGCTTCGCCAGGGAGCACGGCATTCCCGGAATTCCCTCCCAGAGCGAGTGGGGCCCCATTGCCCGGGATGTGGAGCTGATCCGCGAAACCGGCTGCCGCTACCATGTGTGCCACGTTTCTGCTAAGGAAAGCGTGGAGATCATCCGTCAGGCCAAGGCCGCCGGGCTGGACATCACCTGCGAAACCGGCCCCCACTACCTGCTGATGTGCCAGGACGACCTGCAGGACGAAGGCCGGTTCAAGATGAATCCGCCCCTGCGTGACAAGGCCGACCAGGAAGCCCTGATCGCAGGCCTCTTGGACGGCACCATCGACATGATCGCCACCGACCACGCCCCCCACTCCGCTGAGGAAAAAGGCAAGGGCCTGGCCAAGTCCGCCATGGGCGTGGTGGGCATCGAAACGGCCTTCCCGCTGCTGTACACCCACCTGGTGAAGCCGGGGATCATCACCCTGGCCCAGCTGGTCGAAGCCCTGACCACCGCCCCCCGGCAGCGTTTCCGCCTGGATGGTGGCCTGAACGTGGGCGACCGGGCCGAGATCACCGTGTTCGACCTGAACGCGCCCTCCACCGTAAACCCCGAGGACTTCCTCTCCAAGGGCCACGCCACCCCCTTTGAGGGCTGGCAGGTGGACGCGAGGTGCAGATACACCATCTGCGGCGACAAGATTGCGTACGAGAATTAATTCGGAATGCTGAATTTGGAATTCGGAATTATTACTGGCTCTGTGCGCTTTCCAGCGTTTAGAACACAAACCAAATTCCGCATTACGCATTCCGAATTCCGAATTCACAAGGAGGTTGCCATGCTTTTCAAAATCATCGAAAACACCCAGCTCACCGCCACCGTGTGGCAGATGAAGCTGGAGGGCGACGCCACGGGCATCACCAAGCCCGGCCAGTTCGTGCAGCTGAAGCTGCCGGAGTTCTACCTGCGCCGCCCCATTTCCGTCTGCGACTGGACGGAGAACACCATCACCCTGGTGTACAAGGTGGTGGGCCAGGGCACCGAGGCCATGGCCAAGATGCAGCCCGGCTTTGAGATGGACGTACTCACCGGCCTGGGCAACGGCTTTGACACCAGCCTGTGCGGCGATAAGCCCCTGCTGATCGGCGGCGGCGTGGGCCTGCCCCCCATGATCGGCCTGTGCCGCGCCCTGATCGAAGAAGGCAAGCATCCCGTGGTGCTGGCTGGCTTCAACACCGCTGAAGAAGTGTTCCTCAAGGATACGGTGGAGCAGATGGGTGCCACCTTCGTGCTGGCCACCATGGACGGCTCCGCTGGCGTGAAGGGCCTGGTCACCGATGCGATGAAGGAGCTTGACTTCGACAGCATCGCCACCTGCGGCCCCGAACCCATGCTGAAGGCCGTGTACAACGCCGCGGAAGTCCCCGGCCAGTTCTCCTTTGAGGAGCGCATGGGCTGCGGCTTCGGTGCCTGCATGGGCTGCAGCTGCAAGACCAAGTACGGCAACAAGCGCATCTGCAAGGATGGGCCGGTGCTGGTTCGCAAAGAGATCATCTGGTAAGCGCATGAACCGATATGAATTGCTCCAGCGGATGCAAGCGCTGCCCTTCGCCCTTGAAGATTACTGGCTGGTAGCAGGCGGTGCCATGGTGCTGCACGGCATCAGAAGCGTCACCAATGATATCGACCTGGGCTGCACCCGCAGCCTGGCCGACCAGCTGGAAGCCGCTGGCTGCCCCACCGTTCGCATGAGCGATGGCACACGGAAGCTCTGCTACGCACCGGACATCGAGATATTCGAGGAATGGCTCTACGACCGGGTGGTCATCGTGGATGGCATCCCCACCATCTCCCTGCCCGGCCTGATCCAGATGAAGCAGGAGCTTGGCCGCGAAAAGGATCTGCGCGATATCCGCCTGATTGAAAAATATCTTTCCGTCCACGAAACCCAAGAGGAGGTCAAATGATCGTGAAAGACCTGTCCGTTACCCTCTCCGGCGTCAAGCTGGACAACCCCATCATCCCGGCCAGCGGCACCTACGGCTTCGGCCAGGAATTCCTGCCCTACTACGATATCAACATCCTCGGCTCCCTGAGCTTCAAGGGAACCACCAGCGAGGCCCGCTTCGGCAACCCCACGCCCCGCATTGCTGAGTGCCCCAATGGCATGCTGAACTCCGTGGGCTTGCAGAACCCCGGCGTGGAGCACGTTATCGCCCACGAGCTGCCCCAGCTGCGCAAAACCTTCCGCAAGCCCATCATGGCCAACATCAGCGGCTTCTCGGTGGATGAATACGTCCACTGCGTGGAGCTGCTGACCAAAGAAGACCAGGTGGAGCTGCTGGAGGTGAACATCTCCTGCCCCAATGTGCACGGCGGCGGCATGGCCTTCGGCACCAGCCCCGAGGCAGCGGCTGAGATCACCCGCGCGGTGAAGAAAGTGGCCACCAAGCCCGTGTACATCAAGCTCTCCCCCAACGTGACGGACATCGTGTCCATCGCCAAGGCCTGCGAGGATGCGGGCGCGGACGGCCTGAGCCTGATCAACACCATGCTGGGCATGCGCATCGACCTCAAACACCGCAAGCCCGTGCTGGCCAACGTGATGGGCGGCTACTCCGGCCCCGGCATCTTCCCGGTGGCCCTGCGCATGGTCTATCAGGTCACCGGCGCGGTGAAGATCCCCGTCATCGGCATGGGCGGCATTTCCACCGCCCGGGACGTGATCGAAATGATGATGGCCGGTGCCAAGGCTGTGCAGGTGGGTGCCGCTAACCTGGTGGATCCCTACGCCTGCAAGACCATCATTGAACAACTGCCCGTGGAAATGGAGAAGCTGGGCATTGAAAAGCTCAGCGACATCCAGCGCGTGTGATTTTTTCGCACGCCGAAGGTTTCCAAAGGGCGACCGGAAAGCCCTTTGGTCGCGCCCGCAGGCGCGAAACCCCTGCGTTACAAAAAGATTTCGCCTCTGCGGAGGCGAGGAGGGGGCTTTCCGATCGCCCCCTCCACCCCTTCGGTGCAAACAACTCTATTAACGCCAAAGGAATGTACATATAAGGAGGACACCCATCATGGCTAAGGACGTCATCATTGCCCTGGACTTTGAAAACAAGGAAAAGACCCTGGCTTTCCTCGACCAGTTCACCGGCCGCAAGCCCTTCGTGAAGATCGGCATGGAGCTGTATTACGCCGAAGGCCCTGCCATCGTGAAGGAGATCAAGGCCCGCGGCCATAAGATCTTCCTGGATCTGAAGCTGCACGACATCCCCAACACCGTCAAAAAGGCCATGATGGTGCTGCGCCACCTGGACGTGGACATGACCAACCTGCACGCCTCCGGCACCATCGCCATGATGGAAGCCGCCAAGGAAGGCCTCACCAAGGAGGACGGCTCCTGCGCCACCCTGCTGGCCGTGACCCAGCTCACCTCCACCAGCGAGGAGCGCATGCAGAATGAGCTGCTGATCAACGCCACCATGCCCGACACCGTCAAGAAGTACGCCCAGAACGCCAAGGCCGCTGGCCTGATGGGCGTGGTGTGCTCCCCCCTGGAGGCTGCGCTGGTGAAGGAAGCCTGCGGCCCCGACTTCATGACCGTGACCCCCGGCATCCGCTTCGCTGACGGCGACGTGGGCGACCAGGTGCGCATCATGACCCCCGAAAAGGCCCGCGCCGCCAGCGACTACATCGTGGTGGGACGGCCGATTACCGCGGCGGAAAACCCCGTTGCCGCCTATGAACGCTGCATCCACGATTTCCTGGGCGAATAAGAATTTCGCCTCTGCGGAGGCGACCAAAGGGCTTTCCGATACTGAACATCGCTTGGTGCTTTGCCTTCGGCAACTCCCCACCGGGGAGTCGCACCTACGCAATGCCCTTTGGAAACCTTCGGCAATCACCTATTTTGAAAATATAAAGGAGACAATACCATGGAAGCTTACAAGCATGAGTTTATCAAGTTCCTCGAAGACGCTGGCGTGCTGAAGTTCGGCGATTTCACCGCCAAGTCCGGCCGCAAGATCCCCTACTTCATCAACGCTGGCGATATCAAGACCGGCGACCAGATCGCCAAGCTGGGCGAGTTCTACGCCCGCGCCTACATGGAGAAGATCGGCAACAAGCGCACCGTGCTCTATGGCCCCGCCTACAAGGGCATCTCCATCGCGGTGTCCTCTGCCGTGGCACTGAGCAAGCAGGGCCTGGACGTGCCTTTCTTCTTCAACCGCAAGGAAGTGAAGGATCACGGCGAGGGCGGCGTGTTCGTGGGCTATGTGCCTAAGGCCGGTGAGGAAGTGGTCATCGTGGAAGACGTGATCACCGCCGGTACCGCTATCCGCGAGAGCATGGCCATCCTGGGCAACCTGGAGGGCGTGAAGGTGGCCGCCACCTTCATCATGGTGGACCGCAAGGAAAAGGGCAAGACCGAGAAGTCTGCCATGGCCGAAGTGCAGGACGAGTTCGGCTTCCCTGTCTACTCCGTGGTGGACGTGTACGACATCATCGAGTACCTGGAGCAGGACGAGAAGAACGCCGAGAACGTGCAGCGCATCAAGAACTACCTGGCCGTGAACGGCGCGAAGGCCTAAGAGGATTTCATCCCCTTAGGAATCCCCTGACCAGAGGAGGCGTTGCCTCCTCTGGACTCCACCACCAAAGGGCCGTTCGGCCCTCTGGACTCCCGTTTTTTTGCGCTCTCCTGTGTTAATCTGCGTAAGATGAAAGGAAGCTATATGCGTCATCTGATTGATATCACCGATTTCTCCGTGCAGGAGATCGAGGCCATTCTGGATCTGGGCGATAAGATGATCGCCGATCCTGCCGCTTACGGCGATTGCCTCAAGGGCAAGATTCTGGCCACCCTGTTCTTCGAGCCCTCCACCCGTACCCGGCTGTCCTTCGAATCCGCTATGCTCAGCCTGGGCGGCTCTGTGCTGGGCTTCTCCTCGGCTGATTCCTCTTCCGCCGCCAAGGGTGAGAGCCTCACCGATACCATCCGCACCGTGGGCTGCTATGCTGATATCATCGCCATGCGTCACCCCAAGGAGGGCGCGCCCATGGCCGGCAGCTTCAAGAGCACCGTGCCGATCATCAACGCTGGCGACGGCGGCCACAACCACCCCACCCAGACCCTCACCGACCTGATGACCATCCGCCGGGAGAAGGGCCGATTGAACAACATGGTGGTGGGCCTGTGCGGCGACCTGAAATTCGGCCGCACGGTGCACAGCCTCATCGGTGCCATGAGCCGCTACGAGGGCATCGAGTTTGTGCTGATCTCTCCGCCGGAACTGAAGGTGCCTGCCTACATCACCCAGAACCTCAGCGACCGCGGCATCCCCTTCACCGAGGTGGAAACCATGGAAGAGGCCATGCCCAAGCTGGACGTGCTCTACATGACCCGTGTGCAGCGCGAACGCTTCTTCAACGAGGCTGATTACATCCGCCTGAAGGATACCTACATCCTCGACCCCGAGAAGCTGCGCACCGCCAAGGAAAGCCTGAGCATCATGCACCCCCTGCCCCGCGTGAACGAGATCTCCGTCAAGGTGGACGACGATCCCCGTGCGGTGTACTTCAAGCAGGTGCGCAACGGCCGCTTCGTGCGCATGGCACTGATCAAGACCCTTCTGGAGGCATGCAATGAATATTGATTCTATCAAGCGCGGCATCGTGCTGGATCACATCAAGGCAGGCCGCAGCATGGACATCTACAAGTCCCTGCACCTGGACGAGCTGGAATGCTCCGTAGCCATCATCAAAAACGTCAAGTCCAACGCCATGGGCCGCAAGGACATCATCAAGATCGACGATGACATCACCATCGACCTGGACGTGCTGGGCTACATCGACCCCGGCATCACCGTCAACATCATCGAGGACGGGGTGATCGTGGAAAAGAAGCACCTGGAGCTGCCCGAAAAGCTGACCAACGTGATCCGCTGCAAGAACCCCCGCTGCATCACCTCGGTGGAGCCGGAGCTGGACCAGATCTTCCGCCTGGCCGACAAGAACCGGCAGATCTACCGCTGCATCTACTGCGATTCTGAAAAGAAAAAGAAGTAACAACAGCACGGGCGGCCTTCGGGCCGCCCTTTCCGTTTGAAACCGCCGCCTTTTGTACATCCTAAAATCCGGGAGGTTGCACATCCATGAAGGAATGGCAGGATGATTTGGCGAAAAAGATGGAGGAACACCTGCAGCGCATGGAGCAGCTCCGCCTGGCGGAGTACATTGCCTATGTCAGCGACCGCAGGCGGCTGATCCGCTCGCACTTTCTGTCCGGGCTGGCCCGGGGCGTGGGCATGGCCATCGGCTTCACCGTGCTGGGCGCAGTGCTGGTGATCCTTTTGCGCCGCCTGGCCGAGCAGAATCTGCCCCTCATCGGCGATTTTCTGGCGCAGATCGTCACCGTGGTGCAGCGGAGATTGGAGTAATGATGCGTAAATTCGGCTGGATCGCGCTATTG
This sequence comes from Clostridia bacterium, assembly GCA_017938695.1. Taxonomy (GTDB): domain Bacteria; phylum Bacillota; class Clostridia; order Christensenellales; family Aristaeellaceae; genus UBA11524. The sequence continues at coordinate 15,526 of JAGBBA010000020.1, read as the reverse complement.
ACGCTGATCCTGGATCAATTGAGCAAGCTGGCCGCCCGGCAACTGACCGGGGCGGTGGTGCTCATCCCCGGCGTAGTGGGGCTGCGCTATGCCGAAAACACCGGCATGGCCTTCAGCCTGCTTTCCGGCAGGCCATGGCTGCTGGGCATTCTGTCCGCCGTGCTGATCACGGCTGGCTGGCTGGTTTTGCGCCGCTACCGCCTGGGCACGCTGGCCAGCATCGCCGCCATGCTGATGCTGGGCGGTGCCGTGGGCAACATGATCGACCGGCTGCTGAACGGCTATGTGGTGGACATGTTCGAGATTTTGTTTGTGGATTTTGCCATTTTCAACGTGGCGGACGCAGCCCTCACAGTGGGCTGCGCGCTGATGGCCTGGTCGCTGCTGTTCAGGCCCGAGGATTGGAGCGAGAAGCATGGAAGCACCAAAGGAGACCCTGTTTGAACTTACCGGCGACGGCCGCCGCCTGGATGTGATGCTGTCCAAAGCCACGGGACTGACCCGCTCCCGGGTGGCCTCCCTGATGGAGGACGGCCTGTGCACCGTGGACGGCAAGCCCGAAAAAAAGGCTGGCACCAAGGCCAAGCCCGGCCAGCAGGTGACCCTCACCCTGCCCGCCCCCAAGCCTGCCACCCCCCAGGCGGAGGACATCCCCCTGGAGATCATCTACGAGGATGCCGACCTGGCCGTGGTGGTGAAGCCCTGCGGCATGGTGGTGCATCCTGCCGCCGGCAATGAGGACGGCACCCTGGTCAACGCCCTTTTACACCACCTGGACAGCCTGGGGGGCATCGGCGGCGAGCTGCGCCCGGGCATTGTGCACCGGCTGGATAAGGATACCAGCGGCCTGCTGCTGGTGGCCAAGAACGACGCCGCCCAGCTGGCTCTGAGCCAGCAGCTCCAGGATCGGCTGATGGAAAAGCACTACCGCGCCCTGGTGGATGGCGGCTTTAAGGAGGACTCCGGCCGGGTCAACGAGCCCATCGCCCGCAGCAAGAAGGACCGCAAGAAGATGGCCATCGACCCCGAGGGCCGGGAAGCCATCACCGATTGGCAGGTGCTGGCCCGTGGCCGGGGCGTTACGCTGGTGGACGTGCATATTCTCACCGGGCGTACCCATCAAATTCGCGTGCACATGAAGCACCTGGGCCACCCCGTCTGCGGAGACCCCATCTACGGCAGCCCCCGGGGCGCGAAGGTTCCCAGGCTGATGCTCCACGCCTACTCCCTCAGCTTCACCCACCCTGCCACCGGCCAGCGCATGACCTTCACCGCTCCCTTGCCTGCGGAGTTTGTGAAGGGCCTGCACAGCCACGGCATTGACCTTTGATCCGCCCATCCGGCGGATTTTTTCCATTTCGCCCTAACGTTTCTCTCTTTCGCGGTACTATCAAGGCAAACAGGAGGTGATCGGCATGGATAGCCGTTTCAGCGCATGGGTGGATGCATACGCCCTGCCGCTGCTGCGCTGGGCCATGGGCAAGACCGGCAACAGCCATCAGGCAGAGGAGTTGGCCCAGGAGGTGTGGCTGCAATTCTTTTCCGCGGTGCACCGCGAGGAAGCCCAGGGCCGCTCCGTTGCCCAGCCAGAGCACTTTCTGTGGCGCATCGCCAAATATGTGTGGTGCAAGCAGCTGCGCCAGGACAAGCACCGCCCTGACCTGGCCGCCTTCGCCCCTGCCGAGCCCGACTTTGCCCAGGTCCTGGCCGATCAGGACGAGCAGCAGCACCTTACCGCTTGGCTGCACCAGCGCATCCTGCACCTGAGCCGCACCCAGCGGGAGATCATGATCCTGTATTACATCGACCAGCTGCCGCAAAAGGACATCGCCGCCCGGCTGAACATCACCGAAGGCGCGGTGCGCTGGCACCTGTTCGATACCCGCCGCAAGCTGAGAGAGGAGCATCAAACCATGACACCAACAACCACCGATTACGTCTACCGCCCCGGCAGGCTGCACATGGCCGTGTGCGGCATGCCCGTGCCGGAATTGGATATCAAGCGCATCAACCAGAGTCTTTTAATGCAGAACATCCTGCTGCATTGCTACCAGCAGGGCCGCACCGTGCAGGAAATCGCCGCCGCGCTGGGCGTGGCCGCCGCCTATGTGGAAAACGACCTGCAGTGGCTGACGGAGCAGGAGTTCGTCACTGAAGAAAAAGGAAGGTACACGACCACCTTCCTTATCCATGACGCTAACCACCGCAACGACATATGCCAGATCTTCTTCAATCATCAGGAGAGCGTGTCGCTGGCCATCGTCCGCTATTTGACGGAGCACGAGGCCGACATCCGCGCGCTGGGTTTCATCGGCTGCGACAAGCCCATGGATAAGCTTTTGTGGCTGCTGCTCTACCACTTCACCACCTATTCGCTCCCCCTGCCGCTGGAAAAGCCCACGCCGCCCCTCCGGCCGGATGGCGGACACTACAATCCCCTGGGCTTCGACCGCAGCCACCGCCCCGAACGGTTCCTGGATGACCGCTGGGCCTACAACGGCAGCATGGAAGGCTACGGCTTCTGCTGGTTTGGCCTGTACAATTTTGGCAGCAGCGAGATCGAACATCTGATAGACAGCTACACTCCGGAGTGGAACGCCCTGCGCCTTTTGCTGGAAAAGCTGGTCAGGCACGGCTTTGACCTGGCCTGCGTGACCGGCGAGGAGCAATACCGCCTGGCCCAGCTGGTGGAAAAAGGTTTTGTGCTCATGCACGAGGGCAAGGCAGAACCCAACTTTGTCATTTTCAGCAATAAGCAGTATGATCAGCTGCAAAAGCAAATCTTCCAGCCCCTGGCGGATGCCCTCCAGCCTTCCCTGCTGCGCGTGGCCGAGGACCTCCACCAGCTGAGCCTCCGCACCCTGCCCAAGCACTTGCACCGCCTTGCGCCGCTGGACGAGGTGCTGGCCCTGATGGACATCGGCTTCATGACAGAGCTCATCGCCTTCAAGGCAGGGTACCTCTACGAGCCGCAAGACCAGCGCGACGGCGAGTTCCTCACCATGTGTTACTTAATGCCCTGAGAAAGTGCCGCATAGCTCTCCACCCCCTGGGCCACCGCCTGCCCCAGCTTTTCCTGATAATCCTTGGAAAGCAGCAGCTTCTCCTCGGCAGCGTTGGAAATGAAGCCGCACTCGATCAGCACCGAGGGCACATCCAATTGCAGGATGAAGTAATCCCCGGCCAGGGCGGCGCGGCGCTTCTGGGGTGAAAGCTGAGCGATGAGTGTCTCCTGCATGGCACCGGCCAGCAGCCGCCCGCTGTCGCACCCCTGCCGGTAAAACACCTGGGGCCCGGACTGGCTGCGATCCCGATACTCGTTCATGTGAATGGACAGCACCATATCCGCCTTGGCCTCCACCGCCAGGGCTACCCGGTTCTCCATGTCCTCACGCTTCATGGTTTTGCCAGCGGGACGGGCATCGGTACACAGGTCCTCATCCTTCGTGCGCGTCATGAACACCGCCGCGCCGCGCTGGGTGAGGGCCTTTTCTACTTGCCTGGCCACCGCCAGGTTGATCTCCTTCTCCCACACGCCGCTGTCCCGGGCCCGGGCACCGCCATCGTAGCCGCCATGGCCCGGATCCACCACGATGCGCCAGCCGCTGAGGGGCAGCACCGCCGCCGGTGACTCCGCCACCACCGGATCGGGCTGCTTCGGCAGATTCTGCCGGAAGGCCGCCACCGCCGTGAAGATCCCCAGCAGCACCACCAGCAGCACCGCCATGGTCAGCTTGCGTTCTCCCTTTTTGCCTGGCAGCCATTGCATCAGGATCACCTCCACGGGATGATATGCACAGGAAGGACGGAGCATGCGTCCAGCTACACACCTTCGCTGCTTTCCCCGCGTCGCGGCGCGCCCTCCGCGCGCCGTGACCCCAACTCGGAGATCACCCAGCAACGCCCTTCCCCGAACGGGATTCTTAAGGGTCGAAGACCCTTAAGCGGGGTTTCCAAAGGGGCAGAGCCCCTTTGGCCGGGGAGTCCAGAGGGGACGGAGTCCCCTCTGGCGGGGTTTTCATTCGGGGAAGCTTGTGCTATAATAAGGCATTGTGTTAAAGGAGGGGCTTCCATGGCGGACATTGTTGTGATCGGCGGCGGACATTCAGGGTGCGAGGCGGCACTGGCTGCGGCGCGCATGGGCATGGACACGCTGCTGCTGACGCTGAACATGGACGGCATCGCCCTGATGGCGTGCAATCCGGTGATCGGCGGCTCGGCCAAGGGGCATCTGGTGCGCGAACTGGACGCCCTGGGCGGCGAAATGGGCCGCGCCATTGACGATACCTTTCTGCAGAGCCGCATGCTGAACCTGAGCAAGGGCCCTGCGGTGCACAGCCTTCGCGCCCAGGCCGACAAGCAGGCCTATCAAAACCGCATGCGCAAGGCCCTGATGAGCCAGGAGCGGCTCACTGTGCGCCAGGGCGAGGCCGCGTCCATCGAGGTGGAGAACGGCCGCGTACAGGCTGTGACCACCATGACCGGCCAGCGCATCCCCTGCCAGGCGGCGGTGGTGGCCAGCGGCGTGTACCTCAAGAGCCGCATTATCATCGGCGAGCACCAGCAGGACGGCGGCCCCCAGGGCCTGATGAACGCCACCGGGCTATCCGGCAGTCTGCTTGACTTGGGCTTCGAGCTGCGCCGATTCAAGACCGGCACCCCGGCCCGCGTGGACGTGCGCTCCATCGACTTTGATGAAATGACCCCCCAGCCCGGCGACGAGCCCGTGGTGCCCTTCTCCTTCATGACCGACCGGGAGCTGCACAACACCCACCAGTGCTACCTGACCTGGACGACCCCCGAAACCCACGAGATCATCCGCCGCAACCTGCACCGGGCACCGCTTTATTCCGGGCAGATTCACGGCGTGGGGCCCCGGTACTGCCCCAGCATTGAGGACAAGATCGTCAAGTTTGCCGACAAGGACCGGCACCAGGTCTTTCTGGAGCCGGAGGGCCGGGAAAGCCGGGAGTGGTACGTGCAGGGCATGTCCACCTCGCTGCCCGAGGACGTGCAGTGGGAGATGTACCGCTCCGTGCCCGGCCTGCGCCGCTGCCAGCTGACCCGCCTGGCCTACGCCATCGAGTACGACTGCATCGACAGCCGCGAATTGCGCCCCACCCTGGAAAGCCTACGGATCGGCGGGCTGTTCTTCGCCGGGCAGATCAACGGCACCAGCGGCTATGAAGAGGCCGCCTGCCAGGGCCTGATCGCCGGCATGAACGCCGCGCTGCAAATGCAGGGCAAGCAGCCGCTGATCCTCACCCGGGACATGGCCTACATCGGCGTGATGACCGACGACCTGACCACCAAGGGCACTGACGAGCCCTACCGCATGATGACCTCCCGCGCCGAGCACCGGCTGCAGCTCCGCCAGGATAACGCCGACCTGCGCCTGACTCACCTGGGCTATGAGGCCGGTCTGGTCACCGAAGAGCGCATGGAGCGCACCCGGCGCAAGCAGCAGGAAACCGCCCAGCTGCTGGATGAGCTCAAGCACACCCGTTATGCCCCCGGTGCCAGCCGGGACGCCTGGCTGGAGCAGCACGGCCAGCCCATCGCCGCCACTTCCCTGAGTGCCGAGGAACTGCTGCGCCGCCCGGAAATCACCCTGAATGATCTGGCCGAGCTGACCCCCTCCCTGGCGGAGCACTCCGCCCCTGCCCGGGAGCAGGCGCAGATCGCCGTGAAATACGCCGGCTACCTGGACAAGCAGGACGCGCTGATCCGCCGCGCCCGGGCCATGGAGGACATGCTCCTGCCCGAGGACGCCGACTACAACAGCATTTCCACCCTGCGCCTGGAAGCCCGGCAGAAGCTGACCCGTCAGCGTCCCCGTTCCCTGGCCGCGGCCAGCCGCATCCCCGGCGTGTCCCCGGCAGATATCGCTGTGCTGATGGTGTGGCTGGAGAAAGCCAGGAATTAAGTTAGTGAGGCCAGAAATGATCCAGTTTCGCAGGATTACAGAAGACAATTTCGATGCGGTCATCCGTATGAAACGCCCGGATGACGAGCATTTTGTCGCGTCCAACGCCTACTCGCTGGCCCAGGCGTGGCTCTACCGCGATGCCGGCGATGTGTACCCCTTCGCCATCTATGACGACGATACTCCTGTGGGCTTTATGATGCTGGACGAGGATACCGACGAGCGGTGCCTGATCATCTGGCGCATCATGTTTCCGCCGGAGCACCAGAACAAGGGCTATGGCACTGCCGCCATCCGGGAGATCATCCGCCTGGCCCGTGAAAGCGGCAAGTATGATTCCATACTCCTGGGCTGCGCGCCGGACAACCACATCGCCGAGCACGTTTATCGCAAGCTGGGCTTCGCACCCACCGGCGTATTTGAACACGGTGAAAATGAAATGAAGCTGCCCCTGCATTCGCTTGAGTGACGAGCGAAAGGCAGCTTTCTGCCACGCCACAAACTACATTCCGAATGCCGCATTTCGAATTCCTCATTAGAAAGAAGTGCCTTTATGTCTTCCTATCTGTTAGTTTTACTCGGCGTTGTCATGGTGTCCTACTCCGGGCCGCTGGTGAAGGGCGGCCTGCTGGCCGGGGCTAACCCGGCCTCCATGGCCTTTACGCGGATGCTTCTCAGCGCGTTGATGATGCTGCCCTTGCTGTGCATCCGCCGCAAGGGGCAGAGCGAGGCCCCCATCCGCAGCCTGCGCCGCATGACCCGGACCCAGTGGCTGTGGAGCCTGGCCGCCAGCGGCTTTCTGGCCGTGCACTACCTCACCTGGATGACCAGCCTGGATGCCACCAGCACCTTTGCCTCGGTAGCCCTGGTGTGCACCCAGCCGCTGTTTGTGGCGGCAGTCAGCGGCCTGTTCCTGAAGGAGCGCATGCCCCGGCAGGCCATCCCCGGGGCCATTGTTGCCCTGATCGGCGCGGGGCTCATCGGCCTGAACAGCCTCACCGGCATGAGCGGCGACATCGGCGGCGATCTGCTGGCCCTGGCCGGAGCCGCCTGCATGGCCGGGCACTGGCTGTGCAACCGCTACGCCCGCCGCACCACCGAAGCCGAGCCCTTCGCCTTTTTGCTCTATGCGCAAACGGCCCTGCTGCTCCTTCTCACCATGCCCCTGACCGGCGGCTTCCAGATGACCGGCCAATCCTGGCTCTATGCCTTCGGCCTGGCCGCGGGATGCACCCTGCTGGGCCACCTGATGTTCACCATCGCCCTGGGCAAGGTTTCCGCCACGGTGGTGTCCTTCGCCATTCTGGGCGAGCCCGTGGGTGCCATGCTGTGGAGCATGCTCATGTTCGGCGAGATCCCCACCCCGCTGCTGATCATCGGCGGCGCAGTGGTGCTCATTGGTCTGACCATGTACCTGCTGGGCTCCGTCAAGCACCAGGACAGCTGACTTGCCCAAAACCCGCAAATGTGATACACTATCCAATATCAAACCCCGGGAGGTTATACCCATGAGCGAAACGAAAAAGAAGGGCCTCTTTGCCCGCCTGCGCGAAGGTCTGAGCAAGACCCGCGGCAACCTGACCGAGAAGGTTGACGTGCTGGTGAAGGAGACCCGCAAGATCGACGAAGATTTTTATGAAGAGCTGGAAGATATCCTGATCCTTTCCGACTGCGGTATGAAGGCCACCACCGCCATCATGGACGAGCTGCGCGACCGCGTCAAGGCCGGCAAGATCACCGACGCCGCCCAGGCCAAGGAGATCCTCAAGCAGATCATGGTAGAGCAAATGGACATCCCCCGTCCTCCGCTGAAGTGGCCCATGGTGATGCTGGTCGTGGGCGTGAACGGCGTGGGCAAGACCACCACCATCGGCAAGCTGTCGCTGCGCTTCCAGTCCATCGGCCGCAAGGTCATGCTGGCCGCTGGCGATACCTTCCGCGCCGCCGCTGCCGAGCAGCTGTCCATCTGGGCTGACCGCGCCCGTGTGCCCATCGTGAAGCACGAAGAGGGTGCCGACCCCGCCGCCGTGGTCTTCGACGCTGTGAAGTCCGCCAAGGCCCAGGACGCCGATCTGCTCATCGTGGACACCGCTGGCCGCCTGCACAACAAGAAGAACCTGATGGACGAGCTGAACAAGATGCGCCGCGTCATCGACCGCGAATACCCCGAGGCCGACGTGCGCTGCATCCTGGTGCTGGACGCCACCACCGGCCAGAACGGCCTGGCCCAGGCCCGCGCCTTCAAGGAAGTGTGCGAGATCGGCGGCATCATCCTCACCAAGCTGGACGGCACCGCCAAGGGCGGCATCGCCCTGGCCATCCGCCAGGAGCTGGAAGTCCCTGTCTGGTACATCGGCGTGGGCGAGGGCATCGACGACCTCCAGCCCTTCGTCGCCAAGGACTTTGTAGAGGCATTGTTTTGATGTGACTCGGGAGGGCGGCTTTTTCTGAGAAAAAGCCCTACCCCTCAATTCGGCATTGTCGTCCATCCAGCATAAGCCGGCTGGACTCTGTGCCTCATTGGAAGGCCAAGCTGCTGCATCCGCCACTGGCGGCGCAGCTTGACCTTCCCCGCGCCACCCCGAAAAAGCGGCGACTTTCGCATAGAAGGTCGCATTTTTCTTACTGATTGGGAGGTGTTTCTGTGCAGCATAAGGGAACGTGTACCATTGAAACCAATAGGCTGATTTTGCGGCGGTTTACGATGGAGGATGCCCAGGCCATGTATGACAACTGGGCCAGCGATCCGGAAGTGACCAAGTACCTCATGTGGCCCACCCACAGCAGTGTGGAGGCAAGCCGCTGGGTGCTTTCCCAGTGGTGCCCGGAGTACGAGAAGCCTGACTATTACCAGTGGGCCATTGTGCTCAAGGACCTGGGGCAGCCCATCGGCAGCATTGCTGTGGTGGAGCATGACGACCGGGCATCCAAGGCGCATGTGGGCTATGCTATGGGCCGCAAGTGGTGGCACCAGGGCATCATGACCGAAGCCCTGCAGGCCGTGATGGACTTCCTGTTTGATGAAGTGGGCATGAACCGCATTGAAGCAAGGCATGAACCGAGGAATCCTCACTCCGGCGGCGTGATGAAGAAATGCGGCATGAAGTACGAAGGCACGTTGCGCCAGTCTGACTGGAACAACCAGGGCATTTGCGATGCCTGCTACTACGCCCTGCTGGCCGAGGAGCGCAACGCATGACCACCGTCTACTTTGTGCGCCACGCCCAGCCCAACTTTGACAACCATGACGACCTGACCCGCGAGCTGACTCCCAAGGGCCTGCAAGACCGCCTGCTGGTGCGGGATCTGCTGGCCGATGTGCCGGTGGACGCGGTGCTGTCCAGCCCTTACAAGCGCGCTGTGGACACCGTACAGCCCGTGGCGGATCAGCGCGGCCTCGCCGTGCAGGAGGTCAGCGATTTCCGGGAGCGGTGCATCACCGGTGAGTGGATCGCGGATTTCAACAGCTACTGCCAGGCCCAGTGGGCCGATTTTGACTACAAGCTTCCCGGCGGCGAATCCCTGCGCGAAGTGCAGCAGCGCAACGTGGCTGCGCTGCACCATGTGCTGCAGCAGCATGCCGGGCAGACGGTGGTCATCGGCAGCCACGGCACAGCCCTGAGCACCATTATCCACCATTACGACCCCTCCTTCGGCTTTGACGGCTTCAACCGCATCCGCCGCCTGATGCCCTGGGTGGTGCGCTTCACCTTTGACGGCATGCAGTGCACGGACATTCAGTCCATCGATGTGCTGGCATAAGAAAAAGACCTCCTAATGGAGGTCTTTTTCTTGTTGCATCCTTACAGCACGCGGTAAGCGTCCACGAAGGAAGGAACCACGCCGTTGTGGGTGTCGTTCACCAGATACATTTCGTCCGGGAAATCCAGCATGGTGTACATCACACCGATCACGGACTTGGCGTCCACGCGGTGGTTGCCAGCGGCATTTTCAATGGAGAACGTATCTTCAAACTTGCACAGATCCTGGATGAAGGTGATCACTTCGGCCTGGTTGTTCAGGCGGATATGTGCACGGGTGTACAGCTTTTCGCTCATGTTCATTACTCCTCTCGTCACACACTGATCTGCCGCTCCTGCGGCAAATCCCGTTTACCTGATTTTCCATCAGGTGGTTGCCTTGTCAGCATTTTCTTTCCTGCTGACGAGCACATCATAGCAGACTTCGAAAACGTTGTCAATACTTTTCCTGCAAGTTTTTCATGTTTTTACAATGTTTTTATGCAATTGGTAACGTTATCACATCGTTCAAAATGAAAGTATATGAAACTTTTCCTTCATTTTGTATAATATGGGGCAAAAACGTCTATTCGTTACAAATATATTAAAAAAGAGGACGGCACATGCTTTTTGCCGTCCTCTTTGTCACATCTGGTTTCTAATCATCCATTTCCAGTTCCACCATGATCTGAGGGATCTTCGCTGCCTCGGCAGGATCCAGCGGCGGGAACTGAGGATCCATCTCTTCCAGGATATCCACCAGGATCTCGCTCATCAGGTAGCGGGTGTACCACTTGTTGTCCGCCGGCAGCACATACCAGGGGCATTCCGGCGTGGCCGTTTGGTTGATGCAATCCTCATACGCCGCATCATACTCGGCCCACAGGGCGCGCTCCTTCATGTCGGAGGTGGAAAGCTTCCAGTGCTTCTCTTCCAGCTCCAGGCGGTCCAGGAAGCGGCGACGCTGCTCGTCGCGGCTCACGTTGAGGAAAATCTTCACCATGCGCAGGCCGTTCTCGTACAGGTACTCCTCCCAGTGCCGCAGCTGGCGGAAACGGCGGTCAAAGAAATCCTCCGTCACGCACCGCTTGGCCAGGCGATAATTTTTCTCCAGATGGTGCACACGCACGGCCAGCACATCCTCATAGTGGGAGCGGTTGAACAGGCCGATTTTGCCGCGGGGCGGCAGGGCCTGATTGATGCGCCACAGATAGTCGTGGCTCAGCTCGGTGGAGTTGGGGGCCTTGAAGGAATTGACCTCCAGGGCCGCAGGGTTCAGCCCGGAAAACACCTTCTTGATCAGGCTGTCCTTGCCAGCAGCATCACGCGCCTGCAAGGCAATGACCAGGCCCTCTTCTCCTGCTGCGTACAGCTTCTCCTGCAGCAAAGCGGCACGGGCGATATTTTCAGCGGTCTTCTCGATCAGCTCCGCCTTGTCCTTTTTATGCTCGCCAGCGGTGGTGGGCACATCCTTCAGGCAAAGCTTGCGGGAACCATCATAGCGATACTCTTTTGCAGACACGGTAAACGCTCCTCACATCATAGTCATTTTATTATACACCTTTGTCGAAAAAATGACAACCACTGAAAACGGGAGGAGATGAGTGAATTCGGAATGCAGATTGCGGAATGCGGAATTAAGTGTGGGCTGGGCAAACAAGGTACGCTGCGGGAGATGCAGCAGGCAATCCCTCCGTCAGCCGCAAGCGGCTGACACCTCCCTTTGCACAATGGAAGCTACCCCTCTCAGTCGCCTACGGCGACAACTATCCGCAACCTCAATCATCGCACTCTCGCTCACGCTCGTTTGCTCGTTTCGGTTGATTCGCTCAGCTCGCTCTTTGTCGCCACTGGCGACGCTCGCATCGCTCACCCCCAAGGGGAGCCAAGGTGCTCCTTGCCCTGCGTCGCGGCGCATCCGTTATGCGCCGTGACCCCAACAGAAAACCCACCCTGCATGCTTACGCAGGATGGGTTTCGAAAGGGCCGAAGGCCCTTCGTGGGGTGGAGGGGCAACGCCCCTCCCGGGAGTCCAGAGGGCAGAGCCCTCTGGCAGGGGCAAAGCCCCTGGTCAGGGGTGAACGAAGGTGCCGATGTCGCTGCCTTCGAGGACTTTGATGAGGTTCTTGGGATCGTCCAGGCCGAAGACACGCACCATGGGCAGGTTGTTCTCGGCGCAGAGGGCGAAGGCGGCGGCGTCCATCACCTTCAGGCTCTGGGCCAGGGCTTCGCGGTAGGTGATGTCCTTGATGAGGGTGGCGTTGGGATCCTTGTTGGGATCGGCAGTGTACACGCCGTCGATGTTCTTGGCCATCAGGATGGCATCCACCTGCATTTCAATGGCGCGCAGGGCCACGGCGGTATCGGTGGAGAAGAAGGGGTTGCCGCTGCCGGCTGCAAAGAGCACGATGCGGCCCTCCACCAGATGACGGCGTGCAGCCTGGGCATTGAAGGGCTCGCAGAAGCGGTTCATGTCCACAGCGGACATGACCACCACATCCAGGCCAGCCTGGCGCATGGCATCGGCCACGCACAGGCAGTTGATCACCGTGCCCAGCATGCCCATCTGGTCAGCCGTGACGGCGTCCATGTTGGCGGCAGGGCCCTGACGGCCGCGCCAGATGTTGCCAGCACCGATCACCACGCCGATCTCGGTGCCCAGGTTGTGCATTTCACGAATAATTTCAGCGGTCTCACGAACCTTGTCGAAATCGAACAGGTCGGTACCGGATTTAAGAGCCTCGCCGGAGAGCTTAAGCAGAACACGCTGGTAGGCAGCCATGGGAAAGACCTCCTTCATAAGTTACACTATGGAATATTATAGCGCATTGGCCTGGTTTGGTCAATCGGCAAGCTTTTTGATGGTATCCTGCCGGATCTCCTCGCGCAGCCGAGTGAGGTAGTCCGAAAAGGCCACCTTGTCATCGGCATAGGTCATGTTGAGCTCGTACTCCCTGGGGATCCAGGTGCTCAAATCGGAAATATTGTGTTGAATCAAGGCTTCCAGGCCGTCGATGGCCTTGTAGATCTTCGCCTCGATGGTCTTGCGCTCCGCCATTTCCTGATAGAGGGCCAGCATTTCATCCCCGTGGGAAGAGGGCAGCGAGGCCACCCAGGCGTTCAGCAGGGATTCCTCGGTCTGCTCGTGGGCCTGGGTCTTCTCAAAGGTGGGGATGTCGCCGGTAAAGCACTCGCCCAGGTCGTGGATGATGCACATGCGGATGACCTTGTCCATGTCCGCCTCCGGGAATTCCTCCCAAAGGAAAAAGGCCATGAGCGTCATCATCCAGCTGTGCTCGGCCACGCTTTCATGGCGGCCCTGGGCGGTGTAGCAGTGGCGGGTGGCGTCCTTGAGTCGCTCGGCGGTCTGCAGGGCTTCCAGCAGCTTACGGGGTTCCATGGGCATCATCCTTTCTTCGGTTCGTCGATGTAGCGTTCCACCCGCAGGCGCAGCTGATGCTTCTCGCGCAGGGCGGCGATTTGCGCCATCATAGGGGATTTATGGTGCACGTCCAGCGCGGCCTGATCGCGCCAGCGGTCGATCAGCAGCACGGTTTCCGGGTCATCCATGGGCAGGAAATACTCGTAGCGTTCGTTGCCTTCCTCGGCCCGCACAGCATCCACAATGCCGGAGGCCGTCATTTCCTCGGCAAAACGGCGAGCACTGCCGTTGCGGCCAGTGTAGTAAAGGTTCACCGTGATGCTCATCGCGTCATCCCTCCATGTCGGTAAAGTGTACGGTTTGGCTGTCAGCCACGCCGGTGTAGAGATGGCCGTTGTGCCTGCCGGTGTGCAGGTAGTGGGCCATCATGAACCGGGCGGAAAAGGGCATGTCCAGGCCCGGCAGCTCGTCCAGGCTGAACCAGCGCAGGGTACCCTCGTTGGAGGTCAGAAGCTGCATTTCCTTCAGCTGGGCGAAGAAGTAGTAATTCTGGCGTATCTCCTCCCCCGCCCTGCGCAGGGTGATGTACCGCAGGGTCAGGCCGTCCAGGGCATCAGGGGTGAGGCCCAGTTCCTCCTGCAATTCACGCAGGACGCAAGCGGTAGGATCGGCGATTTCATGGGGCTCCATGTGACCGCCCGCCGCGCCGATCCATTTGCCCTCCGCCACCCGGGAACCCTCCCGGTGGAGCAGCAGCATCTTGTCGCCATGCAGGAGGTAGACGGCGGTCATGGGGCGGAGTGTCAGCATCGCATTGCGCTCCTTTTCGCATCCATAGGAAAAGGGAACCGCATCGCTGCGATTCCCTTTTTCGTTAAGCCATTAGGCCTGAGCCATCTTGGCGATTTCTTCGGCCAGGTTGTCCTGACGCTTCTCGATGCCTTCGCCGCGCTCGAAGCGAGTGAAACGCACGATGTCCAGGGTGGCACCGGTGGCCTTGGCAACTTCAGCCATGTAAGCGGCAATGGACTTGTCGCCGTCCTTGACAAAGGCCTGGTCGATCAGGCACACTTCCTTGTAGTACTTCTCGATACGGCCTTCCACCATGCGGTCCACGATCTTCTCGGGCTTGCCTTCGTTGATGGCCTGGGCGCGCAGGATTTCCTTTTCCTTCTCCAGCTTGGAGGAGTCAACTTCCTCGCGGCGGACAGCCTCGGGCTTGGCGGCAGCGATCTGCAGGGCCAGGTCGTGGGCGAATTCCTTCACGGCTTCGTTGTCCTTGTGGGCCTCGTCGCAAGCGACTTCGACCAGCACGCCAACCTTGCCGCCCATGTGGATGTAGGTGGACACAACGCCCTCGGTCTTATAGCGGGCGAAACGGCGGACGGAGATCTTCTCGCCGATAGCAACGGTGGCGTCGCTGATCAGGTCGGAGATGGTCTTGGTCTCGTCGTCAACGAACTTCTGCTCCAGCATGGCTTCCACATCGGCAGGATCAGCCTTAGCGATGTGCTTGGCCACGTTGTTGGCGAAATCCTTGAAGTTATCGGTCTTGGCAACGAAGTCGGTCTCGCAGTTGATCTCAGCGATCACGCCGGTGCAGCCGCAGGGAGCGACATACTGGGCCACAACGCCTTCAGCGGCGATACGGCTGGCCTTCTTGGCGGCCTGGGCCAGGCCCTTCTCACGCAGCCACTCGATGGCCTTTTCCATGTCGCCATCGGTAGCCATCAGGGCCTTCTTGCAATCCATCATGCCAGCGGCGGTGCGCTCGCGCAGTTCCTTAACCATAGCAGAAGTAATAGCTGCCATTGGAATCAACCTCCTATGATGTAGTTGAGTTTCAGGCTTGCGCCTTGTGAATTAGGCTTCTTCGGTCTTGGCGGCTTCTTCGGCCACTTCAGACTGCTCGCCCTGCTTGCCTTCCAGCACAGCGTCGGCCATCTTGCCGGCGATCAGCTTCACGGCGCGGATGGCGTCGTCGTTGCCGGGGATGACGTAGTCGATCTCGTCGGGATCGCAGTTGGTGTCAACGATGCCCACGATCGGGATGTTCAGGATGCGGGCCTCGGTCACGGCGATGTGCTCCTTGCGGGGATCAACCACAAACAGGGCACCGGGCAGCTTCTTCATCTCGCGGATGCCGCCCAGGTTGGCTTCCAGCTTTTCGCGCTCGGCCTTCAGCTGGATGACTTCCTTCTTGGGCAGCACGTCGAACTGGCCGTTCTGCTCCATGCGGTCGATCTCGTTCAGACGCTTGATACGGGTCTGGATGGTGCGGAAGTTGGTCAGCATGCCGCCCAGCCAACGGTTGTTCACATAGAACATGTTGCAGCGCTTGGCCTCGGACTCGATGGACTCCTGGGCCTGCTTCTTGGTGCCCACGAACAGGATGGACTTGCCTTCCATCGCCACATCACGGATGAAAGCGTAGGCTTCGTCGATCTTCTTCACGGTCTTCTGCAGGTCGATGATGTA
>JAGBBA010000004.1 GCA_017938695.1 Clostridia bacterium | reverse complement strand
GAGATTCGAACTCCAGACACCTTGATTAAAAGTCAAGTGCTCTGCCGACTGAGCTAATGGGTCATACATGCTGGGGTGGCAGGGCTCGAACCTGCGAATGCGGGAGTCAAAGTCCCGTGCCTTACCACTTGGCTACACCCCAACGCAGGCTGTCTCCACCGCAGATCGCAGCAGACCGTAGAAGAAAAATGGGGTGACTAGTGGGGTTCGAACCCACGACATCCAGAGCCACAATCTGGCGCTCTACCACTGAACTATAGCCACCATGATGGCGCGCCTGGAGGGGCTCGAACCCCCGACCCACGGCTTAGAAGGCCGTTGCTCTATCCAACTGAGCTACAGGCGCATGCCGCAAATCAGGGACCTCCAAGGGCATCGGCGTCATTGATTTTGCCTTGCGGCATTCTCGCTGACAATTAGGAATTATAGCACAATACCCCTCGCCTGTCAATCACTTTTTCACTTTTTCCAGGAAAATTTTTAGAGCACATCCCAGGTCGGGGGCTGCCACAATACTGCCTCCCCTGCGGCAAAGCTTTTTTTCACATCAATCAGCCGCTGATTCCGGCTGCCGCAAAACTTCAGCTCCAGCGACTTTTTCGCCAGCACAAACGGCCCATCCACCAGCACGTCGATCTCCTGCAGCAAAGCCATCCGCGCCGGATCGTTCTCCTTCAGCAGAGCCTCCCAGGTGTAGCCCGTGTACGCCCACACATTCAGCCGGCTCTCATGGGCCGCCTTGGCCAGCACCAGGCACGCTTCCGGCTGGCAGATGGGGTCACCCCCGGACAGCGTAATACCGTCCAGCAGCGGATTCTCCCGGAACTGGTCGATGATCACCTGGGTATCCACCACCTTGCCGCCCTCAAAGGGATGCGTTTCCGGGTTGTGGCACCCCGGGCAATGATGGGGGCACCCCTGGGTGAAGATGGTATACCGGTAGCCCGGCCCATCCACAATAGAATCGTTGACCGTGCCAGCAATGCGAATGTCCATACGAACCTCCTGGAAAGGAAAAGGCCACACCGAAATGTGGCCTGAATTGATATTACAGGTACCGCAACCCCTCTCAGGCCGCTGCGGCGGCCAGCTCCCCCCAAGGGGAGCCAAGAAGGTTTGCTCAAACAAGCAACTTTCCACGCGTCGCGGCGCAACCGTATTTGCGCCGTGACCCCATTTTATGTGCGTACCAAACGCCATCCCCGAATGGGTCCAGGGCCGAACGGCCCTGGTGGTGGAGTCCAGAGGAGGCAAAGCCTCCTCTGGCAGGGGATCTTAAGGGGACATAGTCCCCTTAAACCCCGTGCTTCACGCGGTCGTGTTCTTCGGCGCGCTTGGCGTTGTTGAAGCGATCCAGGGTGCCGACGAGGTAGCCGGTGATGCGGCGGATACGCTCGAAGGGACGGCCGTCTTCCTTGCGGTGGCAGCAGGGGCACTCGTCGCCGATGATGCCGTTGTAGCCGCAGACGGGGTCGCGGTCAACAGGGTGGTTGATGGAGCCGTAGCCGATGCCCTTGTCATGCATGAAGCGGACGATCTTCTCAAAGGCGTCCAGGTTCTGCAGGGGATCGCCGTCCATTTCCACATAGGAGATGTGGCCAGCGTTGGTCAGGGCATGATAAGGTGCCTCGATGGACAGCTTATGGAAGGCGGAGCAGGCGTGATACACCGGCACATGGAAGCTGTTGGTGTAGTAGTCGCGCTCGGTCACGCCGGGGATCACGCCGAACTTCTCCTTGTCCAGGCGGATGAAACGGCCGGACAGGCCCTCGGCGGGGGTGGCGATCAGGGTGTAGTTCAGGCCGCGCTCACGGGAGAGCTTATCGGTGAAGGAACGCATGGCACCGATGATCTCCAGACCCAGGTTCTGGCTCTCTTCACATTCGCCGTGATGCTTGCCGCGCAGGGCCACCAGGGCTTCGGCCAGGCCGATGAAGCCGATGGTCAGCGTGCCGTGCTTGAGGACTTCCTCCACGGTGTCGTTCCAGTCCAGACGCTCGGAGTCGATCCACACGCCCTGGCCCATCAGGAAGGGGAAGTTGCGGACCTTCTTCTTGCTGATGATGGCCATGCGCTCGTCCAGCTGAGCGGCCACCAGCTGCATCTTGCGCTCCAGCTCCTCAAAGAACCACTGCACGTCGCCGTTGGCCTTGATGGCGATACGGGGCAGGTTGATGGAGGTGAAGGACAGATTGCCGCGGCGGGGAGCCACTTCGCGCTTGGGATCGTACACGTTGCCCATCACGCGGGTACGGCAGCCCATGTAGGCGATCTCGGTCTCGGGATGGCCGGGCTTGTAGTACTGCAGGTTGTAAGGCGCGTCCACAAAGGAGAAGTTGGGGAACAGACGCTTCGCGCTGGTCTTGATGGCCAGGCGGTACAGGTCGTAGTTAGGCTCGCCGGGGTTGAAGTTGATGCCTT
This sequence comes from Clostridia bacterium, assembly GCA_017938695.1. Lineage (GTDB taxonomy): Bacteria > Bacillota > Clostridia > Christensenellales > Aristaeellaceae > UBA11524. The sequence continues at coordinate 79,450 of JAGBBA010000004.1, read as the reverse complement.
CCTTCACGCGGAAGATCTGGATGGGGAAGATGGGGGTCTCGCCGCCGCCCAGACCGTCCTCGGTGGCGTGGAGCAGGTTCTTCATCACCATGCGGCCCTCGGGAGAGGTATCCATGCCGTAGTTGATGGAGGAGAAGGGCACCTGCGCACCGGCGCGGCTGTTCATGGTATTCAGGTTGTGCACCAGGGCTTCCATGGCCTGGAAGGTGGCCTTGTCGGTTTCCTTCCAAGCGTGCTTCTGGGCAAAGTCGATGATGTGCTTGGCCTGCACTTCGTCGTTGATCTTTTCCATCAGCAGGGCCAGCACGGCAGCGTTCTGCTCCTCGCTGGGCTCCAGGGAGGGGGACATGCCGCTCTCAGCCAGCTTGCTCATGATCTCGGCAGCGTTCTCTTCAGCATGCTCATCGCCCACCAGCAGCTCCAGGGCGCGGGACATGTTCATGCGGTAACGCTTGATGAAGGTCTTCTTCACGCCGGGAGCCATGCCGTAGTCGAAGTCCACCACGCTCTGGCCGCCGTGCTGGTCGTTCTGGTTCGCCTGGATGGCGATGCAGCACAGGGCGGCATAGCTGGTGATGTCCTGGGGCTCGCGCAGATAGCCGTGGCCGGTGGAGAAGCCGTCCTTGAACAGGGTGGACAGCTGGATCTGGCAGCAGGTGGTGGTCAGGGTGTAGAAGTCCAGATCGTGGATGTGGATGTCGCCCTCGCGGTGCGCCTGGGCAAAACGGGGATCCAGCACATACATATCGTAGAACTGCTTGGCACCCTCGGAACCGAACTTGAGCATGGAGCCCATGGCGGTATCGCCGTTGATGTTGGCGTTCTCGCGCTTGATGTCGGAGTCGATGGCGTCCTTGAAGGTGATGTCCTCGAAGGTCTTCATCAGACGGGTGTTCATTTCGCGCACGCGGCTGCGCTCAGCGCGATACAGAATGTAGGCCTTCGCGCTGCGCACAAAGCCCTTCTCGATCAGCACCCGTTCAACGGTGTCCTGCACCTGCTCCACCGTGGGGGTGGAAGACACGTTCTCGTTATTGTCCAGCTCGGCCACCACGCGCTCGGCCAGGGCCTGGGCAGTTTCGCGGCCCTTGGCACTGGAAGAAGCCTGGAAGGCGCGCAGAATGGCATTCTCGATCTTGGCCTGGTCAAACTCTACCATGCGGCCGTCGCGTTTACGGATGTTGATGATCGCCATGAAATCTCCTCCTGAGTTGTACTGCTGTACGCGCCATTTTCACCGGCGCATGAGAAAAGGGAACCGCCGCTGTCGCCGTGGGCTTTTCCCTCAAAAACGGTATAGCACTTTCTACCGCTTGTGGTGTGTTCATAGCTGGGGAAACCACATCTTGTGGTGTACCTACCGAGCAATTGCCATTATATTGTGTTTCACCCCCGTTGTAAATGTAGAAAACGGTCATTTTCAGCGTCACTCGTTCCGAAAGTGGCGCAATCCCTTGTGTGGCCTCAATAAAAAAATTTTTGACGAGCCTGTGGCGAAAATTGTCGAAAATGCTACGATGTTTTTTCGAAAAAGTTCATTGACTTTTTCTGTCGCTGTGTCTATTATGGTAGATAAGGAAGTTTGCCCTTCCGCATCGGTCACAGGCCGAAATCAATGAAAGGAGCTGGCTTATTCCATGGATACCGACCCTGGTAGTAACACCGCAACCGTCCGGGAACAGCGCTCCTTTGAGGTGCGCGCGCTTTAACGTGCGTTTGATTTCCGCGCTGCTTCCGGCCATTCCGCCGGAAAGGACTGATCAGCATGAAGAGGATCTTCAAAACCGTAGACGATCATATGACCGAGTGCACCACCCTGGAAAAGGGCTGCTGGGTGCATCTTCAGAATCCAACCAAAGAAGAGGTGGACGGCCTTAACGCCCGCTTCGCTCTAGACCCCACCTTCCTGGCCGCCGCGCTGGACGAGGAGGAATCCGCCCGTATCGACCATGACCCCGACCGGGGCCAGACGCTGATCGTGGTGGACATCCCCTATGTGGAAAGCGAAGGCAGCGGCTATGTTTACTCTACCATTCCTTTGGGCATCGTGCTGGCAGACGAGATCATTATCACCGTCTGCACCCGCGAAACGCCCATCATCAACGATTTTACCGAGGAGCGCATCCGCGGCTTCTGGACCCACAAGCGCACGCGGTTCATCCTGCAGCTTCTGCACCGCAACGCCAGCCGCTACCTGGCCTACCTGAAGCAGATCGACAAGGCCTCCATGCACGTGCAGGAAAAGCTGGAGAAGTCCTCCCGCAACCAGGAGCTTCTGCAGATGATGAAGCTGGAAAAATCCCTGGTGTTCTTCTCCACCTCCCTGAAGAGCAACGAGATGGTGCTGGAGCGCCTGATGCGCCAGACCAACATCCTCAAGCAGTTCCCCGAGGATACCGATCTGCTGGAAGACGTTATCATCGAGAACAAGCAGGCCATTGAAATGTGCGCCATCTACCGCGACATTATGACCGGCACCATGGATACCTTTGCCTCCATCATTTCCAACAACCTGAACATCACCATGAAGGTGCTGACCAGCCTGACCGCAGTGCTGTCCATCCCCACCATCATCGCCTCCCTGTGGGGCATGAACGTGGGCGGCATCCCCTTCGCCACCTCGCCCTACGGCTTCTGGCTGGTGATCGGCATTGCGATCCTGCTGGCGATCGTTTCCTTCATCTTTATGGCAAAGAAGAAGATGTTCAAATAAGGAGGTGCACCATGCCCCATACCATCCGTCTCCCCCGCTGCACCCCTGCCCAGGCAGGGCTTGACCCCCGCCGCATCGTCGCCATGATCGACGAGTATCAGCAAAAGGGGCTGTCCATCCACAGCTTTATGCTGGTGCGCCACGGCCAGGTGCTCTGCGAGGGCTACTACGCCCCCTACGGCCCCGACCAATTGCAAACCGTGTTCTCCCTGTCGAAAACTTTCACCTCCATGGCCGTGGGCATCACCGAGGGCGAGGGCCGCATCAGCCTGGATGAAAGGGTCATCGACATTTTTGCCGACGAGCTGGCTGCCTCCGGCGTCACCCCCGGCAAGGAGCTGGAAAGCCTCACCCTGCGCCACCTTTTGCGCATGTCCACCGGCCAGCCCGAGGAACCCTCCGGCGAGAACTGCTGGGCCGATATGCGCGTAGCGTTCCTCAAGCAGCCCTTCACCGATATGCCCGGCGAAGTGTTCCGCTACAACACCATTGCCACTTACATGCTCTCTGCCGCGCTGCAAAAGAAGGGCATCGACCTGGAGGATTACCTGCAGGAGAAGCTTTTCGACCCCATGGGCATCACCGGCACCCGCTGGCTGCGCGACCCCAACGGCATCTGCACCGGCGGCTTCGGCCTGTCTTTGACGCCGGAGGTCATCGCCAAGCTGGGCGTGTGCATCCTGAACGACGGCAAGTGGGGCGATGAGCAGCTCGTCCCCCGCAACTATGTGGCCGCCGCCACCCGGCCCCAGATCTACCAGGCCCCCGATGTGCTGGGCTATGGCGACTGGAACGCCGGCTACGGCTACCAGATGTGGATGTGCATCAACGGCTGCTTCCGGGGCGACGGCATGTACGGCCAACTGTGCATCATGGACCGCCGCACCGACACCGTGCTGGCCATGACCGCCCTGGTGCACGACATGGGTAACGAAATGCAGGTGTACTACAACAATGTGCTCAACGCCTACCAGCCCGGGCCCATCCCCGAGGATGCCGCCGCCATGGGCGAGCTGACCGCCAGGCTCCTCACCCTGCGTGACGAGCGTGCCCTGCCGGAGGATGACAATGGCCCCTGCCCCGACGTACTGGGCCGCTACGAAGACGGCGGCATGCGCATGGCGTTCTCCCTGGAGGGCGACACGCTGACCGTTGAGCGCAACGGCACCCAGCTCAAGGCACTGCGCGGCGTGTACTACCGTAACGATGCGCCGCCCCTGGTGGACGGCCTCTCCTACCGCGACATGACCACCACCGCCCCCGTTCTGATGAGCTGGAGCGTGAAGGACGGCGCGCTGGTGCTGCGTACCTTCGAGGTAGAGGGCATGGAGGAAACCACCCTCACCCTGACCCCCGCGGCGGAAGGAACCTCCTTCCACATGCAGGAGACCTCTAACCCCGACCGTCCTCAGACCTGGTTCAAAGAGGTTTTCGCAAGAAAATAACCGCATTTTCAAAGGGCTGCGCGGCCAAAAACCGGGCAGCCCTTTGCGTATCAACCAAGCGGCATAGCCGCTTGGTTGAGGATTGCGCTCCGTCACTGTTCGCTTCGCTCACGGTCGTTCCTCCGCGTAAGGAATGTTTCCGGCAAAGCCGGAAACGCCCCGCCCCGGCGGCAAAGCCACCGGATACGATCCAAATCAGAGGGGCTGCGGCCCCTCCGATACCTCCCGTAGCACTTACAAAGCAACAGGCTGCACGGCCAAAAACCGGGCAGCCCTTTAAGTTGGACAGAATTACACAGTATTTGCTCGGAAATGTGCACTCCGAAAGGCCGTGAAATTTGAATTGCCCCCGGCGTTTTGGTATAATATTGGTACAAAGGATACTGATATGCCACAAATCTATACCAAGGAGGAACATTCAATGGCAAACATCGTTTTCGACCAGGAACGTGTGCTGGCTGCAATAGATGCTGTGGTCCATCAGACCATGAACATGGACATGGTGTGGGACTGGCCCTGCGGTGTGGCTTATTTCGGCATCTGCGAAGCCTATCGCGCCACCGGCAAGCAGGAATACCTGGACCTGGTCAAGGCCCGGGTGGATGAATATATCGAGCTTGGCCTGCCCAACTGGACGGTGAACACCTGCTCCATGGGCCACGCCATGCTGACCCTCCACGAGGTCACCGGCGACGAGAAATACAAGAAGATCGCCGAAAGCAAGATCGACTACCTGCGCAACCATGCCTTGCGCTTTGGCGACAGCGTTCTGCAGCACACTGTGTCTGCCAAGAACGACTTCCCCGAGCAGTGCTGGGCCGACACCCTGTTCATGGCTGCGTTCTTCATGCTCCGCGCCGGTGTGGCCTGGAAGGATGAAGAACTGGTGAACGATGCGCTGAACCAGTATTTCTGGCACATTGAATATTTGCAGGATCAGAAGACCGGCCTGTGGTACCACGGCTACAACAATATTGAAAAGGGCCACATGTCCGGCTTCTACTGGGGCCGCGCCAACGCCTGGGCCGCCTATACCATGAGCCAGGCTGGCCGCGTGCTGCCGGAGTGCTACCTCTATCCCAAGTACATGGATATTTCCGGCTCCCTGGCCGAGCAGCTGGCCGCCCTGAAGCTGTTGCAGACCGAAAACGGCCTGTGGCGCACCATCCTGGACGACCCGGAGAGCTACGAGGAGGTTTCTGCCTCCGCCGGCATCGCTGCCGCCATGGTGCTCAAGGGCAATCCCCTGCACACCAAGTATATCAACAAGGCCGTTGAGGGCATTCTGGCCAACATCAGCCCCGAAGGCCGCGTGCTGAACGTGTCCGGCGGCACCGCCGTGATGAAGGATCGCGACGGCTACCGCAATATTCCGCGCAAGTGGACCCAGGGCTGGGGCCAGGGCCTGGCATTGGCATTCCTCGCCGCCGTGTGGGAGTGCCAGAGCTGCCAGGGCGACGGCGCGCTGTAAGGAGGCACCATGAAACGAGCTGATTTTACCCTGCCCGGCGAAGCTGGCTATGAGTCCCTGACCCTGGAGCTGGCCAAGAAGTGGGGCGCAGATGTGATCCGCGACAGCGACGGCACCAAGCTCTCCCCCGAGATCGTGGAGGCTGGCTACCGCATTTATTCCACCATCTGCATCATCCGCCAGCACAACGCCTTTGCCCAGGAGCATCCCGACGCCCAGCAGCAGACCTTCCTGTGCTCCAAGGCCGTGACGGCTGAAGGCACCACCGCGGTCATCCCGCTGATGGACGGCTATTTCACCGAGCAGTTCGTGCTGAACGACTCCCCCGATGCCCTGCGCTACATGCAGGTTTACGACCGCACGGAGAATGCGCCCGTGTCCCCCGACGCCTGGACTTATGCTGACGGCCAGATCACCCTGCATGCCGCCAAGCCCTGGCACCAGTACACGGCTGGCTTCCTGTGCTACCGCATCTGGGAAGAGATCAACATGTACAACCACACCACCAACTCCTGGACCAGCGAGCACCTGCGCCAGCTGGACCCCCGCCACCCTGCCACCTGGGCATACCTGCAGCAGTGGCTGGAGGACTGGTGCGTGGAAAATCCCCAGACCAACGTGATCCGCCTCACCAGCCTGTTCTACAACTTTGTGTGGATCTGGGGCGACGAGCTGCGCAACCGCCACCTGTTCACCGACTGGGCCAGCTACGACTTCACCGTCAGCCCCGCCGCGCTGGACGCATTCGAAAAGCAGTACGGTTACGCCCTCACCGCCGAGGATTTTGTGAACGGCGGCAAGCATCAGGTGACCCACATGCCCCCCACCAAGGCCAAGCTGGACTACATGGATTTCATCCAGGCCTTCGTGGCGGAAAAAGCCAAGGCTCTGGTGGACATCATCCACAAGCACGGCAAGGAAGCCTATGTGTTCTACGACGACAGCTGGGTGGGCATGGAGCCCTGCGGCAAGCGTTTCCAGTCCATCGGCTTTGACGGGCTGATCAAGTGCGTGTTCTCCGGCTTTGAATGCCGCCTGTGCGCCTTCGCCAAGGTGCCCGTGCACGAGCTGCGCTTCCACCCCTACCTGTTCCCCGTGGGTCTGGGCGGCGCGCCCACCTTCTCCGAGGGCGGCAACCCTGCCCGGGATGCGCTGCTGTACTGGCGCAGCGTCCGCCGCGCCCTGCTCCGCGAGCCGGTGGACCGCATCGGCCTGGGCGGCTACCTGCACCTGACCCTGCCCTTCCCCGAGTTCAACGACACCATCGAAGCCATGTCCGATGAATTCCGGCAGATCAAGTCCTTTCACAAAAATGGCAAGCCCTATGTGCTGCCCTGTCGGGTGGCGGTGCTGCACACCTGGGGCAGCCTGCGCTCCTGGACGCTGTCCGGCCACTTCCACGAAACCGACAAGCACGCCCTGATCCACATCAACGAGGCCCTTTCCGGCCTGCCGGTGGATGTGAAGTTCATCAGCTTTGACGATGTGAAGCACGGCGCATTGAAGGACGTGGACGTGGTGATCAACGCTGGCCGCATGGGCGATGCCTGGTCCGGCGGCGACGCCTGGAACGACGCCGAGCTGGTGGCCGAGCTGACCCGCTTTGTGGGCGAGGGCGGCACCTTCATCGGCGTGGGCGAACCCTCCGCCGTCCGCGGCAGCGACCGCACCTTCCGCATGGCCCATGTGCTGGGCATCGACGAAGACCTGGGCGAGCGCGTGTGCCACGGCCGCTGGCAGTACGAAGTCGAAGCTGCCCCCTTCACCGTGAACGAAGCTGCCCTGGCCGCTAACCCCCACCTGTACCTCACTGACGGCACCGCCCGCGTGCTGTGCGAAAAGAACGGCGCGCCCCAGATGACCATCCACAGTTTTGGCAAGGGCAAGGGCGTGTACATGAGCAGCTTCTCCATCAGCCCGGAAAGCACCCGCATGCTGCTGGAGATCCTGGTGCACTGCTGCCAGCTGCCCGGCGACTACCTGTCCGACAACGCCCTGGTGGAAGCCGCCTGGTACCCTGCCGACCGCACCCTGGTGGCCATCAACAACGCTGAAGAATCCATCACCGCCACCATCGCCACCCCCGATGGCCCGCAATGCCTGACCCTGGCTCCCCTGGAAACCAAGATGATCAAGCTGTAACGCCAAACCAACGATGCCCTGCTGTATGGACTGTGCAGCAGGGTATTTTTGTGTGCCGTTTCCTGGTGCGACTCATCCAGCCGTCCGCAGGACTGAAATCGTGTAAGCCGGCTTTGCCGGCTTCGCGGGTCGTTGATTTTGCATGCAAAATCAATTCCTTACAAAAGTGGCTCTGCCATTTTTGTGACATAAAAAGGGACTGCCTTGCGGCAGTCCCAATGGGTTTACATGGAATTACTTGGCCTGAGCAGCCTGATAAGCAGCGTTGTACTCTTCGGTGATGATGGCGCCGCCCTCGTCGCTCCAGCGCTGCCATTCAGCCTTCAGCTGAGCCTCGTCGATGATGCCGGCGATGTACTGCACAGCAGCGTCGGTGATGATGGTGGTCAGCTGGGAACCGAAAGCAACGTTGGTCTCAGACACGAAGGGATAGCAGGGGTCAGCCACAACGTAGGGAGCCAGGATGCCGTTCAGCTCGGCATAGCGGGCACGCAGGTCGCTCTGGCGCAGCGGGATGCACAGGTCGCCGGCGATGTTCATGCCCAGCTGGTTCAGGCTGTGCTGGATGGTCTGCACCTGCAGGGACATATCCTCGCCGGAGGCGGGGGCAGTCAGGCGATAGCCTTCCTCGTCCAGCCAGTAGGTCACGTCAGCCACGCCCCAGTTCAGGAGCATCTGGCCTTCAGCGGTGTTGGCCCAATCCAGGAACTTGATCACCTTGGGCAGGTCAGCTTCGGACACAGCCTTGGTCACAACAACTTCACCGGAGAAGCCGGGGTTCTGGGGCCACACGGAGATGGTGCCGTCAGCCTTGGCCAGAGGGCCAACCATCTGGAAGATCTGCTCGGTAGCACCGGCATTCTTCTCGAACCATTCCTGCTGACGATAAGCGTTGTCCAGGCAGTCAAAGCGCATGAAGGCCTTGCCGGTACGCTCGATGTTGTCCCACTGGGTGGAGTCGATGGTAGCGAAGTTGGGGTCGATACCGCCGATCTGATACAGGTTACGCAGCCAGTTCAGGCCTTCCAGGTAGGCAGGATGCTCGTGAGCGGGGTAGATCTTGCCTTCCTCGTTGATGCCCCAGTTGTTGGGAGCACCGTGAGCAACGGTGATGATGTTGATGGTGCCAGCGGTGTAGGAGCACATGTTCAGGGCGTAGGTGTCGTCGCTCACCTTAGCCAGGGCCTCGGCCAGAGCGGTCAGCTCGTCCAGGGTCTCGGGCACCTTGGTGATGCCAGCCTGAGCAGCGATGTCGCTACGATAGTAGATACCAGCGCGGGGATACGCACGGGTACGGTAGATGCCGTAGATGCGGCCGTCGATGGAGATGTTGTTGTAGATGGAAGCATCGCCAGCCAGGTTGGGATAGTTCTCAGCATCTTTCACGAAATCGGTCAGATCCCAGAACGCGCCAGCGCGGGCGGAGTTGATGGTGTTGTTGCCGCGAGCGTCGGTCAGAACCATCAGCATGGGCATTTCCTTGTCGGCCAGGGTGGTGTTGATGGTATCGCCATAGGTGGAGTTAGCAGCCCAGGTGATATCCAGCTTCACACCAGCAACCTCTTCGATGGCCTTCAGCACGGGGTTGTCTTCGCTCTGGAAGTCAACAGTAGCGTACATGTCGGGGAGCAGAACGGTGATGGTGAAGGGTTCTTCGGCAGAGGCGAAGCTCATCACAGAGAGCATCATGACCAGAGCCAGGAACAGGGAGACCAGTTTCTTCATGGATGTTTCCTCCTTTTCTTATCGATCATCACTGCTTACCAGCAGTGCTGATTACACATTGGAGAGAGCGCGGAGCCCAAGGGCTCTGCCCTTGGGAATCCCGCTTAAGGGCCCTTGATCCGCAACCTCAATCGTCGCACTCTCGCTATCGCTCGATTGCTCGTTTCGGTTGATTCGCTCAGCTCGCTGCTTCCGCCACTGGCGGCGCGAACATCGCTCACCCTTAAGAATCCCTTTCAGGGTACAGTGGCTTGGTTGGATACCTGTATGGGTCCCGCCGCGCAGAGGGCGCGGCGCGACGCTTGGCCACGACATCGCTGGTCCAGCGTTGCTTCTTTACCCGCGTCGCGGCGCATCCGTTATGCGCCGTGACCCCAGCTTAGATGCGTACCACACGCCATCCCCGAATGGGAGTCCAGAGGGCCGAAGGCCCTTTGGTTGGGGAGTCCAGAGGGGACAACGTCCCCTCTGGGGTCACCCTTTCAGGGCACCGACCATGACGCCCTTGACGAAGTACTTCTGGAGGAAGGGGTAGACGCACATGATCGGGACGGTGGAAACGACGATAACAGCCATCTTGACGGACTGCTCGGGGGGCTGGACGAACTCGGGGTCCATGTTGGCCATGTCGCCAGCGGAAGCGTTGGACAGAATGATGATCTCGCGCAGCAGCACCTGCAGGGGCCACTTGTCGCGGGCACCGGACATGTAGATCATGGCACTGAAGTAGCTGTTCCAGTGGCCCACGGCGTAGAACAGACCGAAGGTGGCCAGCACCGGCAGGGACAGGGGCAGCACGATCTTCCACAGGATGCCCACATCTGTGCAGCCGTCGATAGCCGCGGATTCTTCCAGCTCCTGGGGAATGCCCTGGAAGAAGTTCTTCACGATCATCATGTTATAGGCACTGATGGCACCGGGCAACAGCACGGACAGGAAGGAGTTCTTCATGTTCAGCATGTTGGCGATTACGATGTAGCTGGGGATCATGCCGCCGGAGAAGAACATGGAGAAGATGACCATGTTCAGGATGGCATTGCGGCCGCGCAGGCGGGTCTTGGAAATGGCGTAGGCCATGGTCACCGTGAAGAACAGGTTGATGGCCGTACCGGCAACGGTGATGAAGATCGAGTTCTTGAACGCAGTGAAGATCTTGTTGGAAGAGAAAATGAACTTGTATGCGTCGAAGGAGATCTCGTGAGGAATGATCAGCAGCGGGCGCATGGCCAATTCATACTCCGTGGCGAAGGATGCGCTGATGATGTAGATGAAGGGGGCGATGGTGGTGAAGGCCACCAGGGTCAGGATCACATAGTTCAGTACGTCAAAGACGCGGCTGCCGACGGTGGCGTGCTGGCCCACCGGGCCAGAGGAAACAATCATTTTCTTGGAGGAAGCCGTATTCGTCTGTGCCATTGCTCATTCCTCCTTAATACAGGCCCTGCTCACCCAGCGCATGGGCGATCTTGTTGGAGCCCACGACCAGGATGACGCTGACCACAGATTTCATCAGACCCACAGCAGAGGCGTAGCTGTACTGGCCCTGCTGCAGACCCTGCTGATACACGAACACGTCCAGGGTTTGGGATGCGCTGCGGTTGAGGGAGTTGGCCATCAGGATCAGGTGATCGTAGCCGGTGTCCAGCATGGAACCCATGCGCAGGATCAGCATCAGCACAATGGTGGAACGGATGGCCGGCAGCGTGATGTGCCACAGGCGGCGCAGGCGGCCCGCGCCGTCCACCATGGCAGCTTCGTACAGCTGGGTGTCCACGTTGGTCAGGGCTGCCAGGAAGATGATGGTGCCCCAGCCGGTTTCCTTCCAGATGGACTGGCCGATGATCATCCAGCGGAAGGTGTCAGGGGAACCCAGGAAGTTGATGGGCTTGCCCAGCATCATTTCCACACCCTTGTAGACGATGCCGGAGGGGCCGAACATGATCATCGTAATGGAAACCACGATAACGATGGAGATAAAGTGCGGCACATACAGGAAGGTTTGCAGGATCTTCTTGTACCGCAGGGAGCGCATCTCGTTCAGCAGCAGCGCCAGCAGGATGGGCGCCGGGAAGTAGAAGATCAGGTTCATGAACGAGAGGATCAGCGTGTTGCTCAGGTAGCGGGTCCAGGCCGGGAACTTAAAGAAGTACTCAAACCACTTCAGGCCCACCCATTCGCTGCCCATCACGCCGGAGAAGGGCACATAGTTCTCAAAGGCGATCACAATGCCCCACATGGGCAGATACTTGAAAATGACAAAGTAGATCAATCCGGGGATCAGCAGCACGTACAGCCACCGGTCGCGCACGATATCCGCGCCCAGTCTGCGCCAGTATTCCTTTCCGGTACCATAAACCGCCTTTTTGGCTGCCGCTTTTTCACTCATGAATATCTTCCCCCTTGTATTGAACCGCTTTCTCCCCCATACGGATGAAAACCGTTCTTAACAATTTTGGTATTGAACTTACCCGTCAAGAAATCCGCTCTTGATTTATTCACATCATACAATGAAAACGAAATTTGCACAATAGAAAATCAAATTAAAGGTTGTTTTTGGGAAGATGTACACCATTTTTGCACAGAAACAGAAAAGCGGCAGCCCCGTATTCCAGGGCTGCCGCCGCATCCGTCAAAACAGCTTCACATACTGGCCGCCGGGGATCTCGTGGATCTTCCGGCCCTCGCCGGGGATTTCCACCTGGATCCACACGCTCTGGGCATTGGGGTTGTAGACCATGTCCCCTGCCGCGGTGTACTGCAAGCGGGCGGCATCCTCCATATAGTCTACGATTTCAATGTTCGTGGCATACCAGATATCATCCCGGCCGCCGATGAATTTGCAAAACTCCTCCATCACATGCCAGTTGTCCCGGTCGGTGAACTCATAGCTGTGGCCCCAGACATACATCATGTACAGGTACTGGGTCTTGAACAACTCGGCAAAGGCCTTGCCCTTTTCCATCAGCTGGCCGTTGTGGTGGCAGGTGCCAGCCCACTCCAGGAAATTCCCGGGCATGGCGAAGGTGCCGGTGGTAGGCACCACGCGGGCATGCTTGATGCCCAGGGCAGGCAGCATATCAATAATGTCCTTGGAATAAGAGCCATTGGGGTAAGCCAGGCCGCGCACGGGCTTGCCGGTGAGTTCCTCCAGGCCCCGGCGGTCGGCCAGGATCTGCTGGGCCACCTGCTCCAGGGGGCAGCGGGCGATGGTGGGGTGGGTGTAGGTGTGACAGGCCACCTCATGGCCTTCGTACAGGGTGCGGTACTCGCTCATGGGCACGCGCTTGGGATCCCAGTCGATGCCCGCGTTCAGGTTGAAGGTACCCTTGATGCCGTGCTTGTTGAACAATTCCACCAGGCGGTAGTCCTCCTGGCGGCCATCGTCATAGCTCATGGTGAGCACCTTGTGCTTGCCGCCGGGGAAACAGGTGTAGATCACAGGGAGCCTAAACATATCATTCATCCTCCTTCGCAGGCAGCCAGGGGTATACCTGGCGGAAGTCCATATCCGACGCATAATAGAACGAGGGATACACAGGCTGGTTGTAGCAGTTGTTCTGCCAGGCGATGCCGCAGCGGTACTGCGGATCGTGCAGCATGGTGGGCAGCTTGTGGCAGGTCACGTCCGTGGTGGTGTAGATGCGGATGGCGGTGCTGTCCTCGGTGCGCAGGAGCAGCTCCTCGCGGAAATCGCCGAAGATGTCGCCGATCAGGCAGGGATTGCCCTTGGTGCCGTTGTTGGTCAGGGTGCCCTTCGGCTCCAGCACCACGCCGCGCTTCAGGTCGCACACGCGGCCCGTTTTGTGGCTGTGGAGGTAGTCGGGGGTATCCGTCACCTGGGTGGTCAGGTCGCCCATCCAGTAGATGCGCGCGTTGGTGGAAGGTTCGGGGGCATCCAACTTGTTGCCCTTGCAGTCGTACATGCCCTTCGACCACACCTGCAATCCGCGCACCTCCGGCAGCACGTCGCCGATCATGCAGCGGCCCAGGTCGCCCTCGTAATACTCGCCGAAGCGCACTGCGCCGGTCTCAGCATCGCGCAGGGCATAGCCGTAGGGAGCATGGCGGCCTTCCTCGAACACGTTGAAGATCTCGATGCCCGGCACGTCCGGGTCGATATCCGCCACGTGCATGGAGTCGCCGTGGCCCAGCTTGGCCAAGCGGCCGTCGGGCAGGCGGTCCATGGAGCTGTACTTCAGCATGCCGTCGTGGTCGATGCAGGCCGCGCCGTAGATGATCTCCATGCAGCCGTCGCCGTCCACATCGGCTGCGGACAGGCTGTGGTTGCCCTGCCGGGCCAGGATGCCGTACACCGGATCGGTGCCGTCCTGGGCGTCGCCGGGGGTGATGACGAAGGGATTCTGCATGGGCAGGAAGCCGGAGTCGATGCTCCAGCGCAGCTCATGCTTGCCACCTCGCAGGTCGTAGGCCGCCACGCAGGTACGGGTGTAGTAGCCGCGGCACACGATCAGCGAGGGGTGCACGCCGTCCAGGTACGCTACGCCGGACAGGAAGCGATCCACGCGGTTGCAGGGCTCGATGCGGTTCCAGGCGTAGTCGCCCCACATCAGGCCGTCGTCAATGCGCGGGAAGGGGAAGGGGATCGTTTCGATCTCGCTGCCGTCGCCCGCGAACATGGACAGGTACTCCGGCCCCTCGTAAATGAAGCCCTCGAAGGCCTCCAGGTGGTTCTTGGGCGAACGGGAGGGCGCGAACTCATTGATGAAATAATCCGCCAGGGCCTCCGCATCCGCCCGATTCAGCGGATAGGCGTACCGCTGCTCGATGCCGAAGCAGGCCTCCAGGGTCTTGGGCCACTGACCGCGCACCACCTCAGGATGCTCATGCCAGCCCATGAACATCTCCACCACATGACGGCGGTAGTCCTCTGCCGAGCAAACGTAGTTATCCTGGTGGGTCACACCGGCCTCCACGTCGCTTTGAGGCATGGTCACATACTGCTGGCTGAGGATGCTGCCGTCAGCGTTGTACCGGGTCATGCAAGAGCCTGGCGCGGTCTTCACGGACATTTCCGCCTTGCCGTCGCCGTCGAAATCGTAGACCATGAACTGGGTATAGTGGGCACCGGCGCGGATGTTGGGGCCCATGTCCAGCCGCCATAAAAGGGTGCCGTCCAGCTTGTAGCAGTCCAGGATGCACCGCCCGGTGTAGCCCTTGATGGACACATCCTGGCTGTTGGTGGGGTCCCACTTGACGATGTACTCAAACACGCCATCGCCATCCACATCGCCCACGGACATATCGTTGGCGGTGTATTCGAAGGCCTGGCCCGCCGGGGTCACGCCGCCTTCGGGCTTGCGCAGGGGCAGGTCAAGGTAGCCCTTCTCCCACACCTGCACGGGGGCGCAGCTTTCGCCGCCGCAGGGAGCCACAGCATAGGCGTCCTGCCCGGTGCCGTCCTTGTCCAGGTAGTTGGTGCTGTCCGTCACCCGGGCGATCTCCTGCCCGTTGCGATACACGGTGAAATCATTGGCAATCATGCGGCCCTTGCTTGCGGCCTGCACCTCCTGCCTCCACAGCCGCCAGGAGAGGAACACGCCCTGCTGGGTCTTCACGGCCACCAGACCGCGATCCAGCGTTTCCAGCTGGGGCGCAGGGATCACCGATACAGGCGTTACCAGCACATCCGACTGAGCCAGCACACGCTCCGCAGCGTCCACGGCCTTCACATACAGGCGATAGGGGCGGTCGGGCACGCGGTCAAAGCGGCAGGTCAGGCCGTTGCAGGCAGGCAGCGGCTTGTAGTTTTCCAGGGCCGTTTCCCTGTCCGACCAGTGCAGCACATATGCAGCCGCACCATCTGCGGCGTCCCACGCAAGGCACAGGCCCTGCCGGTCAGCATTCACCAATCGAAGCTCCATCATTGTTCCTCCCTTTCGATCCGGAATAATTCAGGGGATTTCATCACGCCCTGGGGCCAGGGCGCATACTCGTATGTCCAGGCGGCGTCCCGGCTGCGCCAGGAGTCCGGCCCCCACCAGAATTCCTGCTTGTTGGCCTGATGCAACTGGCCGAGGGTGTTGATCCGGCAGCCAAAGCAAGTCAGTTCCAGGCAGTGGCAGCCCGCTTTCTCCACCTCAAACCGCAGCCGGTAGGGCGAGAAGGCCAGCGCGCCGCAGTCCTTGCCATCCACCGCCAGGCGCAGCAGATGCCCACGATAGCAGGTCACGTCCAATTCATAGGTGCCCGGGGACAGCTCCGCCTCCACGCGGTAGGTCACATTGCCGCCGTAGAAGGGCAGCCCCTGCCGGGTAATATCCCCGAAGGCGAGGGTTTCCGGCAGCGCATCCAGGGTGCAGACCGTGCCAGTCACATCCACCCGGAAGCTGCCCAGCAGATAGCAGCTCTCCACCGGCGTTTTTTTGCCGAAGGGCACGGTGATCTCCAGCACGTTCTCCCCCGGCTGGATCTCCGGCAGATCGCGGCAGCCGATGCACTTGTCCACATACCAGCCCTGCACCGCCCCGGCCTCCTGGCCGTTGAGGGTCACCACGCTGGCCGCGGCGTTTTCCAGGGCCAGGCGGCAGCCCGTCAGCCGCCTGCGGCTGAAGAAGGTATACCGCAGCCGAAGCACATGAGGCGTGGAAAGATCCTGCTCCGCCCAGGGCTGGGCCACACGGTTGTTGCACACGCCCCAGTCCAGCCTGGCGTAGAGGGCCTCCATGATGCGCAGGATCTCCTCCGCCGGGCGGTAGGGTTCGCCATCCAGGGCGTATTCGGGCATGTCCAGCAGCAGGCAGTTGGGCTCCGCCAGCGCGTAGGGCACCGGGCGCAGGAATCGCGCCGCCAGGGTGCGGCTCTCCTTCGGCTGTCCGTTCTGTCCGTCAGCCGTGCCGGGCTCCATGTGCAACAGCAGCGAATCGTGATCGTAGAACATCCGCCGCAGCTCCGTCCAGCCGTCATGCTGCACAGCCGCCGCAGGGGCGATCTCCCCCGTCAGCGTGTCGTAAACCGTCAGCTTCCACAGGCCCCTGAGCCGTATGCGCAGCTCCTGCCCGTTGGGGATATCCGGGTTGGCAGGCTTGTCGCCGTGGCACAAAAGCAGCCAGCGCGCATCGCCCTCCTGCCGCATCTGATACAATAACCCTTCCGCCATGCCGCCGGTCTGGCTGCGGATCTCCACCTCCCGGATATCCTGCAGCACGTTCAGCACAGCCACCCGGTCAAATTCGCACCGCTGGCAGCCTGCCAGGATCCGCCCGGGTTCATCGGAGGGCAGGGCGTCCACCAGCGCAGGCACGTCGCCCAGCACCATCACCCGGCCGCCCTTTGCAATGAAGCGGCACAGCATATCCAGCGTGGTGGCGCGGATGGTTTCCAGCCCGGGGGCGATCACCACGTCGTAGCGCATCTCCCCCACCGGGAAGGATGCATCGGTGATCTCCCCCACCTGCTCCGGCAGCAGGGACTCGCACAAGAAATCGAAGTCGATCATGCCGTGGAGCAGCCACCGGGTCAGCCCCAGGAAGCGTTCCTCTATCTGCTGGCGGATGGCCGCCGTGTGCTCCTGGGAGCCCCAGTGCAGCCAGTAGCTTTCAATGGGGTGCACCACGCCCACCCGGCACCGGGGCTTACCCCTGGTCATGGCAGTGTTGATGCGGGCGTAGTGGTCTTCCAGCAGCCTGTACTCCTTGTACCAAGGTGCCTGATAGTTGAACGTGCCGGGATAGTCGCGCTTGGCGTGGCCGTTCATGGACACCCAGCTCAGGTGGGGCACCCGGAGCGTGACCCCCAGTGCCGCCTGCCAGTCGCCCTGCAGCTTCTGACCGCGGAAGTCAAAGTCCCAGTTGGTCACACCGTACAATTCGGACAGCACGCCCTCCCGACCGTACTGCCGCACCGCAGACTGCGCCTGCTTGGCCGTGGTGAACTCCCGGCGGTCGCATAGAAGATCCATGCCCGGCAGCTGAAAGCAGCGGTAGTTGCGCATGGCTTCACCCAGGGCCCGGGTCTGGCTTTCCAGGGTGGCCTCTTCATCCATGTGGCCAGTGAGCATCAGCCCATGCTGCTGGCACCACTGGCCGCACTGGTCGCTGAATGCCTGGGCAAACCGCTCCGTCACATGGTCATGATAATGATACCTCAGGGGCGACACCTTGCCACCCGGCAGTTCCCACAGAAGCTCAGGCAGGCCAGCCACCAGGTCAAGCCCGCAGGCCTGGCGGAAGGTATCCGGCAGATCCTTCGTCCAGGGCAGGATCAGCGGCTTGGTATCCCGGGCAAAGTTCATGTTGCCCTTGCGGTGGAAGTGAGGCTCGTCCGTGAAAATGGAAGGGATCAACCCGCCAAAGTCCTCCCCCACCACCTGGGCATACCGTTCATGGGTAGTTTCGATAAACGCCTGCACGCTGGCCGGATCCAGCACATTCAGATAGCCCTGGTTGTTATGCCAGGGATGATCCGCCATGATGTGCACATGGGCGTACAGCGCAAAGCCTTTGGGCTCCCCCTCCAGCATGGTATAAGAGGCCAGCGTGCCGTCATCATTCAGCACGATGTCATAGGCCGCCAGGGGCGTCCCCTCGCTTTGCGGCTCCCAGGTCAGCACCAGATACTGCATGCGGTGCTCCGGCCCCTTGGTCACCAGGCCGCCCGCCGCCCCCGAGGGCCAGCGGTCCTCATCGTAGAGGTAGGCCAGCATGCCCTCCTGCCGGGCCTTTTCCACGCAGGAGCTGATCAGAGCCATATAGTCATCGCTGAGGTACGGCGTATCCATGCCCGTGCGCACATGCATATGAAAGCCGCCGAAGCCCATCAGCTTCAGCTGCTCGATCTGCCACAGGAGTTCCTCTGTGGTCAATTGGCAATTCCACGCCCAAAACGGTGCACCGCGAAACGCGCTGCCCGGCTGCCGGAATGTGTCCGCCCCCATGGGCTGATCATCATGAGGATACAGCATTTGCGCTGCCGCCTCCCTCTTGTCTCATTTCTTTGAGCCCATTATAATGGCCCTTTTCCGATGTGTCAATCGACGGCAAACGGTGCATCCGTCCCCGTTTGCCCACAAAGAATCAAAAGCTTATCAAAAGCGGCCATTGACGAAAAATATTTTTCGCAACAACAAAAAACGCCTGCACTTTTCATCGTGCATGCGTCAGAGTGCTGATGGCTGAATCTGGACCTACGCATCTGTATTTTTGAACGATTCACCTTTTCATATGCATACTTCTGTGTACATATGGAGTGCTTTTGTTTACACATAAATACTTATACTAATTCTAAATCCCAAACGGGTACTAAAGTGTGTACTGCATAAAATAAAAGAGCCTTGCATCCGTTGTATTGCAAGGCTTTGCTGGAGTGCTGATGGCGGGACTCGAACCCGCACGCCTTGTGAGCAGGGGATTTTAAGTCCCCGGTGTCTGCCATTCCACCACATCAGCAAGTAAGGAATATTATACCGCGCAATGAGAGGGAAGTCAACAAAAAGGGCCGGCGATTCTCTCACCGACCCTGAGGCATTTCCTTTCAAATGATTTCAGCAAACTCCTGCTGTTCTGCCGCAACACGGATCGTTACGCCCATGAACAGCATCATGAAGGGGAGGACCACATGATTGTACTGCAGCAAAGCCATACACTCAACCATGTCTGCCAGGAAAGCAACAGCCGGGATAATCGGCAACATGCATTTCCACGCGCTCCACTGTTTATTCGCGTAAAGAGATATTGCCGCTTTCGCAAAATAGATGATAAATCCAAGCAAAAGCAATAGGCCGCCAATTCCGCACTCAACCAACGCCTGCAAATAGATATTATGGAAATGGATAAACGGAACATCATTTCCAAGGACGTAATAGGAATTGGCTTCTTTGATCATATGATCACCAAAGGATGCACCGTACAGTAAATACCGCGGATTGTCCTGAAGCATTTTTATTCCGCATTCCCAAATTGCTTCACGTCCACTTAACAAATTACTTGTAAGTGAGAAGCTTCGTTTCAAAACAGGAACGCCTTCACTATCCATAACCGTCGATTTCCCTTCATTGAACAGGGTGCCACCTTGCATCATCACTATGCATATAACAACAACAATGGCCAGCGCACCTGCTATTACGCTTCCCCTAATAATCAGTCTGCGTAATCTATATTGTCCATTTCCTTCTTTATGACCGACTTTTCTCATCAGCCATCCAATAAAGAACATTCCTAATCCAGCACCGATTGAAATAAATGCTGTTCTTGTACTCGTAAGCGCGATTGCAACAAACATAATTAGCATCGAAACAATGTACAATATACGGGCAAATATATTTTTTGTCATACTGACCCCTAACATAGCAGCAAAAAAGGAAACTACCAGATTAGAAGCAGCAATTGTACAGAAAGTAAGTAAACTCAGTCTACCATCGAACCATATCAACTTATGGCCCGCCATATTTAAAATCGTTTTATCATACAGTGTACAGTATATACCTGCCACTGATGCAATGGTTTGCTGGATCGTCCAACCGGCAATTAAGACCTTGATAAATCGTATCAGGTTTTTCTTACTCAATGCACTGCCAAGATGGTAACATACGCCCATCGCCCAAATTGAGTTCGTTACTACCTTAAAACATACATTTTGAGATTCTTCGGGCGTAAACATGCAGCGCACTACAACCAAGGCAAAACCTGCGTAAAGAATCCAGTTACCTTTACGCTTCCATGATTGGCTTAGGATGATTTCCACAATAGCCATGATGCTCCAAATCATTGGAAAATGATCTTTTAGCAGATAGCGGTTTGTCACTTCCAGCACTTCTACATACTGCCACTCAAAAAAGAACCATCCGCCCAGCATCAAAATCCATTCCAGGATCGTCCTTGTTTTGTTGCTCATACGTGTCACTGCGACAACTTCCTTTCGTGTTGGATTTACAGTTCATCCTGCTCCTTCAGCGCAACACCCATTTTCCCCAACGCCTCCGCCAGTGCCCCCTGCCCCGGCACTCTTCTGCCGGAGAAGGTGCCGTCGTACACCTCATGCACGCCGCAAGTGGGGCTGCGGGGCTGGAGGATCGCCAGATCAATGGGCTTATCCCCCAGGTCGGCGATGGTGTCTGCCACGCCGCGGCGGTAGAGCGCATCCACGTCTTTGCCAAACTCATCTATCAGGCGGCCGTGCAGGATCTCCACCCGGGGACGGGGTGCAGGCATGCCGCAGCGGCGTTCGGGGCAGACGGGGATCACCTCATGCCCGCGGACGAAGTCCACCACGGCTTGGTTCAGGTTGTTGCCGCCGCTGTACTTGCAGTTTTCGCCCAGCAGGCAGGCCGATACAACGATACGCATCAGTTTTCCAGCCTTTCCTTGATCTCCCGGCCATCGCGCAACAGCTGCATCATGCGCTGCTCGTCGCCGTCGCGCAGGGCGTCGCGGTACTCGGCCAGGCGTTCCACCAGGCCCTCCACCTCGGGCAGCAGGGCCTCGCGGTTGTCGAAGAACAGCTCCGTCCACATCTGCTCGTTGAGCCGGGCCACGCGGGTCATATCCGCAAAGGAACCGGCAGAGAAGCCCCTGTGGTTGCCGGCGCGGGGCGTTTTCACATACGCACTGGACACAATGTGGGCCAGCTGGCTGGTGTAGGCGATCATCTCATCGTGGGTCTGAGGCGTGGTGAACTGCACCCGGCGGAAGCCCAGGTCCATAAAGAAGTCCCGGGCGTGCTGGAGCAGCTCCGGCTCCTCGTCGCCCATGGGGGTGAGGATCATGCTGGCGTTGTCGAACAGGTCGTCCTTGGCATACTTGAAGCCGGAGAATTCCCGGCCTGCCATGGGATGGCCGCCGATGAAATGCCAGCCGTTTTCTTTGGCCAGGGGCACCAGCTGGCGGCAGATTTCCTGCTTCACGCCGCCGCAGTCGATCACCAGCGCGCCGGGCTTGATCTGCCCTGCGTGCTCCTGCACCCACTGGACGATCGCCGCCGGGTACAGGGCTACCAGCACCATATCGCACTGGGGCAGGTTAAACTTGTCCATTTCCTCGTCGAGCGCATCCATCAGCTGGGCCTGCAGCACCGTTTGCAGGTCGATATCACAGCCGATGACCTTGTGCTCGGTATGGAGTTTGATGGTTTTGGCCAGGGAGCCGCCGATAAGGCCCAGGCCCACAACACCGATATTCATATCAAAAAGCCTCCGTTCTGCCATGCTACGGGTTTCCTTCCCGTATTCGACAGAACGGAGGCGGATTCCTCCTTAGTGCCACTCAGGAACCAAGGCGCGGAGTTCGGCCAGCTTGTCGTAGTCGTATTCCATGCCATACTTGCCCTTGCCGATGCCCGGCGGATTATGCAGGTAGTCCAGGTAAGCTTCCATCTCCGGTGAGCAGGTGGGGACTTCATCGCCGTGGGTGTAGATCAGTTCCTGGCCATCCCCGTAGTCCACCCAGATTTGCTGAATGGGTTCCTGTATCAGATAGTTCTCCCGACCCTCCACATCCCAGGACACCTTTTCTCTGTCGCTAACGTTCATCCACCCCTGCTCATTCCAGCCACCAAGCTCAGCTGTACGATAACCGCCATATAGTTTCTCAAGCCTCTCACTACCCCGCTGGATCACCGGTTCCTCCAGCCGCAGATTGATCACGCCGCCTCCGCTGCCCATGCCTATTCCGCATTGGGCGTCATCCCGCGTCAGGTCGTAGACGACCAGTCCCGTGCCGTCGGACATTCTATACAACTGCACAGTATACTCGTCCTTGTCCATGGGGACTCGGGAATACAACGTCAGATCATGATACAACCATCGTCCACCCCAAAGCAGAACGATACTCGTTACCACAGCGATGAGCGAGGTAAGCCACACCCGCTTCCTCCGCTTCTTCTTCATGGCCTTGGCGGCCTTTTCCAATTCAGCCTTTTCCTTTTCGGCGGCCATGCGTGGCAGCTCGGTTTTCATTTCGCCCCAGATTTCCGCGCAGGGCGGACATTCCGCCACATGCTCCTTCACAAACTTGTTGCTTTCCTCGCTGCACGCGCCGTCGATCACCAGGGGCATCAGGTCCCGGGCAATTGAGCATTTATCCTTCATCGTTCCATTCCTCCTTGGCCATGTGGCTCAGCATCTGCCTCGCCCGGTAATAGGTCACCCTGGCCCAGCTTTCGCTTTTGCCGAACAGGCTGGCGATTTGCCCATGGCTCAGTTCGCCAAAGGTGCGCAGGGTGAACACCTCCCGGAAGGGCTCCGGCAGCCGGTGTAAAAGGCGGTGGGCGTCCATCATGCGGTCGCTGTCGGCAATGGCCTCTGCAATGTCCGGCGTGCGGGGCTCCGGGGCTTCCTCCAGGGGCAGTGTGGGCTGGCGGCGCAGGCAGTTCAGATACAGCCGCTTGCCGATGGTACACAGCCATGTGGAAACGTTGCTCTCGCCCCGGAATTCCTTCCAGTGCTTCAGTGCCTGATAGAAGGTTTCCTGCGTCAGTTCTTCCGCCAGGCTTTCGTTGCCGCACAGCCGCAGGAGAAAAGCGTGTACCATGCGCTCGTACTCCCGGTAGCTCTGCTCGAAATCGTTCACCAGCTCACCCCCTTTCACTTATTTAGACACCGGAGAATCAGTTTCGTTACACAAAAATGCCCATATCCGCAAAGATATGGGCAGAAAATTTACGCAGAAACAGTCTTTTCTTCCACGGGCTTGTCAGCATTCACCTTGGGCTCGTGGTATTCCATCTTCTCGTCGTAGCGCACGCTCTCCGGGGGAACTTCCAGCAGCTCGGGGTTGTTCAGGCAGCGGTTCATGGTGGCGAAGAAGCCAGCATAGTGCGCACCGGAGCACACGCGCTCGTCCGCCGTAATGCCGATGGGCAGCCAACGCTTCATGCGGGGCTGGCCGTCCTCCATCACCATGGTGCGCTCCACCGAGCCCATGCCGAAGAAGAGGCTCGTGGAACCAAAGTTGTAAATGTGGTGGTTCACATGGTGCAGGCCGATGGAGGCGTTGTTGGTAATGTACATGCTGGTGTGGAAGGGCAGCTCGTCCAGCAGCGCACCGGGACACAGGCCGTAGCGGTCCAGCAGGCGCACCAGGCCGACGATCACGGTGGGCAGGCCGGGCACCGCATGCAGCACGCGCACCAGGCTATCCAGGAAGTTCTGGTTATCCACGCCGCGGTTGGCCTCGATGGCCTTGTTCATGCGGTCGCGCACGTCGTAGAGGGTATCGGTGGGGTCAAAGCGGAGCTTCACCGCGGTCTCGCCGCCCTCGGCATTTTGGGGGTCCTTCAGCATAGTGAAGGACACGGTGCAGTTGTTGCGGGAGTAGAACTGCTTGTTCATGATGTAGCGGTTGATCTCCGGGTGCTGGCTCACCGCGCGCACGAACGCCGCCACGATGATCTGCATGAAGGTCACCTTTTCGCCCTTGGCACTCTGCTTGGCGATGTAGCGGGCCAGCATTTCGTAATCCACCTTGTGCTGCAGAAACACCTGGGCATCGCAGCGCATGGGCATCAGGTATGGGGTGATGCGGACAATGGGATCAATGCTGGTGATCCGCCGTCCGTCGGGTCTGCGTCCAAACATAAATGTACCACCTTTGCCGATGATTTGTGGCAGATATGATCGCAAAATGAAAAATGTCGAAAAAGCCACGTTTTCATTGTATCCAATCAGCCTTATTTGTCAATCCCCCGCCAGAAATCCGGCAGGTTGGCCTCCGTCTGCACCTGCCAGTGGGCAGGCATCAGGCGGCGGTAAGCCCCCTGGCGGTAGCGGTCGTCCAGCAGGATGGCCACGCCCCGGTCATTTTCCGTGCGGATGACACGGCCCACGGCCTGGGCCACCTTCTGCATGCCGGGGATCATGTAGGCATAGAGGAAGCCGCTTTGCAAGGTTTCCTCGTAATAATCCCGGAGCGTTTCCTGGAACAGATTCACCTGGGGCAGCCCCACGCCCACGATCACCACGCCGTCCAGGGCATCGCCGGGCAGGTCGATGCCCTCAGCGAAGATGCCGCCCAGCACGCACAGGGACAGGGCAGGCTCGCCGCCGGGGTGATAGGGGGCCAGGAATGCCCGGCGTTCCTCCTCCGTCATGCCGCTGCGCTGCACCTGGCAGGGGATGTCCAGCTCCTCCGCCGCCTTGTTCATGAAGGCAAAGCTGGGGAAGAACGCCATGTACCGCCCGGGCTTGCTTTCCCACAGGCGGCGGATGGCAGATGCGATCTGTCCGCAGGCCGCCTCCCGGTGCTGGTAACGGGTATTCACATTCGCCTGCAGGATCAGCAGGTTTTCTTTGGGGAAGGGTGAGGGCATGGCAAAGCAGGCGTCGTCCTCCTCGCCACCCAGCAGACGGCGCATGTCCTCCAGGGGATCCATGGTGGCCGAGAAGCACACCACGCCGGAAAGCGGTGCCGTCACCTCCCGGAAGTACGCGCCCACCTCCAGCGCAAAAGCATGCACCGTGCGCGTCTTGCGGCCCTGCCACAGGAAGGCGTACTCGCTGCTGTCGCGCCGCCGCGCCCGCAGGAAGCTCAAAAGGGCCAGCAGGGTATCCCCCACCCTCTCGCCAGCCTCGTCCCAGGGGAAGGACTCATTGGCCGCCGCCATAAAGGCATCCGCCAGGTCAGCGGCAGCGTTATCAACGCTCTGGGGCAGGGACAGCAGACGACCCTCGTCGGCCTCTTCATCCACGGGCAGGTCGTCCAGGGCCTTGAGCATCTCCGTCATGGCCTTGTACAGCCGGTGCTTGCGGCCCGCCGCCTTGCCCACCACCGTGCGCAGCTTGCGGATGCGCCCTCCCTCGATGGAGCCGGAGAGCATGTCGCGCACGCGGTGCAGAAGGTTGTGGGCCTCGTCGATAAGCAGGGTTACGTTGGCGGTGCGGTCAAAAATGCGCTGGATGTGCACCGCCGGATCAAGGGCGTAGTTGTAGTCGCAAACGGTCAGGTCGGCGATCTCCGCCAGGGACAGGCTGAACTCAAAGGGGCAGAGGTTGTGCTTGTCCGCCATCTGCCGGATGGCTTCGGGCGACCAGTCGTCCTGCTGCATCATTTCCTCGATGGCCGCACTGTCCCGCAGGAAATGCCCCTTCGCCCGGGGGCAGAAGTCCGGGTGGCACACCGTTTTTTCCGGGCATTGCTTATCCTTGGCATCCAGAGTGAGCGTCCACAGGTGCAGGGGCTGGCGGTGCATCCGGGCCACAGCCTCCAGCGCGCCCTGCCGCTGGGTGGTGCGGGCGGTGAGGTAATACACCTGCCCGGTAAGCCCCTCGCCCAGAGCCTTCAATGCCGGAAACAGGGCCGCCACACTTTTTCCCGTGCCGGTGGGCATGCTGGCAAAAAGCCGACACTGCAGGCGGATGGCCGTGTACACCTGCACCGCCATGTCCCGCTGCCCGGCGCGGTAGCTGTCGTAGGGGAAGTTCAGCGCGGCCAGCGAGGCATTCCGCGCCCGTCTGTGTCCGCGCAAGAGCCGCATCCGGCGGATGTAAGGCAGCAGCAGGCCGTAGAACCTCTCCCGGCACTCCGCCGCCGTCAGCAGGGTGTCGAACTGCCCGTGCACGTTGCCCTTGCGGTCCACATACGCCACCCGGATCATCACCTGACCAACGCCCTGCTCCTGGCAAAGCATATGCCCGTAGCACACCGCTTGGGCCTCGTGAGCCGCATAGGGCACCAAGGGCGGCTCTTTGCTCTGCCACAGCTTGATCTCCTCGATCACCGGCACATCCCCGTCGCAAAAGGCATCCATGCGCCCGGTGATGTGCAGCTCCGCGTCCTCTTCCTCCACAGGAATGCGAATGGACAGCGGCACCTCGCTCTGCCAGCCGTCCCCCAGCAGGGCTTGCCGCGCCTTGTGCCCCAGCATGCCGTCCTGCATGTCCTTCAACGACCCACCCAAACGCAGGATATCGTCGCCATGGAGGGTAAACTCCACCAGCGTACGCACCGCCATACGAATGCTCTCCATGCCGACTCACCTCCTTCGTTGATGCATCCCCCGCGTCGCGGCGCATCCGTTATGCGCCGTGACCCCTCCTTGGCAGGCGTACCGCGGCCATCCCCGAGCGGGAGTCCAGAGGGCCGAAGGCCCTTTGGCAGGGTTTCCAAAGGGGCAGAGCCCCTTTGGCCGGGGAGTCCAGAGGGGGTGACACCCCCTCTGGTGCAAAAAACGGGAGACAGCCCCAAAAGACCGTCTCCCGACATGATTGATGGAATTAGAACAGATCGCTGGCCTTTTCGATGGCTTCCTGCTGAGCCTGCAGCAGGCTTTCGAACTTGGCGCGATAATCGGCGGCAGCTTCCTTCAGCGCGGCAACCTGCTTGGTGAGGGTTTCCTTCTCCACGTCCAGGTTGTCCAGCTTGGCAGCGGCTTCTTCCTTGGCCTTGGCCAGGATCTCCTCAGCCTTGGCTTCGGCAGCGGCGATGGTTTCGGACTTGACCTTCTGGGCCATTTCCAGAATCTCGCGGAAGTCGGCATCGGGCACAGCCTTGGGAGCCACGGGGGCGATGGGCTTCAGCTGCTGGGTGGGTGCTTCCACCACGGGGCGGGCAGCCTTAGCGGCGGCCAGCTGCTGCTGGAGGGCGGCGATCTCATCCATCTGGCGGGCCATTTCGTCGCAGATGGCGTCCAGGAACTCGTCCACCTCCTGAGGGTCGTATCCACGGGGCTTGGTCTTAAATTCCTTGGTCTCGATCATCTCGATGGTGATCTGCATGGTGAATTGCTCCTTTCTATTCGCGCCATCCGGCGAGTGCTATGCTTTCGAAAATACTTCCAGCGTGACAGGCAGGCGGTCCTTGCGGGTGGGGCTGCCCACCTCTTTCAGACACACCCGGCCAAAGCCGCGCACAGAAATCAACTGTCCTGCTTCCAGCAGGCGGTCCACCCGTTCCTCGGGCATGTGCTCCACCATCACGCTGCCCTGGCGGATGATCTCCGCCGCCCGGGAGCGTGAAAGCTTCATGCCGCTGGCCAGCACACTGTCCAGCCGGAGGGATGCCACCGTATCGTGGAGCAGCGCGCCCTTGGGAGGCTCAATGGCCGGGGGTGCATCCAGCTCCGTCACCGTCAGGGTGGCCCGGCCGGCCTGGTTCCATTCCATGGGCAGGCGCATGGCCATTTCCGGCAGAACGTAGAGGTACGCCCGGTCCTCCTGGGCGATGATATCCCCAAAGAAGGCACGGTCCATGCCCAGGGCCATCAGGCTGCCCAGCAGGGCGCGGTGGTCAACGGAAACAAACTTGGCGTTCCACCTGGCCTCCATCCACACGCCGGTGAACACCGGTTCTTCATCATCAGGATGAAAGCAGGCCTGCACGCGCTCCGCCTCGGGCCAGCCGCCGTCGAAGGACACGCTGACGCCAGCTTTACGGGCTTCATGAATAGCCAAAGACCGCTCGGCCCCTGTGAGGAACCGCGCGGTGATGGGTCTTGCTAATTTGTCAGCCCGCTCCGCCGCCTGGCGCAGGCGCAGGGCAAGCTGTTCCTGGGCGTCCTGCCGCATTACAGAATGATGCGGATGATGGCGACGATCAGGAAAACCGCCACGGGCGACCAGTCAAAGTTCTGATACTTGCTGGGCAGCTTCTGCACCAGGATCTTGCGCACGGGGGCCAGGATGGGCTCCAGCACGCTGTTGAGCAGCTCGGTCCAGCGGTTGGCGGCGGGCTTGAGCCAGGCGATGATCACATAGGCGATCAGAGCCAGCTGGAACAGAAGCAGAACCAGGTCGATCAGACCAGTAATAATACCCATTGTCAATTACCTCCTGTTTAACGGTAGCCTACGGCGTTGTAGCCGCCATAGTTGGCATAGTCATCCTGAGCAGCATATTCCCGGCGGCCGCCGAAGGTGTAGCCCTGGTTACGGCTGCCGTAGCGGCTTTCGCTGCGGGAGAAGCGGTCGCGCTGGGGCTCGCGCTCCTGCTCGGGCCAGCGGCTGTTGATATCCTGGTCGCTCATGCGGCGCACGGCCTCATAGGGCACCACCATCACGGTGGAAGGAGCCACCAGGTAGATGCTGCGGGCCGCCACACGGGTGAAGGAGCACTTCATGGCGAAGGCTGCACCGTAGAGCAGGTCCAGGCAGCGCTGGTTCTCGGCCTCGTCGGTGATCTGCTCGGTGGAGACAATCACAGACTCGTTATTGCGCATGAATTCGATAATGCGGTAGCACATGCTCACGTTGGAGATCACGGCCACGCGCTCGCAGTGGGCATAGGCCTTGCCGTCGTCACCCACGAAGTTGCCGGGCATGTAGCTGATGTTATCCGGCTGCTGCACGGGCTGCTGGGGCTGAGGCTGGAAGGGCTGGTACTGGGTGTTCTGCCCCACGGGGGGGAAGGGCACCGTGTTGCCAAAGCCGAAGGACTGGGGCTGCTGAGCCGCCTCGTAGCCGTTCATCACGGGCTCCATATAAGGCTGCTGGGGCTGCTGCTCCTGCCAGCCCATACCCTGATAGGGCATGGTGTTGCCACTGGGCTGATAGCCCATGGGCTGCTGCATATTGGTATAGCCGTTCATAGGCTGCTGATAGCCCGTGGGCTGATAACCCGTTGCTTGCTGATACCCCGTAGCCTGGTAGCCGGTGGCCTGCTGCTGATAACCGGTGGCCTGGTAGCCGGTGCCCTGGGGGGGCATCATGCCGGTAAAGCCGCCGAAGGCCGTGGCCTGATCCATGGGCTGGGGCTGTTCCCAGTTCATGCCGGTCATGCCGGGATCCATCTGCATCTCGTTCATCACGGTCTGCTGCTGGGTCTCGCGCATGGCGCGGTGCTTGGCGGTGTTGGGCTTATAGCCGCTCATGCCGCCGTTGGCCAGGTTTGACTCGATATCATCCTGGGCAAAGGGGCTGCGCGCCTTGATCTTGTCCCACATCGACTGGGTCCAATCCTTGAATGCCATGAAATTTCCTCCCAACAATTGGTGCCTGCATCAGGCGCGGGGGCCGAAAATCGCACTGCCCACACGAACCATGGTCGCCCCATGCCGGGCGGCCAGCAGGTAATCGCCGGACATGCCCATGGAGAGCTCCTCCATGGCCACACCCTGCACGGCCTCGCTGCGGAGGCGTTCGAACAGGATACGCATATCGGCGAACAAGCCGGACAGATACTGCTCGTCGTGAGAGAGCGGCATGACGGCCATCAGTCCGCGAATTTGCAGACCGGGCATTTTTGCCGCTTCCCGCAGGAACGGGAGCACAGCTTCCGGCGGCATGCCGCCCTTTTGCTCCTCGCCTGCGGGGGAAACCTGCACCAGCACCGGCATCACTTTTTCGTGCATCTGGGCCTGGCGGTTGATCTCCTCAGCCAAGGACATCCTGTCCAGCGAATGAATCAAACATACATCCTCTATTATATATTTAACTTTGTTACTTTGCAACCGTCCAATGAGGTGAATTTGGAAATTTTCTTTCAAAAATTCTCTTTTTTCCACAATTTCTTGTGTTCTGTTCTCCCCCACATCCACAATACCCAGTTTTTGCAGGGGCAGGATGGCCTCCACGGGGTGGGTCTTGGTGACGGCGATCAGCTTGGGCACAGGATACTTTCCCCCGGAAGCGGATGCCAGATTCGCGCGGACGGTTTCCACGCGCTGAGAAAGATCGACAAACTCCATAAGCACCTCCGGAAGGGAATTATGAATGATGAATTTGGAATGCGGAATGCGGAATTAAGTGTGAGGCGGGCGAACGCAGTTCGCCCTGACACTTGATAAAACCAACATGATGGGGAATGCAGCAGGCAATCCCTCCGTCAGCCGCTTGCCCCTGCGTCGCGGCGCGCCCGTTGCGCGGCGTGACCCCGGCTCGGAGATCACCCCGCAACGCCATCCCCGAAAGGGATTCTTAAGGGCTGAAAGCCCTTAAGCGGGTCCAGGGCAGAGCCCTGGTCAGAACAGCATCACGGTCTGGCCTTCGAAGAGGAGGCCCTGCTGGATGGCGGAGATGTAGACGTCGTCGCCGTTGCGGAAGATGATGTTCACGGGGATGAAGGACTGGTTCGCGCCGTCCATCACCACCACGCCGTCGGTGTCGTCCTGGCGGATGATGGCACGGGCAGGCACGCACAGCTGGGACATGTAGTCGCCCAGCACGGCCTGGCAGGTGCGCATGTAGAGCACCGGCTGCACGGAGTCGCGCACGCTGAGGCGCACCAGCAGCTCGCCGCCGGAACGGGTGAAGGACTCCACGGTGGCGTTCACGGTGGTGTTCTCAAAGCGTTCCATCTGCAGCTCGTAGGTCTGGCCTTCAATAGGGTTCCAGGTGGTGTCCTTCACCAGGAAGAGCACGTTCCACTGGCCGTCCTTGATGGTGCGGTAGATGGTAGTTTTGCCCTTCTGGATGGTGGACTTCTCCGGCTTCTGGCCGTTGTACATGGCACGAACCTCCACCGGGGTGAAGGTGTCGTAATTGGCGGTGGTCAGGCCGTACTCATAGCCATCGGAATAAAAGCTGACGATGGATTCCGCCGTGGCAGCGTAGGGCTTCGTCCAGGAGTCGATGCGCTGCATCTGGGACAGCTCGTCGTCGTACAGGCGGCTGAGCCGCTGATCGGAAGAATACTTTTGCTTCAGGTACTGCTGACGGGCGTCGATGGCGGCGTCCAGCAGCTTTTCCTGGTTGCCCAGGTTGCCCCGGGCACCGGCGATCATCTCGCGCACTTCCTTGGCACGGGTCAGCACGTCGCTCTCCACGCGGGCCATTTTGGCGTCGTAGGTGGTTTCAGCCTTGATCAGCTGCATCTGGTAATCGCGGATCTGGTCGCGGTAGTCCCGCAGGGTGGTCATCTCCTTATTGGAGAAGCCGGAGGAATACACATAGCAGATCTCATAGCCGCGCTGCACCACGCCGCCCTCTTCCGCCTTGTAGTCCACCGAGGTCACACCCTCAGCATCGTAGGGGGTCTCGTTGCGGACGATGAGGCAGTCGCCCTCGTAACGGGCGGAAAGCGTGCCGGCGGTGATCACCGCGGAGGTGGCCGCAGCAGGCACCAGCGCCGTATACAGATACCAACCGCAGAAGCCAAAGGCCGCAGCCAGCAGCAGAAGCTGAAACAGGTTCAGCTTCTTTTTCGGCGGCTTGGGCGGCTGTGGCGGTGTCATTTGATACATGGGGGGTGCTCCTTTCACGTCGATCAGGATCCCTGGGAGGAACGCCAGTCCTCGGCATTTTCCCGCAGCCGGGCCAGCACACGCCGCTCCAGCCGGGATACCTGCATCTGGCTCACGTTCATCAACCGGGCGGTCTCGCGCTGGCCCATGCGGTGGATGAACCGCAATTCCAGCAGCCGCCGCTCATCCGGCGTGACCTGGCTGAAGACCCACTTCAGCCATTCCCGCTGCTCCACCTGCTCGTAGCCTGCATCGGTCACGCCCAGGCGGGCTTCCAGATCCCGCTCGTCATCATCCGAAATGGTTTCGTTCAAAGAGGATACATCCATCATTTCGCGCTGATCCAGCCAGGAGAGCAGCTCGTCGTAGGTGACGTTCATGGCGTCGGCCACCTCGCGCAGGGAAGGCTCGCGCTGCAATTGCTGGGTGAGGCGGTCCTGCACCTGCTGCATGCGGTACAGCTGGGAGCGGACGTCACGGCTCATGCGCATGGCAGAGCCCTTGTCGCGGATGTAATTGCGCACTTCACCGGTGATGGTGGGTGCGGCAAAGGTGGTGAATTTCAGCCCCCGCTCCGGTTCGAAGCGTTCAATGGCCTTCATCAGGGCCATGGCGGCCACCTGCTGCAGATCGTCCAGCTCCACGCCGTGACCCATAAAACGCCGGGCAATGGCGTGACTCAGGGGCAGGTAGCCCTCCACCAGCTGCTCCATCAGGCCGGGGGAAGGGGTGCGCGCATAGCTTTCCAGCAGCGGCACCAGGGACATGTCGTTCATGACTGCCTCCTTATACCGCCTTAGGCATGGTCAGGTCGATGCGCTGAATGCAGCCGCAAGAGGCAGCCGTCAGCTCCACCTGGGGAACGAGGGTCTCCAGCACCGCCTTCGATACAGCGGTCTGGTCGGCGCAGTCGCCTTCCCGGCAGCCGGTGAATTCGGCTTCCAGGCTCACAGTCAGCTGGCCCTCGCCGTCCTTCACATGCACCTGGATCGCCGTTACCGGGCGGCCCTGATGCAGCAGGCAGTCGCAGGCCTCGTCGGCGGCAGTGCGCAGGTCGTCCATCTGATCCACATTCAGGTCCTTGAGGATGGCCACGCCGCCCAAAGCGGTGCGGATCACCAGTGCGTAGGCCATTTCACCGGGTACTCGCAGGGAAATCTCCTGCCGGGTCTGCTCCATCATCAGGGCAGCCTCCTTCCTCTTCTTGACTTATTATGATACCACATCCACTACCATCTTGGCAAGCAGCAGCACCAGCACCACCATCAGCATGCCCCGGATGAACCCGGTGCCTTTTTTGATGGTCATGCTGGCCCCCAGGTAGTTGCCAGCCATGGCAAATGCTGCCACAGGGATGCCCAGGCCGATCAGCACATTGCCGGAGGCCAGCAGGGTGAGCAGGCTGGCCACATTGCTGGAGAGGTTCACCAGCTTGGCCGTGCCGCTGGCCATCACCGCCTCCACGCCCAGGAGCATGGTGAACAGAAGGATCAGAAACGTGCCCGTGCCGGGGCCCACCAGGCCGTCGTAAAAGCCCACCACAAAGCCGATGGCCGCGCTGACGGGGCGGAAGAGGCGATCCGGCACGCGCTGCTTTTCCATGCTGTCGCGCTTGCGCAAAACCACCAGGGCCACCAGGGGGATGGCGGCGATCATCATGATACGGATGGTCTGCTCGGGGATGTGCTGCAGGATGGTGGTGCCCAGCCAGCTGCCGGGGATGGCCGCCACCGCCGCCAGCACCGCCACCCACCAGTCCACCTTTTTGCTGCGGATGAACCGCGCCGAGGAGGTCATCGTGCCCAGGCAGGCGGACAGCTTGTTGGTGCCTGCCGCCAGCACCGGCGGCAGACCGGCCAGGTAATAAGCAGGCAGGCTGATCAGTCCACCGCCGCCGGCCACGCTGTCCACAAAGCCAGCCAGAAAGGCCAGCGGACACACAATGAGATACATCTGCCAGGTGATCTCCATAGGAAATACCCTCTTTCGCACAAAATGGAGCGTTATTCAACGCTCCATAGAATTGGTTATGAAATCATCCCACAAATTCATTGTAGATGGCCTTGATGGTGGCCTCGAAGTCCGCGTCGTCCACACCCACGATGATGGACAGCTCGCTGGAGCCCTGGTCGATCATGCGCACGTTGATGCGGGCACGGCTCATGGCGGAGAACAGGCGGGCAGCGGTACCGCAGTTGTGCACCATGCCGCGGCCAACCGTGGCGATGATGGACATGTTGTCGTGCACGGTGATGGTATCGGGCTCCACCAGCTCAACGATGCGGCTGAGCACCGCCTCGCGCTTGGGGGCCAGGGCTTCGCCGTTCACCACAACGCACATGGTGTCGATGCCGGTGGGCAGATGCTCGAAGGAGATGCCCTCATCTTCCAACACCTGCAGCACCTTGCGGCCAAAGCCCAGCTCGGCGTTCATCATGGCCTTTTCCACGGAGATAACGCTGTAACCCTTGTGGCCGAAAATGCCGGTGATGGTGGGCACCGCGGTTTCCACCGGGGCGTTCAGGCTGATGAGTGTGCCGGGGTGATAGGGCTTGTTGGTGTTGCGGATATTGGTAGGGATGCCAGCCTTGTGCACGGGGAACATGGCGTCCTCATGGAAGACGGAAGCACCCATGTAGCTCAGCTCGCGCAGCTCCTTGTAGGTGATGGACGAGATCTCCCGGGGATTATCCACAATGCGGGGATCGGCCATCAGGAAGCCGGACACGTCGGTCCAGTTTTCGTACATATCGGCATTCACCGCACGGGCCACAATGGCACCGGTGATGTCGCTGCCGCCGCGGGAGAAGGTTTTCACCTGGCCGTCAGCACCGCAGCCGTAGAAGCCGGGCACCACGGTGGGCACGCCGTCCGCCAGGATGCCGGACATGACCTGCTGGGTCTTTTCGCTGTCCAGGTTGCCGTGCTCGTCAAAGAACACAGCGGTGGCGGAGTCCAGGAACCGCCAGCCCAGGTAGTCCGCCAGCAGCATACCGTTGAGGTATTCGCCGCGGCTGGCGCAGTAATCCGCATTGGCACCCTGGCCAATGTGCTCGTTCACTTCATTCAGGGCAGCCATGATGTCCACCTTCAGGCCCAGTTCGCGGGCGATGGACATATAGCGGTCCACAATGCGGGCAAAGGTGGGCTGATAGTCCTCGCCTGCCGCAGCCTGCTTGTGGCAGCGGTAGAGCAGGTCGGTCACCTTGTCGTCTTCCTTATAGCGTTTGCCGGGGGCAGAAGGCACCACATACTGACGGCCGGGCTCCAATTCCAGGATGCCGCGAACCTTTGCAAACTGGCCTGCATCAGCCAGGGAACTGCCGCCGAACTTCGTTACGATCTTATTCAACTTGACTTTCCTCCATCCCAGTCATCCAACGATAACAGAGTCCATCATACCGCCGCAAAGCGCATCTGTCAACGGCAGTATGTGAAAAAAACAGCAATAAACCAGCGAAACCTGGAAAATCATTCCTGCACCCGGGAAAGGATCACCACGTCCTGGTATTTCCCCTCCCGGAAGATCTCGCCCTTCAGCAGGCCTTCCTGCACAAAGCCGTTGCGCTCGTAGCAGCGGATGGCCGCCGTGTTGAAGGCGAACACCGTCACCTTCAGCTTGTGCAGGTTCATTTCGTTAAAGCAGAAGTCGCACAACAGCTGCATGGCTTCCCTGCCGTAGCCCCGGCCCCGGTAGGGCGTGCCGATCATGATGGCCAGCTCCGCCAGGCGGTTTTTCCAGTCCAGGCGGATCACGCCGCAGCGGCCCACCAGGTCACCCTGAAAATCCTCCACCGCAAACTGGTACTCGCCCCGGGAATAGCTGGACTGCTGCTCCAGCCAGCGGTATTCATCCTCCATGGAGGCAGGAAACGGAATGCCGCTGATCATGCCCCGCAGGGTCTCCACATCGTTGACAAAAGCGTGGTTGGCATCCACATCGCTGCGTTCAAAGGCGCGCAGCCGCACCAGCGTCCCTTCGATCATGGGTCATGCTCCTTTTTTGTATCAGGCTTGCCCGGCGGGTCAGTCGATATGCTCAAACATGTCGCCGCCCTTGACGTCCGGGCCCACGGTGGTGTGCCACAGGCCGAAAAGGCTGTTGTCCCAGTCGCCGCCGTCCCACACGTCCCAGCGGCCCTGCTGGGTCACATGCTTGCGGAAGGCCTCGGTGGCCACCTCCAGGCCCGTTTTGCCGCCGAAAGCGGAAAGGGGCTTCTTCCAGTCCATCTTGATCTGGTTTTCCTCGTACAGGTGGATGTACACCTTGGGCACTTCCCACACGCCGTAGCGCAGCACTTCCTGCAGCTCGTAGTTGGGATTGGCGGCGGATTCCACCGCATGCTGGCAGATGTTGGTGAAAGCGCGGTGCACGCCGTGGCCGTATTCGCCCTTGATGTCCTGCAAAACCACCACATCGGGCTGGTACTTGCGGTACATGGTCACCACCTTGGCGGTGGCGCGCTGGCGGCCCCAGTTGTCGATCACCTCAAACATGTTGCTGCTGATGTAATCCTCCAACCCGATAAAGATGGGGTGATACTTCACGCCAGCGGTCCACAGGCCGTCCAGCATTTCCAGGCGGCGGTGATAATTGCGGAACGCCGCGCAGACCACCACCACGTCCTTTTTCAATTCGCCTGCATAGGTGGGCAAAAGGCCGCCGAACCAAAGCAGCTCGTCATCCGGGTGGGATACCAGCTGCATCATGTCCGCCTTCTCCGGGGGCTCCTTCCAGAGCTGGAAATCCTGGGGCAGACGGCCGGGGGTCATCACGATGATCTCGCAGATCTGCAGCCGGGCCGCCGGGTTCTCGCCGGTGATGCGGAACTCCGTGGTGGTAGGCGGCATGGGGATATACTGGGCCAGGAATTCATCGCCGCCCTTGGCGATGGTCTCCCACTCGCCCTTATCGTTGCGCACCTGGATCAGCGTCTTCATGGTGTTGTAGGAGCGCCACTTGATGGTGATGCCGCCCACCGCCTTGCCCTCGGGCGGAGTGATGAGCAGCTCGTGCTCCACGCTGTACTGGTAGCTTTCCCAGATGGAGCGGTAGTTGTTATCGCGCATCTTGTTCAGATGGGCAAAGTCCATCGCGCCGTTGAGCAGCACCTCCTGGGTGATGTCCTCCGCCAGGGGCATATCCTCGGTGGCAGGGGTCAGGTCGGTGGCGGTCCAGATGCCCTCGGCCCCGGCAGCGGAGCACAGGCACACTATCGCCAGCACCAACAGCAGCAGCTTTCCAATCTTCATGGTTCATCCCTCCAGGTTTTTCACGACCTTGGCAGCCGTGAGAACACTCACATGCGCGCCGCCTGCCCGGAGGCATGCAGCGCAGGTTTCCGTTGTTGCGCCGGTGGTGAGCACGTCATCCACCAGCAGGATATACCGTGGCAGGTTTTCTTCGGCAGCGAACATGCCTTGCAGGTTGCGCAGCCGTCGCGCCTTGCTGGAGCCCCGCTGGGTGCGGAAGGGGTTCTCCTGGCTGCGGATGAGCAGCCGCCTGCATTCCAGCCCCAGCCGCAGGGCCACCGCCCTGGCCAGCACCTGCCCATGGTCGATGCCGCGCTCCTTCCTGCGCTTTTCCGGCATGGTGACCCAGGTGACCACCGTATCCGGGGCGATGTGCAGCTTCAGCGCATCCAAGGCCACGGCCCGGGCCAGCACGGTGGCCGCAGCAGTCACATTATCGAATTTCAGGCGGTGGATTAGCTTCTTCGCCGCGCCATCGTATCGGTAGGAGGCATGCTCCACTGTGCCGTCCAGGCGGAGGGCGTCCAGCTCATCCTGGCACTGCTCGCAGATCAGCTCACCCCGGCTGGGCCGTCCGCAGGCCACGCACACCACACGCTCCGGGAAAAGGATCTTCCAGATGTTCTTCACGTTCATCGCGGCACCAGCACCGCCATGGCGGACAGCCGGTCCGTCAGGGTGGTGTAACGCTTCAGGATGTGGTCGTTTTCCACCATCTGCCGCACCACGTCCTCCCGGCCCACCAGCACCACCAGCGACCGGGCACGGGTCAGGGCGGTGTAGAACAGGTTGCGGGTCAACAGCATGGGCGGGCCGCCAGCCACGGGCATCACCACCACCGGGAACTCACTGCCCTGGCTTTTGTGCACCGAGAGGCAGTAGGCCAGGTCCAGGTTTTCCAATTGGCCAGACTGGTACACCACCTCGCGCTCCTCGTCAAAGAGCACGGTCAGGCTGTGTTCCTCCTCGTCCACCTCGGTGATGAACCCCACGTCGCCGTTGAAGACGCCGGTGCCGTCCTCCCAGCCTGCGTAGGTTTCCTTGCGCCACTCGATCTGGTAATCGTTCTTGGTCTGCATCACCTTGTCGCCCAGGCGGAAGATGGTCTCGCCGTAGTGCAGGCTGGGCCGGTGGGGCGCAGGGGGATTCAGCGCAGCCTGCAGCATGTTGTTCAGCGCGCCCACGCCGCACTCGCCCTTCTTGGCGGGGGCCAGCACCTGAATGTTGCGCACCGCCTGCTCCACGCGTTCCTTTTCCGAATAGCCCAGGAATTTGGGCAGCCGGGTGGTCACCAGCTGCACGATGGTCTGGGCCGCAGGCAGAAATCCCTCCTTGCGCTCGAAAAAGAAATCCGTGCCTTTTTCGTTCAGAAGGGGCATCTGTCCCTGGTTGATGCGGTGGGCGTTCACCACGATGCGGCTGGTTTCGCCCTGGCGGAAGATATCCGTCAGGCGCACATGAGGCACCGCGCCGCTTTCCAGGATATCCCCCAGCACATTGCCTGCGCCCACGCTGGGCAGCTGGTCGGCGTCGCCCACCAGCAGGAGGCGTGTGCCGGGCTCAATGGCCCGCAGGAGGGAACGCATCAGCATCAGATCCACCATGGAGGTTTCGTCCACGATGATGCAGTCGCCCTCGATGGGGTTATCCTGGTTGCGGGCAAAGGAGGTATCGTCGCCGCCGTATTCCAGCAGGCGGTGGATGGTTTTGCTCTCGAAGCCGGTGGCCTCGGTCATGCGCTTGGCAGCGCGGCCCGTGGGGGCGCACAGCACCACCTCCGCCTCCTGGGAGAGCAGGCTGATGATGCAGTTGATGATGGTCGTCTTGCCGGTGCCGGGGCCGCCGGTGATCACCAGCACGCCCTGCTCCAGCGCGCTGACGATGGCCTCGCGCTGCCGCTCGGAAAAGCGGATATTGCGCGTCTTTTCAAACTTGTCAATGTCCTTGTGGACGCGGTTGCCGGTCTTCATGGGGGCCAGGGAGGCCATCAGTTCGCACAGCCGCTGGGCCACCTCGCGCTCAGCGGAGTCGAACACGGGCAGGTACACCCGTTCTTCCTCGCCGTCGCCGCCCTGGATCACGATATCCCGCTGCAGCTGCATCTGCTGGATCTGCCGGTGGCACATGGTTTCGTCCACATGGAGCAGTCCTGCCGCCCGCTGGATCAATTCGCGCCGGGGCAGATACACATGCCCCATGCTGATGGAAACTTCTTTTAATATATATTTGATCGCGCTCTGGATGCGGTGCTCACTGTCCGGCGCGATGCCCAGGGCGGTGCCGATGCGGTCCGCCGTGAGGAAGCCCACGCCGTCCAGGTCTTCGCACAGGCGGTAGGGATTGGCGCGGATCACGTCCGGGGTGCGCTCGCCGTAGAGGCGGCTGATCTTCACGGACAGGCTGGCCGGTATGCCGTAGGACTGCAGGAAGATCATGGCCTCCCGGGCCTGCTGCTGCTCGCGGAAGCTTTCGGCGATTTGGATCCACCGCTTCTTGCCCATCTTGGGCACTTCCTGCAAACGCTCGGGATGCTCAGAAAGCACAGTGAGGGTCTCCTCGCCGAACTGGCGGACGATGAGCTTGGCCGTGCTGGGGCCCACGCCGTGGATCAGCCCCGAACCCAGGTAACGCTCGATGCCCAGCAGGGTGGTGGGCTTTTGCAGCTGGCAGCCGGTGCACTTCAGCTGGCGGCCGTACTGGGGATGCTCCACCCATTCGCCGGTGAAGATGCCCTGCTCGCCGGCGGTGAGCTCCGGCAGCACGCCCACGATGGTGATCTCGCTGCGGCCCATGCGGGCCATCAAGACGGAGTAGCCGTTCTCCTCGTTGCGGTAGATCGTGCCCAGCACGCTGGCTTCCACCTGCTCCATCAGCTCACCTCCCGTCATTTTCGCAGTTCTTATTAGTATACCACGCTTTTCCCATTCTTTTCAACCCCGAACAGGGGCTGTGCACCCACGGAACATCTGCCCCTGTCCAACGCCCCAACCCCTTGATTTTCCGTGCTTTCATGGAAATATATTTTTTCATAACGCTTGCTTTTTCCCAGCGTTTCCCTTATAATAGAAGGGTAGAGTTGTGATTAAGGAGGAATGATGAACAATGAAGTCCATCAATATTAAGCTGAGCCTCGCCGAGAACGTCAAGACCTTCGTCAACACCGTCAACCGCTATCCCTACGACATGGACCTGCGCGCCGGCCGTCACGTGGTGGATGCCAAGTCCATCCTGGGCATTTTCTCCCTGGATCTGTCCAAGCCCATCACCTTGGAAGTTTACTGCGACGAGTGCGACGACCTGATGAACGACATCCAGTCCTTCCTGGCGTAAGGCACTTTCGTTCCGCGCCCATTTCCCGTCAGCCTGACGGCTGATTTTGTTGTGCCCATTCTTATTGCATATTCAGCCTCCCATCGCTGGGAGGCTTTCCTTTTCCGGAGGTTTCAAGCTTTCATGGAACGCAAGTATATCCCTGAATCCGAAAACAAGCTGATCATCCTGTATGCGCTGTCCCAGCTGGGGCCCTGCACCGCCATGCAGCTACTACAATTCCTGGTGGAAATGGACCTGATGAACTATTTCACCATGCAGCTGAGCCTCAGCGACATGCAGGAACAGGGGCAGCTTTCCCGACAAGCCCATCCCCTGGGTGATCTGTTGATCCTGACCCGCGAGGGCGAGTATGCCATCGAGGTCTTTGCCCAGCGCATCCCGGTGAGCCGCCGCCAGCTGATCAACCGCCAGGCTCCCCAGTGGCGCGAACGCTTCCGCCTGGAGCAGCTGGCCCCGGCGGAGTCCTTCACCCTGCAGGACGGGCGGCTGTGCCTGCGCCTGCGCCTGCTGGAGGGTGCTTCCACCCTGATGGATATCCTGCTGACGCTGCCCCCCGGCAACTCGTTCACCTTTCTGGAAAAGCGCTGGCACAGTGCCGCGCAGACTGTGTACAACACCGTGACCCTCACCCTGTCGGACAGCTTTGACCCCGCGCTGCCCCTGCCTGCATCCGAGGATACCGCCATGATCACCCCTGCCGGCAACGGCGAGTGGCTGCTGACCCTTGCCGACGACGCAGCCCAGCCCAGCCTGACGCTATTGTTCATCCTGGCAGATGAAGCCCTGGCCCGCCACTGCGCCGCCCGCTGGCCCAGCCAGTGCCAGCAGCTGCAGCAAATGATCCTGCTGGCCCTGCAGGAGGGCATCCCCTCATAAAAAAACACAAAAAATCCGAACGTTCGTGCAAAAAATATCTTCCATCATTCGCAGGTTTGTGCTATAATGGGCGGGATTATGAAAGGAGCGACCTTCTTTGGAAAAGATCCGCCGTAATGAGCGCATGAGCGCCATGATGAAGATCCTTGCCGATGCGCCCAACCGCATCTTTACCCTGTCTTACTTCTGCGAGCTGTTCGGTGCCGCCAAGTCCACCATGAGCGAGGATATCGACATCCTCCGCGACGTGGTGAAGCAGTTCGGCCTGGGCGAACTGGAAACCGTGACCGGTGCTGCCGGCGGTGTGCGCTACCGCACCGTTGCCAGCAAGGCTGATGCACAGGCCTACATCGCCGAACTGTGCCAGCAGCTTTCCGGCACCAGCCGGGTGCTGCCCGGCGGCTTCCTGTATTCTTCTGATATTCTCTCCGCCCCCGAGGCCGTGCGCCGCATGGGCGAGATCATCGCCACGGAATACTACGCCGCCGCGCCGGATTTCGTCCTCACCATGGAAACCAAGGGCATCCCGGTAGCCATGTGCACCGCCAACGCCCTGGGCGTGCCGCTGGTGATCGCCCGCCGCTCCTCCAAGGTGTACGAGGGCAGCGCGGTGAACATCAACTATGTGTCCGGTTCCACCGGGCACATCGAAACCATGTCCCTTTCCCGCCGCGCCGTGAAGGAAGGCCAGCGCACCCTGATCGTGGACGATTTCCTCAAAGCTGGCGGCACCGCCAAGGGCATGGTGGAGCTGATGCACGAGTTCAACATCGAGGTGGTGGGCATGGCCTTCGTGATGGAAACCGCCTCCCCCGAGAAGAAACGCATCACCGACTACAAGAGCCTGATGGTGCTGGACATCTCCGACGACGACCAGCCCGTGGCTACCCTCAAACCTGCCGATTGGCTGATGGCCTAAATACAAAAGCGCATACTACTTTTGCGGAGGGGTGTCCTTTTTGCCTCTCCGCGAAAACGTGTTTTGGAGATTGATATGGAAAAGGAAACCTGGATCATCGTGGGCCTGGGCAATCCCGGTGCCCAGTACGCCCAC
Organism: Clostridia bacterium; assembly: GCA_017938695.1. Classification (GTDB taxonomy): domain Bacteria; phylum Bacillota; class Clostridia; order Christensenellales; family Aristaeellaceae; genus UBA11524. The sequence continues at coordinate 37,377 of JAGBBA010000004.1, read as the reverse complement.
ACCCGGCACAACGCCGGTTTTGACACCACCGATATCCTCGCCCGCCGCTGGAATGCACCCCTCAACCGCAAAAAGTGCTCCGGCATGCTGGCCGAAATCAACCTGGACGGCAAGCGTGTCGTGCTCTGCCAGCCCCAGACCTTCATGAACCTCTCCGGCCAGTGCGTGGGCGAGCTGCTCCAGTGGTACAAGGCTCCCCTGGATCACCTGCTGGTCATCTATGATGATATCGACCTGCCCCTGGGCAAGCTGCGCGTCCGTAAAACCGGCAGCGCAGGCACCCATAACGGCATGCGTTCCATCATGCAGCACGTTCCCGCCCAAACCTTCCCCCGGATCCGCGTAGGCGTGGGTGCCAAGCCCGAAGGCTGGGACCTGGCCAACTGGGTCCTCTCCCACTACCAGACCCGCGAAGAACTGGACGCCATGCAGTCCGCCTTCACCGCCGCCGCCGACTGCGTCGAAGACTGGCTCAAGTCCGGCATCGACCACGCCATGCAAAGCTACAACGGGAAGTAACGGGGGCAGAGGGGACTTTGTCCCCTCTGCACTCCCCTACGAAGGGTCTTCGACCCTTTCGAAACCCATGCGGGAAGAGCGTTACCGGGCGATCTCCGAGCAGGGGGCCCGGCGCGCAACAGGCGCGCCGCGACGCAGGTATTGTTTGGCTTTGCGCCGCCAAAAGCCTCCCTCCCCGAGGGAGGTGGCAGCCGCTTGCGGCTGAAGGAAGGAGTGGTTCTGCCGCTCGCCCGGCCCGCATTTATTTCCGCATTCCGAATTCCGCATTCCGAATTCCGAATTTATCCGGAGGTTTTCATGTCCCAAGCTCTCCTTGGCGGAGCCGCCTCCGCCGCGCTCAAGCAGCTGATTGATTATTTACAGGCAGCCACGCCCACCGCAGTCACCGGCCTTCCCGAGGGACAGGCCGCTTTTGTCGCGTCTAAGATCGCCGCTGATACAGGCAAGCGTGTGCTGCTTATTACCGCCAACGATCTGAAGGCCACCCGTGCCGCCGATGATGCCCAGCAGCTTCTGGGGGCCCAGGCGGCGTGCCTTCCCGGTGGCGAGATCGACCTGACCCGCGGTGCCTCCAGCCACGAAAGTGCCTGGCGGCGGCTGGAAACCCTGGCCCGCATCACCGGCGGCGAAACGCGCCTGCTGTGCACCTCCGCTGATGCTCTCATGCAGCGCATGGGCCCGGCCGATCCCTTCCGCGCCGCCACCATCCGCCTGATGGTGGCCGACCGCATCGCCCCGGATGAGCTCATCCGCCGCCTGACCAGCATGGGCTACGAGCGTGTGAACATGGTGGAAGGCAAGGGCCAGTGCGCCCTGCGCGGCTCCATCCTGGACTGCTATCCCCCGTCCGGCAGCCAGAGCCTGCGCATCGAATTTTTCGACGACGAGATCGACTCCATCCGCTCTTTTGACTGCATCAGCCAGCGCAGTTTGGAGCGCGTCAAGGTAGCCGTAATGCCCCCTGCCACCGAGGTGCTGCTGCCCGAAAACACCTGGGCTGCCGCCGCCCGGCGCATGCGCGACGCCGTCCAGGGGGCCGACCCGGACAAGGCCGCCGAGTCCCTGCTCTTTGCCGACCTGCCGCCCCTGCCGGAGGACGACGACGAGCTGCCCTCCTTCTTTGATGAGAAAATCGCCCCCAAGGCCCGGGAGAAGGCTGCCTCTGCCGCCCGGAACGCGGAGATCGAACGCCGTACCGCCCAGCTGCTGTCCGACGCCGACCTGGTGGAGCAGGGTTTGCCTTTCCGCCGCATCCGCGCCTGGCTGCCCGTGCTGACCGATGAAGTGCACACCCTGCTGGACTGGTTCCAGCCGGATGTGGTGCTGCTTGCCCAGCCCGACCAGCTCCGCGACCGCACCGAGGAACGCCTGCGCGGCTTCAGCGAAGACCTGCAGGCCGCCATGGATCGCGGCGAGGCCGTGAAGCAGCAGGAAAAGCTGCTTCTGGACTGGGAAACGCTTCTGCACGACCTGACGAAATATCCCCTGGCCACCTTCTCGGAATTCCTCCGGGGTATGGGCGGCGTGAAGACCGAAAAGGTCATCGACCTGGGCTGCAAGGGCGTAGCCGGGTATCAGTCCCAGGTGAAGCTGCTGGCCGCCGACTGCCAGGCCTGGCGGCAGCAGGGCTATGCCATTGCGCTGCTGTCCGGCGGCGTGGCCCGCGGCAAACGCCTTACCCAGGCCCTCACCGAGCTGGGCTGCCCCGCCACCTTTGTGGAGGATGCCCACAACCTGATCCTGGGCGAAGTGCTGGTGCTGCCCGTCACCCTGGGTCACGGCTTCATCTGGCCGGAAGCCAGGCTGGTGGTGGTGTCCGACACCGACATCTATGGCGCAGGCTACCGCAAAGCCAAGGCCCGCAAGAACTCCGGCGAGCGCATCGCCGCCTTCACCGACCTGAAGGTGGGCGACTACGTGGTGCATGAGGATCACGGCGTGGGCATCTACCAGGGCACCATCCACCTGCAAAGCGAGGGCACTTACCGGGATTACCTGCTGATTCAGTACCAGGGCAACGACAAGCTCTACGTGCCCATTGAGCAGCTGGAGCGCGTGCAGCGGTACATCGGCAACCCCAACCAGCCCCCCAAGCTGAATAAGCTGGGCGGCGGCGACTGGCAGAAGCAGAAGTCCAAGGTGAAGGAAGGCCTGAAAAAGCTGGCCTTCGACCTGGTGGCCCTCTACGCCAAACGCAGCCAGAACCAGGGCTACGCCTTCGGCCCGGACACCCCCTGGCAGCGGCAGTTCGAGGATCAGTTCCCCTACGAGCTCACCCCCGACCAGGAGCAGTCCGTCCGGGAGATCACCCGGGACATGGAATCCAGCCGGAACATGGATCGTCTGCTCTGCGGCGATGTGGGCTACGGCAAAACGGAGGTCAGCCTCCGCGCCGCCTTCAAGGCCGTGATGGACGGCAAGCAGGTGGCCATCCTGGCCCCCACCACCATCCTGGCCCAGCAGCACTACAACACCGTGATCAAGCGTTTCAACGGTTTCCCGGTAAGCTGCGATGTGCTCAGCCGCTTCCGCACCGCCAAGGAAAGCAAGGACGTGCTCGCCCGGCTGAAGGAAGGCAGCATCGACATCCTGGTGGGCACCCACCGCCTTCTGGCCAAGGATGTGCAGTTCAAGAACCTGGGCCTGCTCATCGTGGACGAGGAGCAGCGTTTCGGCGTGGGGCACAAGGAGATCATCAAAAATATGAAGAGCCAGGTGGACGTGCTCACCCTGTCCGCCACGCCCATCCCCCGCACGCTGCACATGAGCATGGTGGGCATCCGCGATATGTCCGTGCTGGAAACCCCGCCGGAGGAGCGCATGCCCGTGCAAACCCATGTGGTGGAGTACTCCGACGCCCTGGTGCGCGACGCCATCCTGCGTGAGCTAAGCCGCGGCGGCCAGGTGTACTTCCTCTACAACCGGGTCAACTCCATCGAGCAGTTCTACAACCGTCTGCGCGCCCTGGTGCCGGAGGCTCGCATCGGCGTGGCCCACGGCCAGATGAAGGAGCACGGCCTGGAGGACGTGATGATGGACTTCTACGCCGGCAGCTATGACGTGCTGCTGTGCACCACCATCATCGAAAGCGGCCTGGACGTACCCACCGCCAACACGCTGTTCGTGTTCGACGCCGACCGCTTCGGCCTGAGCCAGCTGTACCAGCTGCGGGGCCGCGTGGGCCGCAGCAACCGCCAGGCCTACGCCTACTTCACCGTCCGCCCGGACAAGATGCTCTCCGAAACCGCCGAGCAGCGGCTGTCCGCCATCCGCGAGTTCACCGAGTTCGGCGCAGGCTTCCGCATCGCCATGCGCGATCTGGAGATCCGCGGCGCAGGCAATATTCTCGGCCCCGAGCAGCACGGTCATCTGGCCACCGTGGGCTACGACATGTACTGCAAGCTGATCGAGGAGACCCTACACGAGGTCCAGGGCGGCTCCATGAACCCCAGCGAGCTGGAAACCCGTGTGGATCTGAAGGTGGACGCCTATCTGCCCAGCGATTACGTCCGGGACGAGCGGCAGCGCATGGAAATGTACAAGCGCATCGCCGCCCTGGCCACCGAGGACGACCGGGAGGATATCACCGACGAGCTGCTGGACCGCTTCGGCGAGACCCCTGCCGTGGTGGACGCCCTGCTGGACATTGCCCAGCTCCGCGCCCTGGCCAACCGCATTGGCGTGAGCCAGGTGCTCTACCGCAAGGGCCAGTTGATGATGAAGCTCAGCGACCGCTGTGCCCCCGACCCCATGCTTCTCCTGCAGGCCATGGGTGTGGACAAGCGGCTGTCCCTCTCCGCCACGCACCCCACGGCGTTGCTTCTCAAGGACATGCGCCTGGAAGAGCGCGACATGCTCCGCGAGGGCGTGACCGTGCTGAAGAAGCTCAACGCCAAGCTGGATGAATTGAAGGAAGCGCAGACAGCTGAATAATAAAAAAAAGAACGGCCGCCGACGCACTTGTCAGCGGCCGTTCTTTTATTATTCAATATTTCTCCACGCGTCGAAGGGGAAGATCACGCTGCGCACATGGCCCACGATCATATCGCGGGTGATGGGGCCGATCAGGTGGCTGTCGTTGGAGTTGGCGCGGTTGTCGCCCAGGACGAAATAGGTGCCTTCAGGCACGGTGTAGGGGGCCAGGGTATAATTGGGCCGGTGGGTGATATAGGGCTCCTCATACTTTTCGCCGTTCACATACAGGTAGCCGTCCATCACCGCCACCGTGTCGCCGGGGAGGCCCACCACGCGCTTGACGAAATTGGTGTTGCCCCGGTCGGGGTAGTGGCAGATCACCACGTCGAACCGCTGGGGATCGCCGCTGATGTACTCAGGCTTGGTGACGAACATAATTTCCTTGTCCTTCAGCGTGGCATCCATGGAGGAACCGTCCACCCGGACGGGCTCAAAGAGGAACTGGCGCACCACCAGGGCGATCAGGATCGCCGCCAGCAAGGTCACCACCCATTCACGAAGCTCCTGGGCAGGCGTTTTCTTAACCTTTTCCTTCTTGCGGAAAAGCCCCTTCTTCTTGGGTGCTTCCTCGCACTGCTGGTTTTCCTGCCGGGTCATGGTTTCTGCTTCACTCATTGCTGTTTGCCTCCGTTCAAATCAGTATCTGCGCCGCGCTGATGGTGGGGATCATCAGCATCAGCGCGGCCAGGACAGCCGCCCACCCTGCCCGGAAATCAAAGGGGGCACAGGCAGGCAGTGCGTCAGCCGCCATGTCCAGGCGATGCAGTTCGTCGGCCCGGCGGATCACACTGCGGGTGTAGTCCTTCATCATCACTCGTCACGCTCCTTGCGCAGTCGCTTGCGGATGCGGTGCAGCCGCATTTTCACCTGGGGCAATGTCATGTGCAGCTTGCGGGCCAGGGCCTGATAGCTCAGCCCTTCCAGTGCATAGCCGGTGAGCAGTGCCCGGTCGCCTTCGTCCAGGCTGCGCAGCTCATTCCACAGCTGCATGCGGCTCTCCCGGGCCAGGAACATGGCCTCGGCGGAGTCTGCCTCGCCTGGCAGCAACACTTCGGCTGCCTTCTGCCGCACCTTTTGCCGGCGCATTTGGTCGATGCATAAGTTCCGCACCATGGCTGCCAGGTAAGTAGTAAAGGCAAATTCGGGCTTGTAGCGGTGGCGCAGCAGGTACACCCGGGCGAAAGCCTCCTGCACCATGTCTTCGGCCAGGGCGTGGTCGCCCAGCATGGCCTCGGCCTGGTGCATCGCTGCTGCCCGGTGACGGGCGATCAGCTCCTCCAGGGCTTCGGTGTCCCCTGCTGCCAGGCGCGCCATCAGCGCATTGTCGTCCATGCCGCGCCCTCCCTCATTGCCTTTTCATGAATATACACGCATGACGGGTCAATTGGTTTCAGCTTTTATGAAATTTTATTTCTTCAGCCGGTCGATTTCCGCCTGGACCTCGTCCTTGGTGTGATAATTCAGCACCGAGAAGCGGCCCTCCAGGCTCTTTTCCAGCTTGGCCAGGGCGGCGGCGGTGTCGCCGTTGTCCAGGTCGTAGCGGCTGAGGAACCACAGGGTGTCGATCTGGCCTTCCTTGATCTCAATGGCCTTGTCGAACCACTTCTTCGCCTCTTCCTTATCGCCCAGCACGCGATAATAGAACTGGGCCAGATTATCCAGCACGATGGCGTCGTCCTCGTCGTAATCGACGCCTTCCTTCAGGAAAGCCAGGGCCTTTTCCTTGCCCTCTTCCCACTCGGCGTCCAGCTCGGCCTGGGTCTTCACCACGGGAGCCTCTTCACCCTCCGCCACTTCGGGAGCGGGAGCGGCCACGGGCTTGCGGGCAGGCTCGTACTTCTCCACATAGAGGTAGCCCAGGGTCTCGTAGAGGGTGCCGGTGGCCTGGCGGCGGTACTGCTTCTCCAGCAGATCCACGCCCCGGTCCAGATCGCCCAGCTTGAAGCAGCAGGCAGCGTAGTCAATAAACAGCTGCACCTTCTGGTCAGCGGTGAGGCCCGGCATCTTCTGGATCTTCACCAGATGATCCTTGGCCTTCTGGTATTCGCCGCTGCGGATGAGCAGAATAGCGTAGCTCAGCATGAAGCGGGGGTTATCCAGCCCCTTGGCAATGGCCTCCTCGTACAGCTTGCGCGCACCCTCAATGTCGCCCTTGCCGTGGAGCTTATAGGCCTGCTGGGCCTTCCATGTGGCGATAAAACCCATAACGTAATCACTACTCCTTCTTGGCCAGCCTGTTTTTCAGGCGGTCATAACGGTATTGTACCGCATTTCGCGTTTCTTGTACAGCTTGATCATCAAACAAAGTTGGCTCCGCCAGCAGCATCAGGGCGCGGCGGGTCATTTCCAGGGCGGAGGGAATGTCCTTCTCCACATGCTCGTAGTGCTTGGCCAGCTCGATATAGGGCGTCACGCCGCCCTCGTGCCTGATGACCATGGCCTGCCAGATCTCCTTGGCCTGGGCCCTGTCGCCGGTGCGGCGGTAGTTCACCGCCAGCTTCAGCTGCCCCTGGGTGCGCATACAACCATTCAACGCCAGACGATAACATTTTCGTGCCTCTTCCGGATGTTTCATGCGCTCCAGCGCCACACCCATGGAATAAACATCCTCGCTGGGCAGGTTATCCTCCGGATGCTCGTACATGTGGGCCATGCGGCCCAGCAGAACGCACAGGCTGGCAATGTCCTGGGCGTTGTGGGTGATCACATCCCGCAGCAGGTCGAACTGACCGGTTTTCAGGTAGCTGAAATACCGCTGGGGCACCTCTGCACCGGGGATATCCCCCTCTCGGGCGATGCCCAGCACCGCTTCCTCCAGGTGGCCCAGGTTGCACTTTTTCAGCCGCAGCTTCCATACGCGCCGGGCGATGTGCAACAGGTCGATGTGAGGCTTGTCCAGGCAGTCTGCATGCATGCGGTTCATCAGAAAGCGGTCGCGCAAAAGCGGTACGTCGAAGCTGCGCCCGTTGAAGGTGCAGATCACATCAAAGCGGCCCAGGTCTTCCTTCAGCCGCTCCAGCTGGAACTTTTCCTCGGGGTAGTCGCGCATCAGGTACTGCCGCACGGTGAAGCCGTCTTCATCCAGCCAGCCGATGCCGATAAGGAACGCCACCGTGCCTGCTCCCATGAAGCCCGTGGTCTCCGTGTCCAGAAAGAGCACCCGGCGGATATCGAAATCCTCCGGCATGTCCTCCCCCTGCATGAGCATCACCGTCTGCCGCTGCACATCGAATGCGTGGGGGAAGTCCTCTGCCTCGCGTTCTTCCGTGCGCTGCCAGCAGTCGGTGAACTGCCTGGCCGCCGCAGGCTTGGGCGCGCCGCCCACGGCCTTGAGCTTGTCCCGCAAGTTCATCGGATCAGCTCCTTCAGGAACGTCATCGCCGTCTGCTTGCCGTTTTCACCGATCTCCCCCACCGGGCCTGCGCAGCTGGGGCAGCCCTGGGAGCAGGTGCAGTCCGTGGCGATTTGCAGGGCCTTTTCCAGCAGCATCTGCTGCATGCTGAAGGCCTTGTGGGCCAGGCCCACACCGCCGGGGCAGTTGTCGTAGAGGATCACGGTGGGCTTGTCGGTGATGGGGCTCTTCACCTGGTACTGCACCGCCACGTCCTGGGGAGCGCACATCAGGTAAAGGGGCGCGACGATGCGCAGCAGGTTCGTCACCGCCAGCATGCCGTTTTTCAGCTCGTCGTTTTCAAACCGGGCACAAAGGCTATCCGGCAGGGTCCACCACATGGCGGTGGTGTGCATGTCCATCTCCGGCAGCCGCACATGGCCGAAGCCCAGGTTTTCGTGGGTGTCGAAGCGGATTTTCTTGAACATGGTTACCAGGGTGGTCACCTTCACCTCGCCCAGGGCGCGGGTGACACCGGAGGGCTCCTCCTCCTGCTTTTCAATATCCAGCAGGCTGAGGGAAATGTTCAGGTTCGCATCGGTATAATAGCCCGTGTCCACCTGGCGGATGAACGCCTTGCAGGCATCAAAGTCCAGCTTTTCCACCTGGTACTGCTGGGCCTCGTGCATGTAGATGGCGTTCTCGTGCAGCAGCATGGGCACAGTGTAGCGGTCCATTTCGCCGATGACCCGGTGATGGGCCGGATCGGTAATGTCAATGATGACGAAATTCTCGCTGGCGGCGGAGCGCAGGGAGATCTCGCTGGCCGGGAAGTCCTCGCTGCTCCAGTGGTAGCGGCCATCCACATGCCGCAGGATGTGGGCGTCGTCCAGGTAGTCCAGCAGCTCTTCCGTGCCGGGGGCATTGCCGAAGCTGTCGCCGTCCTCAAAGGGCAGCTCGAAGGCAGCGCACTTGAAGTGGCTCAGCAGGATATACAGGTTGTCCGGGTTCAGCAGGGCGTTTTCCGGGGACTGGTGCAGGAAGTAATCCGGGTGGCTGACGATGTACTGGTCGATGGCCGCCGAGCTGGCCACATAGAACACGATGCTGGTGCCCTTGCGGCGGCCTGCGCGGCCCGCCTGCTGCCATGCGCTGGCGATGGTGCCGGGATAACCACACAGCACGCAAGCATCCAGCGCACCGATGTCGATGCCCAGCTCCAGCGCGTTGGTGGACACCACCGCGTCGATCTGCCCGGCGCGGAGGCCGCGCTCGATCTCCCTGCGCTGGGTGGGCAGGTAGCCGCCCCGGTAGCCACGGACGCGGCCCGCGTTGCCCAGGGGATCACGAACAATGTCCTTCAGGTACTTGGTCATGACCTCCACCACCAGCCGGGAACGAGCGAAGGTGATGGTCTGGATGCCGTTTTTGAGGAGCATGCCGGCGATCTCCCGGGTCTCGGGGATCACGCCCTTACGGATGCCCAGCTGCCTGTTCACCACCGGCGGATTGTAGAACACGAAGTGCCGCTGGCCCATGGGCGCGCCGTTGTCGTCGATCAGTTCCACGCTGCGGCCGGTGAGGGTCTCCGCCAGCTCCTGGGGATTGGCGATGGTGGCCGAGCACAGGATAAACTGCGGCTTGCTGCCGTAGAACTCGCACAGGCGCATCAGGCGGCGCAGCACATTGGCCAGGTTGGAGCCAAACACGCCGCGGTAGGTATGGATTTCGTCGATGACGATGTATTTCAGGTTTTCGAACAGCTTCACCCATTTGGTATGGTGGGGCAGGATGCCGGAGTGCAGCATGTCCGGGTTGGTGACCACGATGTGCCCGGCCTGGCGCACCGCCTTGCGGGCCGCGCCGGGGGTATCGCCGTCGTAGGTGTAGGTCTTGATGCCCACGCCCATTTCCTCGATCAGCTCATACAGCTCGCTGACCTGGTCAGCCGAAAGGGCCTTGGTGGGGAACAGATACAGGGCCCGGGCATCTTCATTTTTCAGAATGGAGGACAATACCGGCAGGTTGTAGCACATGGTTTTGCCGGAAGCTGTGGGCGTGACCACCACCACGTCCCGGCCTGCAAGCACCTCGCGCACGGCATGAGCCTGGTGGCTGTACAGCTGATGGATGCCCCTCTTTTGAAGCACAGGAACAAGCCGCTCGTCCAGCCCCTCGGGGAAAGGAGCGTACTGCGCCTCGCGGGCCGGGATCACCTCCCAGCGCACCACATTTTCCATAAACATGGGATCCTGCCGAAGCCGATCCGCCAGCTGATCTACATTCATGCTCTGCACCTGCCTTCCGTATGGATACCATTATAAATTTAGGGGAACATTTGGTCAAGGGGAACACAGGAAATCCCCGGAGAGCTTTCTCTCTCTCCGGGGATGAAAAATGCTTTGAGCTTAGTGCATAACAACGGTGTAAGGCTTGGTGCTGTCGGTTTCCACCTGGGCCTGGCCGTCCTTCATGGTCACGGTGAAGGTGGCGGCCACCTTGCCGTTCAGGTCGGGGATGGTCACCACGCGGCTCTCGCCGTCCTCCAGCTGGAAGATGTGCAGCTCCAGGCCGTCCAGGTAGTCGTAGTCGGGACGGCTGTCGCACTTGCCCATGGGCAGCACGGTGCCGGGGCGCACCATCAGCGGCAGGGACATAAAGTCGTGGATCTCGGTCTGCCAGTGGCCGCCCTCCACCTTGTCATCGGAGAGCAGGCAGGTCCACAGGCCGTCGGGCAGGTAGTACTGCACCTGGCCGTCCTTGCGGAAGATGGGAGCCACCAGCAGGCTTTCGCCCATCATGTACTGGCGGTCCAGCATGTCGCAGGCAGGGTCTTCGGGGAATTCCAGCATCATGGGGCGCATCATGGGGGTGCCGTGCTCGTGAGCCTCCACCGCCGCACCGTACAGGTAGGGCATCAGGCGGCACTTGAGCTTCACAAACTTGCGCACCACGTCGTTGCTCTCCTCATCGAACAGCCACGGCACGCGGTAGCTGGTGGAGCCGTGCAGACGGCTGTGGCTGCTGAGGATGCCGAACTGGCACCAACGCTTGTACACATCGGCAGGAGCGGTGGATTCGAAGCCGGAGATATCGTGGCTCCAGTAGCCGAAGCCGGAATGGCTCATGCTCAGACCGGCGCGGAGGGTCTCCGCCATGGACACATAGCTGGCGGAGTTGTCGCCGCCCCAGTGCACGGGGAACTGCTGGCCGCCGGCGGTGGCACTGCGGGCAAACAAGATGGCCTCGCCCTCGCCGCGGACTTCCTTGAGCAGGTCGAACACCATCTTGTTGTACAGGAAGGTGTAGTAGTTGTGCATGTGCAGGGCGTCGGAGCCATCGAAATAGGCGATATCACGCACGGGGATACGCTCGCCGAAGTCGGTCTTGAAGCAGTCGATGCCCATTTCCAGCAGCTTGCGCAGGTAGGTGCAGTACCAGTCGCGGGCGGCAGGGTTGGTCACATCCAGGATGCCCATGCCGGCCTGCCACATGTCGGTCTGCCACACGTCGCCGTTGGTCTTCTTCAGCAGATAGCCGTTGTCCATGCCCTCCTGGAACAGGGGGCTGGCCTGACCGATGTAGGGGTTGATCCAGCAGCACAGACGCAGGCCGCGGTCATGATAACGCTTGAGCATGCCCACCGGATCCGGGAAGGTATCGGGGTCCCACTCGAAGTCGCACCAGTTGAAGCCCTTCATCCAGTAGCAGTCGAAGTGGAACACGCTCAGGGGGATGTCGCGCTCCGCCATGCCGTCGATGAAGGAAGAGGTGGTGGCCTCGTCATAGTTGGTGGTGAAGGAGGTGGACAGCCACAGGCCGAAGCTCCAGGCAGGCAGCAGCGCGGGACGGCCAGTCAGGGCGGTGTACAGGTCCAGGGTGCCCTTGGGGGTCTCGCCATAGATGATGTCATACACCATGGTTTCGCCCTCGTGGGAGAACTGCACGCGCTCCACCTTTTCGCTGGCCACTTCAAAGCTCACGTCGGAGGTATCCTCCACCAGCACGCCGTAGCCGCGGTTGGTCATGTAGAAGGGGATGTTCTTGTACGCCAGCTCGGAGGCGGTGCCGCCGTCGGCGTTCCACATATCCACGGTTTGACCGTTCTTCACATAGGCACCGAAGCGTTCGCCCAGGCCGTAGACGGTCTCGCCCACGTCCAGCATGAGGGATTCCACCATGTAGCTCTTGCCGTGGGGCAGCAGGCTGCAGGGGCCTTCTTCCTTCTTCAGGGCACGGCCCATGCCGCGGAAGCCGGAGGAGGTCAGCACCCGGTCGCCAGCCATGTAATCCACTTGCCAGGCACCCTCGGCCTTCAGCACGCGGGCAGTCAGCTCGCCGCTGGTGAAGGACACATAGCCCTCGCCCTCTTCGATCACGGGCTGGACTTCTTCCTCATAGGTTTCAAAGCGGGGCTCCTTCACCTTGGCACCGGCAAAGTGGGTCACCTTTACGCGGATCACGTTCTTGCGGGGGGCGGTGAAGGTCACCGTCAGGGTGCCGCCGTCCAGCACATCGCCGCGGTGGCGCACAGGGCGGCAGGCGGAGATCACCTGCAGGGCCTTGTCCGTCTTGGTGGTGCGCACGCACTGGGTCGCATAGCTCATCACGAATTCCTGCTTGGTCATCCAGTAACCATTGTTGAAACGCATGATCTTCTCTCCTTATATCGTTAGTCGGTAATAATCTTCACAACCACAGGCATATCGCTGCGGTAATCACCCAGGTCGACCGTCAGGGCTTCCTCGTTGCGGCTCCACTTTACTTCGCCCAGGCCCAGCACCTCCACCCGGAGAATCACGCCTGCCCACAGGGGCTTGTGGCTGGCGTCAGCCTCGCGCAGGCTCTTGATGTGCAAAAGGCCGTTTTCCGGGCAGCGCATGGCCGTGGCGTAGATATTGCCGCCCCGGCAGGTAAAGCGGAAGTCCTCGCTGGTAAACTCGCGGCTCTTGCCATCGGCAAACTGGCCTTCCTCCACGGCGGTGGGGCCTTCGAAGGCTGTGCGCCAGATGCCCGTGCCGTGGATAGCCTCGCCGTTGACCTTCATCCACTTGGCCATTTCCTGCAGGATGTGCAGGTCTTCCTCCCCCAGGGTGCCGTCAGGCAGGGGGCCGAAGTTCAACAGCAGGCGGCCATTTTTGCACACCACGTCCACCAGATCCCAGATGATCTCAATGGGCTCCTTGTAAACGGGGTTGGCGGAATGGCACCAGCTGTTGCGCATCACCGAGGTATCGCTCTGCCACAGGAAGGGCTTCACCTCGGAGAACTGGCCGCGCTCCACGTCAGGAGCGGCGATGCCGAAGGGGAAGGCATCGTGCTTGTAGTTGATGATGCCGCCGCCCCATGCCTCGCTGCGGTTATAGTAGTAAGCAGCGAATTTCTTCAGCCAGGGCTTCACGCTCTCGTGCTGGATCCACCAGTCGAAATACACGATGCGGGGATGATACCTGTCCACGATCTCGCAGCAGCGCAGCAGCCAGTCGGTCATGTATTCCTCGTCCGGGCCGTCGGGGGAATGGATGTCGTGCTGGTTTTCCGGGTCGGGCATGGAGGGCCAGTAGAGGTGATCCCTCGGCACGTCCTGGGGAATATCGCTGTCGAACTTCTTGCCGGGATGCATGAACCACCAGTGCTCCACCCGGTGGGTGGATGCGCCCACGGTCATGCCGGCGCGCTCCGCTTCACGCAAAAGGTCGCCCAGCACATCCCGGTGGGGGCCCATTTCAGCGGCGTTCCAATGGGACAGCTCCGACTTGTACATCTGAAAGCCGTCGTGGTGCTCCGCCACGGGGACGATGTAATCCGCCCCGGCCTCGGTAAAGGCCTTGATCCACGCCTGGGGATCGAACTTCTCCATGGTCAGCATGGGGATGAAATCCTTGTAGCCAAAGTCCTTGTGGGCACCCCAGTGCTTCAGGTGGTGCTCATACTCCGGGCTGCCCTCGATGTACATGCACCGGCCATACCAGTCGTGATATGCAGGCACGGAGAAGGGGCCCCAGTGCAGGAAGATGCCCAGGCGTTTTTCCCTGTACCAGGCAGGCACGGGCCGCTGGGCCAGGGAATCCCAGTCCGCCTTGTACACGCCCTCGCAGATGACCTTCTCGATCTGCTCCAGGTAAAGCTTACGATCCATATCAATTCTCCTTCTTTATTAGAAGCATCGGATACGTTTTACAGCGGCCGCACGGTGTCGCCGGGCTCAATATGGCCCTCCACCAGGGCAGCGTGGGGCTTGTACCGCTTGGGGTTTTCGATGGCCTTGATGATCTCCCTGGCGGCGGTTCGGCCGATACCGGAGGCATCCTGGTCGTAGGTGGTCAGCCGGGGGCGCATCAATTTCACCACGCGGATGCCGCCGAAGCCTGCGCAGCTCACATCCTCCGGCACACGAAGGCCGTGGTGGGTCAGTTCGTCCCTGCCGCCCAGGAAGCAGATATCATCCGGGAAAATAATGCAGGTAGGCCGTTCCGGCAAGGCCAGCAGCCGCTTCACCGCCTCTGCCGAGGACTCCACGCCGCGGTAGTTGGCCGCCTGCAGATACCCCTGAGGGATCTCGATGCCGCAGGCCTGGCAGCCCCGGCGGAAGCCCTCGATGCGCTGGTCTGTCACCTGGCAGGGATCGCCGCAGATCAGCGCGATGCGCCGGTGGCCCATGCCATGCAGATAGCGCACCATGTCCTCCATGGCCTGCACGTTATCGTTGCGCACCACGGTGTAGCCGGGGTGCATGTCCTCAATGAACACCAGGGGCATGCCGCTGTCCTTCATGGGCTGCACGCTGTCATGATTGAAGGGGCCCTGCACCAGGATCACCCCGGCGCACTGGCGACGCTGGCAGTGCTCAAAATAGGTCAGACCCCCGCTGTTCTGCAAAAAGGTGATCTCATAACCGTTCTCCGCCGCCTCCAGCTGGATGCCCTCCAGCACCTCGGAGAAGAACTCGTGGGTCAGCAGATTGTGGTAGAGAATGCCGATGTTGTTGCTGCATTTGGTTTTCAGCAGGCGGGCCGCCTCGTTGGGCTGGTAGCCCATTTCCCGGGCCACCTGGCGCACGTATTCCGCCCGCTCCGCACTGATGCCGGAGCGGTTGTTCAGCGCCCGCGACACCGCCGCTATGGACAGGCCGCAGCGCTCCGCCACCATTTTGATGGTTACCATTCGGGCCGTCCCCTTTCGTATGGTGATTAAACGTTTACTCTCATGACTATTATACGGTCAAGCGCAGCGATTGTCAATCGGGCAAAGCATGAAAAGGAGTAGCGCAAATGCCGCCTGTGTGCTATACTGTCATCATCAATCAGTCATAAACGGCCTTTGCGCCGCACACCATAAACAGCAAAGGAAGGGATCACCATGAAGAAGATCGTCCTCACCGGCGGCGGCACGCTGGGCCATGTCACACCGCACCTGTCCCTCATCCCCCACCTGCAGGCAAAGGGGTATGAGATCCACTACATCGGCACCGAAAAAGGCATGGAGGCGGACAAGATCCGCTCCGTGCCCGGGGTGACCTATCATGCTGTGAAAAGCGGCAAGCTGCGCCGCTATTTTTCCTGGCAGAATTTTACCGACCCCTTCAAGGTGCTGGCTGGCATGTTCCAGTCCGCCGCGCTGATGGGAAAGATCAAGCCCGACGTGGTGTTCTCCAAGGGCGGCTTCGTGGCGGTGCCGGTGGTCTTCGGCGCGTGGCTGAACCGCATCCCCGTGGTGTGCCACGAAAGCGACCTGACCCCCGGCCTGGCCAACAAGCTGTGCAAGCCCTTCGCCAAGAAGATCGCCACCACTTTCCCCGAATGCGCCGCTGCCCTGGGGGCCAAGGCCGAAATGACCGGCACGCCCCTGCGGCCCGAGTTGTTCCGCGGCAGCCGCGCCAAGGGCCTGAGCCTTCTGCATTTTGACGGCAGCAAGCCCATTCTGATGATGATGGGCGGCTCCTCCGGTGCCCAGGCAGTGAACAAGGCTCTCCGCGAAGCCCTGCCCCAGCTGACGGACAAGTTCGACGTGGCCCACATCTGCGGCAAGGGCAACCTGGACGACAGCCTGACCGGCACCCCCGGCTACAACCAGGTGGAATTCCTGGACGCCGATCTGCCCGACGCCCTGGCATGCGCCGACCTGGTGCTTTCCCGCGCCGGTGCCAATGCCCTGTGCGAGTTCCAGGCCCTGTGCAAGCCCCTGCTGCTGGTGCCCTATCCCAAGGGAGCCAGCCGCGGCGACCAGATCCTCAACGCCCACAGCCTGGAAAAGCGCGGCTTGTGCCGCGTGCTCCTGCAGGAGAACATGACCGCCGACAGCCTCACCGCCGCCCTGAACCAGACCTGGGCCGACCGGGAACAGCTCATCGCCGCCGTGAAGGCCGCGCCCCCTGCCGACGGCACCCAGCGCGTGCTGGAGATGATCGAGGAAGTGCAGAAGTAACTACATTATATATGAATGCAAAAGCAGCCCCCGGAAATGCTCCGGGGGCTGCTTTGTGTTTTGCTCAGTTGGTGCTCAGAAAGCGGCACTGATATTCTGCGCGGTAAAAGTCGTCCATTTCCATGCGCTGACGGGTCTCGCGGTTCTGTTCACGCACCATCCAGGCTACCAGGCAACCGAAGGCGATCAGACTGATGTACAGCATATATATTCCTCCCGGCAAGCGCATGATTTGCATATTCGCTTGCACATTGATTGTTTGCAGCTTTATTATACATGATTTTCACTGGAAATCAAGTGTTTTTGCAGGAAAACATGCAAAAATGTTGTTGTGTTCCATCCTGCAAAATGGTGTATTTGCCCCCCTGGCGCAGCCCTGTCTTTGCAGGAATTTGCAGGAGGAGTTGCAAAATGACCAATTGAAAAAAAGATCACTTTTTTTCGAGAAAATTGCTTGACATGCCGCCGCATCTTTGCTATAATAGCTCTCGCAGTCAAGAAAACTGCGCTATGCCGATGGGGAATGGTGTAACGGCAGCACCTGCGACTCTGACTCGTATTGTCTAGGTTCGAATCCTAGTTCCCCAGCGCATATGCCTCCGTTGTCTAGAGGCCTAGGACGCGGCCCTCTCAAGGCTGAAACACGGGTTCGAATCCCGTCGGAGGTGCGCATGAGCGATTCTGAAAAGGATCGCTCTTTTTTTGTTTTTATCCCAGCTTAAGCAAAATCCGCCTTGAACACATAACCAGGCTGTGCTATGCTGGGCATAGACTACAATAGGAGGTCCGTCAAATGGATTGGAGATTGTTGATCCTTGTGATCGTTACCCTGGTCAGCGGCTACCAGCTGCTGCTTCATGCGGTGCAGTACCGCTCCGCCAACAACCCCACCCCGGATAATGTGAAGGACATCTACGACGCCGAAACCTACGCCCGCTGGAAAAACTACAGCGCGGAAAAGTGCCGCCTGCAGATCATCGCCACGCTGATCAGCTGGGCAGTCACCATGGTGCTTTTGCTTTGCAACGCCCATGCCGCCGTGGCCGGGCTGTTCCCCCAGAACATCTATGTGCAGCTCATCGCCGTGCTGGTGTTCCAGGCTTTGGTGGAGACCCTCTGCGGTGCCGCCACCGGCTATGTGGATACCATGATCATCGAGCAGAAGTACGGCTTCAACCGCTCCACCATCAAAACCTTCGTGATGGACCAGATCCGCGGCTTTCTCATCGAAGCCCTGCTCTCCATCGTGCTGATGAGCATCCTGGCCGCGCTGCACCAGGCCATGGGCGACGGGATGATCCTCTTGTTCGCTGCGGTTGTGTTTGGCATCACGCTGCTGATCTCCTTTTTGTACCCCATCATCAGCCGCATGGGCAACAAGTTCACCCCTCTCGAAGAAGGCGAACTGCGCGACAAGCTCACCGCGCTGCTCACCAGCCACGGCTACAAGGTCAAGGCCATCGAAGTGATGGATGCCTCCCGCCGCACCACCAAGTCCAACGCGTACTTCACGGGCTTCGGTGCCATGAAGACCATTGTGCTGTATGACAACCTGATCGCCAGCATGACGGCTGACGAAATCTGCGCCATCTTCGCCCACGAGCTGGGCCACGGCCTGCACAAGGACGTGCCCAAGCAGCAGGTGATGAACCTGGGCAACCTGCTCATCATGGCCGTGCTGGCCTGGCTGGTGGTGCGTGAACCCGCCCTGCACCAGGCCTTCGGCTTTGCCGGGGTGAACTACGGCTTCGCCTTCATTCTGCTGGGCTCCGCCGCCCTGGCCCTGGTGCAGCCCCTCACCGGCATGCTCATGAGCGCATACAGCCGCTTTGCCGAATACCGCGCCGACCGTCAGGCCGTCAAGGAAGGCTACGGCCCTGCGCTGATCAGCGGTCTGAAGAAGCTGAGCCGGGACAATTTCTCCCACCTGGCACCCTCCAAGCTGCTGGTGGTGCTGGAGTACAGCCATCCCCCGCTGAGCCAGCGCATCGCCGCCGTGGAAAAGGCCATCAAGGAGCTGATGTAAAATGGATCACTGCGGCGTCTGCGCCCGGATCGCCCTGACCAAAGAGGGCAAGAACCGCTATTTCGTCCGTGAAACCGAAACCGGCTATGTGGTGCTGGGGGATTACCAACGCTTCCCCGGCTACACGGTGTTCATCTGCAAGGAGCACGCCACCGAGCTGCACCAGCTGGAGCCCGGCTTCCGCAGCCAGTTCCTGATGGAAATGGCCGCCGTAGCTGAGGCCGTGTGGAACGCCTTCAAGCCCGACAAGCTGAACTACGAGCTGCTGGGCCAGGGCCAGGGTGTACACATGCACTGGCACATCTTCCCCCGCCGCGCAGGGGACACTCCCTCCCCCGGCCCCGTGTGGAAGCTGGACGCCGCTGAAATGTACAACGCCGCCTTCCTGCCCGATGACGAAACCCTGGCCGAAATGCGCGCCATGCTTTGCGCTGAGCTGGACAAGCTGCTTTAGGACAATACTTGCATTCTTCCATGAAATTTGATAGAATAAAATGGTTCTTTGTTTTGACAAGGAGGAATGTTTATGCGTATTTTTGTGGATGCCATGGGCGGCGATTTTGCGCCCCAGGCTCCCGTAGAAGGTGCCATCGAGGCCCTTCGCCGTTATGAAAATATCGAGGTTGTGCTGGCCGGCGATCTTCAGCAGGTGGAACCCCTGCTCAAGGATTGCGACGACGTGCGCAGCCGCATCTCCCTGGTGGACGCCCCTGAGGTGATCACCAACCACGAAAGCCCCGTGATGGGCGTTCGCAGCAAGAAGAACTCCGCCACCGTTATCGGCATGCTGCAATTGAAGGACAAGCAGGTGGACGGCTTTGTGTCCGCCGGTTCCACCGGTGCCGTGCTGGCTGGCGGCATGTTCCGTCTGGGCCGCATCCCCGGCGTGGAGCGTCCTGCTCTGGCTCCCCTTTTGCCCAACGGCAAGGGGCACTTCCTGCTGATCGACTGCGGTGCCAATGTGGACTGCAAGCCGGAATACCTGCAGCAGTTCGGCGTGATGGGCACCGCCTATATGAAGGGCGTCATGGGCATTGAAAATCCCCGTGTGGGCTTGATCAACATCGGTGCCGAGGCTGAAAAGGGCAACGGTCTGATCAAAGAAACCTACCCCCTGATGGAAAAGGCCCCCTACAACTTCATCGGCAACGTGGAAGCCCGCGACATCACCGCCGATCAGGCCGACGTGCTGGTGTGCGACGGTTTTACCGGCAACGTGGTGATGAAGTTCATGGAAGGTGTGGCTGGCACGCTGATGGGCATCATCAAAAAGGAAATGATGGCCGACCTGCGGGGCAAGATCGCCGGGCTGATCGCCAAGCCCGCCTTCCGCCGCGTGAAGAAAATGATGGACTACACCGAGGTGGGCGGTGCTCCCCTGCTGGGCGTGCAGGGCGCAGTGGTCAAGGCCCACGGCTCCAGCAATGCCCACGCCATCTCCTGCGCCATCGGCCAGGTGATCAAGATGATCGACGGCCACGTGGTCGAGGTGATCGAGCAGGGCGTTGCAGCCACCCAGGAATAACGGCATCTCCCCGGCCCGACCGGGCATGCAATACATTCATACCGCAATAATAAGGAGGACAAACCAATGATTTTTGAAGCCGTGAAGAGCATGATCGCCAAGCAGCTCAAGGTGGACGAAGCCACCATTACCGCCGATTCCCGCCTGATCGAAGACCTGAAGGCCGACTCCGCCAACGTCATGGTCATGATCATGGACCTGGAAGACAAGTACGGCATCATGGTCGAGGACGACCAGATCATGAAGCTCAAGACCGTCGGTGACGTTGTCGCCTACATCGAGGCTCACCAGTAACCAGGGGCTTTGCCCCTGGATCCCACCAGAGGGGGCATTCTGCCCCCTCTGGACTCCCCTGACCAGGGCCCTTCGGCCCTGGACCCATTCGGGGATGGCCAGGCATGCACTTCACCCCTGGGGTCACGGCGGCCGGAAGCAGCCCCGTGCCACGCGCTCAATTCCTAATTCATAATTCATAATTCCTAATTTAATGCATAGAACCGAGGTCATGCACGCAATGCCTTCCGTTCTGCGCGTTGGAGGTTCATATGGAACAACTCATGTCCGCCCTTCAATACCAGTTCAAAAACCCGGCTCTGCTGCGGCAGGCCCTCACCCACCCCTCCATGGGCAAAAACGATAACCAGCGCCTGGAGTTTCTGGGCGATGCCGTTTTGCAGTACATCATGAGCGACCTGCTCTACGCCTCCCACCCGGATAGCCAGGAGGGCAGCCTGACCCACCTGCGCGCCCTGCTGGTGTGCGAGGCTGCCCTGAGCCAGGTTGCCCGCAGCCTGCACGTGGGCGAAGCCCTCATCATGGACCGCGGCGAGGAAATGACCGGCGGCCGTGACAAACCCAGCGTGCTCTGCGACGCCATGGAGGCCATCCTGGCGGCGGTGTACCTGGACGGTGGCATGGAGGAGGCCCGGCGCATCGTGCGCTCCTGCTGGCCCAAGCCGGAGGACGTCCACCGCCCCATGCAGGACAGCAAGGGTGCCCTGCAGGAGCATCTGCAAAAGGATGGCGGCGTGGCCCCCAATTACGAGATTATCTCCCAGGACGGCCCGCCCCACGACCGTACCTTCCAGGCAGCGGTGTTCCGCTATGGCGTGGAGCTGGGGCGCGGCAGCGGCCGCACCAAAAAGCAGGCCGAGCAGGCCGCCGCACTGGACGCCCTGAAAAAGCTGCAAGCATAACAAAAACCGAAGGCAATCAGCCTTCGGTTTTTTCTTCGCTTTCCTGGATTTCCTTCAGCACATCGGCCAGAGGCACAAAGTCGCCTTCCTTTTCCGGCTCAATGGTGCCTTCCGGCTCGGCGATATCCGCAAAGGAGAGCTGCTGTGTTTCCACAGGGGCAGTCTTAGGCTTTTCCTGCTTGGGTTTGGGCGGCGCGATCAATTCGTCCGGCAGCGTCACGCCTTTTTTCTTGCCCAGCTTTTCTTGGATGAACACAAAGCAGTCTTCGTAGGTGAAGGGCGTGCAGGGCAGGGCCAAGCGCATCCACCAGGCAGGGGAATAAAACAGGATCATGGTCTTTTCCGGCCAGAGCTGCACTCGGGCAATGTCCTTCCACAGCACTTCCTTCTGGCCGATGAGCAGGATGCCCTCCGCCGGGTCGTACTGCTCCATGAGCGACGGAGATTTCAGCCGCAGGAGCAGCTTCATGGGCGTGGGTTGGGGCAGATATTGCTGAATGTGCACGCCCCGGCCGTCCACCACGCAGTCCTGCAGGTCTTCCCCTTGCAGGATGAACGCCAGCAGGAGCAGCGTGGCCACAATCACCAGCATGCCCAGCAGGGCGAACAAGAGACCGCCGCGCAGAAGATCATCCACCGCCTGGAAACCGCCGGCAATGGCCTCCAGCGTCAGGATCAATAGCAGCACCATGCCCGTCAGCGGCAAAAGGATGCGCATGGCGGCGTTCCAGCTCATCCAGTCCCGCACGGGCACATGATCCGCGCACCAGGCCACCCGAACCGCGGACTTGGCCAGCTTGCCGCCGCAATGGGGGCAGCGGTCGCCCGGCGCAACATCCCGGGCGCATTTCTTGCAATAAGCCGTGATGGGCATCGGCGTTCCTCCTTCATCAATCGGCCCCCATTGTACCACGCTTTTGCCTTTTTGTGAACACATGTTGACAAGTCAACTTATATGGTGTAGAATACCAGTCGTTGATAAGTCAACTTGAAAGGGAGCATTCGCATGATTAGCCGCTACGAGCAGTTTGCCGCCCTGATCTCCAGCATCGAGCGGGGCATTGAGAAAATCGAACGGGACGAGATGGTCAAGCTGGGCTACAAGGGGGCCTATGTCCAGTACCTGGCTGCCATGAAGCGATATCCCCAGGGCGTGACCGCCGCCCAGCTGTGCGAGATCTGCGACAGGGACAAGGCCGCCGTTTCCCGGATTGTAAATGAATTGGAAGAAAAGGGCCTGATCCTGCGTGAAAGCGGCACCAGCTATCGCTCCCGCCTCACCCTGACGGAAGAAGGCCTCCGGGTGGCCCAGTTTGTCTGCTGCAAGGCTCAGGCGGCTGTGGATGCAGGCGGCGCAGGCCTCAGCGAAAGCGACCGGCAGATCTATTTCGCCTGCCTGGAGCGCATCGCCAGGAACCTGGAGATCATCTCCCGGGACGGCATCCCGGAAAAGTAAAGCACAAAGGAGAACCCCATGAGCGTCAAAATCGTGATCGACTCCACTGCTGACCTGCCCTCCGGCCAGGAAAGCCTGTTCAGTATCGTCCCCCTGACCATCCGCTTCGGCGAGCAGGAGTACATCGACGGCATCACCATCACCCACAAGCAGTTTTATGAAAAGCTGATCGAAAGCGACGTCCTGCCCACCACCAGCCAGGCTTCCCCCGCCGCTTTCGCCCAGGTGTATGAGGAGATCACCCAGGCAGGCGACACCGCTGTGGTGATCACCGTTTCCTCCAAGCTGTCCGGCACCTGCCAGAGTGCCATGATCGCCGCCGCGGACTACCCCGGCCAGATCTACGTGGTGGATTCCAACACCATCGCCCTGGGCTCCGGCATTCTGGCACAATTCGCTCTCCGCCTGGTGGATGAAGGCCTTTCCGCTGCCGAAATCGCCCAGCGACTGACCGAAGAGCGCAACAACGTCCGCCTCATCGCCCTGCTGGACACCCTGGAATATCTCAAGCGCGGCGGCCGCATCTCCAAGACGGTGGCTTTCGCAGGCGGCCTGCTGAACATCAAGCCCGTTATCTGCATCCGTGACGGGGCCATCGAGATCCTGGGCAAGGCCCGTGGCTCCAAGCAGGGCAACAACCTGCTGGTGAAGGAGATCGAGCAGTCCGGCGGCGTGGATTTCACCAAGCCCCTGATGCTGGGCTACACCGGCATCAGCGATGCGCTGCTGCGCAAGTACATCGCCGACAGCGCCTACATCTGGGAAGGCCACGTGGACGACCTGCCCCAGACCGTGGTGGGCAGCGTGGTCGGCACCCATGCAGGCCCCGGCGCGGTGGCTGTGGCATTCTTTGCGAAATAATCCTCCTCTTTGAGCCCTTCGGGGCTCCTTTTTTGTGTTTTCCTGTTGCGCATCACACCATAAAACAACAAATTTGTTCAAAAAGTTTTACATTTCTATGACTTCTCACCTTGACAGAAACCCCCATTCCCTATTACAATAGGATAGCAAGACTGTATCTGTGGATTTCGGCCCCGTTTTGATGGCCGGACGCGGAAGGAGGACGGGCGGTGCTGTTCCGCCCAACAATGCAATGAAACAACGCCTGATCGTATGCCTGGTCGTTCTGATGACGGTGCTGCTGGGCCTTACCAGCATCGCTTATGCTGGCTCCATGGAGAAGGACGGCCTGAATATCTTCATCGAGCTGAGCGATACCAAGTTTGCCGAGCCCAAGGACATCACCGTTTCCTTCAAGGTGTCCAACATCGGCGACACGGACCGCCCCGGCCCGGTGACCCTTTATTATCCCAATGGCAAGATCGTTGAGGAGTTCGGCTCCCCCACCCTGACTGCCGGTTCCTCCAAGGCCTGGTCGGGCACCTGGAAGGTTACCGAAAGCCAGCTGGAGAACGGGCAGATCACCTTCAAGCTGAAGTACTCTGTGTATAACGATGCAGGCGAACTGATCAACAAGACCGCCAACATCCGCCACGAGATCGAGTACACCGGCGCGGTGACCAACGTGGAGATCAACCGCATCATCACCCCCACCACCGCCCGCAAGGGGCAGGAGGTGACCGTGACCTATGATGTGATCAACGCCGGCAATGTGGAGATCACCGATGTGGTGATCAAGGAGGACAAGTCCATTTCCTCCAAGAACGGCAAGATCGAGTCCGTTCCCGCAGGCGAAAAGGCCAGCTATACCTTCACCGCCACCATGGGCAGCAAGGATCTGACCAGCCAGGCCACCATCACCTACAAGGCCAGCGGCAAGACCCTGACCGACAAGAAGGCCGCCGCCACCATCAAGTATGGCGAGGTGAAGCTTTCCGCCAGCCTGGCCGCCGACAAGAAGGGCGGTGCCATCGGCGATACGGTGAAGCTGACCCTGACCCTCAAAAACACCGGGAATGTGGACTACCAGAACGTGACGGTCACCGATCCCGTGCTGGGCGAGGTCTTCACCGGCCAGACGGTGCCCGCCGGCCAGACCGTGACCCTGGAAAAGGAGCTCACCATCGCCCAGACGGCTGATTATCAGTTCACCGTCAAGGGCGAGGATGCCAGCGGCTCCGCTGCCGAAACCGCCACCGAGCGCGTTTCCGTTACCGCAGTGGACCCCAGCCAGGTCATCGTGCTGAATGTGGAAGCCACCGCCGACCGCGAAGTGGTTTATGCCCTGCCCGGCGTGGTGAAGTTCAACGTGAAGGTCACCAATGCCAGCGCCGTGGATGTGTCCGACGTGGACGTGTATGCCTCCGGCGTGCACCTGTACAACTTCCCTGCCATCCTGGCTGGCGAGACCCGCGAATTCACCCGTGATGTGCATGTATCCATGGCCGGCCAGTACCGGTTCGACGCCCGGGTGAAGAACCAGCTGGGCGAAAACCAGGCCTTCGAGAGCAACATCATCCGCATCGCTCACGAGCTGCCCACCGCCGAGCCCACCCAGGCCCCCATCGTCACGCCGCCCAAGCCCGTGTACGAGGAAATGCCCACCGATGCCGGTCTGCCCCCCTATGTGGACACCGTGCAGAGCACCCTGAACACCGCCTACTATGTCTTCCTGGCCCTGGCCGGTATCTCCCTGGCCCTGCTGCTGGTGGGCGTGGTGCGCCGCATCCAGGCCAATGTTCAGTCCGCCAAAGCGCAGGATCACCTGGAGCGCGGCACCTACCGCGATTACACCCAGCCCGCCGCCAAGGACAAGCACGAGAAGCAGTCCGCCCACGATGAACCCGTGGCCCGCCCCATCGGCGAGGATAAGGACGCTCCCGCCCTGCCGGACATGGACGCTGCCACCGACATCGCCGAGGATGGCGAACTGATGGCCGAAACCCTGCGCAAGCTCTATCCCGAAGGCGAAAACAAGCCTGCCGCCGAAGCCCTGACCGTTGAGGTGGAAGGCGACGAAGCCCTGCTGGACGCTGTGGAAACCGCCGACGCCGCCGAGGAAACCACCCGCCGCCGTCGCAGCCAGCGTCACGAAGGATAATCCAATCGCACTTGACCCTGCCGGTTCAACCCGGCAGGGTTATTTTGTTGGCCTTTTTTGCCAAATCTGACGATTGCAAAACCTTGCCATTTGCTATATAGTGGGCGTGAATGTTTTCACTGCATCTGATTGCGAAAGGAAGGAACGGGATTATGGCTCGTTCAACCACCAGGGACCTGACGCAGGGTTCCCCCATGAAGCTGGTCATCAGCTTTACGCTGCCGCTCTTATTCGGCTTTTTGTTCCAGCAGCTTTATAATTTTGTGGATACCGCCATCGTGGGCAAGTATCTGGGCTCCGAGGCCCTGGCTGCCGTGGGCTCCACCGGCTCCATCAATTTTCTGATCTTGGGCTTCTGCATGGGCATTTGCTCCGGCTTTGCCATTCCCATCGCCCAGGCCTTTGGTGCCAAGGACGAAGAGGAACTCCGCCGCTTCGTGGCGAATGCTATTTATGTTGCCGGTGCCATCGGCATCGTGATGGCCGTAGTCACCGCGCTTTTGTGCCCGTGGCTGCTTCGCGTTATGAACACCCCGGAGGAGATCATCGCCGGGGCGGTGAGCTACATCCAGCCCATTTTTGCGGCGATCCCCGTTACGGTGCTGTACAACATGTCCAGCGGCATCCTGCGCTCCCTGGGCGACAGCAAGACCCCCGTGTACTTCCTTGCCATGGCTGCGATCCTGAACATCGTGCTGGATATCGTGTTCATCCTGGTCTTCGGCATGGGCGTGATGGGTGCCGCCGTGGCTACCATCATCAGCCAGCTGGCTAGCGGCCTGGGCTGCCTGGTGGTGATGAAGAAACGCTTCCCCATCCTGCACCTGTCCAAAGACGACATGGTTTTCCGGCCCCAGCTGGCCAAGCATCTGCTGGGCATGGGCTTGCCCATGGGCCTGCAGTATTCCATCACCGCCATCGGTGCGGTGGTGATCCAGACGGCCATCAACGGCCTTGGCACCGTAGCCGTGGCCGCCGTGACCGCCTCCAGCAAGCTGAGCAACTTCTTCGCCTCTGTGATCGACGCCCTGGCCACCACCATGGCCACTTTCGCCGGGCAGAACATCGGCGCGCGGAAGCTCAGCCGCGTGCACCAGGGCCTGAAGGCTGCCAGCATCATCGGCATCGTGTACTGCCTGATCGCCTTTCTGGTGGTGCTGCTGTTTGCCCCCGCGCTCATCGGCCTGTTTGTGGATGCCCCGGAGGTCGAGGTCATCAACCTCGCCCGGCAGTACCTGACGGTGAATTCCTCTTTGTACATTTTCCTGTTGTTCGTGAACCTGCTGCGCTTCTCCATCCAGGGCCTGGGCTTTGCCCGGATCGCCATGTTTGCAGGCGTAGCGGAGATGATCGCCCGTTCCCTGGTGGCTCTGGTGCTGGTGCCCGTGGCCGGTTTCTCCGGCGCATGCTTCGCCAACCCTGCCGCCTGGATCTTTGCGGATCTGTTCCTGTTCCCCTGCTATCTGCACGTTACCAAGCGACTGTCCCTCACCATGAGAAAGGATGAACCCCATGCTGCGTAAGATCGCTTCCTTCACCATCAATCACGACCTGCTCACCCCCGGCATGTATGTTTCCCGCATCGACGGGGACGACATCACCTACGACCTGCGGGTGAAATTCCCCAACCAGGGCGACTACCTGGAGCAGAAGGCCATGCACACCCTGGAGCACCTGATCGCCACCTTCGTCCGCTCGGGCGATATGTCCGACCAGGTGGTGTACTTCGGCCCCATGGGCTGCCGCACCGGCTTTTACCTGATCCTGCGCGACAGCGTCAGCAAGCAGGATGCCATCCGTCTGGTGCAGGATGCTTTCGCCTTCGCCGCTGCCTTTGAGGGCGAGATCCCCGGCGCGAAGAAGATCGAATGCGGCAACTACCTGGAGCACGACCTGGCCGGTGCCAAGGCCGAGGCCGCTGCCTACTGCCAGGTGCTGGCCCATTGCACCCCCGAAACCATGGTCTACCCCGAATAAAGGAGTGCGCCTATGAAGATCGTTATGCTGGCCGACCTCCACGGCAATCTGCCTGCCACTCTGGCCATGGACGCCATGCTGCAACAGGTGCAGCCCGATGAAGTGTGGTTCCTGGGCGATGCGGTGGGCAAGGGCCCCAGCAATGCCGAAACCTGCGACTGGGTGCGCAGCCACTGCACCCTCTGCCTGGGCGGTAACTGGGATTACGGCATCGGCGGCAAGGAATTTGCCGAGGACGGCTACTTCTGGGCCCAGCTGGGGCCGGAGCGCATGGACTGGCTGAAGAACCTCCCCCGGGAGGCCGAGGTGACCCTGGGCGGCATCCGCTTCCGGCTGTTCCACGGCCGCCCTGTGACTCCCCTGATGCGGGTCAACGACGATAAGGAGCTGCTGGGCCAGGCCTTCCACACCGGGAAGGGCGACTTCGGCGGCGTGATCTTCGCCGACAGCCACCGCCCCTTTGTGCGCTCGCTGCAAGACGGGTACATCATCAACACCGGCAGCGTGGGCAACAGCCTGGGTGTCAACCGGGCCCATGCCCTGCTGGTGGAAGGCGAAAAGGGCGACACGCCCGCGCCGCTGATGTTCACCATCCTGTCTGTGCCCTATGACAACCAGGCCGCCGCTGACATCGCCCGGCAAGATGAACACCTGCCCCACCGGGATGCCTACATCAACGAGATCATCACCGGCAAATATTCTCGCTGAGCACATGCTCAGCGTTTTTCTTGTAATACATGTAACAAACGCTTTCCCCTGCATGGAAAAGCCTTCCACCCCCGTTGGATAAGCAGAGGAGGCGTTCCATATGACACATGATGCTTTGTTCAATTTCCTGCGCGATCATCGCGGCCTGCCCTTCCGCACCATCACAGTCTTCAATTATCTGCTGGAGGCTGCGCTGTTCGGCGGCATACTGATTTTGCTGGTGCTATTGGTGCGGAGGTTTTTCCGCAACAAGCTGGGCAACGGGCTCATCTGCCTGGCCTGGCTGATGGTGGCTGTGCGCCTGCTGGTGCCCATCTCCCTGCCCAACCCCATCATGAACGAGCTGCGGCCCACCCACTCTGTGGATGCTGCCGCCCGGCCCGTGGCGGATCAGTTCCGCATCCGCTTTACCGATGCAGTCAGCGACCTGATCTTCCCCATCAATTACGAAACCCACCAGGCACGCCGGGAAAGCGGCATTCCCCCGGAGGAATACGATTACACCCTGGGCGAGTTCATCCACGACCTGAACGCCTACACCACCTACGGCTGGACGGGCAAGTGGGTCTTCTTCGCCTACCTGGGCGGCGCGGGCGTTGCCGGCGCATGGATGGCCGCACAGCAGCTTCGCCGGGACTATCAGCTGAAGAAACGCCGCTACGCACCCCTGTCTGATGAGGACGAAAAACACTACCTGGCCCTGTGCCAGGAGCTGGACGTCAAGCCCCTGCCCGCCTGGTATGTGGGTTCGCTGAAGGGGGCCGAGGTCATCGGCCTGTGTAAGCCCTACATTGCCCTGGCCTCCACCCTCAAGCCCGAGGAAACCCGGCCCGCCATCCAGGCGGCACTGCTGCGCTACAAGCGCGGTGCCCAGTGGTGGACGCTGCTGCGCAAGGTCTGCTGCGCAGTGCAGTGGTTCAATCCCCTGGTGTGGGTGGGTTCCGCCTATGCAAAGAAGGATATCGACGCCTGGGCCGCTTCCCTGCCTGCCGAAAAGCCCCTGCCCCGCCAGTGGAAGGCCACCTTCGCGGCGGTATGCAGCGTGGTGCTGGTGTGCTCCTTCGCCACCAGCGAGACCCATCCCCTGGCCGCCCGACAGGCCGCGGAGGTCGCCGCCTTCAACGACGGTGCCCCCCTGCCCCGGGATATCCTCAACGATAAAGAAGCCATCGCCCTGGCCCAGAGCTACATGTTCTCCGGCCTGCTCCGCGACAGTGACCTCACCGGCATTGGCACCGGGGCGGATATCTCCGTCTATCACGACGGCTACGGCTGGCATGTGACCATGCTGCAGGAGGGCAGCAACCGTTTTATGCTGCTCAGCGACCAGGGTCATCTCAAGGCCTATGATACCGACTATTGCCTGAACGAGCACACCGTGCAGTCCGGCCAGGCCATGGCCACCGATACCCTGCGCAGCGTTGCCCAGAGCTATGTGAACCAGTGCCTGTACGGGGGCGACGTGACCAACTTCCGCCACGAGCAAAGCACCACCTGCCTGGGCAAGAGCTACGCCACCGCCACCTTTGCCGTGCGGAATGAAACCTGCACCATCACCGTCTGTGCCGACGACGGCCACGTGGCCGCCTTCTCCCTGGATTACGGCCACGGCGACCGTCTTTCCGCCAAAGATGTGCTGCCCATCGCCGTCAACCACCTGATGGATACCTGGCACGTCGATGCTCAGCAGGCCCGTGCGGCCATCAAGGGCTTCATGCCCGGCTACGGCTATCAGATGCAATGCGTGGTCAGCGAGCAGCCCAGCTGGTTCAGCGATGACCTGGCCGTCGAATTGAAGGAAGCCCACGGCCAGCAGGACCGGTATTCCTTCCTTTTGCAGGTGGACGGCGAAAGCGGCCAGGTGCAGATGGCCTACCTGGAGCCTGCCGCCTATGCCCATCAAACGGACGTGCTGGACACCCAGACCGCTGCCCAGAACATCCCCGCCTATGAGGTGCTCCAGGGCCGGTATGTGGTGCAGTCGGGGCTCTTGCCCATCGGCACCTCCTTCGAGATCCTGTCCATGGCCAACGTGTATGCCGACCAGCTGGTGACCACCGGCGGCACCCACGGCCTGTCGGATCTCACGCTGGTACGCTTTATCCACCCAGTGACGGGCGAAAGCGTCACCCGCTGGGTGCAGAGCGAGATGATCGAGGACAACACCTATATGGACGTCCTCCGCGCCCAGGAGATCCACTGCACGGTGGACGGGCAGACCGTCACCCTCCAGGGCTACGACTGGCAGTACACCGAGGGCAATGTGGACGGCTTCTACGGCGACCCATCAGAAGGCGCGGTGAGCATCCACCAGGCCATGGAAACCGCCCTGGCCGCCATCCAGCAGGAATACGGCATCGCCCCCAAGGACTTTGCGCCCCTGCCGGTGAACTTCGGCTTCTACTGCAACCGGGAGTCCGCAACGCCCCTCGTCCACTGGCGTATTGATCTGCCCGATCCCCGTTCCACCAATGTGGATTTCGAGGTCTATATCGCCCCCGACGGCACCCTGGAAGACCTCTTCGGCCCCGAGGAAGGCAACGGGTAAGGCTGTATCCCATAGAAAATCACGGATTTCGCTTGACAAGGCTTTTCAAAACAGGTATACTGTAAAGGCTGTTTTGTAGCGATGCGGACATTCTGTCCGATTGACGAAATTTTTGTGAGGAGTGTTGACCATGTTCCGTACTTACCAGCCCAAGAAGCGTCAGCGCAGCAAGGTGCACGGCTTCCGTGCCCGTATGTCCACCAAGAACGGCCGCCGCGTGCTGGCTGCCCGCCGTCGTCGTGGCCGCAAGGAGCTGACTGTCTAAGTCAGTGCCCTGCCCTGAGCCTTGTGGATGAAGCCCGCCCATAAGCGCGTTTCGCGCCGTGAGGCGGGCTTTTCCTCATATTCCGGTTAGTTGGCCGCGGCCCGGTGGGTGGCGGCCCGCTGCCATGCACCCGGGATCTTTTTCACCGTCGTAAGAAGGATGTTACCATGGAAAGACGTTATCGGCTGCAAAAAAACAAGACGTTCCAATACGTGTACCACCGCGGAAAGAGCGTCGCCTGTCGGGATCTGGTCATGCTCTATGCCAAGGGCAGAGGGCTGCAGGTCGGTTTTTCCGTCAGCAAAAAGGTGGGCAACGCTGTGACCCGCAACCTGGTCAAGCGTCGCCTGCGCGAATGCTTCCGGCCCCATCTGGGGGATGTGAAAAACGGCTTGTACGTGATCGTAGCCAGGCCCTCAGCCGCTGAGGCCACCTTCCAGTCCTTGCAAAAGGACGTGCGCTACCTGCTGAGAAAGCAAGCCGCTTTCAAAGAGGCCAACAAAGAAGGGAATCGCGCTTGATTCAACGTTTCATGCTCTGGTGCATCAACTACTACCGCCGCTGTATCAGCCCCAACAAGCGGGGCGGCCCCTGCTGCCGCTACATTCCATCCTGCTCCAAGTATGCCGTGACGGCCATTGAACGCTACGGCGCGTGGAAGGGCGGCTGGATGGCCCTGTGGCGCATTTTGCGCTGCAATCCCTTTTCCAAAGGCGGATACGACCCGGTGCCCGAAGATCCCCAAGTTATCCTAAGGAGGGAATAAACCTACATGAACGAGTTCCTCAAAGGTATCCTGGATGGTATCAACTCCCTGTTTGGCAACTACGGCTGGTCCATCATCGTGTTCACGGTGCTGATCAAGCTGGTGCTGATGCCCTTCGACTACAAGAGCCGCGTGGGCATGCGCAAGACCACCAAGATCCAGCCCCAGATCTCCGCGCTGCAGAAGAAGTATGCCAAGGATCAGGAGAAGCTGAACGCCAAGATGGCCGAGCTGTACAAGAAGGAGGGCGTGAACCCCCTGTCTTCCTGCCTGCCCCTGCTGCTCACCTTCCCCATTCTCTTCGCCATGTTCGGTGCCATGCGTATGGTGGCTAACGAACAGCTGGTGCAGCAGGCCTTCGACATCCTGCTGGGCAACGAGCCTGTGCTGGAGAGCTGGCTGTGGATCAAGAACCTGTGGATGCCCGACAGCCCCTTCGCCTCTGCCTGGCCTGACCTGAACAGCCTGAACATGATCACCGCCGACATCTGGCAGAAGGTGATCACCGCCATGCCCGCCGAGACCCTGGCTACCCTGACCGCCACCATCGAAGAGGCCACCGGCGTGCTGGTGTCCTACGAATCCTTCGGCACCGCCACCCAGGCCTCTGTGAAGGCCGTGTACGACGCCATGGCCGCCATGCCCTCCTATGTGGAGCATGTGTCCACCCTGCCTGGCTGGAACTTCAACCTGATCCTCACCACCGTCAGCGTGATGAAGGACTTCAACGGCTGGTTCCTGCTGCCCCTCCTGTCTGCTGTCAGCCAGTTCTTCATGTCCAATATGACGCAGCCCGCCGCCAACACCCAGCAGACCGATCAGCAGAAGAGCACCAGCAACTTCATGAAGTGGTTCTTCCCCATCTTCACCCTGTGGCTGTGCTTCAGCTACACCGCTGCCTTCGCCCTGTACTGGGTGGCCAGCAACCTGATCGCCATGGCGCAGAACTGGGGCATCAACAAGTATCTGGATGCCAAGGAAAAGAAAGCCGCCGACGCCCAGGCCCAAGGTACTGTCAAGTAAGCTTCGAACTGAATATGGAGGAATAATCAAATGAAGACCTACGAATCTTCTGCCAAGACCATTGAAGAAGCGATTTCCGCTGGTCTGGAAGCCCTGGGTGCTTCCATCAGCGATGTAACGGTTGATATCATCGACGAGGGCAGCAAGGGCCTGTTCGGCCTGTTCGGCTCCCGCCTGGCCAAGGTTCGCCTCACCGTGAAGGAGCAGGAGGAAGACCTGCTGGCCTCCCTCACCGAGGATAAGCCCGCCAAGAAGTCCGAGAAGAAGCCTGCCGAAAAGAAGCCCGCCGCCGAGAAGAAGGCCGAGCCCAAGCAGGAAAAGCCCAAGGCTGAAAAGCCTGCCGCTGAAAAGAAGCCCGCTCCCGAGAAGAAGGAGAAGGCCGAGCCCAAGGCTCCCAAGCAGCCCAAGCCCAAGCAGGAGAAGCCCAAGCAGGAGAAGGCTGAAAAGCCCGCCGCCGAAAAGAAGCCCCTGCCCCCCAAGGCCCCTGCCAAGCCCATCGAGAAGCCCGTGGTCACCATGCTGGAGAACGACCAGGTCGCGGCTGACTCCGCCGCTGGCAAGGCCCAGGCCTTCCTGAAGGAGCTGACCCACCTGATGGGTGTGGAAGTGGACGTGGCCGTGGGCAACGACGCCGAAGGCAATGTGTTTGTGAAGATGACCGGCGACACCCTGGGCATCCTCATTGGCCGCCGCGGCGAGACCCTGGACGCCCTGCAGTACCTGACCAGCCTCAAGATCAACCGCGGCCAGGAAGGCTACACCCGCGTCACCCTGGACACCGAAAACTACCGCGCCAAGCGCGAGGATACCCTGATCCGCCTGGCCAACCGCATGGCCAACCGCGCCGTGAAGACCGGCCGCAAGGTTTCCCTGGAGCCCATGAACCCCTACGAGCGTCGCATCATCCACAGCGCGCTGCAGGCCAATGAGGCTGTGGACACCCACTCCGAGGGCGACGAACCCAACCGTCACGTCGTCATCACCCTGCGGAAGTAAGGCAGACACAAACAAACGAGCATCCGGCGTTCGGATGCTCGTTTGCTTTTGTGGTCCAATGAACGCAATGCACTGGGATGGTGCGCGTCATTGTGCCCTCCTGTGGATCTGCGGCTGCTCGACAAATTGGAATTTGTTGGTTTAATGCTTTTGCATATATTCAATGAAATCTTTTGTTTTAGACCAATATTTGATGCCCCAATTTTCAAAATTCCATTCATCCATGTACGGATTGCATTCATAATCGATATAAAAAATAGCCCCATTCGCAACCACGAAATTCGTCGGAAAGAAATCTATATTTAGTCCAGCAGAATAAACCATCTGTGCCATTTCCCGCACTTGTACGATGTACGAATCATCCATAACATCATCTTTCACTAATTCGTATATAGTTGGCCCATCGATATATTCTTTAACAATTCTTTCGTTCTCAATATCAACATCCAACATTTGAGGCAATCTGATTCCAGTATGCAACAGTCTGTTATAGTCGTTGATTTCTGCTTCAATTTTGTTTCCAAAGGAATAATAATCACATGGCTCGTGGTGAATCTGTTTCAACACATATTGGCATCCATTCCTTTCTACCAGATAGGAATATCCGCCTTTCCCGTGTCCTAATAACCCAATAACCGTATATTGCTTTTGATTGACAACAAATGTTTCCTGCATCAGTTTGCCTCCGTCAAATTCAAGTTTGCCGCTTTCATTCTATCACAGCAGTATAAGAAACCGCAAGCCACTCAAGGCTTGCGGTTTCGTTATTTGCATGACTTAAAGCGAAGGATAATTTCTTCCTTTCCATCCTTCTCACTGTGTATGCTTATGCACCTTCTCAATAGTAAATGGACTCATCCACGCCGTAGGGGATCACCGCAACGATCTCGTCCTCAATATAAATCAGCGTGTAGAGGTTGTTACCAAAGGCCTGGTAGTTGGCCATGAACTCGTTGACCGTGTGCAGGCGGATGGGCGAACCGGGCGCGCCGTAGTAGAACAGGCAGTTGGGGCTCACCACATAGTCGTAGCTGTCGTACTCCTTGTTGCTGAACGAAGACCGGCTGCCGGTGGAGTAGTCGCTGCTCAGATAGGACACGGTGCCCAGGTCGGCGGCAATGCGCCACTCGCCGTTCTTCTGGTAGATGCGGCTGATGTAGCCGGCAGACACGCGGGTGCGCTTCTCGCTGGGGCGACGCTGCAGATACACCGTGTAGGTGGTGGTAGAGCTGCCGCTGGTCACCTGGATGGTCACCACCTGGGGTTCGTCCGTCATGGTGATGCCCTGGTAGGTCTGGCCGCTGCGGATCACCCGGCCGTTGATGACGATGGTGGCGTTGCTGTCGTAAGTCACAGGGGTAAAGGTGGGCCGGGAGACCCAGTCCGCCAGGGTGAGTAGATAGTGGGTCTGGTAGGGGCTGAAACGTTCCGGCACCATGATGCCCGTGTTGGGGCAGTTGTGGGACAGCGAGGACAGCAGGGAGTTGCCCGTCTGCACCGGAGGATTGGTATACACCGGCTGGGCGGTGGGGGCAGCGGTCACAACAGGAGCCGCTGTTACCACCGGCGCAGGCGCCACGGGCGCGCTGCCGTCGCCATTGCGCAGCAGGTAGCTGTACACAAAGCCGCGGGTGGGCTTGCCGTTCAGCGTCAGCTCCACATAGGTCCAGTTGCCCATGGTGGCCAGGGCGATCACCTGGGTATCCGCAGGGATATCCGCGAACATCTTGCCCTTCACGATGGGATCGTCAGAAATAGAGGCCACGCCGTTGGTGTACATCACCTGGCTGCCGAAGGTCAGGTTGTAGTTGATATCGCCGCGCAGGTTGCTGATGTAGTTCAGGCCTTCAGCGGGCACATAGCCCACGCGGTAGTCGCCGTTGCTCAGGCCGTAGCCCATCAGGATCCAATCCCCCGTCACGCCGAAAACGCGCACCGAGCCCGCGCCGCCATACATGGCCTTGCCGTTGTTGGCGCGGTAGTAGTGCTCACCGGGGCCGGAATACACCGAATACGCCTTTTTGATCGTGCAGGACGCATACTGGTCGATAGACGGCAGGGCGTAGGCAGGTACCGCAGCCAGCAGGATCATCACCAGGGCCAGCACCAGCACAGAAAGCTTCTTCATATAATCTCCTCCAATCGTTCACCCTATATTCTACTTATTTGACGAATCAGAAGGAACTCCTGTTGCCAGGCCATAGAAAAAAAGTTATCCTTCACCAGTTAGTCTTGACTATACCCAGACGCATATGCTACCATGAGCCCTGTTAAGGGAGTAGTCGGCGCGGCAACGCGTGATGAAGTCAACATTCTGGAACGCAGTTCCTGGCTTTGTACATTGCGACGAGACTTATCTGATTCTTTCTGCACAGAAGGACGGATGAGTCTCGTTTTTTCGTCCTTCACGAGCCATTAAGGAGGAAATACCATGGGTATGCTGGAGCTTTTCCTGATCGCAGTGGGCCTGAGCATGGACGCCTTTGCCGTTTCCGTCTGCAAGGGACTTTCCGTGCGCAAGGCGGAATTCAAGCACTCGCTGTGCGTGGGCCTGTATTTCGGCGGCTTCCAGGCTCTAATGCCACTGATCGGCTATCTGCTGGGCACGCAGTTCGAGTCCTTCATCGTCAGCATCGACCACTGGATCGCGTTCATCCTGCTGGGCTTCATCGGCGGCAATATGATCCGCGAGGCCATGAGTAAAGACGAAGAACAGCTGGACGATTCCTTCTCCGTGAAGACGATGATCACCCTGGCCATCGCCACCAGCATCGACGCCCTGGCCATGGGCGTGACCTTCGCGTTCCTCCGGGTGAACATTGTCTACGCCGTACTGTTCATCGGCGTGATCACCTTCGTGCTGTCCGCCATCGGCCTGAAGGTCGGCAATGTATTCGGTGCCAAATACAAGAGCAAGGCCGAGCTCATGGGCGGCATCGTGCTGATCCTGATGGGCGCGAAGATCTTGCTGGAGCATTTGGGGATTCTGGGATAAAAGGTTTGCAGCTCTCTCGTTGTGAGGGAGCTTTTTTTGCGCGAATGTATGAGCGATCTATGAGCGTCCGGGGGCGGTAACCGAGGCTTCCTCTTGAGGTGAACAGTGCGAGCGTCGCCCGGGGTATAAGCTTGGCTCCCCCTTGGGGGGAGCTGTCTGAGCGCAGCGAAGACTGAGAGGGATGGTTCTGCCGCTTTTCCCACAGCGTTTTTTCTTCCCAGCTTGATTTTGCCTTGAGGCTGTACTTTTCGTCGCGGCGAAAAGTACCAAAAGCCGCCCGGGGCCGCCGATGTTATCATGCAGCGGCGGCCCCGGACCCCCGCTCCTCACAGGGGACACTGGGCCAAAGGATACCACCCACCGGGTTCCTCGCGGGGGCGTCCAATATCGTACGCTGCTTTTGGAAGCGTTGGGTTCCTATCGCTCGAGATGGCCTCTCGCTCTGAATTAGTTAGTGGCGATTTTGCTCGAAAAATAGCTGGGCAGTTGAGAGGCTTTCCACCTCATCAGTCCCTTCAGGACATCTTCCCCTCAAGGGGAAGCCATGGCGTATAGCCATGCAAAAGCCTTCCCCTTGAGGGGACGGTGGCAACGTAAGCTGCTGGATGAGGTGGAAAGCCCCTTGTCCCGCGTCGCGGCGCGCCCG
>JAGBBA010000019.1 GCA_017938695.1 Clostridia bacterium | reverse complement strand
GCTCCCCGGGCGGCAAACGGCGATAGGAACCCCTTGCTACGCAAGGGTTCCGAAACCACCGTACACGCCGCTGGTTTCGGATTGACAATCGGAGGGCTGCGGCCCTCCGATACCTCTGGGACTTCTTTGACAGTCTGAGGGCTGCCCCAAACAGGGACAGCCCTTGAAACCTGTGCGGGCGATAGTCGCCGCGCCTTTTGCACCTTCGAAGCTTGCGGTGTTTGCGGGGTTTGGCGGTTTGGTGCAGGGTTGCGAGGTGTTGTCTCATACTCTGGCAGAGGGATCCTCTTCCCTGCTCCTGTTTACCTTTCCCCAGTATTGCCGCACCCACACCCCTTGGAGGCGCAGTCCTTGGCATAGGGACATCCAATGCACTTCTGCCCCTGCTTCTTGGCTTTCACCACATAGGCAGCCGCAGCGCCCACGATGAGCAGCAGTACGATAATAACAATCAGATTGGCCACGAATTCACGCGCCTCCTTTCAACAGAGCATTCCAGCTTATGCGTTCGCGCTTAATTTGTATTCCTCGTTGGTCTTCTGCTTGGCCTTGCGGATCAGGTGCACCACCGCGCCAGCCATCAGCAATACAGCAATCAAACCGGGGATGAAGCCTGCGCCGAAGGAACCGGTGGTGATCAGCGTGCCGATCTGATAGACCAGGAAGCCCACGGTGAAGCCGGTGCCCAGCTGCATGGCGATGCCGCCGAGGAGCCACTTCTTGTCCTTGATTTCGGAGTTCATGGCGCCGATGGCTGCGAAGCAGGGCGG
Organism: Clostridia bacterium; assembly: GCA_017938695.1. Lineage (GTDB taxonomy): Bacteria > Bacillota > Clostridia > Christensenellales > Aristaeellaceae > UBA11524. The sequence continues at coordinate 1,744 of JAGBBA010000019.1, read as the reverse complement.
GGTGAACAGATTGAACATCAGGTAGGCCAGCGCGGCTACCTTGGTGATGGCGAACACAGTGGCCACTTCCGCGCCAGCACCCTCCATCAGGGCCAGTTCCTCGGTGTCGATCAGGTTCTCAAGACCCACAAAGCACACGGCCAGCGTACCCACCACGTTTTCCTTGGCGATGAAGCCGGTCACGGCAGCGGCAGCCAGCTGCCAGCTGAGCACGCCCACAATGGGTACCAGCACATAGGCGAAGGGATGGGCGATGGTGGCCAGAATGGAGGTTTCCGCGCTTTCGGCCAGCTGGAAGCTCCAGTCGAAGGACTGCATGATCTGCACAGCGGTGTTGCACAGAAGAATGATGGTGGCTGCCTTGACGATGTAGCTCCAGCCGCGGCTGAGCATGCTCATGGTGGCGCGCTTGAGGCTGGGCCACTTGTACTCGGGCAGCTCGATGATGAAGAAGGACTTGCGGTTTTTATTGCCGGTGATCATGTTGATGAGCAGCGCGCCGATGAAGATCAGCAGGATGCCCACGAAATACATCAGGGTGCCCACCCAGCTGGCATCTTCGAAGAAGGCGCCTGCAAACAGGGCGATGACGGGCAGCTTGGCGCCGCAGGGCATCCACGGAGCCAGCATGGCGGTGGCTTTCCGCTCCCGCTCGTTGCGGATGGTACGGCAGGCCATTACGCCGGGGATGGCGCAGCCGGTGCCGATGACGAACGGAATGACGGACTTGCCGCTGAGGCCCACCTTCTTGAAGATGGGATCCAGCACCACGGACACGCGGGCCATGTAGCCGCAGTCTTCCAACAGGGCGATGAGGAAGTACATCACCATGACCAGCGGCAGGAAGCCCACCACAGCGCCCACGCCGCCGATGATGCCGTCCACCAGCAGGGCCTGAAGCAGCGGATGGGCATTTTCAAGCAGGCCGCCTACCCAGCCTTGGAATTGCTCAATCCAGCCCACCAGCGTATCCGCCAGCCACACGCCCAGACCCAGCGCGCCATCGGACTGGGAAATGTGGAACACAAGGAACATGACCACCGCGAAAATCAGGATACCGGCCACAGGGTGAGTCAGCACAGCGTCGATCTTGTCCTGCACGTTGGTGTCCTTGGTGAGCACCTTGCGGGTTTCCACTTGGGACACGATGCCGTTTACAAACTGGAAGCGCTGACGGTCGGCGGCTTCCACGGCAACCTTGTCGGTCAGGTCGATATCGGCCTGGGTATAGGGCGCGCTCTGAGTGGTACCGGCAGCGGTGATGGCGGCGGCTACCACGGCCTTGAGGCCATCGCCGGTGGTGGAGGTGGTCTCGATCACCGGGCAGCCCAGCTTCTCAGCCAAGGCAGCTTCGTCGATCTCGGTTTCCTTCTTTTCGTTGATGTCGGCCTTGTTCAGGGCCACCACCACGGGAATGCCCAGCTCCAGCAGCTGCGTGGTGAAGAACAGGCTGCGGCTCAGGTTGGTGCCGTCCACGATGTTGAGAATCACATCGGGGTTTTCCTGCTTCACATAGCTGGAGGTGATGCTTTCCTCCGAGGTGAAGGGGCTCATGGAGTACGCGCCGGGAAGGTCCACGGCGATGATGTCCTCCCGATCACCGGTGAGGGCTTTCTTGATGGGGGCTTCCTTCTTGTCCACGGTAACGCCAGCCCAGTTGCCCACCCGCTCGTTGCGGCCGGTGAGGGCGTTGTACATGGTGGTTTTACCGCTGTTGGGGTTCCCTGCCAAAGCAATTCTCATG
>JAGBBA010000018.1 GCA_017938695.1 Clostridia bacterium | reverse complement strand
TCCCCGAACGGGAGTCCAGAGGGCCGAATGGCCCTTTGGCGGGGTCCAGGGGCAGAGCCCCTGGCAGGGGAGTCCAGAGGGGACAAAGTCCCCTCTGGTGGGGTTCCCCAAGGGGCAAAGCCCCTTGGGTCACTCGAAGGACTCGCGGCGGATGTCGGCACCCAGGGAGCGGAGCTTGGTTTCGATCTGCTCGTAGCCGCGGTCGATGTATTCGGGTTCGTAGATCTCGGTGATGCCCTTGGCCATCAGGCCGGCCACCACCAGGGCCGCACCGGCGCGAAGGTCGGTACAGGTGACGGGCGCGCCGTAAAGCTGGGGCACGCCTTCAATGATGGCCATGCTGTCCACAATGCGGACGCGGGCACCCATGCGGGCGATCTCGTTGAGGTGCTTAAGACGCTGCTCAAAGATGGTCTCCTGGATGACACTGGTGCCCCGGGCCGTGGTGAGCAGGGCACTCATGGGCTGCTGCAGGTCAGTGGGGAAGCCAGGATAAACCTGGGTTTTGATATTCACGGCGCGGTGTGCGCCCAGGGTGCGTACGCGGATAGCGTCGTCGCTGTCGGAAACCTTCACGCCCATTTCCAGGAGCTTTGCGGTCAGGGCCTCCATGTGCTGGGGGATGCAGCCGTGGATCACCACATCGCCGCGGGTGGCGGCGGCAGCGATCATCAGCGTGCCGGTTTCGATCTGATCGGGGATGACAGCATAGTTCGCGCCGTGGAGGTACTGCTGGCCGCGGATGCGGATCACATCCGTACCGGCACCCTTCACCTTGGCACCCATGCTGTTGAGGAAGTTGGCCAGGTCAACGATGTGGGGCTCCTTGGCGGCGTTGTAGATGATGGTGGTGCCCTTGGCCTTGGCGGCGGCCAGCATCACATTGATGGTGCCGCCCACGGTGACCACATCGAAGAAAACATCGCTGCCGGTCAGCTCCTTGGCCATGGCGGTGATACGGCCGCCGTGGGTCTCGGTTTCAGCACCCAATGCATTGAAGCCCTTCAGGTGCTGGTCGATGGGCCGGGCACCGATCTCGCAGCCGCCGGGGAAGTACACCTCGGCATGGCCGCAGCGGCCCAGCAGCGCACCCAGCAGATAATAACTGGCGCGCAAACGCTGCGAGTCGCGGTAACCGATCTGGAAACCCTCGGCAGTGCGGGGGTCGATGGTCATGAACTCGCCGGGAACATAGGTCACCTTGGCGCCCAGGGAGCGCAGGATATCCACCAGCGCGCGTACATCCTCGATATCAGGCAGGTTTTCGATGGTACAGGGCTCGTCGGCCAGAAGTACCGCAGGGATCACTGCCACTGCCGTGTTCTTGCCGCCGCTGACCCTTACCTCGCCCTCCAGGGGATTGCCGCCGGTAATCAGCATTCGTTCTTTCATGGGTATGAGCTCCGGCTTCGCCGGATTCACCTCCTGCGCCATGTTTATAATCGTACAAATATTATACACGCTTTACGTCACTTGTGCAAGTGTCGCGCCGTGCAGGGGAATCACACACGGGGAAATGCCCTGCGCCAGGCGGGCCTGACGGAAAGAATGATGCCCAGGCAGGCCAGGCCCATCACCAGGTAGCACAGATCCATGTTCATCCAGTTGAGGAAGAGGATCTTCTTTTCCAGGGCAAATTCCATGGCCATCACCACCGCCATGGAGGCAATGACGCCCAGCCAGCTCAGCAGGCAAGCCTTGCGCAGCCTGACGCAGCAGATGACCAGCACCAGGGCCACAGCCAGGGCACTGAACACCTGGTTGCACCGTACAAAGCCCCAGGTGAGCACGGAATCCTGCCGCAGGCTTTCGCACAGGGCCTGCATGGCGGCGTACAGCAGCAGGAATAGCGCGGCCTTGCCGCCGTGGGTGCGGTCTTTCAGACGGAGCAGCATACCGCAGATGACCAGCGCAATGACGGCTTCGATCAGGTACACGGCCCACATCCACTCGCCCCAGGCGTTCTGCATGCCGAAGGGGAACTGCTTGAAGAAGCTGGCGTCCGCCAGGGTGAAGGAGCTCATGCCGCTGCCTTCCTGGAACCAGTATTCCAGCGTCCAGCCGTAGCCCTCGTTTACCAGGGGCTCGGCCAGGCGGCACAGGGCGATCATCAGCGCGGCAGGGGCGGCCAGGGTATCGGCCAGGCGGCCCAGGGGCTGACGGGTGATTTTAGCGGTAAGGGCCAGGGCAATGAAGCCGCCCAGCAGCGCACCGTAGAGGATGAAGCCGCCCTCGTTCAGGCGGAAGGCAGATGCAATGCCGGCGTAGGAGAACCAGTCCAGCATGCACAGGCAATAGCCAGCGCGGGCGAAGATCACGCCCAGGGGCACGGCCAGCAGGGCAAACCAGCTGAGGGTGCCGGGCTTGAGCGCGGCTTTCTTCATTATATAGGCGGCCAGCAGCAGGGCCAGGGCAGCCGCACCGGCCACGCACAGGCCATAGGGGTAGATGGTCATGCTTATTCCTCCCCGCTGATGGCGGATGCAAAGTACAGGATATCGCCGATGGGCCGGTGCCCCAGGCACATGTTGATGCGCTCGCCCTTCACGATCACGTGGGTGGAGCCGCCGCCGTCCAGGTTATAGGCGATGCGGGCGGTGGGCCAGGTTTCGGCGATCCAGTCGGCAAACTGCTGCATGGTCATGCCGCTGCCGTTGCCGCCGCCGCACTCCATGATGGCGTATTCCAGCTCGCCTACCTGCACAATGGAGGCGCGCTGGGCGTTGTAAGGCCAGTCAAACTCGCTGCGGGCCACGGAGAAGTACTTCTCCATGTCCTGGGCCTGGCCGTCGCGCACCAGGGTGGGGCCGAAGGTGAAGGTGTTGATGATATGCCGGTCGGCAGGGAATTCATTGGCCAGGAAGGCCTCCATGCTTTCCTTGGTGGCAACGGGGGCGATGTGGAAGTCGCCCTTGTCGTCGATGAGCAGCACGTCGCGGATGCCGTTGAGGGCATTGCGGTAGAAGGTGCCCTGGCGCACCACATAGCCTACATCATAAAAATATTTGAAGAAATCGCCGTTCACGGCGCAGATGGCGTTGACCCGGCGGGCCATGGTGGTGCCCTCTTCCTTGGCGACGCCCTTATAGGTAGCGTTGGACATATAGGTACGGATCTGGGTGGGATCGGCGATCTTCACATGAACGATATGGCAGGTGATCTCACCCTTGCTGCCGAAGGGCTTGAGTGTAACCGCCTTCGCCGTCATGTGGATGGACTCGTCCTGGTACTCCATATCGCTGAGCCAGCCGCTGTCCAGGGGCTTGGCACCGGGAACGGTCTGATCCAGGGGCAGGGGAGTGATCTCCGCCATGGCGGGGGAGGATACCAGCAGTGCCAGGGACATCAGCATCAGCGCAGCGGCGATCCAGCGGATCCAGTTTGCCTTCATAAGAAGCATGCACTCCTTTGGGAAAATCAGCTTGTGAATATGCAAATACTCATCAATTATACCATGTTTCCCCTGGAAGGGCAACGAGAAAGCAAATATTCTCTCCCTTGGGAAATAAAGATAACGTTTTCGGTCGAAAATGCAAAGAATGCGGATAAAATCGCAAAGAATGATATGCCTTAGACAAAGAAAAAACAAAAAAGTTGTGCACTTTTTATGATTACGGAAAAAATCTTGTAAGCCTTGATTTTCCTGGAATGGTATCGCTTTCACAGGCCCAAAAGATGGGCCATCTGGACAAATTCCCTTGTAAAAAGCACAAAAAAGCACTTGCATTTTTAAAAAAGGTGCGGTATACTTGACCCATCGAAACCGGTTTAGCACCTGTGACGCTGCAATTGCAAAGGAGGCCAAGGACGTGGCAGTCACCATCAAGGATGTTTCCGCGAAGTGTGGACTGTCTATCTCCACAGTGAGCAAAGCCTTCAATAATTACAGCGACATTTCCGCTGAAACCCGCGAGCTGGTGCATCGCACCGCCAGGGAGATCGGTTACTACCCCAACGCCATCGCCCGCACGCTGAAGACCAACCGGTCTTACAACCTGGGCGTTTTGTACTCCGATGATGGACAGAACGGCCTTACCCACAGCTTTTTCGCTCAGGTGCTGGATTCGTTCAAATGCGAGTGCGAAAAGCATGGCTACGATTTGACCTTCATCAACCATAACGTGGGCTGGACGGGCATGACCTACCTGGAGCACTGCCGCTACCGCAATGTGGACGGCGTGTGCATGGTCTGTGCCGACTTCTACTCCACTGAGGTTTCCGAGCTGGCTACCAGCGATATCCCCTGCGTAACCATCGACCACGCCTTCAACAACCGCAGCTGCGTGATGAGCGACAACCTGCAGGGCGTGCAGCAGCTGGTACACTACGCGGCCGAGCAGGGCCACCGGAAGATCGCCTTCGCCCACGGGCAGCGTTCTTCGGTGACGGAGAACCGCATCACCGGTTACTACCGCGCCCTGAACGAGCTGAACATCGAGCCCCGTCAGGATTACCTGGTGGACTCCCTCTACGACAGCCCCAGCTCCGGCTATCAGTCCATGATGCAGCTGATGCGTCTGCCTGATCCGCCCACCTGCGTGCTGCTGCCCGACGACCAGACCGCCCTTGGTGCCATGGAGGCTGCCAACGAGCTGGGCCTGCGGATCCCGGAGGATGTGTCCATCGCCGGGTACGACGGCATCCGCATCGGCCAGATGCTCAGGCCCAAGCTGACCACCGTCAAGCAGGACACCAAGCGCATGGGCATGCAAGCCGCCCTGTACCTGATCGACCGCATCGAAAACCCGCGCACCGCCATGAGCGAGGTGGGGAACATCCCCGTCAAGCTGATGCACGGCGAAAGCCTCGGCCCCGTGAAGGGCTGACCAACCAAGTCTCTAATGCTGCTGCGGCGGCATTAAAGAAATAGCGGTATAACCGCAAAATAAAAAAGAGGAGGAACCCAACCATGAAGAAGATCGTTGCTCTGGTTCTGGCCGCCATGATGCTGCTTGGCATGATGAGCTTTGCTGGCGCCGAAGAGACCATCACCCTGAACGTGTGGTCTTTCACCAACGAGCTGGAAGGCATGATCGAGAAGTATTATGCTCCTTCCCATCCCAACGTTAAGATCAACTACACCATCTATCCCACCGACGGCGGCGAGTACACCTCCAAGGTGGACGCCATCATGGCTTCCGCTGCTGCCTCCGACGAAGCTCCCGACGTCTTCACCCTGGAAGCTGCCTTCGTGAAGAAGTACGTGAACTCCGCTGTGACCGCTGACCTGGCTAAGGTTGGCATCACCGAAGAAGACGTGGCTGCTGCTATCCCCGTGATGAAGCAGATCGGCACCAACACTGCCACCGGCGAACTGAAGGGTCTGTCCTGGCAGGCTACCCCCGGTGCTCTGATGTATCGTGCCTCCCTGGCCGAGAAGTATCTGGGCGTCACCACTCCTGAAGAGTTCCAGGCCAAGGTTGCCGATTGGGATCTGTTCATGGATACCGCCGCTGAGATCAACGAGAAGTCCGAAGGCGCTGTGAAGATGGTTGTCGGCGCTGGCGACATCTGGAACGCTTTCAACTTCGGCCGTTCTCAGGGCTGGGTTGTTGATGGCAAGCTGGTCATCGACGACGTGCTGTATGACTACCTGGACCTGGCCGTTGAGCTGGAGCAGGACGACCTGTCCAACAAGGGCAACGCTTGGTCCGAAGTGTGGTTCGCCGGCATGAAGACCGACACCACCCTGTGCTTCTTCCTGCCCACCTGGGGCCTGCACTACACCCTGAAGCCCAACTGCGGTCTGACCACCAACGACAAGATGACCGACGAAGAGATGAAGGCTGCTTGCGAAGCTGACGGCGGCACCTATGGCGACTGGCGTATGGTCGCTGGCCCCGTGGGCTACAGCTGGGGCGGCACCTGGATCGGCGCCAACGCTGCTAAGGTTGAGGCTGCTGACGATGCCAAGAAGGCTGCTATCAAGGAATTCATCCTGTTCTTCACCATGAGCGAAGAGTTCCTGTACACCTATGCTAAGGACTCCGGCGACTTCGTCGGCTCCAACGCTGTGGTTGACAAGATTCTGGCCGAGGGCGGCACTCCCAACCCCTTCCTGGGCGGTCAGGACCACTACACCATCTTCGCCCAGGCTGCTAACCTGGCCAACGGCTCCATCATGACCGACTACGACGAGAAGATGAACTCCCTGTGGAGCGACTTCGTCACCACTCCCTACTCCAAGGGCGAGAAGGATCTGGACACTGCCATCGCCGACTTCAAGGCTCAGGTCACTGCTCAGTTCCCCGAGCTGGTGGTTGAGTAATCATCTCATCGCGTAAAAGCGATCACTGATTAGCAACACCTGGGGCTGCCTCCTGCAACTTTATTGGGGCAGAGGCAGCCCCTTTCTCTTTACTTCGGTTTTCACATTTTTCCCTGATTCTCCCGCCGGGTTCTTTCGGCATGGAGGAATCCGGTTCGCGTCACACACCCCGCGCGGGGTGAAATCAAACAAGCTAAAGGGGTGGAAGAATGCAAAAGGTTTCCACTAATGCGCAGGCGAAACCGGCCAAGCGCAAATCCATCAGCTACGATAAATACGGCTACTTCTTTGTAGCTCCTTTTTTCATCGTTTTCCTCATTTTCCAGCTATATCCTATTTTCTTCACCTTCCGTACGTCCCTGACGGACGCCGCCACCTGGGCGAAGGTGCTGGATAACAAGATCATTGGTTTTGATAACTTTGCCAAGCTTTTCAACTTTGGCTCCGAAGTGTCTAACCTTTTCTGGCAGTCCATTGGTAACACGGTTATCATGTGGGTGTTCAACTTTGTGCCCCAGATCGGCATGGCCCTGATCCTGGCCAGCTGGTTCACTGATAGCCGTATGCGGCTGAAGTTCCAGGGCGGCTTCAAGGTTCTGATCTTCATGCCCAACATCATCACCGCCGCTACCATTGGTATTCTGTTCATGTCTCTGTTCGATTTCCCCGTGGCTCCTGTGAACACCATGATGCAGCAGTTCGGTTTGATGAACACGCCTTTCGAGTTCTTCCGCAACGTGACTTCTGCCCGTGGTCTGGTATCTTTCATCCAGTGGTGGATGTGGTACGGCAATACCATGATCATCATGATCGCCGGTATTCTGGGCATCAACCCCGCCCTGTTTGAGGCTGCTCTGGTGGACGGCTGCTCTTCCCGTCAGACTTTCTGGAAGATCACCCTGCCCCTGATCAAGCCCATCCTGCTGTACAACCTGGTCACCTCCCTCGTCGGCGGCCTGACCATGTTCGATATCCCTCACCTGATGACCCGCGGCAACCCCGACAATACCACCAACACAGTTGCCCGTTTCATTTATACCCAGGGCTTCGACTCGCCCAATAACTTCAACATTGCCAGCGCGGCATCTGTTGTGCTGTTCTTCATCATCGTCATCTGCTCTCTGATCCTGTCCTTCATCATGAAGGATCGCGATAAGAGTGCCAAGAAGATCAAGGGGGTGGGCAAATGAAACCGATTCGCCGGATCATCTATACCATCCTGATTGCACTGTCCATTCTGTGCATGTTCATGCCCATTGCCACCTTCGAGGATAACACGCTGGATTCCATCCAGGAAGAAATCACCAAGCAGGAAGGCAATGTGAAGCGCGCCGAAGACAAGCTGGTGCGCGAGCAGAAGAAGGAAAATAACGAAAAGGGCATTGCCAAGCAGCAGGAAAAGGTCGACAAGGAAAAGGCCGAGCTGGAAGAGCTGCTGGCCCAGAAGACTGAGCTGGAGAGTGCTGAATCTGCTGCCGGCCTGAAGTATGCTCTGCTGCCCGGTAAGCTGCCTGCTGATATCCAGGTGGATATGCAGGTTGTAAACCAGAACGGCGGCGTGTATCCCACCGATTATTCTGCCTACTACACCTCCACCTGGGTGGTGTTGGCACTGTTGGCGATTTCCCTGGTTCTGGTGTGGGCTGGCGGCAACAAGCCCGTGTGCAAGCTGTACACCTTTGCCAGCTTCGCTAACCTGGCGGCCGTTGTGGTCATGTTCTATGTGGTGCTGCGTCTGAACGCCATCCCGGTCAAGCTGCCTTACAGCAACCCCGTGATGAACTGGCCCATAGCTGTCGCCATGATGGTGATGCCCCTGGCTGCGCTGCTGCTGCACTGCACCAGCGTTACCAACACCAAGCGTACCATGATCTATGTGCTGTGCATCGCTCTGAGCATTCTGAGCCTGCTGCCCTTCTGGATCATGATCGTGAACGCCACCCGTAACTCCCAGCAGATTCAGGGCGGCATGTCCCTGATCCCCTCCACGTTCCTGATGAACAACTGGTACATCCTGCAGTCCAAGGGCTTCGATGTGCTGGTGGGCTTCAAGAACAGTGCCATCATCGCTTTCGGTTCCACCATCCTCAGCGTGTACTTCTCCGCCCTGACCGCCTACGGCCTGACGGTGTACCGCTTCAAGGGCGCGAAGTTCCTTTACAGCGTGATCCTGGCCATCATCATGATCCCCGGCCAGGTTACCGGTACTGGCTTCTTCATGTTCATGTACCAGTTGGAGTGGACCAACAGCTACCTGCCCCTGGTGATTCCTGCCATTGCATCCGCCTCCACGGTGTTCTTCTTCAAGCAGTACTTGGAAGCCAACTTCCAGATCTCCCTGGTGGAAGCTGCCCGTATCGACGGCGCTGGCGAGTTCTACACCTACAACAAGATCATCCTGCCCATCATGGTGCCTGCCATGGCCACCATGGGCATCATGGCAGTCATCAGTTCCTGGAACAACTACCTCACTCCCTTGATGCTGTTGTCCAAGTCTGAGATGAAGACCCTGCCCATGATGGTGAAGGAGCTGCGCGGCGATATCTATCGTACCGAGTACGGCTCCATCTACCTGGGCCTGACGCTGACGGCTCTGCCCCTGCTGATCGTGTACTTCTGCTTCAGTAAGTACATCATCGCGGGCGTTGCTGTTGGCGGCGTGAAGGAATAATCCCAAACATACGAACAGCGGAGACTTCGGTCTCCGCTGTTTTTGTATGGTTGGGACGGCATATGGCGGTTTTCAGGCAGGATCTGTTGCATCAGGCGGCGGCCAGGGGTATGCTATTCGTGTAAGGAGGATGAACCATGAGCGAGATAAAGGACCCTTATCACATGACGGAAGAAGAACTGAAGCAGGAAGCGGACAAGCAGGACAAAAAGCATTGGGATTTGATTGGCGATCTGGTGGAAGCTGCGGTGGAAATCGTGGCGGATATCCTTGACGGTGCGGGCTAAGAAGGGAGAAGAAAAAGCATGAAGGACGGCAAGTGGGTTCCGTGGCGGGTGTGCGCGTTCGTGCTGGGCGTGCTGGCCATCGCGTATATGTGGGCCACGAAGGATGTTACAGCGGTTTACAGCACTTTGCCCGCGGAGGCGGTGATCCCCATGATCGTTACCAATTTTGCGGTGACACTGTTGAAAGTCGCTGTCATCGCTGCGGCGATCTGGGCTGTTAAACGGTTCGCAGGGAAATTCACGCATAGGAAAAGCCAAGGTGAATGATCGCACCTTGGCTTTTGCTTTTACTGTCAGCCGAAAAGGCGTTATAAAACCCCCAGTTGAACTGGGGGTCAATAAGAAAAACCTACGGAAAAAGGCCTCCTATGCTATACTGAGAGTGGTCTGGCAACCGCAAAAGCAAGCAAAGGAGGCATCATCATGAAAGATGACGTAAGGAGTTTATCACATAGCAAGTGGAGATGCAAGTATCATATTGTGTTTGCGCCGAAGTA
>JAGBBA010000017.1 GCA_017938695.1 Clostridia bacterium | reverse complement strand
GGTACGCCAATCAAGAGCGTATATCGAAAGAAATTGAAGAAATCCACAAGGCTATTTCGCAAGGTATTTCAACTTATACGCTGCAATATAGCGCAAAAACTCAGCGTCGATGGGCAAGTATAAAAGTGATTGAGGGGTAATTAACTTAGCATGAGATAGACAAATCCCAATTTGTCACCCACCACACAATCCATTTGATAAGCAAACGAGCATCCGACACCGGATGCTCGTCTTTTTTCGTTGTAGTTTTTTCTCAGAAATTCCTGGACATATCGTATTTGCTGTAAAACTCCTTGCGGAAATCCAGGAAGCGGTCTTCCGCAATAGCTTCGCGGATCTGCTCCATCAGGTGCAGAAGGAACCGCAGGTTGTGGATGGACACCAGCCGTCCGCCGGTGATCTCGCCAGCGCGCAGCAGGTGGCGGATGTACCCCCGGCTGAAGTTGCGGCAGGTGTAGCAGTCGCACTCGTCGTCCAGGGGACCCCAGTCCTTGGCGTACTGGGCATTCTTGATCACCACGCGGCCCTTGCTGGTCATGGCGGTGCCGTTGCGCGCCACACGGGTGGCCAGCACGCAGTCGAACATATCCACGCCGCGGAGCACACCCTCCACCAGGCAGTCAGCCGAGCCCACGCCCATCAGGTAACGGGGCTTGTTCACCGGCATGTAGGGGGCGATCTCCTCCAGCATTTCATACATGATGGGCTTGGGCTCGCCCACACTCAGGCCGCCGATGCCGTAGCCGATGAAATCCATGTCCGCCAGGGTCTTGGCACTCTGGATGCGCAGATCCTTGTAGAACGCGCCCTGCACGATGCCGAACAGTGCCTGATCCTCACGGGTGTGGTGCTTTTTGCAGCGTTCCGCCCAGCGGTGGGTGCGCTCCATGTTGATCTTGGCCTGGTCATAGTCGCAGGGGTAGGGCGAGCACACGTCAAAGGCCATGGCAATGTCCGCGCCCAGGGCCTGCTGGATGTCCATGCTCTCCTCCGGGCCGATGAAGTGGCGGCTGCCATCCAGATGGCTCTGGAAGGTCACGCCCTCCTCCTTGATGGTGCGGATGCCCGCCAGCGAAAACACCTGGAATCCGCCGCTGTCCGTCAGGATGGGCTTATCCCAGCTCATGAACTTGTGCAGGCCGCCTGCCTCCTGGATCAGCTTCTCGCCGGGGCGCAGGTGCAGGTGATACGTGTTCGACAGCATGATCTGCGTGCCGATCTCTTCCATCTCCCGAGGCGTCATAGCCTTCACGCAGGCCGCCGTGCCCACCGGCATGTAGATGGGCGTCTGAATATCCCCGTGGGGCGTGTGCAGCACACCCAGCCTCGCGCCGGACTGCTTGCACACATGCTTCAACTCATACGAAAACTGACTCATATATCTCCTTCAAGGGGTACGCCAGCCAGGGCTCTGCCCTGGACCCGCCAGAGGGCTCTTCCCTCTGGACTCCCGCGAAGGGCCATTCGGCCCTTTCGAAACCCATTTTTACGTATTGTTACTTGGCGGAGCAGAAATGGCTTCCCCTTGAGGGGAAGCTGTCGCCTTCAGGCGACTGATGAGGTGGAAAGCTGCACACTCGTCCTGCTGCTTGGCTATCCAAATGCAGGGGCGATCTGCGATCGCCCGCGCCACATTTCATTCCGAATTCAGCATTCCGAATTCCGAATTTCCTCCGCCGCTTCTTCCTTCTCCCCCATGTCCAGCAGATCAGCATAGTTCTCCCATACCGAGCCCTTCGGCACGTCGTAGAAGGTCATGATCTCGTGGGTGGTGGGGTGCTCGAAGGTCAGCTTGTAGCCCCACAGGGCGATCTGCTGGCCGGGGATGCCGCTGCCGTAGCGGTTGTCGCCCCACAGGGGCGCGCCGGCGTGGCTCATCTGCACCCGAATTTGATGGTTGCGGCCCGTTTCCAGCTTGATGGCGCACAGGGCGGTGCCGTTGCGCCGGGCGATGCACTCGCCATGGAGAATGGCGTTTTGCGCGCCCTTGGTATCGGAATCGCAAACGGTAACCCGGTTCAGCTTCTCGTCCTTCACCAGGAAGTCCGTCAGGGTGAAGCTGTCCTTCACCTCGCCGGTGACGATGCACAGGTACTCCCGGCCCATCAGGTGCTGCTGCATCTGCGCGCTCAGGCGGGAGGCCGCCTTGCTGGTGCGGGCGAATACCATCAAGCCGCCCACAGGACGGTCCAGCCGGTGCACCAGGCCCAGGTAGACCCGGCCCGGCTTGTTGTAGCGCACCTTGATGTCATCCTTCAGGTAGGTCAGGATGTCCGTATCGCCGGTGCTGTCGCCCTGGGAGAGCATGTTCGGGGGCTTCACGGCCACCAGCACATGATTGTCTTCATAAACGATCTTAGGCATTGAACCACCTTCCGCTGGCACCGCAGGGCAGCACGCCGCCGCTGGTCACCGGCAGGCACAGCTCCTGGCTGTCCACCTTACCGCCGTGGCGGCTGACCACGCATTTCTCCAGCATATTGCTCAGCACACTGGCCTGGAAGCCCGTGGTGTAGCTGTTGATGAGGTAGAACAGCGGCTCGTCGCTGAGCACCTGGGCGCAGGTATCCACCAGGCCGAAGAGCTCGTTCTCCAGCTTCCACACCTCGCCTGAGGGGCCGCGGCCGTAGCTGGGGGGATCCATCAGGATGCCGTCGTACTTATTGCCCCGGCGGATTTCACGCTGGACAAACCGCAGCGCATCTTCCACGATCCACCGGCAGCTGGTTTCGGGCAGGCCGGTAAGCTCGCGGTTCTCCTTAGCCCACTGCACCATGCCCTTGGCGGCGTCCACGTGGGTCACATGGGCCCCGGCGGAGGCGCAGGCCACCGTGGCAGCACCGGTGTAGCCGAACAGGTTCAGCACCTTCACGTCCTTGCGGCCGCTCAAGCGGATCAGGTCGCTCATCCACACCCAGTTGGCCGCTTGCTCCGGGAACAGGCCCGTGTGCTTGAAGCCCGTGGGCCGCACGTAGAACTGCCAGTCGCCGTGGCTGATGACCCACTTCTCCGGCAGCCTGGTGAGGAACTCCCACTCGCCGCCGCCCCGCTCGGAACGGTGGTAATGGGCCTGTGCCTTGCGCCACAGCGCAGGGTCTGCCTTGGGCCAGATGGTCTGCGGATCGGGGCGGCGCAGGATCACATCGCCCCAGCGTTCCAGCTTTTCACCGTCGCCGGTATCCAGCACTTCGTAGTCTACCCAGGTATCGGCTAAAAACATGGCCTTGCTCCTTACAATCTCACAATAATGTCGTCGTGCAGCTCAATGAGCCGGTTCACCAGCTCCTGGCAGTACAGCCGGTCCAGCCCGGACAGGGCCGGATCGATCTCGATGCACTCCCGCAGGGCAGAGCGGTCGCCCATGGCAGCTTTGGCCGCCAAACGGTTGGTTTCGTCGATCTCGCCGCAGATCTCCACCAGCGGCGCAGGCAGCTGCGTACCATGGGGCATGGTTTCCCCCTTTTGCAGCGTCAGCCGTGCCTCTATGATAGCATGTTTCGGCAGCTGTGGCAACTCTCCGCTGTTCACGCGGGCCACGCCGTCCATGGTCAGGCTGTCGCCGCGCAGAAGGGCCAGTGCCAGCTGCATGGGCCGGATGGGCGGAGCCTTCGACAGCAGCAGCAGCTGGGCCATCATGCCCTCCCGGTCAGAGGCACCCTTGTCGCCCACGGTGTTCATGTGCAGGATGCGCTCCTTGCGCTGCTCCACACCCTCGCCGAAGACGGGCTCCTCCTCGGGGATATAGTCCTCCTGGGCAGGCAGGAACTCCGCATGATCGGTCACATCGCCAATGGCGATGGCTTCGTACCAGTCCAGCCAGCGGCGGGTCAAGCGGCCCAGTTCGTCCTTCTGCGCCAGCTTGCGCAGCTTGGGCAAAAGGTCCACGCCGTCCTTCTTCAGCCCCAGCAGGAAGGCAAAGCCCGGCAGGCCTGCAATGGCCGCCTGCACGTCCTTTTCCTGCACGTGGAGCTTCTTGCACAGCCTGTCCAGGCCGTTGGCCCCCTTGAGGGGCGTGCGGCCCAGGCCATAGCACCGGAAGCCCTGGGCTTCAAAGATGGCCGTGGTGCGCGCCACTGGCTGGCCGAGGTTGATCACCAGCGCGCCGGGGCAATGCTCCTGCATGGCTTCGCACAGCGTCATGACCACTTCGCCCTGGCGCAGCGTGTGCAAAAGCCCTTCGATGCCGCCGTTGACGCGGGCTTGCTCGGTCAGGCCGGGATCATCCTCCCCCGAGCCGGACAGTGCGTCCCTGTCCTGGCGGAAGCGGCTGGCTGCCATGCAGTCGCCGGCGTAGATCACGCAGTCCGCGCCCTTCAGCACTGCGGCACGATCGCCGTCCGCCGTCAGGCTGGCCGCCAGGCCGCTCTTTTCAATGATGGCCCTGCCGTAGCGTTCCAGCACGTCCTGCATGGCCTGGTTCTTTTCCTCCACCCACACATCCGCGGCCCGTTTGCCCGCAAAGAGCAGGTCGGCCAGCAGGGTGGGCAGCAGAGACGGAATATCTTGACCAATCAGAGCAAATTTCATAAAGTCCTCCCGCCAGGGCTCTGCCCTGGACCCGCTTAAGGGCTCTGCCCATAAGAATCCCGCGAAGGGCCCTTCGGCCCTTTCGAAACCCATTTTTGTGCATTTCCCTGGTGGGGTATCTGAAAGAAGGAGGAGGCCCCGGTTGGAACCTCCTCCAGGCATAGGCACAAAGCAGCTCACCCGCATCGCGGTGCACCTAGCGAAATGGGGCAAAGGCCCCGCACCGTGACCCCCGCAAGGAAACCGAATCCCTTACACTCTTCCGAAAGGGAGTCCAGAGGGTCGAAGACCCTTTGGCAGGGTTTCCCAAGGGGCAGAGCCCCTTGGGTGGGGTGTCCAGAGGGGCTTAGCCCCTCTGGCGAATAGCAATCATAGCCTTCTGGTCGTTGATCTTCCACTCCTGGGCCACATAGGTGTCGTCGGCTTCACCGGCGGCCACGGTCAGGGCCAGGGTGCCGTTCTGGATCATCGCCACGCCACTCTGGATGGCGGCAGCCAGCTTCTCGCCGCAGGTGTAGAGCACGTCGATGCGGTCGGTCACGTCGAAGCCGTTCTCCTTGCGCATGGTCTGGATCTTGCTGATCACCTCGCGGACGTAGCCCTCCTGCACCAGCTCTTCGGTCAGGTTGGTGTCCAGCACCACGGTCACGCCGCGGTCTTCCTGGGCCACATAGCCGGCCTTCTGCATGGGAGAGGTCAGCACGTCGTCCTTGGCCAGGGTGACGGTGGTATCGTCGATCTGGAAGGACACGGTTTCGCCCTTTTCAAAGGCATCCACCACGTCGTTGCCGTCCATCTGCGCCAGCTGCTGGCCAATCTTGCCCAGGAGCTTGCCGTACTTCGGGCCCAGGGTGCGCATCTGGGGCTTGAGCTGATAGGTGGTGAAGTCGCGGGCACTCTCGGTGAACACCACTTCCTTCACGTTCAGCTCGTCCTCGCACAGGGCCTGGTAATCGGCACCGAAGGCCGCGCCCTTCACGTAGAGCTTGGCGGCAGGCTGACGGGTCTTCATATTGGCCAGGTTGCGGCATGCGCGGCCCAGCTGCACCACTTCCACCAGGGCGTCCATCTGCTCTTCCATATCCTTGTCGATGGCAGCAGCGTCCACGGTGGGGAAATCGCACAGATGCACGGACTCGATGGCACCGGGCACGTTGTTCACCACCAGGTTCTGGTAGATTTCCTCAGCCATGAAGGGCACGAAGGGTGCGATCACCTTGCTCAGGGTCACCAGCACATGGTACAGGGTAGCGAAGGCGGCTTCCTTGTCGCCGGCCATGCCCTTGCCCCAGAAGCGCTCGCGGCCGCGGCGCACATACCAATTGGACAGCTCGTCCACAAAGGCCTCGATGGAGGCGGCGGGCTCGCAGATGCGGTAGGCAGCCAGGTCTTCATCCACTTTGGCGATGAGGCTGTTCAGCTTGGACAGGATCCACTTGTCCATCAGGCTCAGCTCCACCTTCTCCAGCGGATGCTCCGTGGGCTCGAAGCCGTCGATCTGGGCGTACATGGCGAAGAAGGCGTACACATTTTGCAGCGTGGCCAGGAACTTGCGCTGGCCTTCCTGCACGGCTTCCTCGGAGAAACGCTTGGGCAGCCAGGGGGCAGAGGTGGTGTAGAAGTACCAGCGCAGGGCGTCGGCACCGAACTTATCCAGCATCTGGAAGGGGTCCACCACGTTGCCCAGGTGCTTGGACATCTTGTGGCCCTCGGCGTCCTGCACATGGCCCATCACGATGCAGTTCTGGAAGGGAGCCTTGTCGAACAGCAGGGTGGAGATAGCCTCCAGGGTGTAGAACCAGCCGCGGGTCTGGTCAACGGCCTCGGAGATGAAGTTGGCCGGGAAATTGGCCTCGAACTTCTCCTTGTTCTCAAAGGGGTAATGCCACTGGGCGAAGGGCATGGAGCCGGAATCGTACCAGCAGTCGATCACTTCCTTCACGCGGTGCATGGGCTTGCCGCACTCGGGGCACTTGATCAGCACCTCGTCGATGAAGGGACGGTGCAGCTCGATATTCTCGCCGGGGTCTTCGATGGCCATTTCGCGCAGCTCAGCCTTGGAGCCGATGGCGTGCATGTGGCCGTCTTCGCAGATCCACACGGGCAGGGGGGTGCCCCAGTAGCGTTCACGGCTCAGGCCCCAGTCGTGCACGTTCTCCAGCCAGGTACCCATGCGGCCTTCCTTGATGTTATCGGGCATCCAGTTGATGGTGCGGTTATTGGCTACCAGCTGGTCGCGCAGGGCGGTCATCTTGATGAACCAGGTGGGGCGTGCGTAATACAGCAGGGGGGTGTCGCAGCGCCAGCAGAAGGGATAGTCATGGGCGAAGGGCACAGCGGCAAACAGCAGGCCCCGCTCCTTCAGGTCTTCCAGCACCAGCTTGTCCGCATCCTTCACGAACACACCGGGCCACTTGGTTTCTTCGGTCATGCAGCCCTGGTTGTCCACCAGGTTCACAAAGGGCAGGCCGTTCTCGCGGCACACGCGGTTGTCGTCCTCACCGAAGGCGGGGGCGATATGCACGATGCCGGTACCGTCGGTCATGGTAACATACTCGTCGCACACCACGAACCAGGCGGGCTTATCGACCTTGCCCACAGCGAAGTCGAACAGGGGCACATATTCCTTGCCCTTCAGCTCGCAGCCGGGCATTTCTTCCAGGATATTGACTTCCTTGCCCTCGAACACCTTTTCGATCAGGGCCTTGGCCATGATGTAGGTGTCGCCCTCCACGGTGAACTTGGCGTAGGTGTCGTGGGGATTCACGCACAGGGCCAGGTTGCTGGGCAGGGTCCAGGGGGTGGTGGTCCAGGCCAGGAGGTAGGAGTTCTCCTCGCCCTTCACCTGGAAGCGCACGAAAGCAGAGGTCTCCTTCACGTTCTTGTAGCCCTGGGCCACTTCGTGGGAGGACAGCGCGGTACCGCAGCGGGGGCAGTAGGGCACGATCTTGTGGCCCTGGTAGAGCAGGCCCTTGTCGTAGATGGTTTTCAGGCTCCACCACTCAGACTCGATGTAGTTGTCTTCATAGGTGATGTAGGGGTGCTCCATGTCCACCCAGTAGCCCACCTGCTCGGACATCTTTTCCCACTCGTGCAGGTACTTCCACACGCTCTTCTTGCACTCGCCGATGAAGGGCTCGATACCGTAGGATTCGATCTGGGGCTTGCCGTCCAGGCCCAGGATCTTCTCCACTTCCAGCTCAACGGGCAGGCCGTGGGTATCCCAGCCGGCCTTGCGCAGCACGTTCTTGCCCTTCATGGTGTGATAGCGGGGGATCAGGTCCTTGATCACGCGGGTCTCGATGTGACCGATATGGGGCTTGCCGTTAGCGGTCGGCGGGCCGTCGAAGAAAGTGAAGTTCTCCGCGCCCTCGCGGTGATGGAAGGACTTGCGGATGATGTCCTTGTCCTTCCACATCTGCGCGACTTCCTTTTCGCGCTGGACAAAATTCATGTCCGTGGAAACCTTGTTGTACAGTGCCATGATGTACCCTCCTGTAAGTCTTCGGGGACAGAAAAAATCCGCCCCAGGAACATTGTCTGGGACGGAAATAATATCCGCGGTACCACCCATATTGACGGCGCAGGGCCGCCCACTCATCGGCAAACGGTGGTTTGCCTGCTCTGTATCGGGAGCTCCCGGACGGCCCTGATGAATTCAGGCCGTCTCACTCCGGGGTGATCTGCGATTCGGCCATTCCCCGGCATAAGGCCGGGTACTGGCTACGCACCATCATTGCAAGCAATGCCGGTGCTAGTCGGAAAAGCTCCGACCTCATTTGGCACTATCCTGCCGGGCTTGCACCATCTCCCAGCTCGCTGAAGGCTTCGTTGCCAACGCCGTCCCCATCACAGTGAATGTAACATACCATATTATATCCAGCTTTGCATCAAAAAGCAAGCCTAATTTCGCACTTTTCTGCGCTGTTTTCCTTGATTTTCTTGACAATCGCCCTTGATTTCTGTATACTGAGCGCATCCTAAGTTTTTCGGAGGTATGTATGTTGTCGGTGCTGTAACGGCATGAATGCGTGCTCTGGCGGTGGCATGACCGCCTGTTTGCCTATGCATTTCTGCTCTGCACAAGCCCGATGACCAAGCCTCCGTCCATAAATGCTGTCAGTGTTTTTGGCGCGGCCTGTTTGGTCGCGCTTTTTGCGTGCTTTCAGAGCCATGCCGGATCGCTATTTCCTCATGCCGTATCACATCATGAGGAGTCGAGCAAAATGAATCAGGATCATATCACCCTGGAATTTCCCCGGATCATCGCCATGCTGCAGTCCCTGGCCGTTTCCCAAGCCGCCCGGGACGAGCTTGCCCAGCTTTCCCCCGCCCTGGACGAAGCCGTCTGCCTGACCCGCATGGAGGCCACCTCCGCCTCCCGGCGCGTGCTGGACGCCGCTGGCTCGCCGCCCCTGGCCATCATGGAGGGGCTGGAGCAATCCGTTACCGAGGCCGTTATGGGCAACATGCTCACCCCGGAGCAGCTCACCGGCGTGATGAGCTTCGCTGTCAGCTGCCGCCGCATGGGCAGCTACCTGGCCAGCTGCACCACCCAAAGCGCAGGCATCGCCGCCTACCGCATGGAGCTGCCCGACCTGGACGACCTGCGCCGGGACATTGAGCAGTGCATCCGCGAGGACAAGGTGCTGGACGAGGCCAGCACGCTGCTGCGCGATATGCGCCGCAAGCAGGAGAACATTGAAGCCGCCATCCGTGACAAGCTGAACCACATCCTGCAAAGCCGCAAGCAGTACCTGGCGGACAGCTACATCACCACCCGGGCTGGTCGCTATGTGCTGCCGGTGCAAAAGAAGTGGCAGTCCGCCTTCGGCGGCACGGCGGTGGATGTTTCCGCCAAGGGCACCACGGTGTTCATGGAGCCCAGCAGCATCGTGCCCCTGCGGCAGGAGCTGGAACACGCTGCCCTGGCCGCCGATGAAGAGGAACGCCGCATCCTCTACGCCCTCAGCGACCGGGTGGCTGAGGCAGAGCCCCACATCCGCCGGGGCATCCGCCTGATGGCCGAGCTGGACGCGCTGTTCGCCAAAGCCAAGCTGAGCCAGCAGATGGACGCCCGGCCAGTCGTCCTCACCGCCGAAAGGCACATCTGCCTGAAGGATGCCCGGCATCCCCTGCTGGACAGGGAAAAGGCCGTGCCCCTGAACTTCCACATGGAGGGCGATACCACCGGCGTGGTGATCACCGGCCCCAACACCGGCGGCAAGACCGTGTGTGTAAAGACCGTGGGGCTATTGTGCCTGATGGCCCAGTGCGGCCTGCACATCCCCTGCGGCGAGGGCAGCGTGATCCCCCTGCGGGACGCCTTCCTGTGCGATATTGGCGACAGCCAGTCCATTGCCCAGAACCTTTCCACCTTCTCCGGCCACATGACCAACGTGATCCGCATCCTGGAGCACACCAGCCGCGACAGCCTGGTTCTGCTGGACGAATTGGGCTCCGGCACCGATCCGGCGGAGGGCATGGGCATTGCCGTGGCCGTGCTGGACGAACTGCGCCGCCGAGGCTGCATGTTCCTGGTGACCACCCACTACCCCCAGGTGAAGGTGTGGGCGGAATCCACCCCGGGCGTCATGGCTGCCCGCATGGCCTTTGACAGGCACACCTTGGCCCCCTTGTACCGGCTGGAGCTGGGCAAAAGCGGCGAAAGCTGCGCCCTGGACATCGCCACCCGGCTGGGCTTGCCGCCGCAATTGATCACCGCCGCCCGGGAGGCCGCCTACGGCGACCCCGCGCCCCAGCAGCCGCCGCTGCCCATCCCCCGCAGCCAGCTGCACCGCCGGGTGATCCCCAGGGCCAGCGACCTGCCCGCCTTCACCATGGGCGACAGCGTGAGCATCTCCCCCGAGGGCGTGAAAGGCATCGTCTACCGTGGTACGGACGACAAGGGCGAGGTCATCGTGCAGGTGCAGGGCAAAAAGCTTTCTGTGCGCCACACCCGCTTGAAGCTGCTGGTGCCTGCCAGCGAGCTCTACCCCCCGGATTACGACTTTTCCATCATCTTCGACACAGTGGAAAACCGCAAGGCCAACCACCTGATGGGCCGGAAATTCGACAGGGATGCGGTGATCATCCACCGCGCAGGTGATGATGAAAGCAAAACATATTGATGAAACGGTCGAAAACCAACCATTTTCCGACAAGAAGCAAAATCGTTCGCTTTTTTTCTCAAAAAGAGCTTCTCAGATGCTGAAAAATGAGGTATAATAACCGATGGGAAAAATCCAAGCGGAATGAGGTTAAAGGCATGACTGATTTTGTGAACACTTGGAATAACGATTCCTTCCTGACATACCCCATCGGACCTTTGGGCCTGATCGCTATGCGCGGCACCGAGGAGCTGGGCGAAAAGATCAACAGCTGGCTCCTGAAGTGGCGCGACCACACCGAGGAGTCCCTCCCCGGCGATATGCGCACCACCCCCGGTGCTGAGCGGCAGGACTTTCTGATCAAGACCTCCTGCCCCCGTTTCGGCAACGGCGAAGGCAAGGGCATGATCAAAGAAAGCGTCCGTGGCTATGATATTTACATTCTCTGCGACGTGGGTGCCTACAACTGCACCTACGACATGTATGGCCGCGAGGTTCCCATGAGCCCCGACGACCATTTCATGGATCTCAAGCGCATCATTGCTGCCATCGGCGGCAAGGCCAAGCGCGTGACCGTGATCATGACCATGCTCTACGAGGGCCGTCAGCACCGCCGTTCCACCCGCGAAAGCCTGGACTGCGCCATGATGCTGCAGGACCTGGAGCGCATGGGCGTGAACAACATCATCACCTTCGACGCCCACGATCCCCGGGTGCAGAACGCCATCCCCTACGGCGGTTTCGAGAGCGTGATGCCCTCCTACCAGATCTTCAAGGCCCTTCTGCACAACGATCCTTCCCTGCGCATCGACAAGGATCACATGATGATCGTCTCCCCCGACGAGGGTGCGCTGGACCGCAACATCTTCTACGCCTCCGTGCTGGGGCTGGACATGGGCATGTTCTACAAGCGCCGCGACTACACCCGCATCATCAACGGCCGCAACCCCATCGTGGCTCATGAGTATATGGGTGACTCCGTTGAGGGCAAGGACGTGTTCGTGGCCGACGATATCCTTTCCTCCGGCGAGAGCATCATCGACCTGGCCCGCGAGCTGAAAAAGCGCAAGGCCAACCGCATCTTCGCGGCTGCCACCTTCGCCCTGTTCACCAACGGCCTGGACATCTACAACAAGGCCTACGAGGAAGGCATCATCGACCGGGTGATCTCCACCAACCTCACCTACCGCACCCCCGAGCTGAAGGCTGCCCCCTGGTTTGTGGAGGCTGACATGAGCAAGTATATCTCCTATATGATCGCCACCCTGAACCACGACCGCTCCCTGTCCAAGCTCCTTAACCCCTACGACCGCATCCACAACCTGCTCAAGACCTACAATGAGCAGCAGACCCAATCCGGTATCCGGCTGGTGTAACGACGCATGGATGAACTACATATCCGCTCTGCCAGCCTGGATGACGTGGCCCGGCTGGCAGAGCTGAAAAGCACTTATGTGCGCAGTTTGTACCGTGGGTTCATCTCCCAGGACATTCTGAACCGCTCCACGCCTGATTTTCATGCCGCGACCCTGCGCCCCTGGCTGGCCGACGGCACCTACCGCGTTGCCCTGCTGAAACACGGCGAGGCCATCAGCAGCTACATCGTATATGGCACCAATCCCGAAGCCCCCTACAACGGCCTGATCTACGAAGGGGTTTCCGATGCCATGACCACCGTTGAGGAAAAGCGGATGCTGGTGGATTACTGCCTGAACGATCTTCGCAGCATGGGCCACACAGCGGCCTATCTGTGGATCCTGACGGATAACTTCCGCGTGCGCTACCTGTTTGAAACCCTGGGCTTCCGCCCCGACGGCGAACGGCAGATCCGGCAGATGTTCGGCCAGGAGCTGCGCATTGCAAGGTATGTTTATTCCCTGTAAACAATAGACTTGATTTGGGAGGAATCAACCATGGCTGAACTGACGATGGACAAGCTCAAGGCTCTGTGTCAGAACCGCGGCTTTATCTTTGCTGGCTCCGAAATTTACGGCGGCCTGGCCAACACCTGGGACTTCGGCCCCCTGGGCGTGGAGTTCAAGAACAACATCAAAAAGGCCTGGTGGCAGAAGTTTGTGCAGGAAAGCAAGTACAACACCGGCCTGGACTGCGGCATCCTGATGAACCGCGAGGTATGGGTGGCTTCCGGCCATGTGGGCGGCTTCAACGACCCCCTGATGGACTGCAAAGCCTGCAAGGCCCGCTTCCGCGCTGATAAGCTCATCGAGGACTTCACGGGCGGTGCCGAAACCGGCGACGGCTGGAAGAA
This sequence comes from Clostridia bacterium, assembly GCA_017938695.1. Lineage (GTDB taxonomy): Bacteria > Bacillota > Clostridia > Christensenellales > Aristaeellaceae > UBA11524. The sequence goes on along the minus strand of JAGBBA010000017.1, from coordinate 4,506 downwards.
CGAGGAGCTGGAGCAGTACATCGCCGAGCATGACATCGTTTGCCCCGTGTGCGGCAAGAAGGATTTCACCGGCATCCGCCAGTTCAACCTGATGTTCAAGACCCATCTGGGCGTGAACGAAGCCTCCGCGTCCGAGGTGCTGCTGCGCCCCGAAACTGCCCAGGGCATCTTCGTGAACTTCCTCAACTCCATGCGCACCACCCGCAAGAAGCTGCCCGCCGGCATCTGCCAGGTCGGCAAGTCCTTCCGTAACGAGATCACCCCCGGCAACTTCATCTTCCGCGTGCTGGAATTCGAGCAGATGGAGCTGGAATTCTTCTGCAAGCCCGGCGAGGACCTGGAGTGGTTCAACTACTGGCGTTCCTTCTGCAAGGAGTGGCTGCTGAGCCTGGGCATCAAGGAAGACAAGCTCCGCCTGCGTGACCACGAGCCCGAGAAGCTGGCCTTCTACTCCAAGGCGACCACCGACTTTGAGTATCTCTTCCCCTTCGGCTGGGGCGAGCTGTGGGGCATTGCTGACCGTACCGACTACGACCTGAAGCAGCACATGAACCACTCCGGCAAGTCCCTGGAATACATGGACCCCGTGACCAACGAGAAGTACATCCCCTATTGCGTGGAGCCCTCCGTTGGCGTGGAACGCCTGGTGCTGGCCTTCCTGTGCAACGCCTATGAAGAGGAAGAACTGGAAGGCGGCGACGTGCGCACCGTGCTGCACCTGCATCCTGCCCTGGCTCCCTTCAAGGCCGCCGTGCTGCCCCTGCAGAAGAACAAGCTGGGCGGCCTGGCCAGCGAGATCCATGCCGAGCTGTGCAAGTACTTCCCCGTCGACTACGACGAAACCGGCTCCATCGGCAAGCGTTATCGCCGCCAGGACGAGATCGGCACGCCCTTCTCCATCTGCGTGGACTTCGACACCGAAGAAACCCAGTCCGTCACCGTCCGTGACCGCGACACCATGCAGCAGGAGCGCGTCGCCCTCAAGGATCTGCGCCAGTACATCGAAGACAAAATGCGTTTCTAATGGGCTTTGCCCCTTAACCCCACCAGAGGGGCGTTGCCCCTCTGGACTCCCCGAGCAGGGGCTCTGCCCCTGCACCCCGCGAAGGGCCGTTCGGCCCTTTCGAAACCCATTCTGCGAGAGCAGAGTGGGTTTTTCTTTTGTTGGGGTCACGGCGCATAACGGATGCGCCGCGACGCGGAGGAAGCTTCATCCCTTGCCCGGCTACTTTTTCATGCAAAACCGCCACTAACTAATTCAGAGCGAGAGGCCATCTCGAGCGATAGGAAATCTGTTCCTGCAAGAGAACCCAAACGTTACTGCGCGCCCCCGCGAGGAAGATTGTGGGGCAGACGAGCTCGGGCTGCTACCCCATGGCGGGAAAGGGGGTCCGGGGCCGAGTCGCCGCATGCTCAGATACGAGGCCCCGGGCGGCTTTTGGTACTTTTCGCCGCGACGAAAAGTACAGCCTCAAGGCAGAATCAAGCAGGGAGCAAAGCAATGCCGTAGAGGCAAGCAGCAGAACCCCTCTCAGTCTTCGCTGCGTTCAGACAACTTCCCCTACCCCCACATAAAAGAACCGCCCCACCTGGGACGGTTCTTTCATCTTTTTCTTTTATCCTCTTTTCCCGTTCTGCCCGCGGTGGCGGTTCACGCGTTGCACAGGCTTGGCCAGCTGCCCCGGCTTCGCCGCCGCCTTCACCTTGCCATCCTTGCCGATGGTAATGGGCTGCCCGGCCTTGGGCAGAGGCTTGCGCTTCTCCACCACAGCCTGACCGCTGGCATTCACCTTCTTGGGCATGGCCGCCGCCTTGCCCAAACGGGCCAGGTGAGCTGCTTTGGCCAGCTGCCGCGCGGCCTCTTTTTCTTTGGGATCGGTGGGCGTGGTAATCAGCATGGGCCAGTCGCTCTTCTCCTCGCGCAGATTCTTTTTGATCAGCTTCTCCACCTGGCCCAGCTGCTTCATTTCATCAATGCAGCAGAAGGAGATTGCCTTGCCCTCGCGTCCGGCGCGGCCCGTGCGGCCAATGCGGTGCACGTAGGCCTCCGGCTCCATGGGCATATCGTAGTTGAACACATGGCTCAGCCCGGCAATGTCAATGCCGCGGGCAGCGATGTCCGTGGCCACCAGTACCTTGCACTCGCCGCTCTTGAACCGGCTCAGCGCAGCCTGGCGCGCGCCCTGGCTCTTGTCGCCATGGATGGCGCAGCTGTCGATGCCAGCCTTCTTCAGTTCGCGCACGATGCGGTCTGCGCCGTGCTTGGTGCGGGAGAACACCAGCGCGTTCTCCACATCCTCCTGCCGGAGCAAATGCGCCAGCAGGTGCCGCTTGTTGGTCTTGTCTACATAATACAGGCACTGGTCGATCGCCTGCACCGTGGAGGACACCGGGTCCACCTTCACGCTTTCGGGATTGTGCAGCAAGTCCATGGCCAGCTTTTCCACTTCGCTGGGCATAGTGGCGGAAAACAGCAGCGTCTGGTGCTTGTCCGGCAGCTTCTGGGCAATGCGGCGCACATCGTGGATGAAGCCCATGTCCAGCATGCGGTCAGCCTCGTCCAAGACGAAGGTTTCCACCCAGTCCAGGCGCACATAGCCCTGGTTCATCAGGTCCCACAAGCGGCCAGGGCAGGCCACCACCACATCCGCACCGCGGTGCAGGGCGTCCACCTGGGCCTGCTGGCCCACGCCGCCGAAGATCACCGCCGGAGTCACCGGCAGCTTTTTGCCGTACTGCACAAAGTTGTCATAAATCTGCAGGGCCAGCTCGCGGGTAGGCGTCAAGATCAGCGCGCGGATCACGCAGGGCTCGCTGGCCTTACGGGGGTTCTCGCACAGGTTCTGGATCATCGGCAGGGCGAAGGCCGCCGTTTTGCCGGTGCCGGTCTGGGCACAGCCCAGCACGTCTTTCTTTTCAAGCACCAGCGGAATGGTGGCCTTCTGGATGGGGGTAGGCTCCTCATAGCCGCTGCGCTTCACATTCGTCAGTAATTGCGGGATCAGTCCCAAGGAATCAAACGTCATATATCCAATCCTATTCATTGATTTGGCCGCATTTGGAAACGCGCCATTTTTTATTATACCACATTCCGCCGCCATTGACAATCAGCGTGCCAGGATTTATCATCATGGTATATGGTATGCCAAAGAAACGGAGGCCACGTCCATGGAACGTTTTGCTATGAATCCCGGCGAGAAGCTTATCCTGCCCACTGATCCCCTGATCCAGTACACCGGCCGCATCGACGATGAAGACCTGGCCGCTTACGGCTTTGAATTTGTTGGCACCAGCCTGCACATCCGCCTGACGGGCCCGGTGCTGAAGCTGTGCATCTGCAACCGCACCAACTACTGGCAGAGCCGCCTGGGTGTGGTGGTGGACGGCCAGCTTCACGCCGCCCTGCTGCCGGAAAACGGCGACGCGGTCATCGACCTGTCCGGCTTCCTGCACGATGACGAGAACGACGTGCTGATCTTCAAGCGTCAGGACAGCAGCCACACCTTCACCTTCCACGGGCTGATCATCGCTGAAGGCAGCGAGCTTTTGCCGCCGCCCCAGCGTCCTGCCCGCCGCATGGAGGTCTACGGCGACAGCGTATCCGCCGGCGAGGTCAGCGAAGCCGAGGAATACGCCGGCAAGCCCGACCCCCAGCATAACGGCGAATACTCCAACGTGTGGTGGAGCTACTCCTGGCTCACCGCCCGCAAGCTGGGCGCGGAGCTCCACGACATCGCCCAGGGCGGCATCGCCCTGCAGGACGGCACCGGTTATTTCAATGGCCCCGATTATGTGGGCATGCTGTCCGCCTACGACAAGGTGCGCTACAACCCTGCTTTCGGCCAGCCCAAGCCCTGGGATTTCAGCCGCTACACGCCCCATGTGGTGGTGCTGGCCATCGGCCAGAACGACGCTCACCCCGTGAACATTATGGAGCAGGACCCCGCTGGCGAGGCCGCCCAGCAGTGGCGCGAGAAGTACAAGGGCTTCATCCTGACCCTTCGGGAGAAGTATCCCAAGGCAACCTTTATTCTGACAACCACCATTCTGGGCCATCACAAGGCCTGGGACGACGCCATCGACCAGGTATGCTGTGAACTGCGCCAGCAGGACAGCCGCATCCACCACTTCCTGTATTCGAAAAACGGCTGCGGCACCCCCGGCCACATTCGAGCTTCCGAGGCTGAGGTGATGGCACAGGAGCTGAGCGGATTCATCAATACGCTGGGTGAGGAGATTTGGAAAGACTGAATGAACAGCCTCCGGGAGCGAAGTGTTTCCGGAGGCTGTTGCTTTGCAACTGGTTTGTTTTGCGGCAAGGGGGCCGCTTTCGCGCGTCGAAAGCGGCGCAAAGCCGCCGGGGGGAAGCGATTACGCTTCCCCCCGGACCCCCTCGCTCCTTTTGGGGCAGGTCGAGCGGCTGTAAAGCGGGGCGGCTCCGTTGCAGAGGATTGCTTTGAATTTCCGCTTACGCGGAAGCAATCCTCTGCAAAGTCACCGCATTGT
>JAGBBA010000003.1 GCA_017938695.1 Clostridia bacterium | reverse complement strand
TGGCCGATGGTGCCGATGTTAACGTGCGGCTTTTTACGCTCGTAATGCTCCTTAGCCATGGGAAAAACCTCCTTTAATTGCGTCAACTCCGGGGGTGAACCCGGGTTTGGGGTTGATGCGGTCTGGAGCAGGTGATGGGAATCGAACCCACAAGGCCAGCTTGGGAAGCTGGAGTTTTACCACTAAACTACACCTGCATGTCCCGCATCAAACCAGATATTCAGACATGGTATATTTTATCGTCTTTTCTCAGTACTGTCAAGAGGTCGGGGTTATTTTATCACGAAAGGAACCTTTTATTCCCTTTTCTCAAAAGCGGACGCATGTTTCTGAAAGAAATCATGATATGCCCTGACGGCCTCCAGCTCCGTCCAGCGGCGGGTGCAGACGGGATCGGCATCCAGGTCGTAGATCTTCGCGCCCCGCATGGCCAAAAGGAAGGGTGAATGGGTCGCTATGATGAACTGGCAGCCGAAGAACCGGGCCGAATCCTCCAGGAACTGCATCAGCTCCTGCTGCCGGGCAGGAGAAAGGCTGTTTTCCGGCTCGTCCAGCAGGTACAGGCCGTTTTCCTGGATTTTGCTGGTGAAGTAGAAATACGCGCTCTCGCCATTGGACTGCTCCCGGGCGTTTTCCATCAGCCGCTTCTTCACATAGGCGGACTGGGTGGAGCGGCGGGCCAGGTTCACCCGCTTGAGCCGCTCGTAGTCCTCCATGGTGCGGAAATGCCACACGTTCACCTTGTCGGTGTCCTCCAGGTATTCCTGGAACATTTCCTCCCGGCGGTTGTCGATGCCCTGGTTCAGTGCGCGAAGGTTGAGCATGAAATCAAACACATCGTCGCTGGTGATCACCCGGCTGTGGGCAGGCACCGGCGTGCGCTCGTCGTAGCGGCACAGGTTCAGGTAGTCCTCATAGAAGGAGGAACGGTTGTACAGCGCGTCCCGCTCCAGGTGCAGCTTTTCCGCAATGATGTTCAGCGCGGTGGTCTTGCCGGAGCCGTTGCCGCCGTAAAGGATGGTGACAGGCTCGAACTCCAGGGCGGTGATCCCCTTGCTGCCCAGCACCTTGAAGGGGTAAAAGGTGTTGTAGCACTGCCGCTTCACGCTCATGAAGAACGCCCACTCCGCATCCTCCGACGGAAATTCGAACCGGGAAAGATACAGCATGGCTTACGCCTCCATTAAAGCCGCCAGCAGGGCCACCATGGGCGAGTTCCAGTACACGCAGATCTCATTGGTGGAATAGCTGCGGTAGTCGTCCACAAAGGCCTTGCCCGCAGGCGTGCCCTGCAAAAGCTCCTTGGCGGCGATGTCCATCATGCCGCTGGCCGCACCGCCGGAAAGCAGACCAGGCACGCACACGCCGGTGGCCACGCTGGGCCGGTGGTGGGGATGCAGCATAGGCTGGGAACCATAGCAGGACACATAGCAGTACCCCACCGGGTTCACGCCCAGCAGATAGTGCAGCTGCTTTTCCGCAGCCAGGCGGAACTTCTTTTCCCCGGTCAGTTTCCAGGCCAGGTAGAAGATCATGCCGTCGTTGCTGATGTTCATGTTGCTGCCCCAGGGCAGGCGTTCGGTCATGGTGATACCGTAAGCGTTGATGCGATCCAGCATGCGGCTGGCGTCGTCCACCACCCACTGGCGGCAGATGTCGCCGATCTCGCCGTCCAGACCCATGCCCTCCACCGCCACGTAGCCGCGCATGTCGCCCCAGCCCAAGGGAGCGTGGGTGCGGTCGGCGGCGGCAATGCCCTTGGCGGCAGCGGTCAGGTATTTCTCGTCGCCGCAAGTGAGGGCCAGCTCCACCGCAGCCCACAGGCGTTCGTCCTCATCGCTGCGGTCGCCGTAGCCGCCGGTGGAAACGCCCTCCGGGTTGCGGAACAGCATGGGTTCCGCATGCTCCAGCCAGTCCCAGGCGCGGACGGCGGCCTGCTTCATGCGATCGGCAAAGGCAGCGTCCACCTTGGCATAGAAGCGGCTGGCCATGGCCATGCTGGCAGCAAAGTCGCCGGTGGCCGTGGTGGACACCGGGCTGATGACCAGCTCTTCCTTCTCGTCCTCCGGCATGATCATGCCGCAGAACTTGGCGCAGCTCACCTTATGGTACACCGCACCATCGGCCCGCTGCATTTTCAGCATCCATTCCAGCTCCCAGCGCACTTCGTCCAGGAGGTTGGTCAGGTTGGTTTTCTCAAAGGCTTTTGGGTTCCACTGCCAGCCCAGCAAAAGGTCAGCCACCGCCTTGGCCGCAGGCACGATGTACCGGCCGTAGTCGCCAGCATCATGCCAGCCGCCGGAAACCTCCATGATTTCCTCTGTGCCGTAGACCCTGGCCAGGGTATTGTGGCAGGCCGGATGCGCATGCACCCCGGCGCGGTGATCCACCTCGCCGCCGCAACGCTGGTAGTAGAACATATCCACCAATGTCATCAGGCACTGGTCGTAGGGGTGTTCCGCCACCGGGAAGGGGTACGAGGCTTCCTCGCCGCAGTGCAGGGTGTACACCCCCGGCTGGGTCAGGGCGGAGAAATCCGCCACCGCCACGTCGTCCTCCCAGATATTCACGCGGTTAGGCGTCACCGGCAGAGTCAGCACGGTTTCCCCTGCGGCATTGCGTACGGTCATTTCGCCGCCCAGACAGCCACGCAAAACAGCGGTCTTGGTCATGTCAGGGGTATAGCCCAGCTGGTTGATCTGGATATTCATATGCGTACCTCACTCGATGAACATGGCATCGCCAAAGGAGAAGAAACGGTACTTTTCACTGACAGCGGTATTGTAGGTATGCAAGGCATTCTCCCGGCCCATGAAGGTACTCACCAGCATGAGCAGGGTGCTCTGGGGCAAGTGGAAGTTGGTGATCAGCGCGTCCACCGCCTTGATCTTCACGCCAGGCTTGATGAAAATGGCCGTATCGCCGCTGCCGGCATGGATGATGCCATCTTCAGTGGCGGCGGTCTCGATGGTGCGCACCGAGGTGGTGCCCACGCAGATCAGCCTGCCGCCCCTGGCGCGAATGGCGTTAAGGGTATCGGCAGCCTCCTGGGTGACCTCGTAGAACTCGGAGTGCATTTTGTGCTCGTCCACGTCCTCGGCCTTCACCGGGCGGAAGGTGCCCAGGCCCACATGCAGCAGCACCGGCACCACGGTCACACCCTTTGCCTTGATCTTCTCCATCAGCTCGGGGGTGAAGTGCAGTCCGGCGGTAGGTGCCGCAGCGGAGCCCTCCGCCTTGGCATACACTGTCTGGTAACGGGTCTGATCCATCAGCTTTTCGTGGATGTAGGGCGGCAGAGGCATTTCGCCCAGGCGTTCCAGCAGCTCTTCAAACACGCCTTCATAATGGAAGCGCACCACGCGGCCGCCGATCTCCTCCACATTGCCCATGATCTCGCAGCGCAAAAGCCCGTCACCGAAGGAGCACATGGCCCCGGGCTTCAGCCTGCGGCCGGGGCGCACCAGGGCCTCCCAGTCGGTGGCATTCTGGCGGCGCAGGAGCAGCACCTCAACCGGTACGCCTGTATCTTCCTTCACGCCCAGCAGACGGGCAGGGATGACCTTCGTTTCGTTGATGACCAGGGCGTCGCCTTCGCGCAGGTAATCCAGAATATCGTAGAAATGCTTGTGCTCGATGGTAGCATCGCCGCGGTGATACACCAGCAGGCGGCTGTGATCCCGGGGCTCCATAGGGGTCTGGGCGATGAGCTCTTCCGGGAGAACGTAATCGAAATCGGATGTTTTCATTCTATATTCCTCACTGTATTACAGCACCAGCCGCATCAGATATTCATTCAGCAGCGTTCCGTCCCGCAGCATGATGGCCTCGGGCTTCACCGCAATGATGCGGAAACCCATCTTTTCATACAAGGCCCGGGCGCGGCTGTTGCCCTCGATGAATTCCAGGTCGATGTGGCGCACGCCTTCCCGGTTCCGGGCAACGGCAATCATTTCTTCAAACATGGCCGTGCCGATGCCCAGGTTCCAGAATTCCTTCGTCAGGCCGATGGCCACACTGGCGCGGTGCCGGGTCTTGATCTTGTTGCCGAAGTTGATCTGGCAGTTGCCAGCCAGCTTGCCCTCCACCTCGCAGACGATCATCATGTCGAAGGGCGAATAAGCCAGGTGTTCAAAGAAGCCCGCTTCCCGCTCGGCGGTCATGGTGACCTCCTCCGGGTAGCGCATGATGAACTCCGTCTCCCCGGCGGTATCCTTCAGGTACTGCACCATGGGCGCGGCGTCCTCTATCTTCGGGGCGCGGAGAATGGCGGTGCGGCCATCCTTCAGCGTGATTTTCTTTTCATTATAAATCATGTTACAGCTCCATCTTCATCTGGTCGCTGGTCATGGGCGGCTGCCGCTTCATGTGGTTCCAAGCGGCAGGCGTGCACACGCGGCCCCGGGGCGTGCGCATGATGAACCCCAGCTGCATCAGGTAGGGCTCATACACGTCCTCGATGGTCACTGCATCCTCACCGGTGGTGGCCGCCAGGGTATCCAGGCCCACCGGGCCGCCGCCAAACTTGTCCATCATGCAGGAGAGCATGTTGCGGTCCACCTTGTCCAGGCCCAGGTCATCCACGCCCTGCATGGCAATGGCCTCCCGGGCGATCTCGTAGCTGATCACGCCGCCGCCCTTCACCTGGGCATAGTCGCGCACACGCTTGAGCATCCGGTTGGCGATTCGCGGCGTGCCGCGGCTGCGGCGGGCGATCTCCAGAATGCCCTCCGGCTCCGCGTTCACATTCAGGATCGACGCATTCCGCCGCACGATGGTAGCCAGCTCTTCCGGCTGGTACAATTCCAGGCGGAAAGTGATGCCGAAGCGGTCGCGCAGGGGGGCAGACAGCATGCCGGCGCGGGTGGTAGCCCCCACCAGGGTGAACTTGGGCACCGCCATGTGGATGGAGTTAGCCATGGGGCCCTTGCCGGTCACGATATCCACGGCGAAGTCCTCCATGGCGGAGTACAGCACCTCTTCCGCCGTGCGGGAAAGGCGGTGGATCTCGTCGATAAACAGCACGTCGCCCTGGTTCAGGTTGGTGATAATCGACAGCAGATCGCCAGGCCGCTCAATGGCCGGGGCAGACACGATGCGGATATTTTGCCCCATTTCCGCCGCCACGATATTGGCCAGGGTGGTCTTGCCCAGGCCGGGAGGGCCATACAGCAGAATGTGATCCAGCGCGTCCCGGCGGCTCAGCGCGGCCTGGATGTAAATGTTCAGGCTTTCCTTCACCGCCGTCTGGCCGATGTAATCCCGCAGGGTCTTCGGGCGGAGGCTCTGCTCCACCGCGCTGTCCTCCGGCTGAAATTCCGCCATCATGAAACGATCATTCATCATGGATTAACCTCACATTCCCGCCATGTTCCGCAGGGCAAGACGAAGCAGCTCATCCGCGGGCGCGTTTTTATTCTCGATCTTGGAAAGGGCCTCCCGGGCCTCGCCGGGAGTGTAGCCCAGGCTGGTGAGGGCGGAGATAGCCTGGGCGAAGTTGTCCGCCGCCACAGGCGCAACAGGTGCCTGACCGCCGCCAGATGCATTGCCGCCGCTGAAATCGCTCTGGCCGAACTTGTCCTTCAGCTCCATGGCAATGCGCTGGGCGATCTTCTTGCCCACGCCGGGTGCCCGGGCGATGGTCTTTTCATCCTCCATCACGATGGCCATGCGCAGATCCGCCGGGGACAGGGTGCTCAAAAGGGCTAGGGCCATCTTGGGGCCCACGCCGTTCACGCCGATCAACAAAAGGAACAGCTGCTTTTCCTCCCTGGAGGCAAAGCCGAACAGCTCCATGGCGTCCTCCCTTACAGAGAGCCAGGTGTAGCACCGCATGGTTTCCCCCGTCACCGGAGCCGCATTCAGCGTCGCCAGCGAGCAGTTCAGCTGATAGCCCACGCCCCCCGCCAGCAGCACCAGCGTGCTGCCCGCCTTTTCACACACCTGACCTTCAATAAAAGCGTACATAACGTTTCCTTTCTTTCGAAACCTGCGGTTTCAAACTTCCCTTGTTTCGGCTGCGCCGCCAAAGGCTTCCCCTCGAGGGTAGGCTGTCGCCTTTAGGCGACTGATGAGGTGGAAAGCTGCACTTTCTGCCCGCCTACTTGCAGGCGCGTGTCACACTCTCAATTCCTAATTCATAATTCATAATTCCTAATTACTTCATCCTAAACCTTTCCTTCATCACACCTGCTTGTGCGTGGGTGATGGCGCAGGCAATGGCGTCGGCGGCGTCATCAGGCTTGGGGATGTGATCCATGTTCAGCAGCAATTTCACCATTTGCTGAATTTGATGCTTGTCAGCCTTGCCGTAGCCGGTCACGGCTTGTTTGATTTGCATGGGTGTATACTCATACAGATTTTCTGTATATTCAGCCGCCGCAATGATGGCTGCGCCGCGGGCTGCACCCACCATCAGGGCAGTGGTCACGTTACGGGCAAAGAAAAGCTCTTCAAAGGCCACATCATCCGGCTGATAAATATTCACCAGGTTTCGCACACCCAGCTGCAGCGTGCGCAGGCGGTGCTGCATGGGCACGCCAGCCTTGGTTTCCACACAGCCGTAGTCCAGCAAACGCATCTTGCTGCCCTGGGCCTCCACCACGCCCCAGCCCATCAGGGCATAGCCGGGGTCAATACCAAGAACGATGATAGCCCTCACTCCAATCCGTTCAAAGGGAACAAACAGTCTTTTCATTATACAGTTGTTTCACGAAAACGTCAATTTGTATGGAAGATGTTTTTTTGCAAAAAGGGCTTGCATTTTTATTCAATTGGGTGTATACTCCATCCTGTTCGACGAAAACGCCGACGAATTTCGATTGAAATAGAAGCAAGGGAGAATCAGAATCATGGCTAAGATGCGTGTGCTGCTGGCTTACTCGGGCGGTCTGGATACCTCCATTATCGTTCCGTGGCTGATGGAGAACTACGACTGCGAAGTTGTTTGCGTGGCTGGCGACGTTGGCCAGGGCGAGGAGCTGGAGCCCCTCCACGAAAAGGCCAAGATGTGCGGTGCCGAGAAGCTGTACATCGAAGATCTGCGCAAGGAATTCGTTGAAGATTTCATCTGGCCCACCCTGAAGGCTGGTGCCGTTTATGAGCAGAAGTACCTGCTGGGTACTTCCTTCGCCCGTCCCCTGATCGCCAAGCGTCTGGTGGAGATCGCCCACAAGGAAAACTGCACCGCCATCTGCCATGGCTGCACCGGCAAGGGCAACGACCAGGTCCGCTTCGAGCTGACCATCAAGGCCTTCGATCCCCATATGAAGATTATCGCCCCCTGGCGCACCTGGGAACTGAAGACCCGCGAAGAGGAGATCGAGTACGCCGAGGCCCGCGGCATCCCGGTGCCTGTGAAGAAGGATCGCCCCTACTCCATGGACCGCAACATCTGGCACATCAGCCATGAGGGTGCTGACCTGGAAGATCCCTGGAACGAGCCCCCGGCCGACCTGCTGCTGACCATGGTCACCCCCGAAAAGGCTCCCGACCAGCCCGAATATGTGACCATCGACTTCGAAAAGGGCGTGCCCGTGGCCGTCAACGGTGAGAAGATGGAAGCCATCGAGCTGCTGACCAAGTGCAACGAGATCGCCGCCCGCAACGGCGTTGGCTGCGCTGACCTGGTGGAGAACCGCCTGGTGG
>JAGBBA010000016.1 GCA_017938695.1 Clostridia bacterium | reverse complement strand
TGGAAGGAAGTCTGAGCAAAAAGAACCGGGAAAAATCCCGGTTCTTTTCATAGCATAATATTGAATGCGATAACACGTCCACGGCGGAGAATCAAAAAGTTCGGATAAGGTTCCATATGGTGTACGGAAAGCACTGCTTGAGGGCAGTGCTTTTTTTCATGTCTTGCATGGAAAAGGCTATCCAAATGCCGCCAGGTATGATATAATCAATATGTATGCGTATCAAGGAGGCGTTGGCGTGGGCCTGAGGGAATCTGCTCCCATGACGGAGGAATCAGCACGGCAGCTGAATCCGCTTCAACTGGCTTATATTGGCGATACGGTGTGGGATCTGTTGATCCGCACGCGGCTGCTGTATCGGGGCCGCAACCTGCGCCATATGCACCAGGATGCAGTGGCACGGGTGAATGCGGCGGCACAGGCTGCAGCACTGCGCAGGCTGGAAGGTGGATTCACGCCAGCTGAGGAGGATATTCTTCGCAGGGGGCGCAACGCTCACGCCAGGCATCCGGTGCCTAAGCATCAGGATCCGGCGGATTACTCGGCGGCCACGGCACTGGAAGCATTGATCGGCTATCTGTATGTGACAGGGCAGGAGGAACGCCTTTTGCAGCTGTTTGAACTTTCTCAGCAGGAGGATGACTCATGCAAGTGAACCTGAAGGTGGCTTTGATCCGCCACACGCTCTCCCCGGAAGAAACCGTGGCCCTTGGGGCGCGGCTGTGCTATTCACGTGCCACCATTGATGATCTGACCCAGCGGGTTTCTGCTAAGGACCAGTCCGATTTTGTGCAGAAGATCATGGGCATGGGGCATGAATCCGTGCTGGAGCATGCGTCCTTCACCTTTGGTGTGGAGGGCGTGAGCCGCGTGTTGTTGGCGCAGCTGACCCGGCACCGTCTGGCCAGCTTCTCGGTGCAGAGCCAGCGGTATGTGTCCTACGAGAACGGCTTTGGCTATATCGTGCCGCCGAAGATCGCCGCGCTGGGTGAGGAAGCTCAAGCTGAGTACGAGCGTCAAATGCAGCAGATGCACGAATGGTATTGCACCTGGCAGGAAAAGCTTGGTACGGGCGAGGGCAGCAACGAGGATGCACGCTTTGTGCTGCCTGGTGCTTGCGAAACCCGTCTGATGATGACCATGAACGTGCGCGAACTGCGGCATTTCTTCAGCCTGAGAATGTGCAGCCGCGCCCAGTGGGAGATCCGCGCCCTGGCGACGGAGATGCATCGCCTGTGCATGGAAGTGGCTCCGGCGCTGTTTGCTGATGCGGGCCCCGGCTGCCTGCGCGGTGCTTGCCCGGAGGGAGCCAAATCCTGCGGCAAGGCTGGCGAGATCAAGCGTCAGCGGCAGGCAATGATGGAACAGTTGATGAACAAAGAAGGAGAATAAGCAATGGCTTTTTATCATGATGTGCCCGGCAAGAAGCCGGTGAAGAAGGACCATTCCCAGGACAAGTGGGAAGAGGAAGGCACTCGCTACCGCGGTGCATCCCGCCGTTTTGGCCCCGAGGCTCAGGATGACGACGACCGCCGCCCTTACCGCGTCCACAACAATAACTTCCGTGACGGCCGCTCTTCCTATGGCCAGAACCGCAGCAATGACAACCACCGTCCCTATGGCGACCGCCGCCGTGATGACGACCGTCGAGACAACCGCGGCCGTGACGATTTCCGTCCCCGCCGTGAGGATGATCGCCGCGATAATCGTTCCTTTGACCGAAAGCCCCGGCCGGAGCGTCGCTTCGACGAGCCCAGGCCTGAGCGTTCCTACCGCGACTTCGAGCATCGTCCGGCTGCCCCTGTGGCTCCTGTGGCGGAAGAAGTCGTGCAGGAGAACCTGTTGTCCGGCCGCAACCCCATCCGTGAGGCACTGAAGGCTGGCCGTGATATTGAAAAGCTGCTGGTGCAGCGCGGAGAGCTGTCCGGCTCCGCCCGTGAAATCGTTCAGATGGCCCGTGAGCAGCACATTCTGGTGCAGGAAGTGGATAAGTCCCGCCTGGATGACATCACGCCCCATCATCAGGGTCTGCTGGCGTTTGCCTCTGCCTACCAGTATTCCACGGTGGAAGCCATGCTGGAGGAAGCCCAGCAGAAGGGCGAAGATCCCTTCCTGATCCTGCTGGACGGCGTGACTGATCCCCACAATCTGGGTGCCATCATCCGCAGTGCGGAGTGCGTGGGTGCCCATGGCGTGATCGTGCCCGAACGCCGTAGCGTCGGCCTGACGCCTGCTGCCGTGAAGGCTTCCGCCGGTGCGGTGGAGCACATGAAGGTGGCCCGCGTGACCAACCTGAACCGCACCATTGAAGACCTGAAGAAGCAGAATGTGTGGACCTACGCGCTGGATATGGACGGCACCGACTATGAGAAGGTGAACTTTAAGGGCGGCGTGGCATTGATCATTGGCGCAGAAGGCGAGGGCGTGAGCCGCCTGACCCTGGAAACCTGCGATCAGAAGGTGTCCCTGCCCATGGCTGGCCATATCGACAGCCTGAACGCCTCTGTGGCAGCCGGTATCGTGATGTACCGCGTGCTGTCCTCCCGCAGAAAATGAAACCGCTTCTGATCGTTGACGGATATAACGTCATAGGTGCCTGGCGGGATGCAGAGCGTTTCCAGTGGTCGCTGGACGAATGCCGCGACCGGCTGATGCACCAGCTGGAGGACTACAGCGGCTATGCCGGTGAAGAAGTGGTGTTGGTGTTTGACGGCTATCAGTCCGACCGGAAGATCCGCACGGAGGAAACCCACGGCAGTCTGACGCTGGTGTTCACCTGCCATGGTGAAACGGCAGACAGCTATATCGAGCGGCTGGTGGCGCAAACGCCCAAGTACCGCAGCGTGCGCGTGGCGACGTCCGACGGGCTGGAGCAATCCCAGGTGCTGGCCACCGGTGCCATGCGCATGACCTCCCGGGAGCTGCTGCGTGAACTCAAGCAGCAGCGCACCACGGGCCTGGAGGCCCATCAGCACCAAAGCCTGGGCCGCAAGCAGAACCTGGCAGGACGCTTGCCGAAAGATACCCTGCAGGTGCTGGAAAAGCTTCGCAGAGGGTAAACCCCTCATACAAAATGACAAGGCAGGATACAACGATGGATGACCGCGACATGGACTTCACCGAGGAAGAGCTGGAAACCCTGGCGGAACTGCGCCGGGCCATGGAGCTCCAGGATGAAGAACAGAGTGACGCAGCCCTTCCAGAGCTGGAAGAGGACAAGGAGGCAGAACTGAATATTCTGTCCGACTATACCTCCATGAACGACGAGGACGTTGTGGCGTTGTGCCGCCAGGGCGATACCATGGCGGAGGAGTACTTGCTGAACAAGTACAAGAACTTCGTGCGCTCCAAAGCCCGAAGCTATTTCCTGATCGGCGCAGACCATGAGGACATCGTGCAGGAAGGCATGATCGGCCTGTACAAGGCTATCCGCGATTTTCGGCCGGACAAGCTGTCCTCCTTCCGTGCGTTTGCGGAGCTGTGCATCACGCGGCAGATCATCACCGCCATCAAAACGGCTACCCGGCAGAAGCATATCCCCCTGAACAGCTATGTTTCGCTGAACAAGCCCCTCTACGACGAGGAATCCGACCGGACGCTGCTGGATGTGATCATCGAAGGCCGAGCCACCAACCCCGAGGAGCTGATCATCGGCCAGGAGGACCTCAACAGCATCCATCATAAGATCGACGAGGTGCTTTCCAGCCTGGAACAGGAAGTGCTGCGTGCGTACCTGGACGGCAAGAGCTATCAGGAAATCGCGGATAATCTGGGCAGGCATGTGAAGAGTATCGACAACGCCTTGCAGCGCGTGAAGCGCAAGCTGGAAAAGTATCTGGAGGAATCCGGCAAGGACGAGTGATTGTACTCTGTTTGTTTTTCCTGCATTTGTCCTATTGCGAAGCGCAGAAAAAAGGCGTATGATATATTTATCCCAAGAAGGAGGATGCACCGATGCTTAAGGCTCGCTACGCTAAGTATTATTACGTTCTGTATCGTATGAGCAGGGCGTGATTTGGCGTGGATGCATCCATATCGCCCTGCAGCGTAGGCTGTGGGGCTTTTTATTTGAAACAATGTAGCATGGAGGTATGGTACAATGATCGTTATTCTGAAGCAGGAAGCACGGCAGGAACAAATTGAGAAACTGACAGCATTCTTCAACAAGATGGGCTTGAAAATCCATCTGTCCCAGGGCAAGCATTCCACCATCATGGGCCTGGTGGGCGATACCACCCGCATCGACGAGGATATGATCGCTACCCTGGATGATGTGGAGGCAGTTCGCCGCATCCAGGAGCCCTACAAGAAAGCTAACCGCAAGTTCCATCCGGCGGATTCTGTCATCGACTGCGGCGGTGTAAAGCTGGGCGGCGGTATGTTCCAGATCATTGCCGGTCCCTGCTCGGTGGAGAGCGAGGAGCAGATCATTGCGGTGGCTAAGGCGGTCAAGGAGGCAGGCGCGACGCTGCTGCGTGGCGGTGCCTTCAAGCCCCGCACCTCGCCCTATGCATTCCAGGGCCTGCACGGCGAGGGTATCCGCCTGCTGCTGGAAGCCAAGAAAGCTACCGGTTTGCCCATTGTGACCGAGATCATGGACGCCAACCATCTGCCTTTGTTTGAAGATGTGGATGTGATCCAGGTGGGTGCCCGGAACATGCAGAACTTTGAGCTGCTGAAGGAGCTGGGCAAGTGCAACAAGCCCATCCTGCTCAAGCGAGGCCTGGCCAACACCTTGCAGGAATTGCTGATGAGCGCAGAGTACATCATGGCTGGCGGCAATGAGAATGTGATCCTGTGCGAGCGCGGCATCCGCACCTTTGAAACAGCGACCCGCAACACCCTTGACCTGAGCTGCGTGCCCGTGCTGCATCAGCTGACCCATCTGCCGGTGATCATTGATCCCAGCCATGCCACGGGTGTCAGCCGCCTGGTGAAGCCCATGTCCCTGGCGGCGGCGGCCTGCGGTGCGGATGGCCTGATTATCGAAGTGCATAACGATCCCAAGCATGCCCTGTGCGACGGCGCACAGTCCCTGACACCCGAAGAGTTTGCTGACGTGGCAGCCCGGGTGCAGGCGGTGAGGGCGTGCATCAGCTAAAGGAGGTAAACCCATGGATGAGATGATGCTGGTGGAGCCTGGCATGGCGTATGCGGCGGAAATCGCTGCTTATCGCCAGGAAATGCTGGATGCAGGCAGCGAAATGGACGGCTGCGGCAATCTGCGCAGGTGCGAAGATCCCAAGGAATGGGTTGATTTCAACTTGCTGCTGAAGAATAAGGAAACAGTGCCGGAACGATGGGTGGTTTCCACGCAGTTCGCCTATGTCCGGAAAAGCGACGGACGCATTCTCGGCATGCTTCAGGTGCGGCATTATCTCAACGATTATCTGAGGGAATATGCCGGGCATATCGGCTACTCGGTGCGTCCGTCGGAACGGCGCAAGGGCGTAGCTACGGCCATGCTACGTGCGGCCCTGCCTTTCTGCCGCAGCATCGGGCTGGACAAGGTGATGATCGCCTGCGAGCCCACCAACCCCGGCAGCCGGGGGACGATCCTCAACAACGGCGGCGTGTACTGGCGGACGGTGCACTTCCAGCCGGAGAATATCGACCTGGAGCAATACTGGATTGAATTATAAGAAAAACCCTTGCTGACTCAGGAGTTATTATGTAGAGGAAGGTTTACCCCTCCTCGTCATGAGTCGCGGGAAATACAAGTAATTCAAGCAGTTATGGCTTGAAGGGAAACCTTCAAGTACATAGCTGCTTTTTTCATTGCAGCAGAAAGCGAGGATACCCGTGAAACTGACCTATCGCCGCTGTGGAGACTACTACCTGCCTAACATTGGCATTCCCGCCGAAGACATGCGCCCGCTTGGCAAGTACGGCAGAATGCGCATGCGCTATCTACGCGAGCATCGTTCCCTCCTGTTCAATCAGCTCCTACTGTCCGGCAAGCTCATGAAGCACCTGTACAGCATTGACGATGCCTGCCAGGAACGCATGGATCTGCTCATCCCTCAGATGAAAGTAGCCGAGGGTGTTACCGAGGAGCTGAAAGCTGCCGACCAGATGGAATGGGTACGCCGCATGAACAGTATTCACAACCGGATCGAAGAAATGCTGTTCA
>JAGBBA010000002.1 GCA_017938695.1 Clostridia bacterium | reverse complement strand
TACGCCGATGTTGCACATGGCGGAGGTGGCGCAGGTTTCAAAGAAGAAGCTGAGCATAATGCTGTGCGCCTGCTCCGTTGCCCCGGCCTTGACGAAATGCCACAGCATGCTGGTGCAGGTAAAGTGCATCACCGCACCGGCCACGCTGGTCAGCGCCGTGCCCACCTGCACAATGCGGGCAGACTTTTCCGACACGGGCTTCAGGAAGTTGGCAATCTGGAAGTAGCCGGGCATGATGACCATCATGGCGATGACGCCGAACACGCCGGACAGCGTGAACTGCAGGGCGGATGCACCCTCCAGCATGGCGGCGGTGGTCTGGTAATCAAAGAGACCCATCACATTTAGCGGGCCGCTGGGCATAAAGTACAGCAGCAGATCACCGCCCAGCCAGCACAGCAGGTGACCGAAAGCGCCGAACAGAAACAGTTTGGGATTCACACTTTTCGCCATTGTAGTTTTCTCCTTCGTAGTGCTTGGTTGCATTACAGCAGCTGATCGAACAGACGGATGTTGCCTGCCTTAAGGGGCAGCTCGCCGGCCTGTTCCTGCTTGATGATCTCCACGATCTTATCGTTGATAGGGGTGGGCACACCCAGCTTACGGCCATAGGCACAGACCACGCCGTTGATGGCGTCCACCTCACAGGGCTTGCCGTTGCGGATGTCCTGCAGCATGGAGGGTTCGATGGCGCGGTGCTTCTTCATGGCGATGGGCAGCAGCAGAATACCGATGGCCCGCTTGAGAGCACCCTTGTAGTAGAACAGCTTGGTGATGTCCTTGCCCTGCACAGGAGCGAAGGTCACACCGGCAGCATGGCCCACATCGATGCACTCCTTCATGCAGCGGATGGCCACCTTCTGGGCGTCCTTGATCTCGGACACGTCGCCGAAGGTGCCGCCCACCACTGTACCCAGGCCGGAGAAGGTGGCGTTGATCAGCAGCTTCGACCAGCGGGCACCCAGCAGGTTGGGTTCTTCATGCACGGGGCACATCTTCTCCAGCAGGGCCTTCACGGCGTTGTACTGGGCGTCGGAGATGCCCTCCATGCGGCCCATGTGGAAGGAGAGGCTGTCCGGCGCACTGGTCAGGCGAACAACGCCAGGGGATTCCAGCGTCGCGCCCCACTCCACCACGCAGCCCATGGTGCGGTGGGTGCCAACGATCTCCGCGATGCCGGGCTCCGGCAGGCCATTTTGAAGCGTGACGATCATGCCGTCCTCCGCCAGGTAATCCCGGAGCATGGTCACGACCTCAACGTTTTGCAGCTGCTTGGTCAGCAGCAGGATGATATCATACTTGCCGGTCATCTGGTCAGGCGTGATAGCCTTGACCGGCACGGTCATGTCCACGGTGCCGGTAATGTGCGCACCCGTGGTGTTCAGCGCCTCCACATGGGCGCGGTTGCGATTGATCAGGTCGATCTCGCCGCCGTTTTTCGTGATGTATGCGCCCAGCACCGTCCCCAGGGAACCAGCGCCATAAATTGCACTCCGCATATTTCTTCCTCCTTTGCAGCCAAAGCCGCCGATCCCATCATAGCAGAAAACCCTTTGCGCGTAAAGTCATTCCATCCGCTGCCTGGCCGTGGACAGCATCAGCTTGATACGGTTGAGCTGGTTGACCTCCGACGCACCGGGATCATAGTCCACGGCAATGATATTTGCCTGCGGATAGGCCTTCTTCAGCTGCTTGATTACGCCCTTGCCCACCACATGGTTGGGCAGGCAGGCGAAGGGCTGGATACACACAATGTTCGGCACGCCCGTGGTGATCAGTTCCGCCATTTCGCCGGTGAGGAACCATCCCTCGCCGTACTGGTTGCCGATGGACAGGAAGGGCTTGGCCAGCTCGGCCACCTTGCCGATGGGCATGGGTGCTTCGAAGCGCCGGCTCTTTTTCAGCGCCTGCAGGGCGGGACGGCGCAGGAACTGGATCGCTGCCACTCCGACCTTCGCCAGCGCCCGGGAGGAACGACCTTCGCCCAGATACTTGTGCTTGTAGTCGCCGCCGTAGAGGCAGAAGTTGGCGAAGTCCATCAGATCGGGAACCACTGCCTCCGCACCCTCGCGCTCCAGTAACTCCACCAGATGATTGTTGGCCAGGGGCATGTATTTCACCAGAATTTCGCCCACGATGCCTACGCGGGGCTTGCGGAGCGTTTCATCAATGGGCAAAGCATCAAAGGCCTTGACGATGCCCTTGCACACGCTGCGGTAGCTCCATATGCTGCTGTCGTTCACCAGGCTGTCAATGGCGATCCGCTTCCACTTCTCGTGCAGCGCATTGGCAACGCCGGGAACCTTCTCGTAGGGGCGCACCCGGTACAGGCAGCGCATAAACAGATCGCCGTACACAATGCCGTGGGCGGCTTTGATCAACAGCTTCACGGGTACCTTGAAGCCGCTGTTTTTCTCCAGACCCACATAGTTGAGGGAGATCACCGGAATGTGCCCCAGGTTCACCTTGTCCAGCGCACGGCGAATGAAGCCGATGTAGTTGCTGGCGCGGCAGCAGCCACCGGTCTGGGTCATGATGATGGCCAGCTTGTCCGTATCGTACCGCCCGGACAGCACCGCCTCCATGATCTGCCCCACCACGGTGATGGAGGGGAAGCAGGCGTCGTTGTTGACATATTTGAGGCCGGTGTCGATGGCGGTGCGGTTGTCGTTGTCCAGCACCTCCATATGAAAGCCGAATTTGCGGAACACCGGCTCCAGCAGGTCAAAGTGGATGGGGCTCATCTGCGGTGCGAGGATGGTGTAGCCCTCGCGGTACATCTCCTCGGTGAATTCGCTGCGGTGATAGGCCGCGCTGGCAGGGACAGCGGTGATTTTCTGCTCCCGGCGTAGCTTCATGGCGGCCAGCAGGCTGCGGATGCGAATGCGCACCGCGCCCAGGTTGTTCACCTCGTCGATCTTGAGGACGGTATAGAGCTTGTTGCTCCCCGTCAGAATGTCGTTCACCTGATCGGTGGTTACCGCGTCCAACCCGCAGCCAAAAGAGTTGAGCTGCACCAATTCCAGGTCGTCGCGGGCGCTGACGAACTCCGCCGCATTGTACAGCCGGGAATGGTACACCCATTGATCCAGCACCCGCAACGGACGCTCGCTGCTGTTCAGTTGGGGCAGGCTGTCCTCAGTGAAGACGTGCAGGCCATAGGAGGCGATCAGCTCCGGGATGCCGTGGTTGATCTCCGGATCGATGTGGTAGGGGCGGCCCGCCAGCACGATGCCGCACTCTCCGCGTTCCTCCATGGATTTCAGCAGCGCAGCGCCCCTTTGGCGGATGTCCTCCTTGGCGTGCTGCTGCTCAGCCCATGCGGCATGGACGGCTGCGGTGACCTCATTGGCAGGAATGTTCCATTCCTTTGCGCACACGTCGATCAGGCGCTGGGCGGCGGTCTGCTCGCTGGTGAAAGCGATGAACGGGCGGACGTAATGCACCTCGCCGGAGGTGATGGCCTCCACGTTGTTTTTCAGGTTCTCCGCGTAGGAAACCACGATGGGACAGTTGTAGTGGTTCTGGGCCGCGTCGCTCTCTTGATGCTCATAGAAAACGCAGGGGTGGAAGATGGTCTTCACGCCCTGGTCGATCAGCCATTGCACATGGCCGTGAGCCAGCTTAGCCGGGTAGCACTCCGACTCAGAAGGAATGGACTCCATGCCCAGCTCGTAGAGCTTGCGCGTGGATAAGGGCGACAGCACCGCACGGATGCCCAGCTCTCGGAAGAAGGTCGCCCAGAAGGGATAGTTCTCGTACATGTTCAGCACCCGGGGCAATCCCACCGTGCCGCGACGCACCTCCGCTTCCGTCAGCGGCTCATACTGAAACAGTCGCTGGCGCTTGTATTCCACCAGATTTTCACCTTTGGGGCCGCTGTTTGTTGTCCCCAGCCCCTTCTCGCAGCGGTTTCCGGTGATGTGCTTTCTGCCGCCGGGAAAGGTGTTGATGGTCAGGGTACAGCGGTTGGTGCAGCCCTTGCAGCGGGCGGTAGCGGTGGTATATTCCAGGTGGGCGATGTCCTCCAGAGGCAGCATGGTGCTGGGCTGACCTGCGTAGCGGCTGCGAGCGATCAGCGCCGCGCCAAATGCACCCATCATACCGGCAATATCCGGGCAGGTGACCTCTACCCCGGCGATCTTTTCAAACGCCCGCAGCACCGCCTGATTGTGGAACGTGCCGCCCTGCACCACGATATGCTTGCCCAGCTCGGACACGTCCGCCAGCTTGATGACCTTGTACAGCGCGTTCTTGATCACGGAGTACGCCAGGCCTGCGGAGATGTCCGCCACCGGCGCGCCCTCCTTCTGCGCCTGCTTCACATTGGAGTTCATGAACACCGTGCAGCGGGTGCCCAGGTCGATGGGATGCTCGGCAAAGAGCGCCTCCCGGGCGAAGTCGTGGGCGGTATACCCCAGCGAATTGGCGAAGCTCTCGATGAACGACCCGCAGCCGGAGGAGCAGGCCTCGTTAAGCATCACCGAATCCACACAGTCCTCCCGCAGGCGGATGCACTTCATGTCTTGCCCGCCGATGTCCAGCACACAGTCCACCTTCGGGTCGAAGAAAGCGGCGGCGGTGCAGTGGGCGATGGTCTCCACCTCGCCTTCGTCCAGGGAAAAGGCGGACTTCAGCAGCGTTTCACCATAGCCGGTGGAGCAGGCGCGGGCGATGTGGGCGGTGGCAGGCATCTGTTTTTGCAGCAGTGCCATGGCCTCCATGGCCGTTCGGATGGGGTTGCCCTGATTGTTGGCATAATAGCTGAACAGCAGCTGACCCTCCGTGCCGATCAGCGCTGCCTTGGTGGTGGTGGAACCTGCGTCGATGCCCAGGAAGCAGTCGCCGGTATAGTCCGACAGCGCAGCCTTGCGGACGGTGGCGTGGTCGTGCCGGGCGATGAAGGCGATGTATTCATCCCGGTCGGCAAACAGCGGATCAAGTCGCTTCAGCTCGAAGGCCATGTCCACGCCCTGTGACAAATGGGCGGCCAGATCAGTCAGCGGTACTGCTTCGGCATGGACTGCCTCCATCGCTGCGCCCATGGCTGCAAAGAGGTGGCTGTTCTCCAGGTCGATGGTGGTCTCCTTCGTCAGGTTCAGCGTGCGGACGAAGGCGGCCTGCAGCTCGGTCAGGAAGTGCAGCGGGCCACCCAGGAATGCCACATGCCCGCGGATGGGCTTGCCGCAGGCCAGGCCGGAGATGGTCTGGTTGACCACTGCCTGAAAGATGGACGCCGCCAGGTCAGCGCGCGCCGCGCCTTCGTTGATCAGCGGCTGGATGTCCGTCTTGGCAAACACGCCGCAGCGGGCGGCAATGGGATAGATCCGCTGATAAGCCTTGGCCTCGTTGTTCAGCCCTTCCGCGTCGGTCTGCAAAAGGGCGGCCATCTGGTCAATAAAGGAGCCGGTGCCGCCTGCGCACACGCCGTTCATGCGTTCCTCCAGGCCGCCGGTGAAGTAGATGATCTTCGCATCCTCGCCGCCCAGCTCGATGGCTACGTCTGTCTGGGGCGCAGCGTGTTGGAGGGCAGCGGCCACCGCCACCACCTCCTGAACAAAGCTGATGTTGAGTGCCTTGCCCAGGTTGATCGCGCCGGAGCCTGTGATGCACACCTTCAGCGCGCAGTTGCCCAGTTTTGCCTGCGCCTCCCGCAAAAGCTGCGCCAGGGTCTGCTGGGTCTGCGCCATATGGCGGCGGTATTCGCCGAAAATAAGATCTCCCTTTTCATCCAGAATCACCAGCTTGACGGTGGTGGAGCCCACGTCGATGCCGGCCTGATAAGTCTTCATGGTTGTGTCTTGGTTCATAACATCATTCCTGTACTCGTGCGTATGTATACAATCAACATGTCTATTTTAGTCGATCGGGTGAATTTTTCATGAATTGCTGTCTGAAAAAACATCAGAAAAACAGCACAACAGCGGCTGCCTGCAATCAGACAGCCGCCGCGTATGTTACCTGTGATGCTTCGTCAGCCCGAACGCCTTGGAGCATTCCATGGTCAGCAGCGGTACGAGGATCAGCCCCAGCGCAATGGCGTAGCACTTGCCGGGCAGGACGATCAACCCGAATGCACCGCGCAGGGGCGTGAACGCCACCAGCGCGACCAGAAGCACCGAAGCCAATGCCGCCATGTTCAGCTTCCTGTTGGTGAAGGGGCCGATCTTGAACAGGGAGTGCTCAGAGCGCATGTTGAACGCCTGCACCACCTGACTGAGCGCCAGCACCATGAAGGCCATGGTCTGGCCGCCTTCCAGCACACCGGTGAGCTTCTCGCCCAGCCAGAATGCGATCAGCGATAGCGTACCGAACATCACGCCCTGGATGACCGTCCGCAGACCCAAGCCATGAGCGAAGATGCCCTCGTTCTTGGGCTTGGGGCGCTGCTCCATGATGTCGTCCTCCACCGCCTCCATGCCCAGCGCGATGGCAGGCAGGCTGTCGGTGACCAGGTTGATCCACAAAAGCTGCATGGACAGCAGCGGCGTTTTGTGCCACAGCAGCATAGCCACGAATACGGTGATGACCTCGCCGATGTTGGTGCCCAGCAGGAAGCCCACCACCTTGCGGATGTTGGCATAGATACCGCGTCCCTCACGGACAGCGTCCACGATGGTGGCGAAGTTGTCATCGGTCAGGGTCATGTCCGCAGCGCCCTTGGCAACATCGGTGCCGGTGATGCCCATGGCGCAGCCGATATCCGCAGCCTTCAGGGCTGGCGCATCGTTCACGCCGTCGCCGGTCATGGAGACCACCTGACCCTTGCGCTGCCATGCCTTTACGATGCGGATCTTGTTTTCAGGTGATACGCGGGCGTACACGGAGATCTTCTCCACCTGCGCATCCAGTTCGGCGTCGGTCATGGCGTCCAGCTCTGCGCCGGTGATGGCACGGTCGTTTTTCTCAAGAATGCCCAGCTCACGGGCAATGGCGGAGGCGGTCACCACATGGTCGCCGGTGATCATCACAGGCTTGATACCGGCCTTGCGGCAGGTCTTGACGGCTTCCTTGGCCTCCGGGCGCGGCGGGTCGATCATGCCCACCAGACCCAGGAAGGTCAGGTCCTTTTCCAGCACATCCGGGGTGATCTCGGCGGGCATTTCGTCCAGCTCGCGGGTTGCGATGGCCAGCACACGCAGGGCGTTGCTGCTCATTTCATCATTGACCTTGCGGGCGGCTTGCATATCCCCGGCGATGCAGCGGGGAGCCATCACGTCGAAGGCGCCCTTCACAATGGCGACCAGCTTACCCTCTATCTGGCAGACAGTGGTCATCAGCTTGCGGTCGGAGTCGAAGGGAATCTCTGCCAGGCGCGGATACTGGCGGGTCAGCTCGTCTTTAGGCATGCCGTTTTTGTGGGCGGCCAGAACGATAGCAGTCTCGGTGGGATCGCCGATGTGCTTCTCCTCCGTGCCATGGAAGGACACGGAGCCGTCGCAGCACAGCGTGCCGTAGCGCAGCAGCTCCCGCACCTCCGCAGAATTGGCGCTGCTGATGCCTTCCTTCTTCTCGCCCTTGTCCAGATAGGCCTGCACCAGCGTCATTCGGTTCTGCGTCAGGGTGCCGGTCTTGTCGGAGCAGATGATGGACGCGCTGCCCAGGGTCTCCACCGCAGGCAGGCGGCGGATGATGGCGTTCTTCTTCACCATGCGCTGCACACCGATGGACAGCACGATGGTGACGATGGCGGGCAAGCCCTCGGGAATGGCGGACACCGCCAGCGAAACGGCGGTCATGAAGATCTCCATCACCGGGATGCCGTTGGTCAGGCCCACCACGAAGATGATGGCACAGGCCGCCAGCGCGAGGATGCCCAGGTACTTGCCCAGCTGCGCCAGCTTCTGCTGCAGGGGCGTCTGGCCTTCTTCCTCGTTGTCCAGCAGGTTGGCGATCTTGCCCATCTCCGTGTTCATGCCCGTGGCGGTGACGATGGCAGTCGCCGTGCCGTAGGTGATGGAGCAGCCGGAGAACACCATGTTGGTGCGGTCACCCAGGGGCGCGTCCTCCGCCACGACCACATCCGCATCCTTTTCAGAAGGAACAGATTCGCCGGTGAGGGCGGATTCCTCGCTCTTCAGGCTGATGCTACGGATGAGCCGTGCATCCGCCGGAACAAAGTCGCCCGCTTCCAGCCGGATGATGTCGCCGGGAACCAGCTGGGAAGCGTCGATCACTTCCTCCGTGCCGTCGCGGATGACTCGGGCATGGGGCGCGGACAGGCTCTTGAGTGCATCCAGCGCCTTTTCGGCCTTGCTCTCCTGCATCACGCCCATCACCGCATTCATGATGACGATCAGCAGGATCAGCACCGGCTCAAAGAATTCCTTGGGATTGCCCTCCACACAGGCGATCACAAAGGAGATCGCAGCGGCGGCGATCAGGATCAGGATCATAACATCCTTGAACTGATCCAGAAAGCGCTGCCAGTTGGTTTTCTTCTTCTTTTCCTGCAGCTTGTTTTCGCCGTATTGCCTTTGCCTTGCTTCCACATGCTGAGCACTCAGACCCAGCTGGAGATCGGAGTCAAGCTCAGCGATCACGCTTTGCGCAGTTTCATGATGATGCAGCAAGTGACATCCTCCTTTTTGGTTGATAGGCATAGTATAGGCAGGCGGCGCAGAAAATGCATTGGACAGCTTTCCTGGAGCGTCGCACTTTTTCACAGATCGGAAATACTGTTACTTTTTTGGACAGATGCCGTCATTTGTCCAAAAAGTTAGCGTGATTTTGCCTTGATGCTGCCTTTGTTTTCTGATATAGTAGAGATGGTATAAGGGAGTAGTCAACACAATGTGTGATGCCGTCAACATTCTGGAAGCGATTCCTGGCTGCATCTGAAATGACGAGACTTATCTGCTGCGGCAGGTGGGGTCTCGTCTGTTTTTATATCAGGGAAAGATAAACACAGGAGAAGATCGGAGGAATACGCATGAGCATGTGGGAGCTGTTTGTGGTGGCCGTCGGCGTTTCGATGGACGCCTTTGCCATCGCCATCTGCAAAGGATTGAGCGTGGAAAAGCTGGAGAAGAAACACATGGCCATCACCGGCTTGTGGTTCGGCGGCGCACAGGCGCTGATGCCGCTGCTCGGCTATCTGCTGGGCAGTACCTTTGCCGATGCTGTCACCAAGGCTGCTCCCTGGCTGTCCTTTGCGCTGCTGGCGATCATCGGCGTCAACATGATCCGCGAAGCCCGGGGCGATACAGAAAAGCTGGATGCGGATTTCTCCGCAAAGGCCATGTTCCCGCTGGCGATCGCCGACAGCATTGATGCGCTGGCCGTGGGCGTGACCTTCGCTTTCATGAAGGTTTCCATCCTTCCGGCCATCCTGTTGATCGGTGTGACCACCTTCCTGTTCTCTGCCGCAGGCGTGCGCATCGGCCACCAGTTCGGCGCGAAGTACAAGTCCAAAGCGGAAATGGCGGGCGGCATCATCCTGCTGGTGATGGGTGTTTGCATCCTGCTGGAGCATACGGGCATCCTGTAAAGGAGGGAGTATTTTGGCTGACTCGAACATCACCAAGCGCGCGCTGGCCAATGCGCTGAAAACGCTGATGCAAACCACGGCCTTCGCCAAAATCAGCGTGGCGGACATCTGCGAAAAGTGCGACATGAACCGCAAGAGCTTCTACTATCATTTTCAGGATAAGTATGAGCTGATGAACTGGATCTTTGACATGGAGTTCATTGGGCTGATCGAAAAGGGCACGCCGGATCAGTCGGTCAAGGAGCTGACCACGCTGTTCCGTATTCTCTACGACAACCGCGCGTTTTATCGCAATGCGCTTTCCGTGCAGGGCCAGAACTCCCTGAGCGAGCATATCCGGGAAATCGCCGCGCCCATATTGCAGGACAGGATGCGGGACGCCCTGGCAGAGGAAACCGCCCCCGACTTCTACATCACCTTCTTCCTGGATGCGCTGCTGGGGGCGATCATCCGATGGATCAGGGACGAAAACTGCGAGCCGCCGGAGGAATTCATTCCGCACTTCTTCTCCTGCATCCTTGCCACCGCCAAGTACATTCTGAAAAAGTATGATGATTGATATACGAAAAACGCGCCGGACACAGCATCCGACGCGTGTATTTTTATTTCTGGAGACAACTCTGTAAGATCGTTTTCAAATCATGCCGGAACAGATTCCAATCGCTGGTATCGCGCTGATCTGCCAGCACAAAGAAGGTTCCGTCTGCCTTGAACCCTGCAGAGCAGCAGTCCTCCGAAATGATGGTGTCGATGCCCAGCACGTCCTGCACCACATCCCACAGGATGGTGGCGAAATCCTGCCCCTCCCGCTTTCGAAGGATGTAGTCAAAGACCTGCTTGCGTTCTGCGTCGGTGCAGTCCTTACCGGGGATCAGCGCGGTGATGGGCGCTTGCAGGCTCTGGGTATCGTAGAGCAGATCATCATTGAGGATCTCCGGCACGTCGCTGCTGGTATAGGTTTTGTGGACGGCGTAGAGTAGCTTGCGCTGACGCAGCTCGCTGCACAACGCCTCTGCTTGTTCGCACAGCTCTATGCTGACCAGCGTGTGGGGCAGTCCGGCAAGCTCCTCCAGCATCTCGTCGGTGAGGCTCTCGGCATTGCACAGCAGGGCAAAAGCGCAGTCGTCGTGCTTCACCAGCAGGTCAAACAGCTCCGTACACAGATCGCCTGCAGAAATGAACCAGGTGTAGATGCCCAGCTCCTTGCCCTGGCAGATCAGGTCATCATAGTCCGTCTGATGCTGCGTGAAGGTCGCCTTGTCGATTTCCAGATACAGCGTCCACGGAATGTTGAAGCCCTCTTCGGCTTCGATCTGCCTGATTCTTCTTGCGCCCAGGGTGCAGCTGTTGTATCCCACGTTCATGCCAAAGTTCAGCAGCCGGTCATGCTCCACATTGGTCACGATGTTGCGAACCAGCGGATAATAGGCACTGTGTTCATCCGTCAGCATATGCTGCACGCTCTGGAACAGCCGGGTCTGGAACCGCCCCTTGCTGAAGGTCAGCCCCATATCCACCAGATTGCGGATGCTCCGCTCCGGCGCGGACTGGACATCCCGCAGCGCCTTGCGGACAAAGGTCTCGATCAGAATGCGGTTGGTGCTTGCCGCCATGATGCTTTCCTCCGATGGTCATAGTACGGATAGATTAACCGGGATCGGGGACAGCAACAAGGGACACTTCCTGCCGTTTGTCCCAAAGTGTAACACTTTGCCGCATCTGTCGCAAAATGGGACGGATGGTCCACATCTGTCCCATGACATTTTGACAAAACCAGCCTATGCTTTTTTCAACCCACCGACGAAAGGAGCATTTCTGATGAGCGTAAAAGACACCGTGCAGCAATTTGCTGTCAACCAGGCCCTGAAGTACATCGAGGGCAACCCGGACGAGAATATCCCCAAGCTGATGGCGCTGGCAGACAAGCTGCTGCCCGAAGGCTGGTACGAGGGGCAGCGTTCCGCTCTGCGCACCGCGATTGCCGAGAAGAACAACTGGTATCAGCTGATCCTGAAGCTTTACGAGCTGGATCCCGGCGTGCGCAAGGCATTCTTCCAGAACTTCCTGTTCAACGCCAGCCTGAAGGGCAGCGCCATTCAGGAAGAAGTGAAGAAGCGCGAGGGCTGCAACGTGCCGTGGGCGATCCTGCTGGATCCTACCTCTGCCTGCAACCTGCATTGTACCGGCTGCTGGGCTGCCGAGTACGGCAACCGCCTGAACCTGAGCCTGGAAACCATTGATTCCATCATCCGCCAGGGCAAGGAGATGGGCACCTACTTCTACATCTACACCGGCGGCGAGCCGCTGGTACGCAAGGCTGATCTGATCAAGCTGTGCGAGATGCACCCGGACTGCGAGTTCCTGTCCTTCACCAACGGCACGCTGATCGACGAGGCATTCTGCCAGGAGATGCTGCGTGTGAAGAACTTTGTGCCTGCCATTTCTCTGGAAGGTTTCGAGGACGCCAACGATGGCCGCCGCGGCGAGGGCGTATATCAGAAGGTTGCAAACGCCATGCGGCTGCTGAAGGAACACAAGCTGCCCTTCGGCATTTCCACCTGCTACACCAGCAAGAATTACGCCGACATCTCCAGCGAGGAATTCTTCGACTACATGATCGATTCCGGCGCGCTGTTCGTGTGGTTCTTCCACTACATGCCCGTGGGCAATGCCGCCGCGCCTGAACTGCTGCCTACGCCCGATCAGCGCGAGACCGTCATGAAGCGCATCCGCAGCTACCGTCAGACCAAGCCGATCTTCTCCATGGACTTCCAGAACGACGCGGAGTATGTGGGCGGCTGCATTGCCGGTGGCAGGAACTATCTGCACATCAACGCCAAGGGCGATGTGGAACCCTGCGTGTTCATCCACTATTCCAACTGCAACATCCATGACGTGACGCTGCTGGAAGCCCTCAAGAGCCCGCTGTTCATGGCCTACAAGGAAGGCCAGCCCTTCAACGACAACATGCTGCGTCCCTGCCCGATGCTGGAGAATCCCGAAAAGCTGCGGGCCATGGTCAAGGCCACCGGCGCTGTCAGCACGGACTACGAAAGCCCGGAGGACGTGGATCACCTCTGCGACAAGACCACGCCTTATGCCGCCAACTGGACGCCCAAGGCGGATGAACTGTGGAGCTGCGCACATTGCTCCGGCTGCAAGGGGAAATAACGATGGCAACGCAGGTGTTTCCGTCCTACAGGATATTCACGGATGCAACGGCTGACCTGAACACGGCGCTGCAAAGCGGACTGCCGTCCATCGAGGTCATTCCCATGGAGGTACAGGTGGGTGATGCCGCCTACACCTACGGGCCGCATGGGAATCTCATGACGGACGCATTCTACCAGATGCTGCGCGAGGGACAGTTTGCATCCACCTCGCAGATCAATCCCCAGACCTACCGCAAAGCCTTTGAGAAGGCGCTGAAAAGCGGGTATGACGTACTGTATATCTGCTTTACTTCCGGGCTTTCCGGCACGATCAATGCTGCAAGAATGTGCATTGCAGAGCTGAAGGCAGCATATCCGCAGCGAAAGATCCTCTGTGTTGATTCGCTTGCCGCTTCCATCGGCGAGGGGCTTCTTGTCCATGAAGCCGCCCGTTTGCAGGCAGCAGGGCTTTCCATTGACGAGCTGGCGCAATGGATCGAGCAGCACCGCCTGCAGGTCTGTCACTGGTTCACGGTGGATACCTTTGCGCATCTGAAGCACGGCGGCAGAGTATCAGCGGCTGCGGCTGCCATGGGAACTATCCTGAATATCAAGCCCCTCCTGCATGTGGATGAACAGGGCAAGCTGCAAGCCATGCAGAAGCCGCGCGGCCAGCGGCAAGCGCTGCGCAAGCTGATGGAGTACCTGGAAGCCGGTTGGCTGCCGGACATCAGCCGCCGCATTGTGATCGGTCATGGGAATTGCCCGAATACTGCCGCGAGCCTTGCTGACATGATCACCAGCCGATTCCCGGAGGCGCAGGTCATCATCGCCGACATCGGCCCCATCATTGGCGCACACGCAGGCCCCGGTGTGCTGGCACTCATTTACTTTGGAAACAACAGATAAAGAAAGAAGGATAGCCATGAACAAGGATAAGAAAATCAACGCATTGATCCTCTGTGTGGCAGAGCTGATCGTCGGTATTCTGCTGCTGATCAAGCCCGTAGGCTTTACCTCCGGCATCATTATCTGTGCCGGCATTGGCCTGATGGTCAAGGGCTTGCTGGAGATCATCCGTTACTTCCGCACCTCTGCCCAAACAGCAGCGGAACAGCGCAGTCTTTCCCGTGGTCTGATCATGCTGCTGATCGGCGGTTTCTGTGCCTTCCGCTATCAGTGGCTGATGGCTGCTGTACCTTTCCTGGGAATCATCTATGCGGTGGCGTTGATGATGCTGGGCGTGGAGAAGATCCAGACTGCCGTTGATCAGCGCCGTCTGGGCAATGATCGGTGGTATATCGTTGCGATTTCCGCAGCCATTGCGATCATCTGCTCTCTGATCATTTTCTTCAATCCCTTTGCCACTACGGTCTATCTGTGGGTTTTCACTGGCATCTCTCTGATTGTGGAGGCCGTTGCAGATATCATCTCCTTTGCAATGAACCAGCAAAAGGCCTGACGGCAGAAACAAGTATAGGGCTATGATGATAAGTCGCAGCCCTTACTTATTAAGACGAATTTCATTAGTAAGCACATTCAAAAAGCAAATTGATGGAATAAAAGACACACCCTGAAGCGAAATAGTTCAGGGTGTGTCTTCTGTGATTCTGATTGTTCTACTTCTGTATTGCGATTGAAATGCTGTGTTGCCGTAATGTGTTTCACATTACGTTGGCAAATGCCAAGCATCTGCCAGTGGCGAAAATGTGAAAACACCCTTGACAAAACAACTCGTCAGGCAGAGGGGCTTTTTCTTATTGCTGTCGTTTGATGGTATGGGACTGGGCCCGGGGGTGCACATCCACACCGTTCCAGCGGTAATCCGTCACGCCCACATCCTCCGGCGTCAGGCCGGCGAATTCGCTCTCCATGCCCAGGATGCGGATCTCCTGATCGTCGATCTCCACGATCACATGCAGGGGATCCTTGTAGAAGATGTTTTCCACCCGGGGCGGATCGCCGCCCCACCAGCAGAACTGGGAGGCGGAGCTGACGGTGCAGTAGGGCACGCCGTTCACCCATTTCAGGTCGCTGCCGTGGTCGTGGCCGTTCATGCACAGCAGGATATCCTTGCCCTCAAACAGCTGCTGGATGGCCTCTTTGTTGGCAATGCCGCGGCGGGCGAAGGGGTTCACCAGGCTCATGTGGGAGAAGATCACATACTTCTTCCCGTCGGCGAGCTGCTCCTTCAGCCAGGCCAGCTGTTCCTCCGGAACCCATGGGTAGAGGGAGGGGATACGCTCTTTGTTGGGAAAGTGGAACGCACCGTTTTCGCTTTTCCAGTAGCAGGTATCCAGGATGATGAACTTGTATCCCCCGGCTTCGAAGGCCTCCCAGGGGCGTTCCTTGCCCAGAAAACGCAGCGAGTGGGCGATGTCCCATTCCTGCACATCATGGTTGCCGATGGTGTGGTGCACGGGGATGCCGCAGGTGTTCAGCCTGTCCATCACATGGGCGTGCTGCTCGACAGGAAAGCAAAGGTCCCCCAGGGAAACGATGAAATCCACCTGCTCGTCTTTGGCGTGGCGCAGGATGGTTTCCAGCCGCTCGGGGCCGTCCTGGCAGTCTTCCATGTGCAGGTCGGTAAATACCAGAAAGCGAAGCATGGGGCATATTCCTTTCAGTGGAGAGGATCACCGCCCGCGGATATCCTGGCGGTACTCCTTGGGGGTCTTGCCGATGAATTTTTTGAAGGTCTTGGTGAAATAGTTCACATCGGGGATGCCGCAGTACTGGGCGATGGTCTGCACCTGCATGTCGGTGGCGTTGAGCAGGAAAATGCCGTGCTCCACGCGCTGACGGTTCACATAGTCGGTGAGGGTCATGCCGGTCTCGCGCTTGAACAGGGTGGAAAGATAGCTGGGATTCACGCTGAGGAACTCCGCGTGGGCTTTCAGGCTCAGATCGGCAGTCAGGTCGGCGTCGATGCGCAGGATTACATGCTGCACCAGCTGGGAATAATTCTTCATGGAGTGGTTCTTCACCAGCAGGCAGTATTTGTGCACCATGGTGCTGAACAGCTTCAGCGCATCAGCAGGGGAGCGCAGCTGCTCCAGGCGGCGGGCCATGGCGGAGGAAAGCTGGTCGATGTGCAGGGGATGCACAGAGCCATCCTCGGCCGCCTTGCGCAGAAGGGTGTTGAGCACGATGCCGTAATTCTTGATGTTGCGCAGGTTGTCCAGCGTGCGCTGCTCCAGCACATGCTCGTTGGCATGGGAGATCATCAACTGGGCCTGGTGGGTCATGCCGTGGGAAACGGCGTACATCAGGTGGTTTTCAGCCTCGTAGCGGGCCTCCATCAGCTTCAGGTCGGCTGCGTCCATAATCTTGGACAGGTGGGCCGGATCCTCATTGCGGATGATATCCGTCAGGCTGGCGTTTTCGATGTAGCGGGACTCGTAGACCTGGTCGCTGCCCCACAGCCGTTCGGCCAGGGCGTTCATCAGACCGAGCATCATGCTGTCGTTGACGATGATCACCGGCAGCGCCTTGTAGTAATGGGTGATCACCGGCAGCATGCTGGAGGGCAGACGGTGCTTGTCCATCAGGGCCAGCAGGGTCTGCTCGGTCACATCCTGGGTGAGATAGGGGCCCACCAGCAGCACCTCGTCGCCCTCGGGCAGGAGCAGGGTGTTGTAGTGGCACAGAAGCGCATCATCAACAGCATACAGGGTACGATCCTGCATGGCGGCAAAAAAATCGTTTTGCAGATTGATGAGATGGATGTTCTCGCGCAGCCCCAGGTCAATCACAGGTGGATTGGCACGGGGAAAGCGCAACGTTTGCACACCGTATTTTTTCATGACAAGGCACAGAAAGTCAATTTCTGCCTGATACCCCATGCATTTCACCCCCTTATCATAGATTGCTTACAATTCTTCTTACATGTTCGACAGTGTGTGCGGAAAAACCTTCTTATTTTTCTCCGATTTCGTATAATTTTTATGGCAAAACCAGGGCGTGAAAAAAACTTACGGATAATCACAAAAAAAATTATAACTGTTGCGAAGCGGCAGGATTACAATAAAGTCATCTGAGCCTGACGATTTTTGTCGGGAGGATAGGAACGACCAAATAAAAAAGGGAAAGCTCTTTGAAAGGAATGGTAAAACTATGGCTGAAATCAAGCAGAAGCGCAAGTTTGGCATGATCGACAACCTTGCCTATGCCGCCGGTGATCTGGGCTGCAATATGTCCTTTGCTCTGAAGGGAACGATGGCTCTGTTCTGGACTCAGGTCATGGGCCTGAGCGCATGGTATTCCCTGCTGATCATCATCTTGCAGGTGTGGGACGCCATCAACGATCCGCTGATCGGCTCCATGATCGACGCTGACAAGCACCAGTACAAGCGCAACAAGTTCTTGCAGTACATCTGGGTGGGCTCCATTGGCCTGATTGTGGGCGGTGCCTGCTGCTTCCTGCCCTTCCCCAATGCTCCTGTGTGGGCGAAGATCATCATCTTCATGGCTGGCTACATCGTGTGGGATGCTTTCTACACCGTGGCCAACGTGCCCTATGGCTCCCTGTTGTCCCTGATCTCTGATAAGGAAGCCGACCGCGCTTCCCTGTCTGCCTGGCGTTCTGTGGGTTCCATGGTGGGCAACATGCTGCCCATGGTGATCCTGCCCTTCCTGATCTATAACGAGGATAAGTCCCTCAACGGTCCCATGGTGTTTGTTACCGCTCTGATCATGGGTGTGCTGGGCTTCATCTGCTTCCAGTTTATGATCAAGAACACCGAAATCCGTGTGGATACCCAGAATGCTACCACCGGCGAAGCCTTTGAGAAGTTCAACGTGGTGAAGGCCATGACCAACTTCCTGAAGAACCGTCCTGCTGTGGGTGCCACCCTGGCTGCTATGGGTATGTTCATCGGTATGCAGGCAGCCACCACCGCTGTTTCCGTTACCTTCCAGATTTACTTCCAGAATCCCTAGATCTCCGGTCTGGTGTCTCTGTTCTCCATGATTCCCATCGTGATCTTCACTCCTCTTGCCCGTAAGATGGTGACCAAGTACGGCAAGAAGGAGCTGGCCACCATCGGTGCCATCTGCTCCATGATCGCCTGCGGCCTGATGCTGATCCTGCCCATCACCCCCGACGGCAAGGGCATTGCCATCTATGTTGTCTGCCAGCTGCTGAACTCCCTGGGCATGGGCGTGTACTCCACTGTGTCCTGGGCCATGATGGGCGACGCCATCGACTACAACGAGTGGAAGACCGGCAACCGCGAGGAAGGCACCGTGTATGCTCTGCACTCCTTCTTCCGTAAGCTGGCTCAGGGCGTTGGCCCCGCTCTGGCTCTGGTCGTGATGACCGCTCTGGGCTATGTGGGCACCCTGGGTGCCAACCAGACCCCCGAGACCGCTCTGAACATGCGTTACCTGGTGGCTGCTCTGTACCTGCTGAGTGCCGTGATGCAGTTCGTGGGCCTGGGCCTGATCTACAACCTGAACAAGAAGAACCTGGCTACCATGCAGGCCGAGCTGAAGGCCCGCCATGAAGTCAAGGCATAATTTCCCCCGGTTGATTACACGAGAAGGTGTTCCGTAGGCGGGGCACCTTCTCGATTTGCAAAGAGAAAGGAAGATGTAAAATGCGCCAGATCATGAATCTGAACCGCAAGTGGGCTTTTACCAAGGATGCCCAGCACAATCCCGCGCAGGTGCCCCAGCTGCCTTATTGGGTCAGCCTGCCCCATTCCTGGAATGCCATCGACGGCCAGGAAGGCCCCGGCAAGTGCTATTTCGGCACCTGCTGGTATGTGAAGGAGATCGACCGCGAGGAGATCCCCGCCGCCGCCAAGTATTATCTGGAGATCCGCGGTGCCAATTCCTCTGCTGATGTGTATGTGGGCGGCAAGCACCTGGCCCATCACGACGGCGGCTACTCCACCTGGCGTGTGGACGTGACCGAAGCCCTGAAGGAATCCACCCTGGTGGCTATTTCTGTGGACAACTCCGCCAACGACCATGTGTATCCCCAGGTGGCAGACTTCACCTTCTACGGCGGCATCTACCGCGACGTGAACCTGATCTGCGTGGGCGAGAGCCACTTCGACCTGGAATACTACGGCGGCCCCGGCCTGGCTGTGACCCCCGTGGTGGAGGGCAAGGACGCCAAGGTCAAGACCCAGGTGTGGGTGACCGGCGTGAAGGAAGGCCAGCAGCTGCGCTACACCGTGAAGGCCGCCTGCGGTTGCGTGATTTCCGAAGAAACCCTGTGCGCCTGCAAGACCGAGCATGAGATCACCATCGAGAACGTGCACCTGTGGCACGGCCGCAAGGATCCCTACCTGTACACCGCCGAGGTGGAGCTGATCGAAAACGGCGAAGTGATCGACCAGGTGTCCGCCCGCTTCGGCTGCCGTACCTTCAAGATCGATCCTGAGAACGGCTTCATCCTCAACGGCGAGGAGTACCCCCTGCGCGGCGTGAGCCGTCACCAGGACCGCTGGGGCATCGGCAACGCGCTGCTGCCTGAGCACCACGAAGAGGATATCGGCTACATCATGGAGCTGGGTGCCACCACCATCCGCCTGGCCCACTACCAGCACGACCAGTATTTCTACGACCTGTGCGACGAGAAGGGTCTGGTCATCTGGGCGGAGATCCCCTACATCTCCCAGCACATGCCCAAGGGCCGTGAGAACACCATCTCCCAGATGAAGGAGCTCATCACCCAGAACTACAACCATGCCTCCATCGTGGTGTGGGGCCTGTCCAACGAGATCACCATGAAGGGCGCGGAGGATCCCGACCTGCTGGAGAACCACCGCATTCTGAACGACCTGGCCCACGAGATGGACAAGACCCGTCTGACCACCATGGCCATCGTGTCCATGTGCAGCATGGATGCCGAGTATGTGCAGATCCCTGATGTGGTGAGCTGGAACCACTACTTCGGCTGGTATGGCGGCGACACCACCATGAACGGCCCCTGGTTCGACCAGTTCCACGCCAAGTACCCCAACATCCCCGTGGGCGTTTCCGAGTACGGCTGCGAGGCT
The DNA here is from genome assembly GCA_017938695.1 of Clostridia bacterium. Lineage (GTDB taxonomy): Bacteria > Bacillota > Clostridia > Christensenellales > Aristaeellaceae > UBA11524. The sequence continues at coordinate 27,874 of JAGBBA010000002.1, read as the reverse complement.
CTGAACTGGCACACCTCCAAGCCTACCCAGGGCGACTACACCGAGGAATACCAGGCCTTCTATCATGAGGAGCTGATCAAGCAGCTGTTCACCCGCAAGTACATCTGGGCCACCCATGTGTGGAACATGTTCGACTTCGGTGCCGACAACCGTGCCGAGGGCGGCGAGAACGGCCAGAACCACAAGGGCCTGATGACCTTCGACCGCAAGTACAAGAAGGACGCCTTCTATGCCTACAAGGCCTGGCTGAGCGACGATCCCTTCGTGCACATCTGCGGCAAGCGTTATGTGGACCGTGTGGAGGACGTGACCCGCGTCACCGTGTACTCCAACCTGCCCGAAGTAGAGCTGTTCGTGAACGGCGAATCCCTGGGCAAGAAGGCCGCTGCGGATCACTTCTTCTACTTCGATGTGCCCAACGCCGGCGTGAGCAAGCTCCATGCGGTGGCCGGTGACTGCACCGACGACAGCGTGATCGTGAAGGTGGAGAAGTTCAACGACGCCTATCGCCTGAAGGAGAAGGGCGCGATCCTGAACTGGTTCGACATCACCGAGCCCGAGGGCTACTTCTCCCTGAACGACAAGATGGACGACATCATGAAGAACCCCGCCGGTGCCCAGCTCTTTGGTCAGCTGATGCAGCAGATCATGGGCCAGATGCAGGGCGGCAAGGCCATGGGCTTTGACGTGACCCCCGACATGATGAAGATGATGGGCGGCTTCACCGTGCTGCGCCTCACCAGCCTGATGGGTGCTGCCAACGTGTCCTTCAGCAAGGAACAGCTGCTGGCCCTCAACGCCGCACTGAACCAGATCAAGAAGTAAAAAATCAGCCGGAGAGCATCGCTCTCCGGCATGATTTTTTTGAATTCGGAATGCGGAATGCGTAATGCGGAATTTAGTTACCGTCCACACGCTCAATTCCGAATTCAGCATTCCGAATTTATACCACAAGGGTCATGGCTTGCAAAGTCATGCTCCTTGTGGTATACTTGTTTTGGTCAAAGATAGTCAGAATTGAGGGATGACCATGAGATTAAGCGATTCCATTGAGAGCTTTATCAAAACGCTCTTGAGCCAGGAGGAAACCGAGGTCGAGCTGAAGCGCAACGAGCTGGCCGAGTATTTCGGCTGTGCGCCCAGCCAGATCAACTATGTGCTGGCCACCCGCTTCACCCTGGACGACGGTTATGTGATCGAGTCCCGGCGGGGCGGGGGCGGATATATCCGCATCGTCCGCGTGGTGGAAAGCGGCCAGCAGCGGTTGGCGTATCTCATCAACGAGAGGATCGGCACGGCCATTTCCGAAGAAGAGGCAGTTCGCCTGCTGGGGCAGCTGGCCCAGCAGCAGGTGGTTACCGTCCACGAGGCGGAGATCATGCGCGCTGCTATATCCAGCCAGGCACTGGCGATCCCCGTGCCTGACCAGATGAAGGACGCCCTGCGCGCCCGCAGCCTGAAAAGCATGCTCACGGCCGTGGCGCGGCAGAACCGTGAGGCATAAGCTGTTAAGCGAAAGGATGGTTTTCCATGCTTTGTGAAGAATGCAAGGTCAATGAGGCCAGCTACACCCTGTCGGTGATGGTGGGGGAGGAACTCACCACCCGTCACCTGTGCGGCGACTGCATGGCCAAAATGAATATGAACATCGCCAGCGGCAATATCAAAAGCCTGCTCAGCTCCATATTATCGGCGATTACCGGGAATGATACCCCTGCGGAGAAGCAGCCGGAGGTGGTGTGCCCCCGGTGCCGCACGACGCTCAGCCAGTTCACCAAAACCGGCCACCTGGGCTGTCCGGCCTGCTATGAGGCCTTCCACGAGCAATTGCAGCCCATGCTGCTGCAGATCCACGGCCGGGTGCAGCATGCCGGGCGCAAGCCCTTGGCCACCGAGGATGCCCAGCGCAGCCGCTACCGCCAGGAGGACCTGACCCGGCAGATGGAGCAGGCCATCGCCGTGGAGGATTTTGAAACGGCGGCTCGCATTCGCGACCAGCTGAAGGAGCTGGCGGCAAAGGAGGCGGAGGCATGAGCAACCCCATCGTGCTGTCCTCCCGGGTGCGGCTGGCCCGCAACTATCAGGATATCCCCTTTGATGTGGCCCACAAGCCCGACGCGGCGGCCATGTGCATTGCCCGCACCAGCAACGCCCTGCGGCTTTCCGGGCAGGACAGCGGCTTTGAGCTTTTGCGCCTCATCGACATGGACGACGTGCAGCGCAGGGCCCTGGCGGAGTGCAGGCTGATCAGCAAGGATCTCCTGCGTGATCCGGCCACCGCCGCCGTGCTGCTCAATGAGGCGGAAGGCCTATCCATCATGATGAACGAGGAGGATCATCTGCGCATCCAGGCCATCCGCAGCGGCATGGCCTTGCAGGAGGCCGCGGAAGCCTGCTTCCGCATGGATGACGCCCTCAGCCGTCAGGTGTCCTTTGCCTACGACGAGCAGCTGGGCTACCTCACCGCCTGCCCCACCAACACCGGCACGGGCATGAGAGCATCGCTTTTGATCCACCTGCCCATGCTGACCATTCTCAAGCAGATGGGCAACGTGGGGCAGATCGTGGCCAAGGTGGGCCTGACCATCCGGGGCGTGTACGGCGAGGGCTCCGAGGCGTTGGGCAACCTGTACCTGGTGTCCAACCAGGTCACCCTGGGAAGAACCGAGCAGGAGCTGATCAGCGCGGTGACCGCCGTGGGCCATCAACTGACGGACATGGAGCTGGCCCTCAGGGAAAAATCGCTGCAAAACGGCCGCAATGCCCTGGAAGACAGCATCTACCGGGCGTGGGGCATCATGCAATATGCCCGGTGCATGGGCCAGAATGAGTTTTTCAAGCATTGGAGCGGCGTGCGCCTGGGCGCGGCCATGGGCATGCTGCCTGTGAAGCTGGCCACCCTGGACGCCATGCTGGAGCAGGTGCAGGAAGCCAATCTGCAGGCGTTGATGGAATCTACCGTCACCGGCCGCGCACTGGACGAAAAGCGCGCCGAGTGCATCCGCGCCATGCTGAAGGATTAACGGGAGGAACGATATGGCCATCTTTGGACGATTTACCGAACGCGCCCAGCGCGCCCTGGCAGCGGCCCAGCGTGCTGCGGCGGAAATGCGCCAGCCCTATGTGGGCACCGAGCACATGCTGCTGGGCTTGCTCAAAGAGGACGCGGAACACCTGCCCCCGGCCATCGGCGACAAGGTGAGCTATGAGCAGATCATGTCCATGCTTTCCGAGCGCAGGAGCGAAACGATGCTTCTGTCCGGCACGCCCCGGTTTGAAATGACGCCCCGGGCCAAGAAGCTGCTGGAACTGAGCATCCTGGAATCCCGCCGCCTGGGCCAGACCTATGTGAGTGCGGAGCACTTCTGGCTGGCGATCCTCCGTGAAGGCGAGGGCGTGGCCGCCAATCTGCTCAGGCAGCTGGGGGTGGACTTCCAGCAAGCCCGGGAGCAGCTGGTGCAGCGCATCCGCACCGAGCGGCCCCAGGAAGCCCAGATGAAGGACGAAGCCAAGCCCCAAAAGGCCGACGGCAAAATGCTGGAGCAGTACAGCCGTGATTTGACCAAGGCAGCCGAGAACAACGAGCTTGACCCGGTGATCGGCCGGGACAAGGAGATCCAGCGCATTATTCAAATTCTCATCCGCCGAACCAAGAACAACCCGGTGCTCATCGGCGAGCCTGGCGTGGGCAAAAGCGCGGTGGTGGAGGGCCTGGCCCAGCGCATCGTGCAGGGGAACATCCCCGAAATGCTGGTGGGTAAAAAGGTGCTGAGCCTGGATTTGGGCAGCATGGTGGCTGGCAGCAAGTTCCGCGGCGAGTTCGAGGAGCGGGTCAAGACCGTGCTGGCGGAGGTGCGCAAGGCCGGGAACATCCTGCTGTTTATTGATGAAATCCATACCATTGTGGGTGCGGGCCAGGCGGAAGGCAGCCTGGACGCGGCCAACATCATGAAGCCTGCCCTGGCCCGGGGCGAGGTGCAGTGCATCGGTGCCACCACCCTGGATGAATACCGCAAGCATATCGAGAAGGATGCGGCCCTGGAACGCCGCTTCCAGCCGGTGATGGTGGGCGAACCCACGGCGGAAGAAGCCCTGGCGATCCTCCACGGTCTGCGCGACCGCTATGAGGCCCATCACAAAGTGCGCATCACCGATGAAGCCCTGGCTGCCTCCGTGAGCCTCTCCGACCGGTATATTGCCGACCGCTACCTGCCCGACAAGGCCATCGACCTGATGGACGAGGCCGCCTCCCGTGTGCGCATCCAGACCTACACCGCGCCCCCGGATGTGAAGGAGCAGGAGAAGCAGCTGGAAGGCGTGATCATCGAGAAGAAGGACGCCATCAGCCACCAGGATTTTGAGAAGGCCGCCGCCCTGCGCGACCAGGAACGCTGCCTGCGCCAGGAGATCGAGATGAAGCGCGCCGCCTGGACGGAGAAGCAGTCCACCGCCCGGGACGTGGTGACCGAGGAGGACATCGCCTCTATCGTGGCCAGCTGGACGGGCATCCCGGCCCAGCGCATGACCGAGAGCGAGGCCGAACGCCTGCTGAAGCTGGAAGAAACCCTCCATGGCCGGGTCATTGGCCAGGAGGAGGCCGTCAGCGCGGTGAGCCGTGCCATCCGCCGCGCCCGCGCCGGGCTGAAGGACCCCAAGCGGCCCATTGGCAGCTTCATTTTCCTGGGCCCCACCGGTGTGGGCAAGACCGAATTGTGCCGCGCCCTGGGCGAAGCCATGTTCGGCGACGAAGACAGCGTTATCCGCATCGACATGAGCGAATACATGGAGAAGCACACCACCTCCCGCCTGGTGGGCTCGCCCCCCGGCTATGTGGGCTATGAGGAGGGCGGCCAGCTCACCGAGGCCGTGCGCCGCAAGCCTTACAGCGTGGTGCTGCTGGACGAGGTGGAAAAGGCTCACCCCGAGGTGTTCAACATCCTGCTGCAGATCCTGGAGGATGGCCGCCTGACGGACAACACCGGCCGGGTGGTGAGCTTCAAGAACACCATCATCGTGATGACCTCCAACGCCGGTGCACATACCGTGGGCACTGGCCGCAGCATGGGCTTCGGTGCCTCTGCCATGACGGACGTGCGCAGCTACGAAATGATGAAGGACACCGTGATGAAGGAGGTCAAGGAGCTGTTCCGGCCCGAGTTCATCAACCGCGTGGACGAGCTGATCGTGTTCCACGCCCTGGATGAAAAGGACATCCGCGCCATAGCGGATCTGATGCTCTCCCAGGTGGCCGACCGCCTGAAGGAGCGTGACGTGCACCTGACCTGGGACGACGAGGCCGCCACCCTCCTGGCGAAGGAAGGCTACGACGCCAAGTACGGCGCGCGCCCCCTGCGCCGGGTGATCCAGCGCACGGTGGAGGACACCCTGTCCGAAGAGCTGATCGCTGGCCGCATCGCCCTGGGCGATACGGTGAAGCTGGCTGTGAAGGATGGCAAGGTGGTTGTGGAAAAGTAAGCTTTGCCCTGCCGGAAACCCCGGCAGGGTTTTGTGTTGACAGATACATAAACAAGTTATATAATCGGTTTATATAAAAGGAGGTAGCTATGCCTAAACAGAGGATCACCCGGGAAATGGTGGTGGATGCAGCCTTCGCCATCACCCGGCAGGAGGGCATTGCCCAGGTGCTGGTGAAGCGTATCGCCGACGAGCTGGGCTGCTCTGTGCAGCCGATTTACAGCTACTGCAACAGCATGGAGGAACTCCGCGCGGCCGTGGCAGAAAAGGCGGCAGAGCACATGCAGGCGTTCATGGCGCAGCACATTGACCCGGCGGATCTGTTCCGCTCCACGGGCTATGCGTATGTACACTATGCCAAGACGGAACCCCATCTCTTCCAGCTGTTTATCCAGCGGAAAAGGCCGTACATGCACACTCTGGACGACCTGTATGGACGGGATGCCGATCCCCGGGTGCCCCAGGGCATTGCCCGGCAGCTGAACATTCCGCTGGAGAGGGCGAAGGAGCTGCACCTGAACATGCTGGTATTCACTACGGGCATCGGCACCATGCTGGCCACCGGCGCTGCCGACTTGCCGGAAAGCGAGCTGCTGGCCCGGCTGGAGCATGCCTATCAGGCGTTTCTGCGCCTGGCACAGAAGGAGGACGTATGAAAGCGATTGTGATTTATCAGAGCAAAACGGGCTTTACCCAGCGGTACGCCGGGTGGATCGGCGCGGCACTGAACTGCGAAGCCGTGGCGTGGAAGGACGCGCAGGCCATGGACTTGAGTGCCTACGACACCCTGGTCTACGGCGGCTGGTGCCATGCCGGTTCCATCATTGGCCTGAAAAAATTCCTGAAGGTGGCTGAACCGCTGAAGAAGAACATCGCGGTGTTTGCGGTCGGGGCCAGTCCTGCGGAAAACCCGGAGATCGAATCTGCCCTGCGCCGCAACTTCACCCAGGAGCAGTGGGAACGCATCAGGGCGTTCTACTTCCCGGGCGGTCTGAATTATGAAAAGATGGGCGCGGTGGACAAGGCCCTGATGGCTGCCTTCCGGGCGATGACCAAGAAGCAGGAGGGCGAGGACAGCGAAATGTACCGGATGCTGTGCAAGTCCTATGACCTGACCGATGAAAAGTACATCCAGCCGCTGGTGGCGCATTGCCAGGGGCAGTAAAAAAGAAGCAGGAGCTTGATGCTCCTGCTTCTTTTTGCGGATGTTACTGCTTGATCTCATCCACGATGGCCAGCACGACCTCCAGGTCCACATACTCGCCGTCGGGAATGTCGTCGGGGTTAACGGAGCCCTGCTCCATCAGGTCAGCCAGGCCGGGGGCGCGGTAGACCTTCACCTTCAGCATATCGCCCACGCCCTTGGCGGAGATGATGGTGTTCATCTCGGCAGAGTTGGTGACGATGGTATCGTCCACGTCCACGATGATATCGCCGGGCAGCATACCGGCCTTTTCGGCGGGGGAGCCAGCCTCAACCTCGCTGACATACACGCCCTTGGGCAGGATGCCCTGCAGCACCAGGGTGCTGTTCTGGTTGATGTTGGCCACGCTCACGCCCATGCGGGGCTTGCCGATAAGGGAGGTATCGGTGGCTTCCTCAGCGGCGGAGGCGGTGTCGCTGACGTTCTCGGTGAGGTTGTTCTTCAGCACGTCCTCAATGATGGGCTTGGCGGCGTTGATGGGGATGCACATGCCGATGCCGTCCACCGGGGTGCCGCTGAAGGCGGAGCCGGTGTACTTCAGGGTGGGGATGCCCATCAGTTCGCCGGTGACGGAGAACATGCCGCCGCCGGAATTGCCGGCGTTGATGGCCGCGTCGGTCTGGATCATGGTGTTGGTGATGGTTTCCTTGCGGCCGTACTTGTCATAGGTGGTGGAGGACACGGCGCGGTCCAGGGCGGAAACGATGCCCACGGTCACCGTGCCGGTGAACTGCTCGCTCAGGGGATTGCCGATGCAGATGGCCCAGTCGCCCACCAGGAGGGAATCGCTGTTGCCCAGCTTGACGGGGGTCAGCTTCAATTCGGGAGCGTAGATCACGGCCACGTCCAGGTTTTCGTCAAAGGCCACCAGGGTGGAGGCGTAGGTGGTGGCTTCCTCCTTACTCTCTTCCTTCACGGAGATTTCCAGGCGGGTGGCGTCTTCCACCACGTGGAAGTTGGTCAGCACATAGCCTTCGCCAACCACCACGCCCGAGCCGGTACCGGCCAGCACTTCCTGCACCTGCTCCTCCAGGCCGCGGTCGCTGCCGTAGCTGTTGCCGCCGCCATAGCCGCCGAAGCCGCCGAAGGGGAAGCCGAAATCGCCAAAGAAGTCGTCCAGGTCATAGGTGTTGCGGTTGGAGTAGCGCACCGTTTGATAATTGTTGACGCCCACCACGCTGCCGCGAACCTCTGCGATGGCGGCGGTAAAGGGGCTGGTGACCACGGTGGTCACGGTTTCTTCGGCCTGGGCGGTGGGGTTGATGGTCAGTGTCAGGGCGGAGCCCACCATCATGCACACCAGGGCCACAGCCACATATCCAAGCAAACGCTTTTTCATCTTGCAAAAACCTCCTTTTGTGGTTTACGAGCATAGTGTACGGGATAATTTTGTCCTTGGCATGAACGGATTATGAACACTTGTGGGAAAATCATGAACATTCCAGCGGACGGAGCAAAAGCCGCAGTACCAGGGCCAGGAGCAGCCCGGCCAGCAGGCAGAACGCGCCAAGCAGCACCGGCACCTGCAGAATAAGCCACGCCGCGGCGATGCCAGCTACGCCCAGGGGCAATACCAGCTTCAGGGCCAGGCCGGACTGTCCCAGCGAAAGCAGCGTGGCCATGGCGCAGAAGGCGATGACCAGTCCGTCGCGGGCATCCTGGGGCGATACATACCCGGCAAAATGATACAGCCCCATGCCGCCAGCCAGGCACAGCATAACGCAAATGCAAAGCCGGATGATGCTGCCGGGCAGGGCGCGGGGTTTCTGGCCGAAGCAGAGGAAATCCAGGCTGCGGGGCAGGGTGAGTACCATGCCCAGGGGGATCAGCCAGGCCGGGAGCTGCCACGCCACGGCAGCCAGTGCCACACAAAGGGGCGCACAGAGGGCCCCGTACATTTCAATGGTATGGTGCATCGAACGCTGCTGCATGGCCAGGATGTCTTCCACCCAGTCGATCTCAGGGTCGGGCACGGTGTAGCTGTTATCGCCGGATGCTTCCAGGGCCACATGCAGAGAGTGCTTGGGGATATCCTGCACGGTGGAAAGGGCGGTGAGGGCCTCGGTGTGCTCCGGTGCTTGGACGGCAGGCAGCACCGTGACCTGGAAGCCGCCGCTGGCCAGGCGTTGGGGGGCATCGGTGTGCTGGAGGGGCGTTTCCACCAGCAGGGAGCCCAGGTAGGTCAGGGGGCCTACGCCGTCGTCATCGGCGGGGGCCATGGCCAGGCCGTACAGCCCGGGCCGGGAGGCAGGCAGACGGGCGGGGTCGTCCTCCGCCAGGGGACGCTCCTGCTGCTCCCACACATGGGTGCAGGCTGGGAGCAGTGCCCCGGGCTCGCCCAGGAAATAGGCCCGGAAGCCGTTGCCGTCGCGCACCACATAGCCCTTTTGCCCATTGGCCTCCACTTCCCCCAGGATGGGGCAGCGGGCCAGGAATTTCTCCGGGGTAAAGCCCAGGGGCTTCACGGCGGCCAGGATGGCGTCGCGGTCGCGTGGTTCCGCCAGGGTATGGGTCACCGTGGCGGCGGATGCCCACAGGATCGCCCCGGATTGCAGCCTGGGCTGGCTTGTGGGCGTGAAGGGCAGGCAGGCCTGGGTGACCTTGCGGGGCGCGAGGAGCACATCGCCGTGGAGGGTGATGTGCCACAGGGCGCGAAGGGGCCTGGACAAATGCCAGGGATGGGGCAGGTTCAGGCTGGAAGAAAGCAGGTGCACGCAAAGGATGCACAAAAGCCCCAGCAACAGGGCGGCAATTTGCCCCATCAGGCCGGGAAGCAAAAACATCCCTGCGGCCAGAAGAAGACCTCCGGCTGCAAGGATGGCTGTGCAGCCTGGTCGCTGAAAAAGCGGGCTACGCATGATATTCACCCCAATGTTTGGTCGATGAGGCTGGGGTTCACCAGGAACTCGCCGCCCCAGTACAGTGTGCCGCCCAGCTCCTCGGCCATCTGGCCGCCGAAGAAGAAGCGCATGCGCCGGGCACCGATGGATTCGCACAGGGTGTTCACCAGGCTGTAACAGGCTACCTGCTCCCAGGAGGCGGCCTGGGTGCGGAGCAATTCAGCACAGCGGGGGGAAAGGTTGACCAGCAGGGTATCGCCCTCCAGGGCCATGCCCAGAATGTCGCTTTCGTCCAGGCCGTCGGGCAGAACGGGCTCGTAGCCGGCGTCCAGCTCGGCTTGGGTGGGGCCCTTGATCAATTCCAGCAGCAGTGCCTGCAAGGACTGGGCCTGGTGATAGGGCAGGGGCCGCAGCACCTTGGTCAGCCGGTCGCCGGAGGCAAAGTACAGCGTCACCTGCTCCATGGGGTAGGAGGCAAACTGCTGGCGCAGGATCAGCCCGTTCTGGAAAATCAGGTTGCCGTGCACCGCGCTGTACAGGCTGGTGAGGGGCGCATTGCCGATGTGGATGCGCACCGACGTCACCGAGGGGATGAAGCTGGTCAGGGTGTAGGTCAGCGCGCTGATCAGGCAGGGCATGTCCACTCCGGAGGCACGCAGGCTGTTTTCCAGCCCGGCGTGGAAGTAAACGCTGATCATGCGGCCGCCGTCGTCCAGCTCGGTGGTCTGGGGCATGGCGGACATCAGCGTGGAAAGGTCGGGCATGGGGCTTGCGCCGGAAAGATACTGCGCACCGGCCGAAAGCGCGGTGACCAGCCCGGCGGCCAGCTGGTCGGGGTCCTGGCCGGGGAAGGTCAGGTTGCGGGTCTCAGCCACGATGCCGGAGCCGTTTGCCAGGGGGAAATACAGGGTCGCCACTGCTGTAACGGGGGTGTCCGCAGGCTTTTCGCCCAGGGGCGTGCGGCGGGCGTCCATCTGCTCCCACAGGGAGGTGAGCTCCTCGCCGGGGCGGGCCGTCTGGCTGCCCAGGGGCAGGTGGCCGGTGATGTCCATGCTCACGGCGCGGTCGGCCACTAAAAGATTCACATAATGCACATCGTCCAGCTCGCACAGGGTGGCGGTGATGGCCGCGCTGACCCGGTGCAGGCTTTCCACATCCAGCTGCAGGGCGGTGGCGGCCAGGTTCACCGTGCACACGCCGCCGGTAACTTCCACAGGATTAGGGCCGTACAGGCTCAGGGTCACCCGGTCGGACAGGGGCGCAGCCTGGTCGCTGCCGGGGAAGTTCAGCAGGGCCTGCACGATGGCCTCGGCACTGTGACGGCTGTGATCCAGAGGCAGGGTAACGTACTCCGTCAAAAGCCGCTGTCCGTCCCTGCTGGGCAGGAAGAGCGGCACCGTGGCAGTGTGCTTCAGCCCGTCAAAGCCGCTGGGCGCGGCATGTTTGGCCTCTGCCGGGGGCAGGGTGTGGGCCGGAACGGATGTGTTTTCAATGGGTGCCTGGCAGCCGGTGAGCATGAGTAGAGCCAGCAGCAGGCAAACGAGTCGCTTGTTCATCACTGCACCTCCAGCCAGCCGGTCAGCTGTTTCACCGTCACGCGCCAAATGCCGCTCTCCCGGCACAGACGCAGGATGCGGCCCTCGTGCCGGGTCTCCCGGTTGTATTGCAGCGTGGCGGCGGAAAGGGAGTAGGTCGCCTGGTCGCCACCGGCCGTTACGCTGCCGCCGGACAGGGCGTAGTCGCACAGCACGGGCAGGTTTTCCATGGCGGTAACAAAGTCGCGGTAGCTGCTGCGCTCCACGCCGGTCACGGGGTCGCGCAGGGCGATGTACTGGTACAGCCGCTGCCAGTCCCGGCTGAGCCACAGACGGCAAATCACCTCAGCGGTGTTGCCGGGGGTCAGCAGCAGAGCGTCGTCCCGGGTCATGGGGCCCACCAGGGAGGTGGACAGGGGATCGATCAGGAAGTACCGCTCCTGCAGGCGCAGGCTGCCGGAGGTGTTGTCCGTCTGCTCCACCAGGATCTGCACCTGGTCGATATCGCAATTCTCGGTGATGGTGGCCACCAGGCTTTGCATGCAAAGCTGGCGGCGGAGCTGCTGCTCCTGTTGGGACACGTTTTTGTCGTCCGCATAGCCGGACATGATCTCCTGGCTCAGGGTGACGAACAGGGTGCGGCCCTGGGTCACGGTGGAGAGCACCTGGGTGCCGGTGGGGAACAGGCTGGTCAGGTCGGCGGCATGGGTGCCGGGGCCGGAGAGCAGCTCGGTGAGCAGGGAAAGCTCGTAGGGCTTGGACGGGGAGTGGGTGATGATGCGCGTTTCCGGGGCCAGATAAGGCTCGGACAGGTAGCGGAAATACAGGGTAGCGGTCTCGCGACTGTCCAGGTCTTCGGGGGCGATGGCCTCGGGCCGGACGGGAGCGGTGCCGGGCACATTGGTGGCGGTGGTGCCGGTGCGGCCTGCGCCGGGAGCGGTGCAGGCGGTAAGCAAAAGCAGTGCCAGCAGGAGGGGGATCAGCCGTTTTTTCATGATGCGGATACCTCCTTGCCGTCCATGGGCAGGCGTACGATGAAGGTGGAGCCTTCGCCCGGCGCGCTTTCCACGGTGATCTGCCCCTTGTGCAGCGTGACCATCTGCCGCACGATGCTCAAGCCCAGGCCGGTGCCGCCGGTTTCCCGGGAGCGGGCCTTGTCCACCCGGTAGAATCGCTCGAAAATGTGGCCCTGATCCTCCGGAGGGATGCCCACGCCGTTGTCCTTCACGGTGAGCACCGCTGTGCGGCCTTCCACCGAGAGCGTTACGGACACTTCGCCGCCGTCGGGGGTGTACTTCAGGCCGTTTTCCGTCAGGTTGTAGATGACCTGGCTCAGCTTGGAGCGGTCGGCCACCAGGGTGCAGCCGGGGGTGACGCGGCCCGTCAGGTTCTGGCCGCGCTGCTCGGCAGCAGGGGTCAGGAGGCGCAGGGTCTCCTCAGTCAGCTCGGACAGGTCCACCAGGGAGGTATGCAGCTCCATGCGGCGGCTGTCCATCTGGGTCAGGGTCAAAAGATCGGTGATGATGCTGGTCAGCCGGTCGATCTCATGGTTCATGTCCTGCATGAATTCTGCCCGGAGCTCGGCAGGCATATCCGGCTGGTAGATCAGGCTCTCCAGCAGGATCTTCATGGTGGCCAGGGGCGTTTTCAATTCGTGGGAGGCGTTGGAAACAAACTGGTTGCGGCTGCGGTCCAGCCGTTCCAGCTGGTCTGCCATGGTGTTGTAGCTTTCCGCCAGCTGGCGCATTTCGCCGGAGCCGCGCACCTTCACACGGGCAGACAGGTCGCCCTTGCCCATTTTCTGAATGGTACGGGTCAGGGCGGTGATGGGCCGGGTGATGACCCGGGAGAACACCATCGCCACCACCAGCGCAGCGGTGGCGATCACCAGGAACACGCGCAAGAGCTGCTGTTGAACGTTGTTCAGGCTGGTCATCATCTCCTGCACGGGCGCAACAAAAAGCAGCACGCCCAGGCGGCCCCGGGTGCCAATGATGCTGGCGGTGCAGTAAGCCACATATTCATCTGCTGCGTCGGCGGTGAGGGAGTGCTGGCCGCCCTCCAGATGGTGGATGCCGTAGGCGGTGTTCTGGCCGCCGGTGAGGATGCTCAGCACCTCGGGCAATTGCAGGCGTATTCCGCACAAACGGGAAAAGCTGTCGAACTGCACCTTGCCGTCCTCGTCGATGACCATGAGGCGGCCGCCCATTTCACCGCCTGCGGCCACCAGGGCTTCCTGCAGGGCATCCCCCTGGGCAGACTGAAAAAGCGGCGCAAAGGTCGTGGCCAGCTTTTCAACAGAAAGGCTGTCTTGACGGATGCGCTGCTCATAAAGGTGATCGCTGACCAGGTTGGTAAGAGAAGAGGCCATGATCGCAAAAGAACTGCCTATAATCAAAAGAAAGGCCAGCAGGATCTTCCACCTGATGCTGGCCCAAGGCAGGAGCTTAGTCCTTGTCCGTGAAATAGTAACCAACTCCCCATTTGGTAAAGATAAATTCCGGCTGGGAGGTATTGCGCTCGATCTTCTCGCGCAGGCGGCGGATGTGCACGTCCACGGTACGGGCGTCGCCGGTATAGTCGTATTTCCAAACAGTTTCCAGCATCTGCTCGCGGCTGAAGACCTTGCCGCGGTTGTTGATGAACAGTTGCAGCAGGTCGAATTCCTTGGCGGTGAGGCGAACCTCCTTGCCGGCCAGGGTCACCGTGCGCTTGATGAGGTTGACCTCCATGTCGCGCACGCGCAGCACCTTTTTCTCCTCCACGGGCTGCATGCCGCCTGCACGGCGCAGGATGGTCTTGATGCGGGCCTTGACCTCCAGGATGTTGAAGGGCTTGGTCATATAATCATCCGCACCGTATTCCAGGCCCAGGATCTTGTCCATATCCTCGCCCTTGGCGGTGAGCATGATGATCGGCACATTGCTGTGCTCGCGGATGCGCTGGCACACGCTGATGCCGTCCAGCTTGGGCAGCATCACGTCCAGCAGGATCATGTCATAAGGCTGCGCAAAGAACTTGGTGAGAGCCTCCTCGCCGTCCATGGCACTGTCGGTTTCATAACCTTCCTGTTCCAGCGTATATTTCAGGCCCTTGAGAATCAACGGCTCGTCGTCAACCAGCAGAATGCGCTTGCCCATAATACTTACACCCTTCCTCATTTGCACCCCAAAAGATAAGGCACTGGATCAATTGTACGATAAAATATGAAATAAATCAAGTAGATTTGCAATCATTTTGTCATAATTTTTGGAGAAAAATTGTCGAAAGAAGGGTTTTTTATGCCGGAATCATGAATGATGCGCCCCTGGCTGATGGCGATCTGCCGCTGGGCGCGCTGGGCGACCACGCCATCGTGGGTGATGAGCAGGATGGTACGGCCCTCCTGGTGGAGTTCATCCAGCAGGGCCAGCACGTCGGCGGTGGCTTGTCCGTCCAGGTTGCCGGTGGGCTCGTCGGCCAGAAGCACAGCCGGGTCGCGGGCCAGGGCCCGGGCGATGGCCACCCGCTGCTGCTGGCCGCCGGAAAGCTGGCTGGGGGTGTGCTGCAGCCGCTGCCCCAGGCCCACCCGGGTCAAAAGGCGGCGGGCGGTTTCGGTGCGTTGTCGGGCGGGGATACCGCACAAAAGCAGGGGCAGGGCCACGTTTTCCTCGGCAGTCAGGCGCGGCAGCAGCTGGAAGCCCTGGAACACAAAGCCGATCTCCTCGCCCCGCACCCGGGCCAGCTCGTCCTTGCCCAGGGAGGCCACGTCACGCCCGTGCAGGCAGTAGCTGCCGGAGGAAGGGTTATCCAGGCAGCCTAAGATGTGCATCAGCGTGCTTTTGCCGCTGCCGCTGGGGCCGATGATGGCGGCGTACTCGCTTGCCTTCACATGCAGGTTCACATGATCCAGCGCGGCCACGGTGCCGCCGCTGAGGGGGTAGAGCTTGGTCAGGTTTTCGGTGCGGAGCATGGCGGTGCCTCCCGGGTGTCGATCCTGACCGTTAGTATGGCATCGCACCACGCCGGGTATACGTTACTGCTTTTTCATCTGCCGCAGGAACAGCACCACCGCCCCAGCGAGAATCACCGCCGCATAACCGATGACGGGCAGCAGGTGAGGCCAGGCCCCGGCCAGGTCGCCGCCCACCACGGCACGCTGGGCCTCCACTCCGTGGACGAAGGGCAGCGCATAGGCCACCTTGGCAAACGCACCGCCCACCAGATCCAGATCGAACCAGATGCCGGAAAGCCAGGCGGAAAGGTTGGTCAGCAGCGCACCGCAGATGCCGCCCACCTGCTTCACATTGAACACGCTGCCGCACAACAGGCCCAGGGCAATGTAAAACGCGGCGATGGGCAGCAGCGTCCACAGCGCATGCAGGATGTGGATGCTCGCGGGCAGGCCCAGCAGCATGGCTGCCAGGTAGCACACGCCGCTCTGCGCCACGGCGATGGGCAGCAGGGGCAGCATGTAGCCCAGGATGTAATCCACCGGCCGCAGGGGCGTGGTGTACAGCCGCTGCAGGAAGGCACTCTCCCGGTCACGGGCCACCAGGGTGGCGGAGAACAGCGTCATGAAGGAAAGCCCGAAGACGCTCAGCCCCGGGGCCAGCTTTTCAATGGTGAACAGCGGCACGGGGATATTGGCCTGGATGGCACTGAGCAGCAGAAGCAGAACGATGGGGAACCCAAGGCCGAACATCATGTTCAGCGGGTCGCGCAGGATCTCCTTGGCGCAGCGTTTGGCAAACAGAAAAGTTCTCATGCTTGAGCCTCCTTCACGATGGAAATAAACGCATCCTCAAACCGGTCGGTACCGGCATGGGCCATCAGCTCACCGGCTGTGCCGGTCATCAGCAGGCGGCCGCTTTTCATAATGCCGATGCGGTCGGACAGGGCTTCGGCTTCCTCCATGTAGTGGGTGGTCAGGATGATGGTGATCTTCCCCTTCAGGGCGCGGATCACATCCCACAGCTCGCTGCGGGCGATCACGTCCAGGCCCAGGGTGGGCTCGTCCAGGAAGAGGATGGCGGGCTCGCTGATCAGGGCCATGGCGATGCTGACCCTGCGCTGCCAGCCGCCGGAGAGCTTCCCGGCCCGCTTGGAAAGAACGCTGTTCAGATCCAGCTGGCGCGAAAGCTCGTCCACTTTGGCCAGGCGTTTGTCCCGGGCAAAGCCGTGGATGCCGCACATGAGCTCCAGATTTTCCTTCACGGACAGGTTGGGGGCAACGGCGGTCTCCTGGGGCGAAACGCCGATGAGGCTCTTCACCTTCAGTGCGTCGCTGACGATGCTGCTGCCGCCCACAAGGGCATCGCCGCTGGTAGGGGCGGAAAGACAGGAAAGCATCTTGATGGTGGTGGTCTTGCCTGCGCCGTTCACGCCCAGCAGGGAAAACAGTTCGCCCTGCCGGATGGTCAGGTTCAGGTGATCGACGGCAGTCACATCTTTGTATTGCTTGGTCAGGTCCATGGTTTTGATGGCGTCCATAAGCTCCTCCACAGGTGTTATTGCAGGGCCGATTATACCAGCCTGCGAAGGAAAAAGGGGGATTTTTGCCTCATCGGTCAGTTTTCGGGGCTGAACGGTATCAAAAAAGCACGATGGAGCAAAACCATCGTGCAAAGGTTATTGAAATATAGGAGCCATCATGCAATGCGCTGGAAGTACTTTTTCAGGTTTTCACCGGCGATGCCAGCAATGGCGGCATCGTCATAGCCCAGCTTGCGCAGGGCCTCCAGCAGGTTGGGGATCTCGCCGGGGTGGTTCACATCGCTGGGGGTGACCTCAATGCCGTCGAAGTCGGAGCCGAAGCCCACGATCTCCGCGCCGCCCAGCTGGCAGATGTGGTCGATATGCCGAGCGATGAGCGCGGCATCCGCCTTGCCGTTTTCCGCCAGGAAGTGGGGGTAGAAGTTCACACCCACGAAGCCGCCCTCGCGGATCATCAGGCGCAGCTGATCATCGGTCAGGTTGCGGAAGTGATTGCACAGCTTGCGGCAGCAGCTGTGGGAGGCCATGGGCGGCTTGTTGGTCTTGCTGAACAGGTCGTAGAAGCCGGCCTCGTTCAGGTGGGACACGTCCACCGCCATGCCCAGCCGCTGCATCTCTTTGGAAACCTCCAGGCCATAAGCCGTCAGGCCCCGCTTGTCGCCGGACTTGGCCGGATAGCCCAGGGCGTTCTCGTTGTTCCACAAAAGGGCGGCCATGCGCACACCCTTGTCGCGCCATTCCTGCACGGTATGGATGCCCTTCTCGAACACCTCGCCGCCCTCAATGGAAAGCATGAAGCAATTTTCGCCGTCCTTAGCCTCGGCCGGGTCGTCTACCTTGCGGATGCCGGCCTCCATCAACCGGGGCATGGCGGCCAGCTCGGCATTCACAATGGCGTCCACGTCGCCCTTGTTGCCGTGGCGGCCCGTCCACAGGGCGCAGACCTGCAGGGTCACGCCGCCTGCGCGCAGCCGCTCAGGGGTGATCATCAGCGGATCATTGGGCTGCAGGGCCATGGCGAAAAGGGTGTCGGAATGAGTGTCGGTGATGTACATGGGAGGAGCTCCTTTCGGAGAATTCGGAATTCGGAATGCGGAATGCGGAATTGAAAGTGTGGGCACCAGTATTTTGCCTTCCCCTTGAGGGGAAGGTGGCCGAACGAAGTGAGGCCGGATGAGGTGGCGCGTGCCTTGCCCAGCGTCGCGGCGCATCCGTTATGCGCCGTGACCCCAGCTCGAAGATCACCCTGCAGCGTCATCCCCGAATGGGATTCTTAAGGGCCGAAGGGCCCTTAAGCGGGGTGGAGGGGCAGAGCCCCTCCTGGGGGAGTTAAGAGGGGGCAAAGCCCCCTCTTACAGCTCTTCGCCGTTCTCGATGGCGGCGATCATGTCGATGCGACGCTGGTGGCGGCCGCCTTCGAACTCGGCGGTGAGCCAGTGGGTGGCGATCATCTTGGCCAGGTCGGCACCGACGACGCGGGCACCCATGGTGAGGATGTTGGAATTGTTATGACGCTTGGAGAGCTCGGCGGAGTAGACGTCGGAGCAGGTGCAGACGCGCACGCCCTTCACCTTGCTGGCGGCGATGCCGATGCCGATGCCGGTGCCGCAAAGCAGGATGCCCCGGTCGCACTCGCCAGAGGCCACGGCCTTGGCGGCGCGGTAGCCGTAGATGGGATAGTCGCAGCTGACGGCCTCGTTGGTGCCGAAGTCTTTATACTCCAGGTTCATGCTGTCCAGCAGGGACATGATTTCCTTTTTCAGCTCGATGCCGGTATGGTCACAGGCCAATGCGATCATGGGGAAAACCTCCTTGTTATCAATATCAATAATATACGCGAAAAAGACACCAAGTCCTGCCTGTTTGTGGTATAATAAATTGGAGAAAGCATTTTCGAGGAGGCAGCTTATGCCGGAACATCATTGTTCCCTTTGTCATATAGGGTTGGAGGATGTATCGGTGCAGCGGGGCGGGCAGACGCTCCTGCACGATGTATCCATGCACATCCACTGCGGGCAGCTCACCGCGCTGATCGGCCAGAACGGCGCAGGCAAGACCACGCTGATCCGCGCCCTGCTGGGGGAATTGCCCCACGGGGGCAGCATCCGCCATGTGGATGACCACGGACGGGATATCCCTCACCTGCGGACGGGGTATGTGCCCCAGCACCTGCATTTCGACAAGGAAATGCCCGTGACCGTGGAGGACTTCATGGCCGCGGCTTTCACCCGGCGGCCCGTGTGGACGGGCGTGAGCAAAAAGACCCGGCAGGCGGTGCGCGATGCCCTGGCCACCGTGGAAGCAGCCGACCTGGCTCAGCGTCCCCTGGGGCGGTGCTCCGGCGGCGAACTGCAGCGCGTGCTGCTGGCCCTGGCCCTGCACCCGGCCCCTGACCTGCTGGTGCTGGATGAGCCTGTTTCCGGTGTGGACCAGAACGGCCTGAACATGTTCCTGGATACGGTTTTGCGGCTGAAGGAGACCCACCACATGGCGATTCTGCTGGTGAGCCACGACCTGAACCTGGTGCGCAGCTATGCCGACCATGTGGTGCTGCTGGATAAAACCGTGCTGGCCCAGGGCCCGGCGGAGCGCGTGTTCGGTACCGAAGCCTTCGATGCGGTGTTCGGCCAGGGAAAGGAGGCGCAGTGATGGACGTGATCTACAGCATCATGGACGCTGTGCTGCCCCTGGAGGCATTGCAGTTCTCTTTTATGAAAAACGCCTTTCTGGCGATCGTTCTGCTGACGCCGCTGCTGGGCCTGCTGGGCACCATGGCGGTAAACCAGCAGATGGCCTTTTTCTCGGATGCACTGGGCCACAGCGCGCTGACGGGCATCGGCCTGGGCATCGTGCTGGGGGTGAGCAGCGACCTTTTGAGCATGATCGTCTTCGGCGTGGTGTGGGCGGTGCTGATCTGCCGCATCAAGCAGACGGGTGCCACCTCCACCGATACGGTGATCAGCGTGTTTTCCTCCACGTCCATTGCGGCAGGCTTGCTGATCCTCTCCCGGGGCGGCGGCTTTGCCAAGTACTCCACGCTGCTCATTGGCGATGTGCTGGCCGTGACCCCTGCCGACCTGGGCTGGCTGCTGATCGCCCTGGTGGTTGGCGCGGCGCTGTGGGTGCAGATGTACAACAGCCTGCTGCTGACCAGTGTGAATGAATCCCTGGCCCGCAGCCGCGGCATCCGTACCCGGCTGACGGAATGCGCCTTTGTGGTGCTGGTGGCCGTGGCGGTGATGCTGGCTATCAAATGGGTGGGCGTGATGCTGATCAACGCGCTTTTGATCCTCCCTGCGGCGGCAGGGCGCAACCTGGCCCGCAACAGCAGGCAGCATGCGCTGTTCAGCGTGCTGATCGCCCTGGGCAGCGGCGTGGCCGGACTGCTCAGCGCCTATGCGTGGGATACCTCCGCCGGCGCAGCCATCGTGCTGTATGCAGCAGGGTGCTATGCCCTGTCCCTGGCGGCAAGAAGTCTATTAAAACGATAATACTTGACAATTGATGCCAGATAGCGCATTATAATAGGATAAAGGGGGAATGTACGAATGAAGCGCTTTTTGAGTATATTACTGGCTTTGACACTGTTTTCTGTGACGGCTTCGGCGCAGACGGTGAAGCTGTCCCCGGATAACCCCCAGGTGCTGACGCTGTGGCATTATTACAACGGCATGCAGCAGCAGACCTTCGACCAGCTGGTGCTGGAATTCAACGAAACCGTGGGCATGGAGAAGGGCATCATCATCGAGCCCATGAGCCAGGGCGGCGTGAACGACCTGACGGATAAGCTGATGGATGCCGCCAACCGCAAGACCGGTGCAGACAACATGCCGGATATCTTCGCCGCCTATGCCGATACGGCCCACGCGGTGAACAAGATGGGCCTGGTGGCGGATATCTCCGCCTACATGACGGAAGAAGAACAGGCCGAATATATGGATTCCTACATGGCGGAGGGGCGGCTGGACGCCCAGGGCGGCCTGAAGGTGTTCCCCATCGCCAAATCCACCGAAATGACACTGATCAACAAAACCGAGTGGGACGCCTTCGTGGCGGACACCGGCGCGGATATCAACAAGCTTGCCACCTGGGAAGGCGTGGTGGAGATCTCCAAGGCGTATTACGAATGGAGCGGCGGCAAGGCCTTCTTCGGCCGTGACGCCTTTGCCAACTATATCCTCATCGGCAGCCTGCAGCTGGGTGTGGAGATGTTCCAGGTGGAAAACGACGTGATGACCCTGAACATTGATGATCAGGTCATGCGCCGCCTGTGGGACAATTATGTGGTGCCCTATGTGAACGGCTGGTTCGGTGCCTATGGCCGCTTCCGCTCGGACGATGTGAAGACCGGCCAGCTGGTGGCCCTGGTGGGCTCCACCAGCGGCGCGCTGTACTTCCCCAAGGAAGTGACCCGCGACGACGGCTCCACCTACGCCATCGAAAGCCTGGCCCTGCCCCTGCCCAACTTTGAGGGCACCTCGCCCTGCGCGGTGCAGCAGGGTGCCGGCATGGTGGTCACCAAATCCACCCCTGAAAAGGAATATGCTGCCACGGTGTTCCTCAAGTGGTTCACCGAGGTGGAAAACAACATCGCTTTCTCCCTCAGCAGCGGTTATCTGCCGGTGAAGAAGGCTGCCAACGATCCCGAGGTGCTGCATGAGATCGCCATCGAGCGCGGCGTGACGGGCCTTCTGCACGATATCATCCACACCGGTGCGCAGATCACCAGCACCTACCGGCTGTATACCAACAACGCCTTTGACAACGGCTACGAGGCCCGCCAGGTGGTGGATACCAGCATGGTGGAAGCCGCTGAGCATGCCAAGGTTGAACTGGCCCTGCTGGTGGAAGCCGGCATGGCCCGGGAGGAAGCCATCGAACGGCTGACCGGCGACGAAGCCTTTGAAGCCTGGCTGGCCAAATTCAAGGCCGACATGGAGCAGGTCCTGAACAACTGACCCCGGTTGAACGGTTTTTAAGCAAGTATGTGGAGGGAGTGGACCATGATGGCCCGCAATGCAAAGAGAAAACGGTCGATCATGCAGCGGATCTTGCTTTCGCTGCTAATCATCGCGGTTTTGACGACCTCCTTTCTGGTGGCATCCCTGAGCGTTGGCGGCGCGTTTACCGAGCTGACCAACAATGCCCTTGACATGCTGGACGAGCGCACCCAGAACAAGCGTCAGCCTCTGCAGGACAGCATGATCGACCATTGGAGCAACCTGGAATCCACCGCCGAAACGATCCGCAGCGTGATCAACCGCCACCTGGTGGTGAAGAACCTTGATATCCAGGACATGAAGACGGATGCTGCGCTGAATGCGGAGATCGTGATGGACATCGCGCCCACGCTGGTATCCAAGCTGCGGGCAGGCGGCACCACGGGTATCTTTGTGATCCTCAACGGCATCGGCATTGCCGACCAGCCGGATACCTGGGCTGGCATTTACCTGCGGGACGCCGATCCTTCGGCCAACAACAGCACCAACAGCGACCTGTTGATGCTCCGCGGTCTGCCCCCGGTGAGCCGCGAGCTGGGCGTTTCCCTGGACAGCTACTGGCAGGCCTCCTTCACCTTTACCAAGGACAACGGCGATTATTTCTTCAAGCCCATGGAGGCTGTGCAGATGGGCACGTCCGACGATCCGGCTCATTACGGCTACTGGTGCATGCCCTTCCAGCTGGATGAAAACAACCCCACCGCCGCCATGACCTACACCATGCCCATCCTGGACAAAACGGGCCAGGTGCTGGGCGTGATCGGTGTGGACATCACCACCAGCTATCTCACCAGCATCCTCAACAGCGGTGAGTTCATCCGCACCGAGCCCGGCAGCTATGTGCTGGGCATCCACCGCAGCGATGAGGGGATCCTGGTGGCCGCTGCTGCTGGCAGCAGCTACAAGCAGTATTTCAACCCCGGCGAAACCGTGCTGATGCCCACCCAAATGTGGGACAGCAACAGCATCGCCCTGAAGGGCAGCCGCAACGGCAAAACCATGTACGCCTCCGTGATGCCCCTGCAGCTGTACAGCCCCAACACCGCCTTTGAAGACGATCAGTGGGTGCTGATGGGCATGCAGCCGGAGGACTCCCTGATGGCGTTCTCCAACAAGTTCCGCCAGCTGCTGGCGGCGGCGATGATCACCTCCATGCTGCTGTGCGTGGTGGTGGCCCTGATCAGCAGCCGCAAGATGACCAAGCCCATCACCAGCCTGGTGAAGCAGGTGAAGGACGCTGACCCCAAAACCGAATTGCAGCTGGATCCTACCAACATCGCCGAGATCGACATCCTGGCCGAAGCCATCGAAGATCTGCATCACGACGTGGCGGAATCCGCCGAACGCCTGGCCTCCATCCTGGAGATGACCGGCATGCGCGTGGGCGTGGTGGAAGTGCCCCTGGACGGCGACAAGGCCTATTGTTCCCCCGGCTTCTTTGAGCTGCTGGCCTGCGATGAGATCCCCCACGAGGGTGACCAGATCAGCCGCGAAACCTTCCGCAAGGTGATGCTGGATTGCTTCACCGAGGCGGTGGACGACGACATCTGGCGTTTCAACGTCCGGGGCGAGGAGCTGTACCTGCGCTACAAGCAGGTGGGCAACGAGCATAAGATCGTGGGTACGCTGATGGACGTGACCGACGAAATGCAGAAGCGCATGGATCTGGAACGTGCCCGCGATGTGGACTCCCTGACGGGCATCCCCAACCGCCGCGCCTTTACCCGCATCACCCAGGAATTGTTCGGCCGCCGCCGCGACGAGATGGGCGTGACTGCCATGATCATGGTGGACCTGGACAATTTGAAGTACCTCAACAGCACCTACGGCCACGACACCGGCGACAGCTTCATCCGCGCCTTTGCCCATGCGCTGGGTGCCTTTGAAGAGGATGGCCACAGCGTGGTGGCCCGCCGCTCCGGCGACGAGTTCTATATGCTGCTCTACGGCTATGAAAACCGCGATGAGCTGGAAGACCACATCAACGCGGCCTGGGCCCAGGTGGCTACCCAGGGCCTGCTGCTGCCCGACGGCAGCTTCTACCGCTTCCGCGCTTCCGGCGGCCTGGCCTGGTATCCGGATGACGCCACCACCCTGTCCAAGCTTTTGCACTATGCCGACTTTGCCATGTACAAGGTCAAGCAGGAGAACAAGGGCAGCCTGGCCCGCTTCGACATGAGCGTCTACACGGAAGAGGCCTTCCTGCTCAATGCCCGCGAGGCCCTGGACCGCCTGATCGACAACCAGCTGATGCACTATGCCTACCAGCCGGTGGTGGAGGTCAAGAGCGGCGAGATCTGGGGTTACGAACTGCTGATGCGCCCCGACGTGCCCGAGCTCAAGAGCCCCGGCGCGGTGCTGCGCCTGGCCAAAGCCCAGGGCAAGCTGCACCACATCGAGCGGATCACATGGTTCTGCGGCCTGGAGTCCGCCAAAATGAACATCGAGCGCGGCATGCTGAAAAAGGATACGAAGCTGTTTATCAACTCCATCGCCAGCCAGAAGATGGACCTGGTGGAACGCCAGCACATCATCGACTGTTACAGCGATATCCTGCCTAGCGTGGTGCTGGAAGTTACTGAGAGCGAGGACAACAACGAGGACTTCACCCAGCGCAAGATCAAGTTCATCCGCAGCAACGGCGGCATGGTGGCCATCGACGACTACGGCACCGGCTACAATAGCGAGCTGGCCCTGGTGCAGATCCCCTGCGACATCGTGAAGGTGGATGCATCCTTCGTGCGCAACGTGGACACCGATATCAACAAGCAGGCCCTGGTGAAGAACCTGATCAGCTACGCCCGTGCCCGCAACATTGCCGTGCTGGCCGAGGGCGTGGAAACCCGCGAGGAAATGGAAACCCTGATCGGCTTCGGCGTGGATTACCTGCAGGGCTTCTACCTGGGCATGCCCAGAGAAAAGCCCCAGCAGCTGCTGCAATCGGTGCGCCAGGAGGTTCTGAATTTCTCCCGCAGGCAGCAGTTTCTGTAAAGAAAATCAAAGCCTGGATCGTTATTGATGTAGGGACGGGGCGTTGCCCTGCCCCTACAATCCTTTTTCCATAGGAGGCGGATAACCGCCATGGATCGAATCCTGTTATTGATGTCATCCGACGAATATGCCCAGGCAGACGTGGCCCTGCGCTCTGCCCGGGACAACGCGGCCTCGCCGGAGCGGATCTCCTACGGCCTCTCTTTGCGCCAGGAGCCTGACGCGGCCGACCATACGGCCATGCGCAGCCTGGGCTCGGTGCAGTTCCTGTGTCCCGGCGGCTCCAGCTGGCAGGACGTGGAGGCCCTGTGGCAGGGCGAAGGCTATGTGCTCATCGCCCATCCGGCCATGTCCTTTACGAAAAACTGGGATATGCAGCTTCTGCGTACCCTGCGCCAGTGCCGCAAGGACAGCCTGTTTTCCGCGGTGCTGACGGGCTATCTGCCCCGGCCCCAGGACCCGGTGGACGCAGTGTGCCCCGTGGCAGCCGAGGGCTTTGACGGCGAGGGCCGGCTGTGCTTCCACCGTGGCACGCCCCTGCGCTATGCCACCTCGCCCCAGCGCAGCGCGTTCATCCACACGGATTTCTGCTTTGCCCCGGCCGGGTTCTTCCGGGAAATGATGGAAGAGGACATGCCTCTGTTCCTGGCGGCCTTCCAGCGCAAGTGGGAGGTCTACACCCTGCACCGGCCGCTGATCCACATCCGGGACGATATGGCCCTGTCCCCCTGCGCCATGCCGGAAGTGGGGGAGGAGCACATCCCCGGCCTGAGCCGCTTTGAAAAGCGGTACGGCATGCGCTTTGCCACGAGGCAACTGACGGCCATGGCCCGGCAGGGCATCTTCACCGCAGACCTGACCTTCCCCGTCAGCGTGCCCTACACCGTCCGCGCCCAGGAAGCCCTGCGGGAGGTGACCAACCGGCTGAGCAAGGTGTCGCCCCTGTGCATCACCGCTTACCTGACGCTGCCCACCCAGGGCCCCAACATGGGCGAGCAGTACCTGTGCTGGTTCGGGTATCTGTCCCGGCTGAAGAACCTGTCGCTGCTGTGCTATGGTGACGGGGACTCCACCAGGAAGATCATGCCCATGCACCCCAACGTGCTGGAATACAAGCGGCGTTATGGCTTGCCCGTGGAGGGCGAGGTGCCTGCCGACGAGGCCATGAATTTCCTCAAGCTGTCCAAGCCCTTCATTCTGGCCCGCAGCCGGGAGAAGTTCCTCAACCACAGCCATTATGTGTGGATTGATTTCGGCTATCTGCGGTATCCTGTGTATGAGCGGGCGGCCATTGACTGGGCCAATGTGTGCCGGGATAAGATCATGCTGAGCATGGTGAACGGCGTGCCGGATGTGTCTATGCTGGTGGTGCCCGACGACAAGCTGCTCACCCTGTGCCGGGAGATCGCGGCCCTGTGTGAAAGCGAACTGAACACCCGGGGCCATCTGCCCCAGGAAACGGAACTGTGGCTGATGCTGATCAGGGAGCATGCGGACTGGTTCGAGCTGGTGGACATGCCTGGCAACCGGGAGCTTTTGACCCTGACCATGATGAGCCGCGAGGAGGAAGCCCATGTGTACACCTAAAACCGTGGCGGAAAGCCGCAGCACCCAGGTGCATATCCTGATGCCGGGGGATCTGAACGGCTATGGCCGCTTGTTCGGCGGCAAGTTGATGGAGTGGATCGACGTGGTGGCCGCTGTGGTGGCGCGCAGGCATTCCGGATGCGAAGTGACCACCGCTTCGGTGGACAACCTGGCCTTCCAAGCCCCTGCCTTCTCCAATGATACCGTTGTGCTGGAGGGCCGCATCACCTGCGTAGGCACCTCCAGCATGGAGGTACGGGTGGATACCTTTGTAGAAGCGCTGGGCGGCACGCGCCATCAGGTGAACCGGGCCTATCTGGTGATGGTAGCCCTGAACAAGAACCAGAAGCCCGTGCCGGTGCCCCAGCTGGTGCTGGAAACGGAAGAAGATAAAGCGGAGTGGGATGCGGGCATGCGCCGCCGTGCGCTGCGCAACCTGCGCCAGAAGGAGAATTACTGATGAAGATTGGCTCCCTTTTGCGGGACGGCAAGGTACACCTGTCCTGCGAGGTTTTCCCGCCCAAGAAGTTCGACGGCATTGCCCAGGCCGCCCAGGTGGCCCAGGAGATCGCCGACCTGCGCCCTGCCTTTATGTCCGTGACCTACGGCGCGGCTGGCTCCACCCCGGGGCATACCCTGGCCATTGCCAAGGCTGTGGCCGAGAAGGACGTAACGCCCCTGTGCCACTTGACCTGCGTGCAGTCCACCCGGGAGCATGTGCGCCAGGTGCTCAGCGACATGAAGGCTGCCGGTATGGAGAACGTGCTGGCCCTGCGCGGCGACCTGCCCAAGGAAGGCGAGCCGGTGAAGGAATTTGCCTATGCCTCCGAGCTGGTGGAGTTCATCCATCAGCAGGGTGATTTCTGCGTGGGTGCGGCCTGCTATCCCGAGGGGCATCCCGAGAGCGGCGGCCGCATCAAGGACATTGACTACCTGAAGCGTAAGGTGGACGCCGGTGTGGATTTCCTCACCACGCAGATGTTCTTCGACAACGGCATTCTGTACAATTTCCTGTACCGCGCGCTGCGTGCCGGCATTGATGTGCCGGTGTGCGCGGGTATCATGCCCATCACCACCACCCAGCAGGTGGATCGCGTGGTGAAGCTGTCCGGCTCCATCATGCCGCCCCGGTTCGCGGCCATTGCCGACCGGTTTGCGGATGACCCTGCGGCTATGACTCAGGCTGGCATTGCCTTTGCCACCGAGCAGATCATTGACCTGGTGGCCAACGGGATCACCAATATTCATTTGTATACGATGAACAAGCCCTGGATCACCAAGGCAATTGTGGATAATTTGTCCCATGTGATCAAAATGGGGTAAGGGAGGCACCGCTTCGGCGGTGTCTTTTCTATTTCTATTGTAGGGGGAGGAACTGGGATCGTCCGGGGTGCATCAAACTGAGGCTCCCTCTTTGGGGGTGAGCGATGCGAGCGTCGCCAGTGGCGACAAAGAGCGAGCTGAGCGAATCAACCGAAACGAGCAATCGAGCGTTAGCGAGAGTGCGACGATTGAGGTTGCGGATAGCTGTCGCCGCAAGGCGACTGAGGGAGAGTTCTGCTGCTGTTCCCACATTGTTTCTTTTCTCCCAACTTGACTCTGCCTTGAGGCTGTACTTTTCGTCGCGGCGAAAAGTACCAAAAGCCGCCCGGGGCCTCGTATCTTAGCATGCGGCGACTCGGCCCCGGCCCCCCTTTCCCGCCATGGGGTAGCGGCCCGGGCTCGTCTGCCCCACCAGCACCCCTCAATTCGGCATTGTCGTGCAGG
>JAGBBA010000015.1 GCA_017938695.1 Clostridia bacterium | reverse complement strand
GCCGGAAATATCCCAATGAGCGGATCGCTGCCTTTTCCGCCAACGGCGCCAGCGCCCAGCGGCTGCTGGTGGCCATGAAGGAACTGAATATTGAGCCGGGCTATGACTTCGGCTTCTGTACCTTTGACGACTGGAACTGGCTCCAGATCGCAAAGCCGGGCATCAGCGCGGTGGCCCTGGCCACGGTGGATGTGGGGGCCAAGGCAGCGGAGCTGCTGCTGGAGCGCATCAGCGGCCGGCGTCCCGCAGGCGCCAAGGCTGTCACCGTGGAGATCCCGTCCCACTTTGTGGTGCGTGAGTCCACCCCGGCGCAGAAATAAACCGCACGCCGCCGTGCTTGGCGGCACGGCATAGAAAACGATTCCGTTAATCGGTTTACGAGGTTTCTCTGTCCCTGCATCCTTTCGTATTACCGGCGACGCCGGATATGGCGCGCCTGTATATAAAACATCATTCAGGAGGAAAAGTAATGAAGAACGCAAAGAAGATCATCGCAATGCTCCTGGCTCTGGTCATGGTCCTGGCCCTGTGTGCCTGCGGCTCCAAGACCGAAGCCCCCGCCGCTGAGGCTCCCGCAGCCGAGGCTCCCGCCGCAGTGGAGACCACCGTGCTCAAGTGCGCTTTCAACCAGACCATCGAGAACCCCGAAGCAAAGACCCTGCAGTGGATCGGTGAGAAGCTGTACGAAGCCACCGAAGGCCGCTACACCATCGAGGTTTACCCCGATGCTCAGCTGGGCGATCAGGCTCAGACCCTGGAGCAGGTCGTCATGGGCACCCTGGACATGGCTCTGGTAGCCAACGCCATCGTTGAGACCTACTGCCCCGACTTCGCCATCCTGGGCACCCCCTATGTCTACGACAGCATCGAGCATCAGCAGAAGGTTTTCGAGTCCGGCAAGCTGACTGACCTGTACGCCGAGACCGAGGCTCAGGGCTTCACCGTCCTGTCCAACTACTCCCTGGGCGCCCGCAACCTCTACACCCGCGACAAGGCCGTTGTCACTCCCGAGGACTGCAAGGGCATGAAGATCCGCGTCATGGGCTCCGACACCTGCATCAAGATGATGGGCCTGATGAACGGCGGCACTGACGGCATCGCCATGGGTCAGGGCGACGTTTACTCCGCCATCCAGACCGGTACCCTCGACGGCGCTGAGAACAACATCATCACCTACGTTGACCTGGTTCAGTACGAAGTTGCTCCCTACTACAACCTCACCGGCCACCTGATGATCCCCGATGAGCTGTGCATCGCCAACGACGTTCTGGCTGCCATGTCCGAGGAGGACCAGGCTGCCCTCAAGCAGATCTGCAACGAGTCCATCGCTTACATGTTCAACCTCTGCGCTGAGCTGCGCGCCGACTACGAGGCCAAGGCTGTTGAGCAGGGCGTCACCATCACCGAGGCTGATGTTCCCGCTTTCCAGGCTGCCTGCGCTCCCCTGATCGAGGAGGTTGCAAACCGCAACGACATGACCAAGGCTGTCTACGAGGCCATTATCTCCGAGCGTTAATCAACAGAAATACCCATGCCTAATAATGGCCCACGGCATTGCTGTGGGCCATTTTTTTCAAGGACCCTTCGTTTCCAAAATAACATAAAAAGGAGGCAGCTCCGTGGCAGTTCTGAACAAGATCAAGCACGTGATCGATAAGATTTTCGAAGTCATCAGCACCATTATTCTTGCCGTTATGACCTGCCTGGTGGTCTACCAGGTTGTCACCCGCTATGTTTTCAATGCCCCCAGCGCAATTTCTGAGATTCTTTCCCAGTACCTCTTTGTCTGGATGATAATGTTTGGCAGTGCTTATGTCTATGGCAGCCGTGAGCATCTTACCATTGACATAATCAAAGATAAATTCTCCCCCAAAGTGAGCATGGTTGTTAATATCATCACCAATGTGGCGCTCTTTGCCTTTATCGCGGTGGTCTGCGTCTATGGCGGCTACCTCTACACCGTGAAGAGCGCACCCCAGGTGGATCCCCAGCTGGGCATTTCCAAAGCAATCCTCTACTCTTCTCTTCCGATTACCGGCATCATCACCCTGTTTTATGCCGTTTACAACTGCTTCCTGAGTGTGGCAAACTACAAAAACGGCAAGCGGGAGCTGGGCGATGAGCTCTCCGGCACCGCATGATGGGAGGTAAACAGATATGACAACTACTGCTCTCGCCGGCGTTGTAATGATCGCCCTTATTTTCGTGACTCTGGCTGTCGGTTTCCCCATTGGTCTGAGCATCGGCATCGGCTCTGCCGCCGCCGTTTACATCATCATGCCCAATGCCGGCTCCATGATGGTTTCCGCTCAGAAGATGTTCCAGAGCGTCAACTCCTTTGCGCTGCTGGCCATCCCCTTCTTTGTGCTGGCCGGTAACCTGATGAATTTCGGCGGCATTGCCCGCCGGCTGGTGGGCTGCGCCAAGCTGGTGGCTCACCGGCTTCCCGGCGCCCTGGCCCAGACCAACATCGTGGCCAACATGCTCTTCGGCGCCATGTCCGGCTCCGGCGTGGCCGCTGCTGTTGCCATGGGCGGCATCCTTGGCCCCCTGGAGAAGGAAGAAGGCTACTCCGATGAGTACATCGCCGTGTGCAACATCGCCTCCGGCCCCACCGGCATGATGATCCCCCCCAGCAACATCATGATCGTCTACTCCACGGTGGCAGGCTCCGTGTCCATCGCTGCCCTGTTCATGGCAGGCTACATGCCCGGCATCCTCTGGGGTCTGGGCTGCATGATCGTGGCCGGCGTTATGGCCAAGCGCCGCGGTTATGTCTCCACTGACCACTACACCTGGAAGTTCATTTTGAAGACCCTGTGGGAAGGCATCCCCAGCCTGCTGATGATCGTCATCGTCATCGGCGGTATCCTGGGCGGCATCTTCACCGCTACCGAAGGCTCCGCCATTGCTGTGGCCTATGCCCTGATCCTCAGCTTCATCTACAGGAACATCACCGTGAAGGACCTGCCCAGGATCATCTTCGAGAGCGTCAAGACCACTGCCGTTATCGAGTATCTGGTCTGCGTCT
This sequence comes from Clostridia bacterium, assembly GCA_017938695.1. Lineage (GTDB taxonomy): Bacteria > Bacillota > Clostridia > Christensenellales > Aristaeellaceae > UBA11524. The sequence continues at coordinate 1,647 of JAGBBA010000015.1, read as the reverse complement.
CCGGTATCATGGGCTACGTCATGAGCTACACCAAGATCCCCGCCCTGGTGGCCAGCGCCATCCTGGGCCTCACCAACAGCCCCGTCATCATCCTGCTGATCATGAACGTGATCCTGCTGATCGTCGGCTGCTTCATGGACCCCACTCCCGCCGTGCTGATTTTCACCCCCATCTTCCTGCCTATCGTGCAGACCTGGGGCATGCACCCGGTGCACTTCGGTCTGATGATGATCATGAACCTGTGCGTGGGTACCCTGACTCCCCCTGTGGGCGCCATCCTCTTTGCCGGCTGCCGCACCCACGGCGTCAAGATCGAGCAGATCATCAAGATGCTGCTGCCCTTCTTCCTCGTCATTCTGGTGTCTCTGCTGCTGATCACCTATGTGCCCGCCCTGAGCATGTTCATTCCCAAGGCCCTTGGCCTGTGCTGATTTGAGGTAATTTACTATGGATATTCGCTATTCCGCAAGCCCCAACGACGTCAAGAGATACACCACCGAGGAACTCCGCAAGGAGTTCCTCATCCAGAACCTGTACCAGCCCGACACGGTGCAGGCTGTCTACTCCCATGTGGACCGCATGGTGGTTCTGGGCATCATGCCTGTTGAGAAGTCCCTGCCCATCGACCAGGGCATTGACGTGTGGGCAAACTTCGGTACCAACTTCTTCCTGGAGCGCCGGGAAGCAGGCGTGTTCAACCTGGGCGGCGCCGGCTGGATCGAGGCCGACGGCGTCCGCTACGAGATGGGCTTTGAGGACTGCCTCTACATCTCCCGCAGCACCAGAAACGTGGTGTTCGGCAGCAATGACAAGGCCGCTCCCGCCCGCTTCTACCTGGTCTCTGCTCCTGCCCATAAGGACTGCAAGACCACCTTTATCTCCATCAAGGACGCCAACAAGCGCCCCCTGGGCAGCACCGAGACCGCCAATAAGCGGGTCATCAACCAGTTCATCCACCCGGACGTGCTGGAAACCTGCCAGCTGTCCATGGGCCTGACTCAGTTGGAGCCGGGCAGCGTCTGGAACAGCGTGCCGCCCCACACCCACGAGCGCCGCATGGAGATCTATACTTACTTCAACCTGCCCGAAGGCGGCATCGTCATGCACCTGATGGGCCAGCCCCAGGAGACCCGCCACATTGTCATGCAGAACTATGAGGCCGTGATTTCTCCCTCCTGGTCCCTGCATGCCGGCTGCGGCAGCTCCAACTACACCTTTATCTGGGCCATGGGCGGCGAGAACCAGGCCTTTGACGACATGGATAACTTCGCCATCAACGAGCTGAGATAAGGCGTCAGGGCGTCAGAAGAAGCCAACGCCATTCCGTTTCCGCGGTTTGCGTAAGCGCCGCGAAAACGCCATATGCGTTGGCTCCTTCTTCCTTTCCGATTTGAAGCGCAGGCTTCAAATCGGTGGGGAAACGAACCTCTCAGTCACGGCTTCGCCGTGCCAGCTCCCCTTGGGAAGGGGAGCCCTTGGGGTGCTGACGCAGGGGCGTGCATTGCACGTCCGCGTGTTGAAGCAAGCGAAGCAGAAAGAGGACGAGCGATGCTCGCCCCTTCGAATAGGTAAAAGTGAAGAGTCAAAAGTGAAGAAGCAGGGAACCTCTCAGTCACGGCTTCGCCGTGCCAGCTCCCTTGGGAAGGG
>JAGBBA010000014.1 GCA_017938695.1 Clostridia bacterium | reverse complement strand
GCTTAAGGGCTCTGCCCTTAAGAATCCCGCGAAGGGCCTTCGGCCCTTTCGAAACCCATTCTGCGATGCCGTTGCAGGGTGGTTTTTTTGTTGGGGTCACGGCGCGAATACGGTCGCGCCGCGACGCAGGGGAAGGAGCTTTCCACCTCATCCGGCAGCTTACGCTGCCACCTTCCCCTCAAGGGGAAGGCTTTTGCATGGCCACGCGCCATGGCTTCCCCTTGAGGGGAAGCTGTCCCGAAGGGACCGATGAGGTGGAACATATCATAACCGCCCAGTTACTTTCCTATGAAAAAAAGTCACAAACTAATTCAGAGCGAGAGGCCATCTCGAGCGATAGGAAATTTGTTCCTGCAAGAGAACCCAAACGTTATTGTACGCCCCCGCGGGGAACGGAAGGCTGCGCCGCCAGTGGCGGATGCAGCAGCCTGGAGTTCCAATGAGGCACAGAGTGCAGGCTGCTTTAGCTGCCTGCACGACAATGCCGAATTGAGGGGTGCTGGTGGGGCAGACGAGCCCGGGCCGCTACCCCATGGCGGGAAAGGGGGGTCCGGGGCCGAGTCGCCGCATGCTCAGATACGAGGCCCCGGGCGGCTTTTGGTACTTTTCGCCGCGACGAAAAGTACAGCCTCAAGGCAAAGTCAAGTTGGGAGAAAAGAAAACGCTGTGACAGAAGTGGCAGACCCTTCCCCACGACCAGACATATAACACCAACCATGCAATAACCCCACCCTGCCATTACAGGGTGGGGTTATTGCATCTGTATCCCTTCCATCATTTCCCCTTCGACGGATGCATCTCGACGAAGGATTCGTAGTGGTCGGAGGTGTAGAAGACCAGGCCGTCGTTGGAGTAGACGATGCGGTGGCCGTTGCGCTTTTTGCCTTCGTAGTAGCAGTCGGCTTCGTAGTATTGGCGGCCTTTGGCCTTGGGGAGAAGCCCCTCGTAGTTGCCGAAGCGGTCGCCGCCGATGGACATGCCGGGGGCCACGTCGCCCACGTAGTTGTAGCTGCTGTCCCAGCCCAGGGCCTGGGCTTCGGACTTGGTGATGAAGTTATCCGGCAGGCAGCCGTGCTCGAAGATGTAATCCGCAATGGCCTGGGGCTCGGTGATGGGCCCGGAGGGTTCCTCGGTGGGCTTTTCCGTGGGCTTCTGGGTGGGCTTGGGGGTAGCGGTGGGCTTTTCTGTGGGTTTCTCGGTAGGTTTCTCAGTCGGTTTTTCGGTGGGCTTCTCGGTGGGGGCCTCGGTGGCATAGGTCACGCTGGTGGTGGCCACATCGGTGCCCTGTACATCGCTGTCCAGGGGGATGATGCCGGTGAAGTAGCCGATGACCAGCAGGATCGCTACCAGGATGCTGGCCAGTGTTTTCTTGGGGGCCTTTTTCATGGGTGATCGCTCCTTATTTGTGATATCGTTCGTTGGCCTTGATCTTCATGGCGCGGTAGAGCTGCTCCAGGAGCATCACCCGGGCCAGCTGGTGGGGGAAGGTCATGGGGCTCATGGAAAGCTCCTCGTCGGCACGGGCGATGACCTTGTCGCTCAGGCCCAGGGAACCGCCGATGACGAACACGATGTTGGACGCGCCGCGGGTCATCAGGTCGTTCAGGTGACGGGAGAGGCCGGGGGAATCCCAGCGTTTGCCGGGGATAGTCAGCGCGATGACGTGGTCGCCGGGCTTGATCCTTTGCAGGATGGCATCGCCTTCCTTTTGCTTGATCTGCTCCTCAATGGCCGGGGAAGAATTCTGGGGCTCGGGCAGGTCGGGCAGCTCGATCTCGTCAAACTTGCCGTAGCGGGAAAGCCGCTTGAGGTACTCGTCGGCCATCATACGGTAGGGTTTTTCCTTCATGCGGCCCACGGCGATGATGGACATGCTCATACGCCGCCCTCCGGTTCGTGGAGGTCGAAGGCGAACTTCTTCTCGTTCATCTGGTCGAAGGCGATCTCCACGCTCTGGCCGGTGGAAATATTGCAGTACCACAGGTTATGGCTGTGGAGCACCACATGCTCGCCGGTGAGGGGGTGAGTGCACTCCGCATACACCTGCCAGGGGCAGCGGCGGTTGACCTTGATGCTGTAATTGGGCCGCACGTCGGTAACGGTGGCGGTCACGCGGATGCCGTAGTCCAGCAGCTCACGGCGTTTTTTGTTGCCCCGGTTCAGCGTCAGGGCCAGGATGATGGTGACCAGCAGGAACGCGGCACCCAGAATGCCGAAAACAAGGGATACGATCATCGCATCCTGATCGGCGGTGGGGTCGGCCTGGATGGCCATGCCGCTCACCACGGCGATGGCCAGATAGCACACGCCCAGGATGCCGAATACCAGCAGCAGAATGTGCTTGACGTTCTTCATCGTCGGAAAAACTCCTTTCCGGAAATACCCATAGTATACCACGGGGATGCAAATCTTGACAACACCAGGCGAAAACAGTACAATCTATTTGTTATGGATACAAAGATAGATGCCAGGCAAAGGAGGGTGCTGCGGTGGGTCAGCCAGTGGTGAGCGTCGTGATCCCGGTGTACAACGGCGCAAAGGTGATCGGCCCGTGTCTTGACTCGGTTGCGGGGCAGGACGTGGAGGACATGGAGATCATCGTGGTGGACGACGGCAGCACCGACGGTACCTGGGCTGTGCTGGAAGCATACGCGGCCGGGGATGAGCGCATCCGGCCCATCCATCAGGCTAATGCAGGGGTCTCGGCGGCCAGGAACCGCGCCCTGGCGGAATGCCGGGGCGAGTATATCCGCTTTGTGGATGCCGACGATGTGCTGCCCCCCGGCTCCATGCGCACCTTGCTATGCAAGGCCCGGCAGAACGGCAGCGACCTGGTGATCGCAGGCTATAACGAAGTGGTGGGCCCCGTGCGCACCGAGCGCAACCTGCGCAAAAGCGAGGACACCATGCCCTGCGATGAAATGCTGAAGCATTTCAACCCCTGGGCCAACAGCTTCTTCTACGGTGTATTGTGGAACAAGCTTTTCCGCCGGGAGATCATCCAGGGGAAGAAGATCGAATTTATCGGCGGGCTGAACTGGGGCGAGGATTTCGCCTTTGTCTGCCGCTACCTGACCCACGCCGGGATGGTGAGCTACTCCCGGGCGGTGGTTTATGATTATCAGCGCAATGCCGGCGGCATGACCATCAAGCAGTTCTGGAGCTGCCTGGGCCATCCCCTGGAGAATTGCAAAATGAAATGGCTGTTGTTTCAGGAGCTGAAAAAGCTCTATGTGCAGCGGGGGCTGTATCCCCAGTACCGCTGGACGCTGTGGCTGTATCTTGTCCGCGTAACGCTGAACAACTAAGAGGTGGAAGCATGCCTGTGGGAGAAAGCCGCTACATGGAGCCCCTGCAGCTGGCAGGCCGGCTGATCATGGAAAACGGCGGCGAAACGTACCGCGTGGAGGAAACCATCACCCGGATGGGCCGTGCCTTCGGCCTGGAAAAGGTGGAGAGCTTTGCTGTACCCAGCGGGCTGTTCATCAGCTACCGCCGCCAGGACGGGGATACGGAAACCTCCGTGACCCGGGTGCGCAAGGGCAGCCGCAACCTGAGCCGTGTGGATGCGGTGAACGCCATCTCCCGGCAGGTGGAGAGCGGCGGATTATCCTGCGAGGAAACCATGCGGCAGCTGCAAGCCATTGAAAACAGCAAGCCCTATGTGACCCGTCCGCTGCTGATCCTGGCGGCAGGCGTTTCGGCGGTGGGCTTTACGGGCATGTTCGGTGGCAGCCTTTGGGATATGTGCATCAGCGGTCTGGTGGCTGCGCTGGTGCAGCTGATGAGCCAGCAGCTGGAACGCTTTCACATGCACGAAATGGCCGCCACGCTGCTGGGCAGCCTGCTTTCCACGCTGATCCCGCTTCTGCTGCGGCACTACGCAGGCATCGGCCTGGTGGAGCCCATCGTTGCCGGTGCACTGATGCCCCTGCTCCCCGGCCTGGCCATGACCAACGCCGTGCAGGACGCCATGCGCGGCGACGTGGTATCGGGCCTGTCCCACGGCATATCGGCCTTATTGACCGCCGTGCTGGTGGCAGGCGGCGCGCTGGTGGCCTCGGCCATCCTGCACCTGATGGGAGGTGCCGCCCTGTGATGGACTTCATCGTTACGCTGATCACCAGCTTCCTGGGCACGCTGGGCTTTGCCCTGCTGCTCCACGCGCCGAAGAAGGCCTGGCTGCCGGCCAGCATCATCGGCGGCATCAGCTACACGCTGTACATCGTTCTTCTGCAGGCCGGATGGCACCAGGCGGCGGCCATGTTCGCCGGTGCTCTGGCTGGATCGGTGCTGGCCCAGGTGTGCGCCCGCAGGATGCGGATGATCGCTACCATATTTATTACGCTTTCCATCGTATCGCTGGTGCCCGGCCTGGGGCTGTACCGGTGCATGGAATTCCTGGGCGCAGGCAAGAATGCCGCCGGGCTGCAGGCAGGCGTGTCTGCCATGATCGACATTATGATGATCGCTTTGGGGTTGGCCGTGGGCAACTTTGTGTTTCGCATGTTCTGCCGTCCCCAGGCAGTGAAGGGGTGATACCATGGGTTGTGTGAAGCATCCGCTTTTGACCATCCGCGCTGCGCTGAAGCGCCGCTACATCCACGAAATGGCCCAGGTGCAGAACAAGTGGCAGCTGACGGGCATGGAGGTGGACGTGATCCTGTTCCTGGGCAACAATCCGGGCTTTGACACCGCCACCGACATGGTGCAGCTGTGCCAGCTGACCAAGTCCCATGTGTCCAAGGCGGTGGATCACCTGACGGAGCTGGGGCTGATCTCCCAGGAGCGCGACCAGCTCAACCGCCGCCGGGTGCATTTGCGGCTCACCGACGCCGCCCAGCCCCTGCTGGAGGCCGGACAAGCCGCCCAGAAACGCTTTGTGGACGTGCTGACCCGGGGCCTGACCGACAAGGACAAGGAACAGATGAAGCGCATGCTGGAAACCATCGCCAGGAATGCGGTGGAGGAAGAATAAAAAACATCCCCGCGGCGGTTTGCTGCGGGGATGATATTGATTATTCGTGCTTCAGCACCGGGCAGTTTTCCACCACGGCTACTGCGCCGTCCAGCCAGTCCTCGTTGAACAGCTCGATCAGGCCGGTGTCGCAGGCCTTGGCCAGGGTGGGCTCGATGGGCAGCTGGGCCAGCAGGGGGATGGAGTGGGCCTGGGCTACCTCGATGGTCTTGCCCTCGCCGAAGGGGTAGAGCTTCTTGTCGCAGTCGGGGCACTTGATGTAGGACATGTTCTCCACAATGCCCAGCACGGGGATGTTCATCATCTTGGCCATGTTCACGGCCTTCTCGACGATCATGCCCACCAGCTCCTGGGGGCTGGCCACGATGATGATGCCGTCCACCGGCAGGGACTGGAACACCGTCAGGGGCACATCACCCGTTCCCGGAGGCATGTCGACAAACATAAAGTCCACATCGCCCCAGATCACGTCGGACCAGAACTGCTTCACGGTGCCGGCGATCAGGCTGCCGCGCCAGATCACGGGATCGGTGTCGTTTTCCAGGAGCAGGTTCACGCTCATCATGCGGATGCCGGTCTTGGTTTCGGCAGGGATGATGCCCTGGTCGCAGCCCATGGCCTTTTCGGTCACGCCAAACATCTTGGGGATGGAGGGGCCGGTGATATCGGCATCCAGGATGGCGACGGAGTGGTTGTTGCGGGCGGTCAGCGTGGCCAGCAGGCCGGTGACCAGGCTCTTGCCCACACCGCCCTTGCCGGACACAACGCCGATGACCTTCTTCACGTTGCTGCCGGGATTGGCGGGAGCCAGCAGGCTCTCGGGCTTAGCGGAGGAGCACTTGTTCTGGCAGGTAGAACAATCGTGCGTGCATTCAGACATTGAAATTCACCTCGGACATATTCTGTCCGCACCATTGCGGACGATTCCTGTAAGATTTCGCGCCTTGCTATCATTTTTCCTGCTTGGAGAGGGAAGAATCTGCCTGGGAAGGCCGTTGTAATAGATGTAAACAGGTACAAACGCCTCAATATGACACACCTTGTCACAAAAGGTGCAATTTAGAGCTTGCCATGTTGGGTTGTTTCAATGTACAATAGATAGGCAACAGGTATGTAAGTTTTACCCATGGGAGGTTGACGATATGAAGTTTGAATTCAAGGGAAAGCGCATTGGCAAGGGTCTGGCCCTGGCGGCAGCCGTGGGTCTGTGTCTCACGCTGTCCGGCTGCTATATCCCCCCGGAGGAGATTTCCGCCGGTACCCAGGATATGACCATCGGCAGCAACAGCCTGCCCTTTGATCCCATTCCCAGCCAGGCTCCGACCCAGGCACCCACCCAGGCCCCTACGCAGAAGCCCACGGATGTGCCCGGCGTAAGCCAGCCCACCATCAACTGGGATAACTGGGGCAATACGGGCGTGCCCAGTGCCGCCACCAATACCCCGGCAGGCAATACTGGCAGCAATGTGATCCAGGTGGTGACCCAGAAGCCCACCAACACTCCTGCCCCTGCCACCCCCACGCCCACCTCTTCCAGCCTGCGCAACGGCTCCTCCGGCAGCGAGGTTCGCGCGGTGCAGCAGCGGCTCAAAACCCTGGGTTACCTGTCCGGCTCTGCTGACGGCGACTTCGGCGACGCAACCGAAGCGGCTGTCATCGCCTTCCAGAAGGCCAACGGCCTCACTCCCGACGGCGTGGTGGGCAAGGCGACCCTGAACAAGCTGAACAGCAACAGCGCGGTATCCGCCAAGAACAGCGGCAGCTCCACCAGCAAGGCCACCCCCAAGCCCACCCAGAAGCCTGCCAGCAAGCCCACCGCCACCCCCAAGACGGAGGGTGTGTACCTGGAGGTTGGTTCCTCCGGCAGCAAGGTCAAGACCTTGCAGCAGCGGCTGATCGACCTGGGCTACCTGAAGGGCACCCCCGACGGCGAGTACGGCGGCGTGACCCAGGCGGCGGTGAAGTCCTTCCAGGAGCGTTCCAATCTGTGGGCCGACGGCGTGGCTGGCCCCAACACCCTGGAGAAGCTGTATTCCTCCAGCGCGCGCAAGGCGTCCTCTGCGGTGGCCCACATCGGCGGCACCCTGGAGGAAGGCCATAACGGCGAGGCGGTGCGCATTCTGCAGCGTCGCCTGAAGGAGCTGGGCTATTACGACGGCTCCATCGACGGCGACTACGGCACCGGCACGGTGGAGGCTGTGAAGGCCTTCCAGAAGGCCAACGGCCTCAAGGCCGACGGCAAGGCCGGCACTGCCACCATGAACAAGCTGTTTGAAGAAGACCTGGTGAAGGAAAGCGAAGTGAAGGATACCAACGGTACGGTGTCCTCTACCGGCTATGTGACCCTGCGCGAGGGCGACGACAGCGATGCTGTGCGCAAGCTGCAAAAGGCCCTGAAGGAGCTGGGCTACTACTCCGGCTCCGTGGACGGCAGCTATGGCTCCGGCACGGTGAACGCCGTGATGGCCTTCCAGCGCATGAACGACCTGACCGTGGACGGCACCGCCGGTCCCCAGACCCAGCGTGCCCTGTATGGCACCAGCTCCAACATCAACTATTCCACTCTGCGTGAGGGCGACAGCGGCAGCGCGGTGACCAACCTGCAGTACACCCTCTACGAGCTGGGCTACTACGACGGCAAGATCGACGGCGACTACGGCGATACCACCAAGGATGCCGTGCGTGCCTTCCAGATCCAGAACAACCTCTCCCCCGTGGACGGCGTGGCCGGCAACAAGACCCTGCAGAAGCTGTATTCCTCTTCCGCTAAGTCTGCTACCTCCGCCAACACCGACTTCGATACCCTGCGCCCCGGTGCCAAGGGCAGCGCGGTGATCGAGCTGCAGGAGGCCCTCAAGCAGCTGGGCTACCTGAAGAGCATCACCGGCGAGTATGACGACGCCACCAAGGCCGCCGTGAAGCTGTTCCAGCAGTACAACGGCCTGACCGCCGACGGCGTGGCCGGTGCCCAGACCCAGCAGAAACTGTACTCCGACAACGCCAAAGCCTATACCGGCAACTAAGTCATGACCACCCGTTGAACGGGTGGTTTGACCAAGCCCTATAAGGGCTTATCACTTGCGGTCGCCCTCTAAAGAGGGCACCGAACAGTCTGACAACCGCAAGGTTATCACGGGCGGCCCCCTACTCGGGGGCTGCTT
>JAGBBA010000001.1 GCA_017938695.1 Clostridia bacterium | reverse complement strand
TGTTCAGGATGAAGTTGCGGCCACGGATGCGGGTCTTGGAGATGGCGTAGGCCATCGTCACGGTGAAGAACAGGTTGATCAGCGTACCCAGCACCGTAATGAAAACGGAGTTGCCGAAGCTGGTGAGGATCTTGTTGGAGGAGAAGATGAACTTGTACGCGTCCAGCGTCACATCCCGGGGGATGATGAACATCGGGCGGGTAGCCAGTTCATATTCGCTGGCGAAGGATGCGCCAATGATGTAGATAAACGGCAGGATGGTGGTGAAAGCCACCAGCGTGAGGACGACGTAGTTGAGCACGTCGAAGACGCGGCTGCCGATGGTGGCATCCTGACCCACGGGGCCGGAGGACACCTTCATCTGGATCTTACGGTCATCGGAAAGGGCGGGATGATTCGTCATGTTCTTGTCCTCCTTTCCTTAATACAGACCCTGTTCACCCAGCAGGTGAGCGATCTTGTTGGAGCTGACCACCAGAATGACGCTGACCACGGACTTCATCAGACCCACGGCAGAAGCATAGCTGAACTGGCCCTGTTGCAAGCCCTGCTGGTACACGAACACGTCCAGCGTCTGGGATGCGGAGCGGTTGAGGCTATTGGCCATCAGGATCAGGTGGTCAAAGCCGGTATCCAGCATGCTGCCCATGCGAAGGATCAGCATCAGCACGATGGTGGAGCGGATGGCCGGCAGCGTGATGTGCCACAGGCGGCGCAGGCGGCCCGCGCCATCCACCATGGCGGCTTCATACAGCTGGGTATCCACATTGGTCAGCGCAGCCAGGAAGATGATGGTGCCCCAGCCGGTTTCCTTCCAGATGGTCTGACCGATGATCATCCAGCGGAAGGCCTGCGGAGAACCCAGATAGTTGATGGGATGGCCAAGGAGCATTTCCGTGCCCTTGTACACGATACCGCTGGGCCCGAACAGCACCATGGTGATGGACACCACGATCACGATGGAGATGAAGTGGGGCACATACAGGAAGGTCTGCAACAGCTTCTTGTAGCGCAGACCCCGCATCTCGTTGAGCAGCAGCGCCAGAATGATGGGCGCCGGGAAGTACAGGATGATGTTCATGAAGCTCAGGATCAGCGTGTTGCTCAAATAGCGTTTCCATGCCGGGAACTTGAAGAAGTACTCAAACCACTTCAGGCCCACCCATTCGCTTCCCAGTACGCCGGAGTAGGGCACGTAGTTCTCAAAGGCGATCACGATGCCCCACATGGGCAGGTACTTGAAGATGACAAAATAAATCAGGCCGGGGATCAGCAGCAGGTACAACCAGCGGTCCCGGTACAAGTCGGCTCCCAGCCGCTTCCAGTATTCCTTGCCGGTGCCGTGGGCGGCCTTGGGGGTTACCGTCTTTTCGCTCATGGGCTTTCCCTCCCTGCGGTAATGGTCGGAATGAATGCAAACCAGAAACGAATTGATCAATTTCGCCTCGTGGTCTTGTATCTTTCATGCCTTTCGATGGCCTTATCATACATAAATTCGTCCCATCGCACAATAGATAATGGCATTCATGGTCGTTTCTGAGGATGGTCACATCGTTTTTAGGCAGAATGCGCGTCCGACCCGTCCTGCGAATGCAGGGCGGGGCGTTCGCGCCGGGGGTGGACATACAGAAGCCGCGGCTTAAAGTCGAAGGGGCCCTACCCTTCGACACGCCGCTTGCGTGAGGGCCCGTCCTCGCAGGTGGATCTCCCGCTCTCCCGCCTGCTTTGCGGTCGGGCGGCGGTCGCCCACCTGCTGCGTTGCGGGCCCCCGTATGGAGGGAGTTGGCTTTGGGAAAGTGGGGTGGGCTCCTTTGGGGAGGTGTTTGTGGAGCTGAAAAACGAAAAAGGTTCCCTTGTGAAAGGGTGGCATGGCAGGTGAGCGTACTTCGGTGTTGTTCCAAGCATGGGTGTTGCCGGAGTTTCGCCAAACAGAACAACCATCTATAAGCGACGCGCCCGAGAGCCAGCGCAAACACCGAAGCAGCCAAGAGGCTCCCCGCACCTGCGACGGTAGCGGACGCCGTCAAATCCCTATGCTCTTTTTTTCGGCGGGTAAAGGGCATGCGTGGTATTGTCCATGTGACGGAGTTGCCACCATGTTACGGCGGAGTTACGAGGATCATGCCCGCCGCCCCGAAAAACGGCAATCAAATTGAGGGTGAGCGTAGCGAACCGAGGCGTGAGGACAGCACGAAGTGCTCCGCAGCGCCGAAGCCCAAAACTGCCGTAGGCAGGTTTGGGCCGAATGGGGATTTGACCAAAGGGAGCGTGTCGCGTTTTCTGCCTACTCTTTTCTAAAAAGAGTAGGCACGGGGTGCAGGGGCGTGTAGCGCCCTGCCCTGCTGCGCGGAACAGCTTCCGCGGTGCGGTGTGCTCACCGCTGCCTTGGTGGCACCCCCCACCAAAAAAATCACCACCCCGGAGGCCTCCACGCCTCCAGGATGGTGATTTTCCTCATCAAAACAGCTTAACGCCCTGCCCAGCAGGAATCTCATGAATCTTCCTGCCCACGCCGGGCAATTCCACCTGAATCCACACGCTCTGAGCGTTGGGATTATACACCCAATCGCCAGCAGCCGTATATTGCAGGCGAGCGGCATCCTCCATGTAGTCAACAATCTCGATGTTGGTGGCATACCAGATGTCGTCCCTGCCGCCGATGAACTGGCAGAACTCCTCCATCACATGCCAGTTGTCCCGGTCGGTGAACTCGTAGCTGTGGCCCCACACGTACATCATGTACAGGTACTGGCTCTTGAACAGGTCGGCGAAGGCTTGGGCCTTGTCCATGAGCTGACCGTTGTGGTGGCAGGTGCCCGACCACTCCAGAAAATTCTCCGGCATGCCGAAGTGGCCGGTGGTAGGCACCACGCGGGCGTGCTTGATGCCCAGCGCAGGCAGCATGGCGATGATGTCCTTGGAATAGGAGCCGTTGGGATAGGCAAGGCCACGCACCGGGCGGCCGATGAGATCCTCCAGCCCACGGCGGTCGGCAAGGATCTGCTGGGCCACCTGCTCCAGCGGACAGCGGGCGATGGTGGGATGGGTGTAGGTGTGGCAGGCCACCTCATGGCCTGCGTAGACGGTGCGGTACTCATTGAGGGGGATGCGCTTGTCATCCCAGTCGATGCCCGCATTCAGGTTGAAGGTGCCTTTGATGCCGTACTTGTTGAACAGCTCCACAAGGCGGTAGTCCTCCTGACGGCCATCGTCGTAGCTCATGGTGAGCACCTTGTGCTTGCCGCCGGGGAAACAGGTGTAAATCACAGGCAGACGGAACATGGTCATTCATCCTCCTTTGCGGGCAGCCACGGATACACCTGACGGAAGTCCATATCCGAGGCATAGTAGAACGAGGGATACACCGGCTGGTTGTAGCAGTTGTTCTGCCACGCGATGCCGCAGCGGTACTGGGGATCATGCATCAGGGTGGGCAGTTTGTGGGGGGTTACATCTGTAGTGGTGTAGATGCGGATGGCGGTGCTGTCCTCGGTGCGCAAAAGCAGTTCCTCACGGAAATCGCCGAAGATATCGCCGATCAGGCAGGGATTGCCCTTGGTGCCATTGTTGGTAAGGGTGCCTTCCGGCTCCAGCACCACGCCACGGCGCAGATCGCACACCCGGCCGGTTTTGTGGCTGTGCAGATAGTCCGGCGTGTCGGTGACCTGGGTGGTCAGATCGCCCATCCAGTAGATGCGGGCATTGGTGGAGGGTTCCGGGGCATCCAGCTGGTTGCCCTTGCAGTCGTACATGCCCTTGGACCAGACCTGCAGGCCCCGCACCTCCGGCAGCACATCGCCGATCATGCAGCGGCCCAGATCGCCTTCGTAATACTCGCCAAAGCGCACCGCGCCGGTTTCCGCATCCCGCAGGGCATAGCCATAGGGCGCGTGGCGGCCTTCCTCGAACACATTGAAAATCTCCAATCCGGGCACATCCGGGTCGATATCGGCCACATGCATGCTGTCGCCGTGGCCCAGCTTGGCCTCCCGGCCATCGGGCAACAGGCCCGTGGAGCTGTACAAAAGCGTACCGTCGTGGTCGATGCAGGCCGCACCGTAGATGATCTCCATGCAGCCGTCCCCATCCACATCAGCGCAGCTGAGGCTGTGGTTTCCCTGACGGGCCAGCTTGCCATACACCGGATCGGTGCCGTCCTGCGCGTCGCCGGGCATCACCTTGAAGGGATTCTGCATGGGCAGGAAGCCGCTGTCCACCGACCAGCGCAGCTGATGCTTGCCATCCACCACATCATAGGCAGCGATGCAGCTGCGGGTGTAGTAGCCGCGGCAGATGATCAGCGACGGGTGCACCCCATCCAGATAGGCCACGCCGGACAGGAAGCGATCCACCCGGTTGCAGGGCTCAATGCGGTTCCATGCGTAGTCGCCCCACATCAGGCCATCATCCAGCCGGGGGAACGGGAAGGGAATGGTCTCCAGCTCGCTG
>JAGBBA010000013.1 GCA_017938695.1 Clostridia bacterium | reverse complement strand
GGCTCCGGTCAGCTCGTCAAAAAACACGCCTGCGGCGGCGTTTTTGACGAAATTGCCCCGTTTGCCTAGGAGCCTACGGCTCCCCGGGCGGCAAACGGCGATAGGAATCCCTTGCTACGCCAGGGTTCCGCAACCACCGTACACGCCGCTGGTTTCGGATTGGCAATCAGAGGGCTGCGGCCCTCCGATACCTCCAAGGCTTTTTCGACAGTCTGGCCGGAGCCCGAAAGGGCTCCGGTGTTTTGCGTCTTGGGCGTGCTGATGGGACGGCTCCGGTTGTCACATCCCCCTAATAAGGCATCAAACCCAAACAAACCACCCGCCTGCGCTCTTGCTGGTAAGCGCAGACGGGTGGTTTGCTTAGAGGAGGCACAGGGCGCATGGAGCAAAAAGGAGTTGGAGCCGCTGCCGGAGAGGGAACCATGCGCCCTTGAAGGAGGGAAGAGATCCGGCAGCGGTTTTGAGAAAATGCAATCAATGGCTTACAGCGTCACAACGCCCTGCATCAGCTCGGTGATCATGAGGAAGGTCAGACCCTGACCGTAAGCGGTGGGGGTGACGATGATATCCTTGTAATGCTGGAGGTTGTAGCCCATGCCGGTGCCGCCGGAGACACCCTGCACAGCGCCGGTCTCGTCGATCTGATCCAGCACGGCCTGCGCTGCCAGCTTGCCCATTTCCACGTACTTGTCATCGGTGAGAACGCCCATGCGGATGCCCTTCATCACGCCGTAAGCGATGGCGGCGGTGGCACTGGTTTCGCAGTAGGTTTCCTCCACATCAATGAGGGTGGTGTAGAGGCCGTTGACGCGCTGGTATTTCCACAGAGCCAGCACCTGATCCTGCCAGGCGGAGAGGATCATGCGCATGGCGGCGTTGTCTCTCTTGGTGATATCCTTGAGCTCGATGGCGGCGGCGGTGAACCACGCATTGCCGCGGGCCCACTTGGCGTTGGCGTAGTTGTGGCGGCGGTCAAAGGTCCAGCCGTGGTAGAACAGGCCGGTGACCTGATCCTGCAAATAGCGCACATGGATCAGGAACTGATACTCAGCCTCGTCGATCCACTCGGGTTTGTTCAGCACCACGCCCGCCTTGGCCAAGAACAGGCCCACCATGAAGAGGGTGTCGCACCACAGCTGCTGATAGTGCTTGTTCCAGACGGTGCAGTGCTGCAGGCCGCCGTACTCGGTGCGGGGCATCTCTTCCAGCACCCACTTGGCCCAGCTTTCGATGACGGGCAGGTAGGCGGGATTTTTGGTTTCATCGTAAAGGCAGGTGAGGGTGAGCACAGGGGCAACGGTGTTCACGTTGCGGTGGGGCTTTTCCTCACGGGAAAGCATGTCGTCATACCAGCCGGTCAGGTAGTCCAGAATGGACTTGTCGCCGCTCTGCTGATAGGTCTTGTAGATGCCGTAGAGGGCCACGCCGGTGGGCCACTCCCAGTTGTTCATGGTCAGGTGTCCACGGGAAGGGTCGTTGCCGTCAGCGCGCTGGAGCATGCCCAGCACTTTGTCCGCAATGGCTTTGTAATCCATCATCGTTTCTCCTTTCGGATGCTTCATGTAACGCTGCAAACGGGGTTCGGCGCTCATCATGTCGGCAATGAGACCGGCGATGCGGGTGGCACCGTCTGCGTTGAAGTGGGTGGGATCGTCGTGACCGTTCGGGAAATCCGGGTTCTCGCCCGGCTCCAGATGCACGAACAGCTTGCCGGTTTCCTCCCGGCCGATGGTCTCGTACAGGTTGCGACTGGCCATCTTCAGATCCAGGAAGGGCACGTTCAGCTCCTTGGCTACGGCACGCACCGCAGCGGGATATTCGCCGTGGGTGTACAGCAGGCTGCCATCGCCCACGTAGATGCGGCGGCTCACGGGAGAGAGCAGCACCGGCAAAGCACCTTTTTCCATGGCGGTGCGGCAGTACATGCGCAGGAAGTCCTGATAGCTGCTGTCCGGGTCGGTGTGCAGGGTGGGGTCGACCTTCTCGTCGTTGTGCCCGAACTGGATCATCAGCACATCGCCGGGCTTCATGCCCTCCCGGACGGGCTCAAAGCGGCCTTCATCCACAAAGCTGCGGGTGCTGCGTCCGCTCATGGCATGGTTGGCAACGGTGACGCCTTCCATCAGGTACTGAGGCAGGGCCCATCCCCAGCCACGGAATGGGGGCTTGTTATCCTCCACGGTGGAATCGCCGATGATATAAATGGTGGGCATGGGGTATGCTCCTTTCCAGATAAACGTTCTGATCATGTAGCTTGATTATAGCATACAAAAATGTCCAAAACTTCTCAAAAAAGCGTCACAATCACGCAAAAACAACCACCGCGCAGGGAATCGGAAAGCGGCGGCGAATGGATAGGGTAAGTTGATCCCCGGAGGGAGAGAAGGAATATGAATAAGGTATATTGTTGTTTCCCCGGCGGAAAGCACAAGGTGCTGACCATGAGCTACGATGACGGCAAACAGCAGGATCGCCGTCTTGTGGACATTTTTAACCAGAATGGCATCAAAGGCACCTTTCACCTGAACAGCGGCATTTTTCACGACCCGGAGCGCATCAAGCCCGAGGAGATGCCTCAGTTGTACGCGGGCCATGAGGTGGCCTGCCATACGGTGACCCATCCCACCATTGCCCGGTGCCCCATGCCCGAGGTGGTCAGCGAGGTGCTGGATGACCGCAAAGCGCTGGAAGCCATCATGCACTACCCGGTGCGGGGCCTCAGCTACCCCAATGGTTCCCTGAGTCAGGACATCGTGGACATGCTGCCCCATACCGGCATCCGCTACAGTCGTGTGGTGGGCAACACTGACGGCTTCGAGCTGCCGGAGGATCCCTACCGCTGGATGGCCACCTGCCACCACAACCACCGGCTGATGGAACTGGGCGAGCAATTCCTGAGCCTGCACAAGCAGCAGTACCTGTACCTGATGTACGTGTGGGGCCACAGCTACGAGTTCGACCTGATGGGCAACTGGCAGCTGATGGAGGACTTCTGCCGCATGATGGGCGGCAAGGAGGACATCTGGTACTGCACCAATATCCAGCTGATGGACTGTCTAGACGATTTCAAGCGGTTGCAATTCGCCGCTGACAATAGCTTTGTCTACAACCCCAACGCCCGGGACTGCTGGATCCGCGTCCGCAACACGGACAGCGTGTGCACGCCCGCTGGCCAGACCATTTCGCTCTAAGGAGGAAGCCCCCATGACCCAGTACCGCGATCCTATCACCGGCTATCTGGTGCGCCGTTACACCGATGGCCCCGAACGCAACGCCAAGCTGTATTTCACCACCGAGAACTTCTCCACCGATGACAAGTATTTCTTCTTCAATAAGGACGTGGAGGGCGGTCAGGAGACCTACCGGGCGGATATCGCCACCGGCGAGTTGACCCGCATCACCGACAAGGCCTACTGCGGCTTTGCGCTGGACCGGGAAAAGAATCAGGCCTATGTGTGCCGCAACGAAACCGAAGTCTTTGCCGTGGATCTGGACACTTACACCCTGCAAAAGGTGGGCGACCTGCCCGCTGGCGGCAAGATCACCGGCCACCTTACCTCCGCCGATACCGGGCGCATCGCCTGCAGCTATCACCTTGCCAACAAGATCTATGCGCTGGTGATTCTGGATCCCGGCAAGGAGGCCGAGGTGGTTTACCAGAGCGACTACCGGCTGGGACATGCCCAGATCTGCCCCTCCGATGAAAACCTGATCTTCTACATCCACGAAACCGAAGGCGACGCTTTCCAGCGCACCTTCATGTGCGATGTGAAGGAACGCTACGTGCGCCCGTGGTATGTGGAGCATCCCAACGAGTGGATCACCCATGAAGTGTGGGCTGCCGACGGCACTGAAATGGCTTTTATGAAGCTTCGGGGCAACATCCTCATTGGCGACAAGGATGGCCGCCACTTTGACCATGCCGCCTACAGTGAGCAACTGCTGCATCCCTGCCTGAGCCGGGACAAGAAGTGGCTGGTGGCGGATCGCATC
>JAGBBA010000012.1 GCA_017938695.1 Clostridia bacterium | reverse complement strand
GCAGGAGCTGATTGAACAGGAGGGAACGATGCTCCCGGAGATAGCGCATGCGCATTCTGCCGTACTTGCCAAGCGGGCGCATGTCTTCGGCAGGGATGCCGATGTTGGGCAGGTAGTAGTCTCCACAGCGGCGATAGGTCAATTTCATAGGGTATCCTCGCTTTCTGCTGCAATGAAAAAAGCAGCTATGTACTTGAAGGTTTCCCTTCAAGCCATAACTGCTTGAATTACTTGTATTTCCCGCGACTCATGACGAGGAGGGGTAAACCTTCCTCTACATAATAACGCGTAAAGGGAGGTGGATTGCCGCAAGGAGAGACGGGAGGGATTGGGCGCGGCTTGTCTGCGGTTGTTCACTTTTTCGGCATATACCGCATGTCGCTCACGGAATACACCGTCACAAAGGCTTTGGGGTCGGTTTCGCGGATGAAATCCATCAGCTGGCGGTATTCCTGGTTGTCCACGATGGCGATCATCTCCCGGCGGGGGGTGTTGTCGTAGGCGCCGATGATCTCGTTCAGCGTGGCACCGCTGTGCAGGTCGTGGATGACAAACTGCACGATCTTCTCCAGCTCGGAGGAAATGACGCACACGCGCCGCTTGATGTTCATGCCGAAGATGAAGTGATCCACCATCATGCCGCCGAAGTAGGTGCCCAGCACAGAAAGCACCACGGTTTTCGTGTCGTAGCACAGGGCGGAGGACAGGGCCACCACAATGCCGGAAACTGACATGGCCTGGCCCAGCTCCATGTGCAGGTACTTGTTCATGATCTTCGCCACGATGTCCAATCCGCCGGAGGAGGCGTCCCTGGGGAAAAGAATCGCCAGGCCAATGGCCACCACCAGGATGTAGCAGATCACATCCAGCAGGGGATCCTGGGTGATGGACTGAAAGTTGGGGAAAAGCTGCTCGAATATGCCCATGATCACAGGCATCAGCACCGAGCAATACACCGTTTTGGCCCCGAAGGTGGGGCCGATAAGCAAAAAGCCGATGATCAGCAGGCCGATGTTCATGATCAGCGTGATGGTGGAAACGGAAAGCGGGATGAAGTTGCTCAGCACCATGGCCAGGGCTGCACCGCTGCCCACGGACACATGGCTGGGCAGCATGAAGAAGAACACAGCGGCGGCTACAATGACCGTGCCGATGGTGATCATCAGAAAATCCTTGATGGTATTCCGCGAAAGCACAGGAAAAACCTCTTTTCTGCTTTAGATGGCGTTACCATTATACACGCATCGACAGGGTTTGTCATGGGTTGATTTATGGTTTGCAATAGGATATACTGAAGAAAGATGAAAGGAGGCCTCTCCTATGAAAGACGAACGTAATATCAAAGGGACTTTTTCCTCTTCCACCGGCCTGCGGCTGGACTACCGGCTGTGGCTGCCGGAGGGCCAGCCCAGAGCGGTGATCCAGCTGGTGCACGGCATGGCGGAGCACATCGACCGCTATGACGCCACCGCCCGCGCCCTGGCGGATGTTGGCTTCGCCGTGGTGGGCCACACCCACCTGGGCCACGGCACCCAAGCCAGGATCAAGGGCTATTTTGCCGAAAAGGATGGCTGGCAGCATCTGATCGAGGACGTGCACCTTTTGCGCCAGCGCACGCAGCAGCATTTGCCCGGCGTGCCCTATGTGCTGCTGGGCCACTCCATGGGCAGCTTCGTGGTGCGCTGCTACCTGATGCAGTACGCCGATGACCTCTCCGGGGCGATCCTTTCCGGCACGGGGTTCTTCCCCAAGCCCGTGGCCCTGCTGGGCCTGGGTGTGGCCAAGCTGGTATGCCTTTTCGGCGGCGAAAAGAAGCCCAGTAAGCTGATCAACAGCATCGCCTTTGGCTCCAGCAACAAGCTATTCAAGCCCGCCCGGACGGACTTCGACTGGCTCACCCGGGATGAGGCCATCGTGGATGCCTACGTGGCCGACCCCTACTGCGGTTTCATCTTCACCGGCAGCGCGTACCGGGATTTCTTCTCCGGCCTGAACCGGCTGACCAAGGTGGAAGGCGTGCCTGCTGATTTGCCGGTGTTGCTTTTCTCCGGCGAGAAGGACCCCGTGGGCAGCGGCAACGGTGTGCAGAAGGTGGCGGAACAGCTGCGCAAGGCCGGCGTGAAGCAGGTGGACGTGAAGCTCTACCCTGACGCCCGGCACGAAATGTTCAACGAGCTCAACCGCCAGGAGGTCTGGCAGGACGTGGCGGAATGGGTGAACAAGCTGGTATAAGAAAAAGGCAGACGCATGGGGGGAGGGTTCTTAAGGAACCATTTATCCAACAGCAAACAAACGGGCATCCGACATTCGGATGCCCGTTTACTTATGTGGTCCCCAAACGCAATGCACCGGAATGGTGCGTATAATTGCGCCCTCCTAAGAGGGAGAAAATCTGCTTTGGTTTGCTCAACAAATTGGGATTTATAAAACAAAATTTTTCTTCATTAATGCATACAAAATTTGCCTATCATCATCAAGTAATATACTCTCTTTTTTCAAAGCATAATGGTGGGCAAACTCTGTGTCTTCATACGAGTGATCATTTACTACAATAGCATTTTTGTATCTCGGTCTTACATGTAAATGTAAATGAGGATTGGGTGTGGTTTCTTTATAAAAGTTGTTTAATAAGCAACTCCAATTACTCAGTTCAGCTCCTAATACTTCCTTATAGACGAACTCTAATCTATCTATGATTGTTTTCAATTCAATCCACTCAGGAATATTTAGTTCTGGCAGACTTCCGCAATGCCTATTTAGCACCAAAATACATCTGCCTACATAGTCCTGCATATCCGATAAATAAACAGACCAATGTAATGATCTATACAATAGCCATTTGGTTTCCTTATAATTACACCATTCGCACATATTCATCGTTCATACCTACAAATTCAAGTTTGTCGCTTTCATTCTATCACGCAGAACAAGAAACAGCAAACCTTGGCGGGCTTGCTGTTTCGGTATTTCTTTGGTGCAAAGGGAAGGATAACTTCTTCCTTTTCTTCCCTTTCGCTGAGCGTCTGCCTTTTCGCTTACTTGAAGGGAATCGCGTTCAGCACGGGGATCAGCAGGAACACCACCCAGCCGGGATGCCACAGGCCGCACCAGAAGCCCAGCAGCAGGTAGATGATGGTCACCATCACGGGGTTGCCCAGCAGCCGTAAGGGACTGCGGTGGCTGGCGGGCAGATAGTACAGCGGAATGGTGAGAAACAGAAGCCAGCCGGGGTGCCACAGGTTGAAGCAGGCACCCAGCACGATATAGGCGATGGCCACCAGTACCGGATAGGGGAAGGCATGGTGCCTGTGCTCGCGGGCGCGCTCGGCCTCCTGAGCCTTGTGCTCGAAATAGCTGCCCTCGGGCAGGGGATTGTCCGGGTCGCCGGGCTCCACGGGGGTGGCGGTGGAGGTGCCGCGGATCAGCTCGTCCAGGGAGATGCGGTACAGGCTGGCCAGGGCGATCAGGTTGTCGGTGTCGGGGGAGGATTCGGCGCGCTCCCACTTGCTGACGGCCTGGCGGCTCACGCCCAGCCGTTCGGCCAGCTCCTCCTGGCTCAGGCCGTGATCCTTGCGCAGCTGCACAAGGCGGTTGGCGGTTTCAAGGGTCA
Source organism: Clostridia bacterium (assembly GCA_017938695.1). GTDB lineage: Bacteria > Bacillota > Clostridia > Christensenellales > Aristaeellaceae > UBA11524. Next base: position 72,575 of record JAGBBA010000012.1, on the reverse strand, counting down.
TATCATCAGCTCCTTTTTTCGGTAAAAGCATAGCATAATTTGCCTGGTTGCGCCAGCAAATCTGGCTTGCATTTGTGATGCAACCGAAAGTTGCGGGCGTTTATGGGGCGGAAATGAGCTCCGCAACCGATAGTTCCTGAACTTCACCCCGTTGAGTGACGGGGTGTTTCTGCGTCCAGACGGCGGCTAGCAGGCGGCCATTGCTGATAAGGGCGCAGCGCGGATGCCTGTACTGGGGGTGGGCGTCGCGGTACAGCCGGGCGGCGCGCTTAAGGGCCTCCGGGTCGCTTTGCAAAAGCGGCGGCAGGTAGCCCGTGTTGTCGGTGGCCAGGCGGTCGCGGATCATGGCGTCCCGGAGATCATCGGCGGGCACGCCCAGGGCCAGCAGGGTTTCGTGGATCATGGCGGTAAGGGCGTCCAGGCTCCAGCGGCCCTGACGGGCGGCCATGGCATCCCCCAGACGCAGGAACAGGTCGAAGGGGCGCATGCCGGTGGCGGCGAGGGCCAGGTGCAGGGTATCGGCAAAGCGGCCGGAATTGTGGATGCGCTCCACCGCCTCTGCGCAGCCGTGGAGCCGCCGCAGCTCGGCGTAGCTGATCCAGGGGGTGGACAGCACCTCGTAGGGTGGATCGGGGGCGAAACGCTGGCCCCAGCTGGTTTCCCGGAGATGGCTGCCGTGGATGAATTTCAGAAAGCCCAGCTGCAACTGATGGGGGTGCAGCTCGTAGGCGCAGTCGAAGCTCTGGCCGAAGGTGGCGAAGTCCTCCTCCGGCAGACCGGCGATCAGGTCGATGTGCAGATGTACGTTGCCGGGGGCCAGGATGCGCTGCAGGCGGTCCACCAGGCGGTGCATGTCGGTGCGGCGGCGGCAGGCGTCCAGGGTGGGGGCGTGGAAGGATTGCAGCCCTGCCTCCATCTGGAACAGCCCGGCAGGAGCCTTGGCCAGCAGGTCGAGGGTCTCGTCGTCGAACAGGTCGGCGGTCACCTCCAGGTGGTAGCACACCTCGCCGATCTTCCCTTCCGCCTTGGCCTGCATCAGGCCGCCCAGCAGGAATTTGGTGCGGGCCCTGTCGCAGTTGAAGGTGCGGTCGATAAGCTTCACCGTGTCCGTGCCGGAAGCACCCAGGCGGATGAGCAGGGCCAGGGCTTCCTCCTGGGGCATGAACTGCACCCTGTCCTTCTGTCCGCTGAGGCAGAAGGCGCAGCTGAAGGGGCAGCCCCGGCTGGTTTCCACATACACCATGCGGCCGTTCAGGGCGGTGTGCCAGGCATCGTCGTACAGGTCGGAACGGGGCGGCGGCGTGGGGGCCGGGTCAACGATGTGCCCCTGCCAGCACACGCCGGGGATGGCGGAGGGCTGGCGGCCCTCCATCAGGCAGCGGAGCAGGGCGGGCAGGCTTTCCTCGCCTGCGCCGCGCAGCAGGTAGTCGCAGGGCATTTCGGCCAGGGTATTCTCCGGGGAGAAGCTCACCTCCGGGCCGCCCAGCAGGATGCAGATGTCCGGGTCCAGGGCCTTGATGCGCCGCACCAGCCGGGCGGTCATCTCCCTGTTCCAGATGTACACGGAAAAGCCGATGTGGGTGGGATTCCCCTGCAAAAGCCGAGCCAGGGAGTCCTCCACGGGCTCGTTGATGTTGATATCGCAGATGGTCACAGGCACGCTGAGCTGCTCCTCTACGGCTTTTTTCAGGCAGAAGGGGGCCAGGGGCATGTGGACATACTGGCTGGCAAGGCCGGTGAGGGTCAGGCGCATGGGGATTCCTCCTGTGACAAGATTCTGAAACATTGTACCATATCCGGCGAAGTGTTTGCAATTACGGCGCGGGTCTTGTATAATAAAGTGATTGGTTTCAGAAAGGGGTAACGGTATGAAAATATCTGCTGTCCTACGCGAAACGGCGCGGGTTTATCGTGAAAAGTTCAAGGAGGGCGCGCTGTGCGTGCTGCTGCAGCTGGCCCTTCGGCTGATGGGTGCCGCGCCGCTGCTGGCCCTGGTGACCAAAGAGGTGCCTTACCTGGCCCTTCTGAGCATTCCGCTGTATCTGTTGATCGTCCCGGTGGCACGGCAGAACATGGCCGAGGCCATGCAGGACGCCATCGGCGGCGGTGCGCTTTTGAGCACCAAGCTGGTTTCCACTGAGAACTATGGCAAAAAGTTTGTCCAGGGGCTGAAGCACGCTGCGCTGCTGCTTTTGTGGTCGGTGCTGTTCATCGCGGCCACCATCGTGGCCCTGTGGGCCTATGCCGGGCAGATCGATGCCTTCACCCTGGTGCGCGTGCTGATGCAGCTGGGCGGCGGCTCCTTTATGAACGGCATCAAGCTGGTGCTGGTGATCTACGCCGCTACCATGCTGCCTATTGTGATCGGCTGCGCCTTCCACAGCGGTGCACGCCACGCCATCGCCCTGGGGGATAAGAAGCTCGTCAAGGGGCATCGCGGCGGCGTGATGCTCACCTGGCTGGTGGGCCTGGTGGCCCTGGTGCCCTTCCTGGCCGTGGTGGCCGGTGTGGGCGCAGGCTTTGTGTCCGGCCTGGTGGACGCCCTGGCCAACCTGGGCAGCGGCTCCATCACCCTGCCCACCATTGGCGATAAGGTGTATATGATCGCCGCGGCCTTTGTGGTGCTGCTCCTGCCGCTTTTGCCCTTCAAGCAGCTGATGAGTGCTGTATACGTTCGGGGGCTGAAGAAATGATGCGCCTCGACCGCTGGCTGGTCACCCTGGGGGTGGGCAGCCGTTCCCAGGTGCAGAAGCTGATCCGCCAGGGTGCGGTGACGGTCAATGGCGTGGCAGAGCGTGATCCCGCCGCCTCCTGCGATACGGACACCGCCCAGCTGGCCCTGAACCGTCAGCCCCTTGACGGGCGGCTGATGCGCCACGTGATGCTCCACAAGCCTGCCGGGCTGCTCACCGCGGCCCGGGACAAGAAGCAGCCCACAGTGATGGATCTTCTGCCGGAGAGCTACGCCGCCATCGGCTGCATGCCCGTTGGCCGGCTGGACAAGGATACCACGGGGCTGCTCTTCCTCACCTGTGACGGGGAATTGAATCACCGCCTTTTGTCCCCCACGCGGCATGTGGACAAGACCTATCTGGCCCAGGTGGACGCGCCCCTCACCCCGGCGGACGTGGAAGCCTTTGCCCAGGGCTTGCACCTGAGCGACTTCGACGCCAAGCCTGCCCTGCTGGAGATCGTTGCCCCCACCACGGGCCGCGTGACGGTGCAGGAGGGCAAGTTCCACCAGGTGAAACGCATGTTTGCCGCCGTGGGCAAGGAGGTCACCGCCCTGCACCGGGAGAGCTTCGGCTCCCTGATGCTTGACCCGGAGTTGCCTGAGGGGCAGTGGCGCGAACTGACTGATGATGAGCTGCGTGGCCTGTATGCCGATGCGCAGATGGAGGAACCATGAACGATCAATACTACACCGCCGACCCGTCCAGCGAGTCCAGGCCGGTGCCCTGCGCCTTTCCCTACCGGGGGCACGGGCTGAACTTCATGACGGACGCAGGCGTGTTTTCCAAGGGCGAGCTGGATCAGGGCACAAGGCTTTTGATCGACGCGCTGCCCGCCCTGACCGGCGATGTGCTGGATCTGGGCTGCGGCTGGGGTGCCATTGGCGTCAGCCTGGCCAAGGCCAACCCGGGTTGCCGGGTGGTGATGGCGGATGTGAACCACCGCGCCCTGCAGCTCAGCCGGGACAACCTGGCGCGCAACAACGCCCAGGCGGAGGTCATCGAGAGCGACGGCATGGCCGCCGTGCTTGACCGCACCTTCGATGCGGTGGTGACCAATCCGCCCATCCGCGCCGGCAAGCAGGTGATCTACAAAATGTTCGCAGACAGCGCACGCTGCCTGAACCCCGGCGGCGCGCTGTACCTGGTGATCCGCAAGCAGCAGGGCGCGGAAAGCTGCGTGAAGCACCTCAAAACGCTGTTCGCGCAGGTGGAAAAGCTGGATAAATCAGGCGGCTTCTGGGTGCTGAAGGCATCGGAGCCCCTTAAAGGAGAGAATACCAATGATCTTTAACGAAGAGTATTTCGACGAGGGGCTGTACCGCATGGGCACCCGCAGCGAAAAGTGGGACGCCTGTCGCAAGGAGCACGGCGAAAACGTGCTGCCCATGTGGGTGGCGGATATGGACTTCCCCAGCCCCCCTGCGGTGCAGGAGGCGATCCTCAAGCGCGCGGCGCATCCCACCTACTGCTATACCGAGATCGAAGCGGACGATGATGAGGCCCTGATCAACTTCTGGCAGCGTCGTCATGGCGTGACCTTCGGCCGGGAGGACATCACCATGATCCCCTGCGTGGTGACGGGCCTGCGCCTGGCAGCCCTGGCCCTGACCCAGCCCGGCGACGGCATTATCATCCAGAGCCCGGTGTACGGCCCCTTCCGCATGAGCGTGGAGGAAACGGGCCGCAAGGTGATGGACGCACCCCTGGTGCGCGACGCCAACGGCCGCTACGATATGGACCTGGCCGCTGTGGAAAAGCAGCTGCAAGCCGGTGCCAAGCTGATGATGCTCTGCAACCCCCAGAACCCCGTGTCCCGCGTGTGGACGGCGGAGGAGCTGCAGGCCCTGCTGGATCTTCTGAACCGCTACAACGTGCCTCTGGTGTCCGACGAGATCCACGCGGATTTCGTGTTCGCCCCCCGGCAGTTTGTGTCCGTCATGTCCCTGCAGGAGAAGAACGTGGTCGCCCTGTGCGCCGCCAGCAAGACCTTCAACCTGGCAGGCCTGCAGCAGGCGGATTTCATCTGCAAGGATGAGGCCATCCGCACAGCCATGCGCAACGAAATGGACAAGGCCGGTGTGCGCAGCGGCAACATCTTTGCCCTGGAGGCCACCCGCGCCGCCTACAACGAGGGCGATGCCTGGCTGGACGGCCTGCTGGCGTACCTGAAGGGCAGCTATGAGCTGCTGGCCGATCTGGTGAAGCAGCACCTGCCCAAGGCCGTTTTGACTCCCATGGAAGGCACCTACCTGGGCTGGCTGGACCTGCGGGCCTACGGCTACACCACCGATGAACTGATGCAGCGCACCGAGAAGGCAGGCGTGTACTTCACCGTGGGCACCTTCTTCGGCCAGGAGCAGGGCGAAGGCCACCTGCGCATCAACATCGGCTGCCCCCGCCGCAACATCGAGGAAGCGGTGCTCCGCCTGCGCGTAGCCCTGGAAAACGGCGACGAGGAGTGAGGCAGGGGCTTTGCCCCTGCACCCCGCCAGAGGCTCTGCCTCTGGACTCCGCCCAAGGGCGCTGCCCTTGGGAATCCCGCTTAAGGGATTTCATCCCTTAAGAATCCCATTCGGGGAGGCCCGGCGTACGCATGTAAGCTGGGGTATAAGCAGCGGCATGGCTGCAATAGAAAAAGCAGACTGCATTGCAGTCTGCTTTTTGCATGCCTAGCATTAGCCCTGCAGGCCCTGCTCCTGGCGTTCCATGTTTTCGATCACCACGTCGTAGATTTCGCCCAGGGAGGCGCAGTATTCCAGCACCTTCCAGGGTTCGTTGGTGTGGTAGTGGATCTTGATGAGCTCGTCATCGCCCACGGCCAGCAAGCAGTCGCCCTTGAAGTTTTCGCAGAAGTAATCGTTGATGGCATCCTCGTCCAGGCCGGTGCCTTCGATGAGGAGCTGGGTATCGAACTTGAATTCCAGCATATTTTTCTCTCCTTTTGTTTATTGGTTGTCTTCATGAATTGCGATGGTGCCATTCTCTTGCTCGTAGTTGTCAATGTACTTCCGAAGGATGTGCTCAATCATATTATTGAGTGAACGATGGTCATGAGCGGCAAGAGAAGAAAGCTTTCCATACATGGTTTCATCCAAACGAAGCCCCGTTTGGATCTTGACGATAGCCATTGTTAGCACCTCCATAACATATGTTAGCACTTTTGAAGTTGACAAGATACACACAATCTGCTAACATATGTTAGCAGATTGATCAAAAGGTGTGATATTATGAACAAAGATGTTGAACTTCGTGCCCACCACTACATGCTCAACCAGCACGAGGGCATCCCCATGTGCGCTAACTGCCAGCACTTTCATCTGCACTACATCCGCCAGGGGACGCGGTACATGCCCCTGGCCGAGGGCCACTGCGTTACGCCACGGCTCAAGCCCCGGGAGGCATGGGACTTGTGCCAGTTCTTCACGGCCAAAGAAGCATCAGCCCCAGGGCCAGCCCGAAGGAAATAACCCCGTGCACACCCTGCCACAACGCTTGCTCCGGCAGGGAGATGAACCCCTTGGGGTAGGCCGCCCGGTTCTGCATCAGGATAGCCGCGCCGCCCGTACCTGTGGCTCCGGCCATCAGCGCGGCGCGCAGGGGCAGCGGCAGGGGCAGCTCAGCCATCAGGCGCGTGCCGGTGGTCACCTCCAGCAGGGTGGTGAGGGGCAGCGTCAGCCCCGGCAGCACCGCGTCGGTGGCCTCGGTCACCAGGGCGGCGAGGGTGCGGAGCATCACCATCGTGCCGCAGACCATCAGCATGGTCTTGGCGGCCTGGGTCACTGCCTCGCCGAAGGATAGCGGCGCAGTCTGCTGCCCTGACGGCGCAGCCTTGCCGGAGGGCAGCATCAGCCCCGTGAGCCAGCCGCCCAGCACCACCGCCAGCAAAATGCACATCCCGGCCCGGAGGCTCCCCAGCCAGCTACCCAGGGTGCCCAGCAGAAACATGGGGCTCATGGTGGCGCACATCACGGCGGTGCGCTTGTCCGGCGCAGGGGACAGGGCCAGCAGCCGCGCCCCCGTGGGGGAGCCGCCGCACCAGCCCAGCAACACCAGCAGCCACCGGGGCATGGCCGCCCCCATGCGGCTCACCAACATCAGCGACAGCACCATGTAGGGAAACAGCCCCGGCAGCACACTTTGCACAAACAACCGGCAGGCCGCGCTGGCGGCGTCCATGGTCACGCCGGAGCGCAGGAGCATCCACCCCATCAGCAGAACAAGCATCAGCCGCACAGCGATCACCTCGGGGAAGGATATGCAGGAAAATCCCCAAGTTCGCTTTTTCCCAGGGGGAAAATGTGGTATACTATCCAAAGCAAGCAAAGGAGGCTGACCTCTGTGAAAGATACATTCCTCATCGTTGACGGCAACAGTTTGATGTACCGCGCCTTCCACGCCCTGCCCATCATGGACAACCAGGGCGTGTATACCAATGCCATCTTTGGCTTTCTGAACATGCTGCTCAAGGTGATCAAGGAGGAAAACGTGCGCTACCTGGCCGTGTGCTTCGACGAGCACGGCCCCACCTTCCGCCACACCGTTTATGCGGATTACAAGGCTGGCCGCGCCGAAACGCCCGTCGAATTGCGCCAGCAGTTTGAAACCATCCGCACCCTGCTCAGCGACATGGGCATTAAGTGGTACACCCTCGCCGGCTGGGAGGCCGACGACCTGATGGGCACCCTGTCCCTGCGCGGTGCCGAGGCTGGGGTGGCTCCGCTGCTCCTCACCGGCGACCGGGACGCCCTGCAGCTGGTGGGCGGCGGCACGGAATTGATGTTCACCCGCAAGGGCATCAGCGAGACCATCCGCTTCACCCCGGCCAAGGTGCACGAGGAGTACGGCTTCTCTCCCGAGCAGGTCACCGACTGGAAGGGCATGGCTGGCGACAGCAGCGACAACATCCCCGGCATCCCCGGCGTGGGCGATAAGACCGCCGTGAAGCTTTTGCAGCAGTTCGGCACGCTGGAAAACGTGCTGGCCCACACCGATGAGATCAAGGGCAAGCTGCGCGAAAAGGTGGAAACCTGGGCCGACCAGGCCCGCCAGTGCAAGGAGCTGGCCACCATCCGCCGGGATGCGCCCATCCAGTGGACGCTGTCCGACTGCCAGATGCCCGACCTGAAGCAGGGCATCCCGGCCCTGCAGAAGCTGAAACTGAACAGCATCATCCGCCGCCTGGGCGAAGAGCCTGCCCAGCAGCAGGAAACTGCCGATGCCGAGGCATCGCCCCTGACCATGCTGCCCTTTGGCGACATGGTGACTATGTCCAGCGGCATGGAGCTGATGACCTGGCTGCCCCAGGCCGTGAAGCCCCTGGCAGTGTACATCAGCGACGTGAGCATCTCCGTGGCGGATTCCGCCGGCAAGTGCTGCCAGGTGACCCTGGGGGGCGATCTGCTGAACCCCGGCGCAGACCCGGCTGAAGTCCTGGCCGTGCTGGCCCCGGAGCTGGCGGCCCCGGCCATCGTGCACGACGGCAAAAAGCTGATGCACACCCTGCAAAAAGCCGGCCTGCCCCTGCCGGAGAAATTCCACTGGGACGCCATGCTGGGCGCATATCTGCTCAACCCCCAGGAGAAAAGTTACAGCCTGTCCGCCCTGTGCCACGGCATGCCCGAGGACGCCCGGGCACTGATGAGCCTTTCCGTCTGGCAGCAGGGCCGCGTGGAGCAGGACGGCATGATGCCCCTGATGCAGCAGGTAGAAATGCCGCTTTCTCTGGCCCTGTTCCGCATGGAGTCTATCGGCTTCACGGTGGACACGGCCTTCCTGCGCGCCCTGGGCGACCGCTATGTGAAGGAGATCGAGGATGCCCGGCAGGAGGTGTTCCGCGCTTGCGGCACGGCCTCCTTCAACCTGAACAGCACCCAGCAGCTGGGCGAGGTGCTGTTTGAAAAGCTTCAATTGCCCCACGGCAAGAAGACCACCCGGGGCTACTCCACCTCGGCGGAGGTGCTGGAAAACCTGCGGGACATCGCCCCGGAGGTCATCGACCCCATCCTGCGCTACCGCCAGCTGACCAAGCTGAACTCCACCTATGTGGAGGGCCTCCTGCGCCTGGTGGACGGCGAGGGTCGCGTGCATTCCTACTTCGACCAGGTGGCCACCGCCACAGGCCGCATTTCGTCCTCCGAACCCAATTTGCAGAATATTCCCGTCCGCACCGAGGAGGGCAAGGAGATCCGCCGCGCCTTCCTGCCCCAAAAGGGCTGGGTACTGCTGGACGCCGATTACAGCCAGATTGAGCTGCGGCTGATGGCCCACTTCTCCGGCGACGCTGCCCTGGTGGAGGCCTTCCAGACCGGGCAGGATGTGCACGCCCGCACCGCCAGCGAGATCTTCGACGTGCCCCTGAGCGAAGTGGACGGCACCCTGCGCTCCCGGGCCAAAGCAGTGAATTTCGGCCTGATCTACGGCATCAGCGGCTTCGGCCTGGCCCGAAACACCGGCGTGACCCAGAAGGAAGCCCGGGAGTTCATCAGCCGCTACTTCGCCAAGTATCCCGGCGTGAAGCACTTTATGGACAACGCCACCGAGGACGGCGAGCACAACGGCTACGCCATCACCCTGATGGGCCGCCGCCGCTACCTGCCGGAATTGAAATCCCCCAAGAGCGTGATCCGCGAGTTTGGCAAGCGCGCCGCCATGAACACCCCCGTGCAGGGCACCGCGGCGGATATCATCAAGCTGGCCATGGTTCGCGTGGACGAGGCCCTGCACCGCGAAAACCTCCGCAGCCGCCTGATCCTCCAGGTGCACGACGAGCTGCTCCTGGAATGCCCCCCCGAGGAAGTGGAACGCGCCTCCGCCCTCCTGAAAAAGTGCATGGAAGAGGTCATTGTCCTAAATGTACCGCTGCTGGCCGAGGTGCACGAGGGCGACAACTGGGCGGAGGCGAAATGACCAGGGCCGTTCGGCCCTGGACCCCACCAGAGGGCTCTGCCCTCTGGACTCCCGGGAGGGGCTCTGCCCCTCCACCCCGCTTAAGGGCCCTTCGGCCCTTAAGAATCCCATACGGGAATGGCCGGGGCACGCCAGCCAAGCAGGGGTCACGGCGCGAATACAGTCGCGCCGCGACGCGGGGAGAGGGACTTTCCACCTCATCAGTCCCTTCGGGACAGCTTCCCCTCAAGGGGAAGCCTAGTGCGTGACCATGCAAAAGCCTTCCCCTCGAAGGGAAGGTGGCCGAGCGCAGCGAGGCCGGATGAGGTGGAACCTAACACAACTGCCCAGCTGCATCCCTGAGCAAAAAGCCACTAACCAATTCAGAGCGAGAGGTCATCTCGAGCGATAGGAACCCAACGCCTCCAAAAGCAGCGTACGTAATTGCGCGCCCCCGCGAGGAAGTTGGTGGGGCAGTCAAGTCCGGGCCGCTACCCCATGGCGGGAAAGGGGGTCCGGGGCCGAGTCGCCGCATGCTCAGATACGAGGCCCCGGGCGGCTTTTGGTACTTTTCGCCGCGACGAAAAGTACAGCCTCAAGGCAAGGACGAGTTGGGAGAGAAGAAAACGCTGTGGCAAATGTGGCAGAACCACTCCCTCAGTCGCCTGGCGGCGACAGCTCCCTCGGGGAGGGAGCCTCAGCTACTCCCCCTCAAGCCAAAACGACTGCATAAATATACACCGTGAATCCCGAACATCTCCCCCAATTCCACATTAATTCCGAGGTGCTTATGAACCAGTTTGCCCGTACAGAAATGCTCATCGGTTCCGCCGCTATGGAGAAGCTCCGCGCCGCCCGGGTGGCGGTGTTCGGCGTGGGCGGCGTGGGCGGCTTTACCGCCGAAGCCCTGGTGCGCGCCGGAGTGGGCAGCATCGACCTGATCGACAGCGATACGGTGTCCCTCACCAACCTGAACCGGCAGATCATTGCGCTGCACTCCACCCTGGGCCGCAGCAAGGTGCAGGTGATGGCACAACGCTTGCTGGACATCAACCCACAGGTGCAGGTGACCTGCCACGAGATGTTCTACCTGCCGGAGAACGCCGACAGCATCGACCTGAGCCTGTATCATTATGTGGTGGATGCCGTGGACACCGTGGCGGCCAAGCTGGAGCTGATCATCCGCTGCGACGCGCTGCAAAAGCCGCTGATCTGCGCCATGGGCGCGGGCAACAAGCTTGATCCCACTAAGATCGTGATCACCGACATCTACAAAACCGACACCTGCCCCCTGGCACGGGTGATCCGCGCCCAGTGTAAAAAACGGGGCATCCGCCGCCTGAAGGTGGCCTATTCCACCGAGCCTGCCCTCAAGCCCCAGGGAGACCAGGAGGACGACGGCCGCCGCGCCACCCCGGGCAGCATGAGCTTTGTCCCTTCGGTGATGGGGCTGATCATCGCTGGCGAAGTGGTTCGGAAACTGACACAGGCGTAAAAAAAGACCCTGCTATTGCAGGGCCTTTTTTGCATAGGTCGTCAGCCGATGAAATCCTTGCGCATGGGGGTGAAGATGTCCAATAGCACACCGGCTTCCAGGCAAAGCGTGCCGTGGGGAATGTCCGGCGGAAAGGCGATGGTGTCGCCTGCAGCCACTTCCACATCCTCGCCATCAATGGTGAAACGGAACTTGCCGCTTTTCACATAGGTGCTCTGCACATGGGGATGGGTGTGCATGCTGCCCACGCCGCCCTTTTCAAAATGCACCTCGACGATCATCTGCTGCTCGTTATACGCCAGCACGCGACGCTGCACGCCGCCGCCCAAGTCAGTCAGAGGGATATCCTTCTGATAAATCACATTGGCGTTCATAACAACCTCCATAAACTGAATGATGTACGCCTCCTACCCACGCCACTGCGCACCGCTCCCCCAGCCCATGCGCACACGCCGGGCCCCACTTGAATGGGTGTCGAGAGGGCCGAACGGCCCTTCGCGGGTTGTCAGGGCAGAGCCCTGACCGGGAGAGTCCAGAGAGGGCGGAGTCCTCTCTGGCGGGATTCTCAAGGGCAGAGCCCTTGAGCGGCCAGCACCAGGTTGCGGACTTTGCGCACGACGGTGGAGGTGCCGGTGTCGGTGGTGTTTTGCATGGAGAGGATGGTCAGCTGTTCGGCGGGGAAATTGGCGAAGTAGCTGCCCAGCCAGCCGTCCCAGCCGTACTCGCCCAGACGGGTGGGGCCCACCCATTGGCCGGGATCGGTGCAGATGCGCATCAGCTTGCCGTAGCTGTAACCCTCCAGGCTGTCCCACAGGTCGGCCCGGGGGCCGGGGGTGAGCTGGGCCTGGGTCATGTAGCGGACGGTTTCGGGGGCCAGGATGCGCTGGCCGTTGTACTCGCCCAGGTTGAGCAGCATCTGGGCAAAGGCGGCGTAATCATCCAGGGTGGAGACCAGGCCTGCGCCGCCGGAGGCAAAGGCAGGCTTGCGGGTGTAATCGCCCACGGCCAGGTGCAGCTGGCTGAAGGGCTCCAGGCCGCCGGGAATGCGCTTGTAGCAGGTGACGAAGCGGTCGCGCTTGTCCTCGGGCACCCAGAAGGCGGTGTCCTTCATGCCCAGGGGATCAAACAGCTCATCCTGCAGGAAGTCCTCAAAGGGCTTGCCGGAAGCCACCTCGATCACTGCGCCCAGGATATCCGCGCAGGTGGAATACCGCCAGTGGGTGCCGGGGGGGAAGGTCAGGGGCTGCTGGCCCAGACGGTTGCAGAATTCCACGGTGCTCATGCCGCCGCCCTGCTGGATCAGCTGATGATCCTCGATAAACACGCTGGCGGCATACTGGCCCACGGGGTCAGCATCCGGGTAGGCAAGACCGGCGGTCATGCCCAGCAGATCCATCACGCGGACGCTGCGCTGGGCGGGCACCAGGCCGTCGGGGGTGTACACCTTGGGGTTGGCAAAGCCAGGGAGGAACTTCTCCACCGGGTCCATCAGGTCGATGACGCCGCGCTCCATCAGGATCATGGCGGCGGCAGCGGTGATGGGCTTCGACTGGCTGTACAGGCGGAAGATATGGTCGCGGGCCACGGGCGTGGCGGTGGCCACATCGGCATGACCGGCGGCAGTGAAGAAAACCTCCTGGCCATTCTTACGCACCAGCACGGAAATACCGGCGCATTCATGGTTGGCAACAGCCTGCTCCAGGCAGGCCTGGACGCGCTTTTCAAGATTCATAACGATGCCTCCTTGTGTACGCTTATGATACGCCATTTCCGGCGGAATTGCAACAAAAAAGCACAGCCCATAAGCGGGCTGTGCTTAGGAGGGAAGGGGGGCGGAACGCCAGGGCCTGCGCTGTGACCGCGCGCAGCTCCGGCGGATAAATGACCTGCTTCCGCCATAGGGCAGGGTATATATCAACACGGGCGGTCGCCGTGGGCATCGCTGGCTGGGGCTTCAACCACCTGGGCCGGGGGATCAAAGGGCAGTGCGGGCTGGGGAAGATCAGGGATGCTGGCCATCAGCAGGGCAGCGACGACGGCTGCATCGAAAAGCTTGTTCATAGGGGTTCCTCCTTGGTACACCCATAGAATGCCATGGGAAAATGTACTGGATATGAATGAAGCATGAAGAAATGTGAAGTTTTGCAGGAAAAGCAGAATGATTCAATGAATCTATCTGGCGAAGGAGATGGTTGGCATGAAGCATATGATCACAATGCCCGATGTGGCCCGTGTTCAGAATATATTTGATTTGACGGATGAGATCTGCGAAGGGAAATATGCAGAGGCACTGAAAGGAAAGACGGTTGTGCTGTTCTTTCCTGCTTCCAGCATCCGGACGAGGGTGACCTTTGAAAAGGGCATCTATTTGCTGGGCGGACAGCCGGTTTTGTTTCCCAGCGAAACGCTGGATAAGAAAGAAGCCATCAAGGATGTATGCGGCTATCTGAACAACTGGGCGGACATGGTGATCGTCCGGCATAAAAATATCCAATTGATCAGAACCATGGCAGAATACATGCGCGTTCCTGTGATCAATGCCATGACCGATGTGAATCATCCGTGCGAAGTGCTGTCCGATCTGTACGCCCTTTCCAAAATGAGAAAGGATTTCCGGCAGGATCAATACCTGTTTGTGGGGAAGCGCGGCAACATCGGCCTGGCATGGAAGGAGGCAGCCGATGCGCTGGGGCTCAGCCTGGAACAATGCTGCGGTGAAGGGTATGAGATAGAGGGGCTGAGGGTTCATCACGATATTTACCAGGCAGTGCGCGGCAAGGATATCATCTGCACCGATCCGGTTTCGGCGGCAGACCTACCGGCATTCCGCAGCTGCCAGGTAACGAAAGCAGCGATGCTCCAGGCCAACGAAGGGGCAGTGCTGAATCCGTGCCCGCCGTTTTACAGGGGCGAAGAGGTATCGGAGGATGCGATCGAATCCGAATTCTTTGTGGGATATGAATTCAAAAAACACCTGCTGGAAGTGCAGCAGGCAATCATGATCGACTGTTTGAAAGACTGACCCATGCAAACGGCCCCTCTGCATTAGCCATGCAGAGGGGCCGCATTCATATCGAATTACTTCTTCACATTCTTGCGAATGGTGGCATCGGGCTTGGCGGCCTGTTTCATAAAGGCCGAGGGGCTGATGCCCACGATGTTCTTGAACTGCTTGGAGAAGTGGTAGGGGTCCTGCATGCCCACTTCCACACCGGCTTGACGGACGGTGTAGTCCTGCTCGCGCAGGAGCTCCTTGGCGCGCTCCATTTTGCAGTGCAGCACATAGGAGAGGGGCGGCATGCCCACTTCGCTGACGAAACGCTTGCGGAAGGTCTCCATGGGCATACGGGAGATGGCGGCCATCTCTGCCAGGGAGAAGTTATCCTTATATTTATTGGCGCGGAGGGTATCCACCACCTTGGCGATCTCGTGAGAGAGCATCGCGTCCATGGCCACGGGCTGGCCCCAGTGGCTGGCCAGCATGCCGTACATCAGGTGCTGGAGCTGATAAGTGGCGTCGCCAGTGCCGGAATGGCGCACCATCACCTGCACGATCTGCTTGGCCAGGTACATCTGGCTGGGCAGCGCGCCCTGCTTGAGGGGCATGTGCAAAAGCGCACCCATCTTGCGCACCACCATGGGAGCCAGGGGGCCCTCCAGGGCGATCCACAGGCAGCGGGCCTGGGAGTCCACGCGCAGGGTACAGGGCTTGTCGCCTACGGGCAGGAAGCAGGTCTGCTCCGTTTTCAGCTGAAGCTCGGTGCCGTCCCAGGTGAGCTTCATTTCGCCGTCGCCCACAGCCAGCCAGATCCACTGGTCGTGGGGCTTGATGGTATATTCGCCCGCCTCCAGCATCGCGCTGCCGGCGGCATGGATCCATGCGCCGCTGGAACGGGTCAGGCTGCCGGGCTTGTGCCAACCTTCCACCACCAGGGTGTCAGCCGCGGCTTCAACGCCTGCGAACAGATAGGACTCCATGTTTCTCCCTCCCAAAAGATACATTTTCCATTATGTCCAGTATAAAGCCCAGACCCAACAATGTCAAGAAGCAAACAGCTTAACAACGCAAGTTTTCGCAATTTTCGCGGCAAATGAAAAACGCGCCGGCCCCTGTGCGGAAATCCGACGCGGAAACGTTATCGATTTGCAACATATGTCCGTAGAAGAAGCTGGCCATTCCCGCTGCGGCACATTAGGCGGCAGTGGTCGCCGTCCAGCCCGGGGAGAAGGAACACCTCATCCTCCTGGGTGAAGGTGTCCAGCAGGGTCAGCTTCCCGGCGCGGTCCAGGTAGTACAGGTCGGTGGTGCCGGGCTGCCCCCACTGCCAGGGGTGCAGGGCCAGCAGCATGAAGCCATCCCCCAGGGCCACGGGCTGGCTGAGGCTCTTAGCGTAGTCGGTGAGGAAATCCTCGCATTCGATGCGGCCCAGGCCGAAGCCGGTGAAGGCCGGAAGGATGCTGCCCTGAGCGTCCACGGGAAAGACGGTATAGATGCGGCCATCCTGGTCAGGGTTGTTCGCCCACACAAGTGCGCACCCATTCTGGCCGGGACTGTTGCACCACACAAAGAGGTTCAGGCCGTTTTCGTCCTGAGCGGAAAAGCCGACGATGGGCCGGTCGCAGCCAAAGGGCGCAGGGGCGTTGTCCACCAGCGTCTGCCCCTGCTGATCAAACAGCCAGTAGCGGCCGCCGGGCTCATCATAGGTGATGTACATCAGCCAGTCGCCAAAGGCGTGGAAGGAGCCCTGCCCGGGCAGGGTGGTTTCGGTGCGCTGGCCGGAGGGCAGGTGGGTGATCACCGTGGGGGTCTGCATCTGGGTGTAATCGCCAAACCAGCACAGCACCTGGAAATCCCCCTGGTTGTAGCAGGCCGGGCGTTCGCTGGCTTCGCTGACGGAAGAGGAAATCAGCTGCCCGTCAAAGCCAACCAGGGCGGAGGAACAAGTGCCCTGGGTCAGGTCGTACTGCTGAAGGGTAACGTCCGTTTGGTTCACCATCAGCAGGTGCCGCTCATTGCCGGTGGCCTGCCGGGGATCGAGGATCAGCTGCCACAGCACGTCGCCGTTGGGTGCGACGGCGGCCAGGCAATCCCGGGTGCGGGCGGCCTCCCCGTTGGTGTAGTACAGCAGGGGGATGTCCCCGGGGAGCAGCACGACCTCCTCCAGCTGGGTGGGGGCATAGGCAAACTGCAGGGGGACTTCGCTTTCCAGCGTGGGAAGGCTTTCCGCCTGGGCAAACAGGGGCAGCAGGCATAACAGCAGGATCAGCAGCTTCTTCATGGGGACGACCTCCTTGGTGTTCTGATCATACAACGCGAAACCGGCAGGAAATTCATCCCACCGGTTCCAATAAAATGATGTTTTCGTATACGGCTTCGTAGGTTTCCTCGCCCACGTAAGCCTTCACATGGATGGAATACGCGCCGGGCTCTGCCATGTCGCCGTTGTTGCGGCGGCCGTCCCAGCAGAAGGTGGCGCCCCGGGGCAGCAGCTGCTGGGGCCGGGTGGGTTGGCGCGAGGCCAGGCGGCGCACGGTTTTGCCGTTTTGATCCTTGATGGTCACGGTCAGCTCGCAGGGGAAGAGGTGCTCCACCACGATGCCCAGTTCCTCATGCTGGCTGGGGCAGAAGCTCTCCTGGGGGCGGATGGCCAGTTGGGGGTCGCCGGAGGACGGGGGCACGCACAGCACCCGGGAGGACACCAGTGCCGGCACGCCGTCCGTTTGGGTGATGAGCTGCAATAGCGCATAGCCGTAGCTGCCTGCATCCGCCAGGTCGAGGGTCACGGTGCGCTCCTTCATGCCGGGGGAAAGGATGCCCCGGGTGTCGCCGTAGGCACCGTAGCGTTCGGTATCGTCGTAAACCAGCTGGCCGTGGTCGAAGTCCCAGCGGCCGTCGCGCTGGTAGATCAATTGATACGCCACCTGCACCGGCTTTTGCACGGTGAAGGAGAAATCCACGGTGGGGTCGTCCAGGGTGAGCACATCGCCGTCGAAGCTCACGCCTTCGATAAAGCTGTCCCTGCGGCGGCCGGTATAGCTGTCGGCGTCGTAGGTCATCACGGCAAAGTCGTCTTCCTCCGGGTAGGTGTGAACGGTGGAGGCACCGTGATGGTCGTGGAGGTAGCGCTTCAGCTCCGTCAGGGTGATGAGGCCGTCCCGGTTGGCATCGGCACCGTAGCTGCCCTTCACGGACAGGCCGCGCACCACCGCACCGGAGAAGTACCCCGCGCCCACCATGGCCTCGCCGTCTTCCATGCCGGACCAGAACCAGCTTTCTTCCGCACCGCCGGAGGAGCAGATCACCTTGTACTCGCTGCCCTGGAATACATTCTCGAAGGAATCCGCCACGCCCTTGCCGATCATGGCACCGGCATGGCAGGCGTCGATGATCAGCACCTTGGTGCCCGGCACCCGGTCGAACATCTGCCGGAGCATGCTGGCGGTGACGCCTTGCTCGCTGCGGCCATCGGAGAGCAAAAGCGTCATGTCGCTGTTCGGCTGGCCGGGCTCCCACAGGCCGTGGGTGCTGATGTAGAAATAGCTCACGTCGTCGCTGTCCGCATCGGCAAAGGCGGCCTGGATCAGCTCTTCCAGTTCGCCGGGGCTGGTCACGTCGTTTTTCCGGGTGATGAGCATTTCCAGGTTCATGCCGCCGCCGGAAAGGGCCTCGGCCATCTGGGTCACGTTGTTTTCAGAGGAGGGGGGGGTGTTCTCCTGGGTCACAAAGCGGTCGCAGCCCACCAGCAGCGCACGGTTCACAGAGTCCTCCGCTGCGGCGGCAGAGGCAAAGAGGCACAGCCACAGCGCGGCAAACAGCATACAAAGCTTTTTGCGCATGGCCGTACCTCCTTTCTTTCACAGGCGATGAATATGAAACGATTGTACACCTAATTAGACGGAACAGCTACCGGAAATGTTCACAAGAAGATGTATTTTCTGCGAATTTTTGCGGAAAAAAGAAAAAACGCAGCCTTTTCACAGGCTGCGCCGTTTATTTGGATGAAATTACTTTTCGAAGGCCACGCCGCCGGAGATGATCTGGCAATCGGCCCCGGGCCGCTGATGCTCGTCCCAGATGATCTCGCCGATGCTGTCGGCCTTGATGCAGCCGTGGGTGGGGTTCTTCACGCTGATGATGTGGCCCTTCACGTCGGCGTTCACGGTGCAGTTTTCAAAGGCGAAATCCGCGCCTTCCATCTCGCAGTTTTCCAGCACCAGGTTCTCGCAGTAGCACAGGGGCTGGGTGCCGATGATCTTGCAGTTCACCAGGCGCAGGTTCTTGGAATACCAGGCCAGGTATTCGCCCTTGATCACGCTGTCGTATACGGTCACGTTTTCCGCATGCCAGAAGGCGTCCTTGGTATCCAGATAAGAGTCCCGGATGACCACGTCCTTCACATACTGGAAGGAATACTTGCCCTTGAGGCGGAAGTTGGTCAGGTTCATGCCGCTGGTGTGCATGAAGGGGTATTCGCTGGTGAGCTCAAAATCATCGGCGGTGATGTCCTCGCAGAACCAGCCGAACTCGGTGGACAGGGCGGTGGAGTGCTCGATCTTCACATGGCGGCACTCGCGCAGGGCCTTGATGCCGCCCATATCGCTGTTTTTGATGGTGATGCGGTTGTCATACCACAGGGCGGCGCGGCAGGTTTCCGTCATGCGGCAGTTGGTGAGGGTGGAGTCATCCACATGCCACAGGGGATAGCGCAGCAGAAAATCGCAGTTGTCGATGGTCAGGCCGCCGCACTCCTTCAGGGCGGATTCGCCGTCGGCAGGGCCTTCGAAACGGCAGGACTGGACGGTGGCGTCGTGCAGGCCGTAGAGGGCGCGCTCCTGATCCAGCGTCTGTCCGGAAATGATGGTCATCTTGGGTAATCCTCCTTGTTGATCATACAAGATGATGATAGCCGCAATGGAAGGTATTGTCAAGGGTGAACAATTTCCGCTATGCTTTGACAAAGGGCATAGATTGGTTGTATAATGGACAATGTATCGGTATGCGTATTGCGTATGATGAAAGCAATGATTGACTGAAGGAGGCCTACCATGGGCAAGACCCTGATCCGAATCCTGGCGGTGTTAGCGGTGCTGGCACTTTTATGGCTGCTGGTTCCCTCTGCAACGCCCCTGGCCATCGGCGAGGAAGCCTACCCCGTTTATGCGCCTGTCACGTTAGAAGCCCAGCAGGTCGCGCCGATTGATTATCAGGCTGCCACCCCCTATGCCCCCGACCCCAACGCCTTTCTGCCCGACAAGGGCGGCTATATGGATCCCTCCATTTCGGTGCGGGTGGAATATACCCGTGCTTATGACACCACCATCCAGCTGACCTGGGTGCAGATCGCCGATGCCTCCCAGCTGCGGGCGGAGCTCACCAAGCCCTACCCCTCCAAGGCCACGGCCCGGGGCGACGTGCTGTCCAAGCGTGTGCAGGCAGTGGTGGCCATCAATGATGATAACTTCACCCACCGCAAGGAAGGGTTTATTGCCCGCAACGGGCAGGTGCTGCGCACCAATTACAGCGAGCTCTACGATACCCTGATCATCGACGACAAGGGCGATCTGCACATTATCCAGAGCCCCACGGAAGAGGAGATCAACGCCTTCTCCGGCAAGATGATCCAGGCACTGAGCTTTGGCCCGGGCCTGGTGATCAACGGCGAAAAGGCCGAGATGAACCTGGCCAAGGAATATACCCCCCACAAGGAGACCCAGCGCATCGCCCTGTGCCAGATGGATACCTTGTCCTACCTGATCGTGGCTACCGAGGGCCCGGAGAACAAGGGCTCCACGGGGCTGACCATGGAGGAGTTCCAGCAGCTGTGCTTCGACCTGGGCGTGAAGCAAGCCTTCAACCTGGACGGCGGCAGCTCCTCTACGGTGGTGCTGAACCACAAGAAGATCAACTCCCTGTCCACCGGCAAGATCCGCGCCATCGGCGGCATTTTGTACTTTGTGACGGCTACCCCCGCGGAAGGGAGTGCAGAATAAGCTATGAGTGAAACGACGATCTTATTAACCTTCGGTCCCTTTACCCTGACGGCCTTTGGCCTGTGCGTGGTGCTGGGTGCCCTGCTGGGCGTGGCGGCCGCTGTGCTGCTGGGCCGGAAAAACCCCGGCGTGAATGCGACCCTGAGCCTGAGCCTGGCCACCATGCTGGGTGCGCTGCTGGGCGGCCGCATCGTGTATTGCCTCACGAACCTGTCCTTCATCCTGGTCGACCTGGGCGGCGCAGGGTTCATCCCCCAGCTGTGGCAGGGAGGCTACACCCTCTACGGCGCGGTGCTGGGCGGCGGCGCGGGCGCGTGGCTCTACGCCAAAGCCACCAAGCAAAAGCCTGCCCGCATGCTGGACCTGGCTGCCGCAGGCGGTGCTATCGCTCTGGCCTTTGAACGCATGGGTGAAAAGTTCACCAGCCAGGGCCTGGGCGAATACCTGTGGGAAGAAACCTGGTGCCGCTTTCCCTTCGCGGTGCAGAGCGTCTACGGCGACTGGCAGATCCCCGTGTTCTTCTACGAAGCCCTGGCCGCGCTGGTCATCTTCATCGTGCTGTGCTGCATGGTGAACAAATCCCGCGCGGGCCGCACTGCCGAAACCTTCATCATCCTGCTGGGCGTGACCCAGATCATTCTGGAAAGCCTGCGCGAGGACGAGTTCATCCGCTTCGGCTTTGTGCGCTTCAGCCAGCTGGCGGCGGCCATCACCATGGCCTTCGTGATCTTCCCCCGCATTTACCGCATGGTAAAGCAGGGCGGCTGGACCCCCTGGCAGGTCATCCGCCTGGTGCTGTTCCTGCTGGGCATCGTGACGATTATCCTGATCGAGTTTGCCCTGGACAAGTCCACCATCGACAACGTGATCCTCTACTTTGTGATGGCCGGTACCCTGATCGTGATGGCCCTCACCATGCTGGTGGACGGCGAAGCCAAGCGGGCGTAAAGCAAACGCCGAGGACCCCCTCTCAGTGGCTCTTTCCAGGGGGGACTCCTTCCGTCAGCCGCAAGCGGCTGCCACCTCCCTCAAAGAGGGAGGCTAAGTAACTTCCCCCGCGTCGCGGCGCGACCGTACTCGCGCCGTGACCCCAACTCGAAGACCACCCCGCAACACTCCCCCCGAATGGGATTCTTAAGGGCCGAAGGGCCCTTAAGCGGAGGAGTCCAGAGGAGGCAGAGCCTCCTCTGGCAGGTTTCCAAAGGGCAGAGCCCTTTGGCGCAATGATGATTAAAGGAGAAAAGTATGCAGGTTACTCATCCTGTGGGGATGTATCACAATTTGCCGCCGGAAGATGTGTTTATTGCCCTGGACGAACTGGGCAATGAGATGGGCATGGGGTATATGGTGTATCAGTATCAGCCGCACCTGTACCCGGACTGCCCCATCAATCTGTATTTTGGCCTGGATTGCCAGATGGCGGCGCGGTATATGCTCTTTGGCGCGCTGGTGGCCCGGGCCCGGCAGCTGCGGGACTGCGATCCCAACGTGCGGGCGAGGGTGTACACCAATATCGCGCCCAATGATATCCGCATGAAGGACTTCTTTGAGCACTCCGGCTTCGATTGCTCCGATGCCGAGGAGGTGCTGCACATCCCCATGCCTATCGGGGATGGCCGCATCCCCATGAGCTGCGGCGTGCGCCCCACGCCCCTCAACACCCCCGAGGAGCAGCAGGCCCTTCTGTACCGCCTGCAGATGAACGACATTACCTACATCGACCAGGCGTATTTGAGCCAGCTGCAGCGGATGCCCCACTTTATGGTGCTGGGCCTGTACCGCAACACGGAGCTGGTGGGCGAGGTGATCATGGCTGGCCAGGGCGAACAGTGCGAGCTGGTGGCCATGTACATCACGCCGCCCTGCCGCCGCCAGGGCATGGGCAGGGCACTGCTGCACCGCAGCCTGGCCCTGATGGCTGCCGAGGGCGTGACCCAGGTGACCGCCCGGATCATGAGCCGCAGCCAGCCTCAAAAGCGGCTGATGAACGCCTTCAATGCCCAGGTGCTGGGCCAGACCATGCTCTACCCCGGCCTATTCCTGTAATGAAAGGATGAACCCACCGTGGCGAAGCTTTACTTCCGATACGGGGCCATGGGCTCCAGCAAAACCGCCAATGCCATCATGGTGCAGTATAACTACCACGAGCGCGGCCAGAAGGTGCTGATGGTGAAGCCCAAGCTGGATAACCGTGACGGTGAGCGCACGGTGCTCTCCCGGTGCGGGTTGTCCACCGAGTGCGTGTTTATGGAAGAGATCCCTGACATGGACGTGAGCGGCTACGACTGCGTGATCGTGGACGAAGCCCAGTTCCTGACCAAGGAACAGGTGGCCCACCTGGTGAAGATCGTGGATGAGATGGATATCCCCGTGATCTGCTACGGACTGCGGGCAGACTTCCAGGGCAATTTCTTCGAGGGCAGCCAGTGGCTGATGGCCTGGGCGGATACCATCGAGGAAGTGAAAACCATCTGCTGGTGCGGCCGCAAAGCCACCTGCAACGCCCGTGTGATGAACGGCAAGGTCATCAAGGAAGGCGACCAAATCCTGCTGGGCGGCAACAGCCAGTATGTTTCCCTGTGCCGCAAGCACTGGGCCAACGGCCAGCTGAGCGAGTAAACGGTTATCAAGGTCGCATTGCGGCCTTTTTTATTTTCGGAGTGTGATCCTATGCCTCGTATGATGCTCGCCGGTACCGGCGAAACCATGCAGTATATCGTGCACGATTATAATGACAACACCATCCGGTTTATCCTGCGCTATCCCTGCCTGCTGGATGCCGACGCCCTGCGCCGGGCCGTGAAGGCCGTGGTGTTCAGTGTGGATATCCTCCACGCCAGCTTTCACCCGGGAAAGCTCCGCGCCTGGTGGACGGTGAACCAGGACGTGCCGGAGGAGAGCTACTTTACTTATGTTCAGACAGACTGGCCCGGCGATGCGGCCGTTGCCTACGCCCTGAAGCCGGTTGCGCCCGGCGATGCCTGCCAGCTGCATGTGAGCCTGGTGCAGGGCGGCGGGGAATCTCTGCTGGTGGTGAACATCAGCCACCTGTGCGTGGACGGCTCCGACGGCAAGTACCTGCTGGGGAAGATTGCGGAGGCCTACGGACTGATCCTCGCCACCGGCAGCGCAGAGGGCCTGCAGGTCAAAAACGGCAGCCGCGCCGCCGAGCAGGTGTACGAGCAGCTCTCCCGGCAGGAAATGCGCCAGCTTTTGCGCAGCCCCATGGGCGGCGTGAAGTCGGAATTTCCCTATCCCGGAAAGGACGCAGGCGAACCCCGGCTGACCTGGCAGCACATCCCGGCGGAAACCATGGCCGCAGCCCACAGCCAGGCCAAGGCAATTGGGGCCAGCGTGAACGACCTGCTGCTGGCAGCGTGCTATCACGCTTATGCTCAAATGCCCGGCATGGATGCCGCCGCGCCCATGAGCGTCATGGGCATGATGGACCTGCGCAAGCACTGCCCCAGCGGTGATTCAGCCGGGCTGTGCAATATGTCCGGCACACTGTGCACCACCCTGCCCGAGGGCCTGGGAGCCGATTTTGCCCACACCCTGGCCCTGGTAGCGCAGCAAACCCGTGCCGCCAAGGCTGATCCTCTGGCAGGGCTGACGGGCATGCCGCTGGTGCACGGCGCAGCCAAAACCTTGCCCCTGAGCGTGCTGCTCAAGTGCGTGGGGTGGATCTACGGCAGCTTTTCCATCGGCCTGACCAACCTGGGCAGCATGGACGGCGCGGCCCTGACCCTGGATGGCGTTGCGCCCGCCGGCGGAGCCTTCGGCGGCCCGCTGAAGCGCAAGCCGGGCATGCAGGTTTCTGCCGCCAGCTTTGACGGCGGATGCACCCTGTGCGTGGCCGGGCAATATGATGCAGAGGATGCGGCCCTGCTGCAATCCCTGCTGGACGCCATGGCGGAGCAGATCGCCCAGTATGCCGCAAAGGCTTGATTTTCCTTGGCTGCAACCGGCGGTTGCGGCAATTTCCAAGGGGTGTTGGTAGTTTCGCAACCGGTGCATATGCTATCCTGCAGGCGTAAGGAGGAATAACATCATGAAACTGAACGAGAAGATTTACTGGTGCCGCAAGCAGGCTGGCCTGAGTCAGGAAGCTCTGGCGGAGCTCATCGGAGTGTCCCGGCAGTCCATCAGCAAATGGGAAACCGGCGAGGCGTCGCCGGAGATCACCAAGCTGCCGCTGCTGGCCAAGGCTTTCGACGTAACGGCGGACTGGCTTTTGTCCGAGGACGGCATTCCCGAGGAACCCACGCCCGAAGAAACACCTGTCGCCGAGGAAACTGCCGCCCAGGAAGCCGCGCCTGCGCAGGCTGCCTGGCCCACCTGGGTGGAGAATCTGCCGGG
Source organism: Clostridia bacterium (assembly GCA_017938695.1). Taxonomy (GTDB): domain Bacteria; phylum Bacillota; class Clostridia; order Christensenellales; family Aristaeellaceae; genus UBA11524. The sequence continues at coordinate 48,110 of JAGBBA010000012.1, read as the reverse complement.
GTTTATCGGCACGGCGGTGAAGAAATTCGGCTGGCTTTACGGCGTGCGTACCGCCATCGGCGGCGCGGTGTTCGCGCTTTTTGGCATGCTGATGCGCGCGGTGACGGGCAGTTTCACCCGCTCCATGTCGATGAATGATCCCTTTGGCGACATGGGCTTCGGCGGCTTTGCCACCTCCAACGCCATGAGTGGCGTGACCTGGTACGACGAATTCGGCAACGTGATCTCCGCCCCGCCCTTTGCCGACGAGGTGTTCGGCAGCGCAGGCGTTTCCAGCAGCGTGACGGCCTCCTTTTCCGACCCGGCGGCGATGATCTCCGGCTTTGTGATCTTCATCGGCGTGGCCACGATGATCGCCGGGATCGTGATGGCCGTGCTGCTGAAAAGATGGGGAGAACGGGAAATGCAAACAAAATAATGCAAAAAAAACGAAAAAATCACAAAAACCCCTTGACAGCAATGCGGGTGTATACTATACTGTATAAGAATTCATCGCATCGTATTCAGGCGAGGAAAGCCACATGAAGCAGATCACAAACCGGATACCGAATGTGATCGACCTGATGAAAGTCGGGTTCTTGTTCATGGTCATCTTTTTGCATGCCCTTGATGAAGAAACTCGCTTCGCCGGGGTCGTGGTGGTGCAGGAATGGCCGGGGGTGCTTGCTTGGGGCAGAGATCTGCTGACAGGGCAAGTGCTTCGGTGTGCTGTGCCAGGCTTTTTCCTTTTGTCCGGCGCGCTGCTGTTCCGGCGGGAGTTTTGCTGGAAGGCGAATCTCCGGCGGAAATTTCGCCGCCTGCTGGTGCCCTATCTGCTGTTGAATACGTTCTGGCTTGCCGTGTGTTTGCTCGGCCGGAAAATAGGCGCGTTGAGTGCCTATTTTTCATCGGAAGCAACCAATGTGTACGCCTGGAACGCCTGGCAGTGGATCAATGCCTATGTGGGTTTTCAGGGCGGGCCGGTGGCGTATCACCTGTGGTTTCTGCGCGATCTGTTTGTGCTGAACCTGTTGGCAGGCCTGGCTTTGAGGGTGATGCAGCGGTGGCCGCGCCTGACGCTGGCAGTGCTGGTTGTGCTGTACGCAACGGGGGTGGAAAGCCCGCTGTTCTGCCTGCGGATGGAAGGCTTGTGCTTCTTTTGTCTGGGGTACTATATGGTGAAATATCCGGCGTGGCGAATCTGGCTGAAGGCGGTTCCCGGGGGCTGGCTGTGGCTGGTTTACGGGCTCGCGGTGCTCGGTGCTGCGGCAGCGCAATGGCTCCATGCGGCTGCGGTGGTTATCGGGCTGTGCTGCTGGTGGCGGCTGGCGTCGGGTGCGGTCAAATGGGCAAACAACCGTTGGCTGTTGATGCTGGTGCGGCACGGATATGGTATCTACCTGTTCCATGAAATGGGCTTGACGGTGCTGAAAAAGCTGTGTGTGCAGTGGTGTCCGGGCCTGGTTTGGCTGCTTCCGGCGGTGGTGATCACAGGCTGCTGTGCGGTTTGCATGCTGCTGGAAAAACACCAGCCGAGGGTGTACCATTGGCTGACGGGAAAGACGGATCGGGTGAAAAAGCATGGTGAAGCATGAACATGAATTTGATCTGATCGACTGGATTGAATGCATATTTATGCAATGGAAATGGATAGTCTGCACGGTGCTGATCGCTGCTGTATCGGCTGGTGCGGTGTCCATATTTTTTGTTTCACCGGTTTTTAAGGCCACGGCGACCCTTCATGCGCTGGACACCTCCACGGTCGGGCTGAACTATGCCGATGTGCAGCTGGGCTATGCCCTGGCCAAGGAATATCAGCAGGCCCTGGACATGGACGATGTGCACGAGGGCGTGACCCGCAGCCTGTCGCTGCCCTATACCTGCGAGGAATTGCGGGAGATGCAGTCGGCAGCCGTCGTCAAGGGTACCTGCATGATCGAGATCTCGGTCAAGGCTAAGACGCCTGAGGAGGCTGCGCAGATCGCCAATGCTTACGCGCAGGTGGGCGGAGATTATATCGAACAGACGCTGGGCCTGAGCCGTCCGCAGCTGATCTCCAAGGCACGGGTGCCGGAGGAGTGCGAAGGGCCGGGCGTTCTTTTGTTTTGCCTGGGCGGCGCGGCGGTGGGACTGGTGCTGGCCTGCATCATCCTGGCGGTGCGCATGCGGATGAAGGAACACCGGCAGCGAAAAGAAAACAAAATCAAGGTGTGTGCATGATGAAGATTCTGCATGTATCCAAATATTACGCTCCCTTTCAAGGGGGCACGGAGCAGATCGCCCGGGAATGCGTGCATGCTTTGGCTGGCCAAAGCGAGCAGCGGGTGATCTGCTTTCAACATTCAGGCGGCGATCAGACGGATGTGGTGGACGGCGTGCCGGTGGTGCGCTGCGGCTGCCAGGCGAAGATCCGCTCCCAGTCCCTTTCCTGGTCATATGGCAGACAGTTGAAAAAGCTGATGAACGAATTTGTGCCCGATGTGGTGGTTTTCCATTATCCCAACCCATTCGCGGCGCATTTTTTATTGAGATCATTGCCCGCCGGGGTGAAGCTGGTGATCTACTGGCATCTGGACATTGTGAAGCAGAAATTCCTCCGACGCTTTTTCGCAGGGCAGAACCGTGCCCTTCTGCGCCGGGCGACCCAGGTGATCACCACCTCCCGCAGCTATGCCCAGGGCAGCCCGTGGCTGGGTCAGGCGCAGGACAAGTGCCGGGTGATCTCCAACTGCATTGATGCGCAAAGGCTGATAATGACGGACACCGTCCGCGCCCGGGCGGAGGCCATCCGCCAGCAGCACAAGGGCAAGATCATCTGCCTGACGGTGGGCAGGCACAGCGAATACAAGGGGCTGAGCTACCTGATCCGCGCGGGCAAGCTGCTGGACGACCGGTTCCAGTTTATCATCACCGGCCAGGGCGAGCAGACCCGGCAGCTCCGGCGCGAAGCTGGCACGGACGCACGGTTCCTGTTCACCGGCCTGGTGGATGACGACCAGCTGAAGGCCTATCTCGCCGCGGCGGACATCTTTTGCTTTCCCTCCATTACGCGGAATGAATCCTTCGGTGTTGCGCTGGCGGAAGCCATGTACTTCGGCCTGCCGGCGGTGACCTTCACCATCCCGGATTCCGGGGTGAACGAGGTGTGCCCCAATGGCGTGGCCGGGCTGGAAGTGCCGAACCGCGATGTGCAGGCCTATGCCCGGGCCCTGCAAACCCTGGCGGAGGACGAAGCCCTTCGCCAACGGCTGGGGGAGGCAGGCAGAAGCCGGGTAAAGGAGCACTACATGAATGACCGCTTCCGCCAAAGCATCGTTGCGCTGATGGAGGAGATCGGCAGAGGGGACGGCCGCGCATGAGGTATGTGATCAACGGCCGTTTTTTCGTGCGCCGGGTGACGGGTGTGGAACGCTACGCCCGGGAGCTGCTGGCTGAACTGGATCGCCTGGCCGCGCCGGGGGAGATTCTGCTGGCCGTTCCGCCGGGCGCGAAGGATGTGCCGGAGTACCGGAACATCCGGGTGGAGCGTGTGGGCCGCCTGAAGGGGCAGCTGTGGGAACAGCTGGAACTGCCGGCTTTCCTGCGGCGCATGGGGGCCGTGGCGGTGAACCTGTGCAACACATCGCCGCTGATAGCCCCGGGCGTGGTGTGCATCCACGATATGAAAATCCGCGCTGTGCCGCACAGTTACAGCGTTTTGTTCCGTTGGTGGTACAGGGTGCTGTTTGCCAATGCGGTACGGCGCAGCAAAGGGCTGATGACGGTTTCGGCGTTTTCTCGCAGCGAGATGCGCCGCTATTACGGCGTGCCGGAGGAAAAGGTGGCGGTGATCCCCAACGGCTGGCAGCATTATCAGCGTGTGCCTTTTGACGAAACTGCCCTGCGGCGGTTCGGCTTGGAAAAACAGACGTACTGCTTTGCCCTGGGCAGCATGGAGCCCAGCAAGAATCTTGATTGGATCATCCGGGCGGCCAGGCGGCATCCGCAATGGGTGTTTGCGGTGGCTGGCGGTGTGCAGCCCGGTGTGTTTGCTGAGGGTGCCGGGACGGAACTGCCCGGCAATTTGCGGCTGCTGGGGTACGTCAGCGACAGCGAAGCCAAAACGCTGATGCGCGACTGCTGGGCTTTTCTGTTTCCTTCATTATATGAAGGCTTCGGCATTCCGCCCATGGAGGCCCTGTGCGCCGGTGCCCGCCGGGTGGCGGTGGCGGACATACCCGTGATGCACGAAATCTATGGCGGCAGCGTGACTTATGTGGACCCGCGGGGCGAATGCCCAGATCCTGCATCGCTGCCGGAAAAGGACGGCACCGCCGTGCTGGAACGGTTTGCGTGGCGTGAATCCGCAGAAGAGCTGCTGGCGTACTTGCGGCAGATCGCCGGGGAGGGCTGCCCATGAACAAACGGATATGGTGGCTGCATCCCGTGCTGATCTACGCCGGGGTGACCCTGCTGGCCGTGGCCGCCCATGCCTTGCCGGAGGAAGTCTACCTGCTGATTTACGGCGCGGAAAAGTGCATCGTGCCGCAGCATCTTTGGCTGTATGGCGGTATGCTGCTGTTGTTCGCGGCAGGGTACGCCCTGTCCGGCCGGGGAAGGTACAGCGGCGTGCTGCTGCGTGCCTCCCATGTGGATGCGTTCGATGCGGCTCCGGTTGCTTCATTATATAGGGCGTACCGCTGCCTGTACGGGGTGTGCGTGGGTGCCTATGCCCTGTGGTACGGGAATTTCCTGCGCATCCACGGCACGGCGGTGCTGGGGTGGTTTTCCTCGGCGGAGGCACTCTCCGCCGCCATGTACACCATGCGCGGACAGGCTGGGCGTATCACCGGGCTGACCACCTTTACCGAGCTGGGCATGGTGGTACTTCCCCTGGGGCTATGGCTTTTACGCCGCAATGCAGCCTGCCGGGGGCGCATCCGCTGGCAATTGGCTTTGCTGCTGGGGCTGGCCTGCTTCCGGGCGGTGGCCTTCTCCGAACGGATGGCCCTGCTGGAGCTGCTCGTCCCCGGTGCGGTGGTGCTGGCGGTGCTCAGCGAAAAAGGCCGCTGGGTGAAATGGCTTCCCCTGGCGGCGGTGGCCGGGGTGGCGCTGCTCTTTGGCGCGCTGGAATACAGCCGCAGCTGGATGCACGGGTATCAGGAGCTGTACGAAAGCTACGGCCAGTTTGCGCTGCTGCGGCTGATGGGCTACTACGCCAATGCCATCAATGCGGAGTGCATGATGCTCACCCACGCAGGGCCCTCCGGGCTGCCCTGGCACACCCTGATGTGGCTGTGGGAGCTGCCCGGCATGGCGCAGCTGTATGAATGGCTGGCTCCGTCCCATGTGCCGCAGGTGTTTCAGGCGTTGCTGCAAACCTGGGGTAACCCGGAATTCAACAACCCCGGCGGCATGCTGGCCCTGGTGCTGGACTTTGGCGTGCTGTCGCCCCTGGTGCAGCTGGCCTTCGGCTACATGACGGGCCGTGCCTATCGGCGGTGCATCCAGGGCAATGTGCTGGGGATGCTGGTGTACGCCTATGTGTTTCTGTGCCTGGTGGAGCTGCCCCGGTTCTTTCTGCTGGGGGCCAGCCGCAGCTTTATCGCAGGCGTGGGGCTATTGGCAGTGATCTTGTTTGTTCAGTACGGCGAAAGGAGGAAGGGCTGATGCGCTTTTCGGTGGTGATGCCGGTGTATCATGCGGACAGCACCCTGCTGGCAAAGGCTGTGGCCAGTGTGCTGGCGCAGACGGAAAATGACTGGGAGCTGCTGATCGTGGACGACCACGAGCTGGATGACCCGGGCTGCACGGTAACAAAGCAGCTGCAAGCGCAGTGCACCGATACGCGGGTGCGCTTCCTCTATCATGGGGAGAACCGCGGTGCCAATGCGGCGCGGAACACGGGCATCCGGGCGGCAACAGGGGAGATCGTAGCCTTTCTGGATGCGGACGACGCCTGGCATAGCAATTACCTGGCCCGGGTGCATCAGCGGTTCAGCCAGGGCGACGTGGGCCTGACGGCGGCCGGGGTGCGGCGGATCTTCCCGGAGCGGGAGAAGGAGAGCATCATACAGCATGCCGAAGGCGATGTGCTGGGTGATCTGCTGCTGGGGGATATCATCGGGCCCACCTCCTGCGTGGCGGTGCGCCGGGAGGTGCTGCTGGCCGCAGGCCTGTTTGACGAAGACCTTCCGGCCCGGCAGGACTACGACCTGTGGTTGCGCGTGTGCAGGCGGTGCCGGGTGGGGTACATCCGCCAAGCGTTGGTGGATATGGATTGCGGCGGCCACGAGCGCATTTCCACCGGCGGCATGAAGCACATCCGGGGCACGGAAATGGTGCTGGAGAAGATCCTGTGCATGCCTGAGGCGGCAGGCCGAGAGAGGGCGATCCGCCGGAGCCACCTGTACTATCTGGGCGTGCGCTGCTTGAAGGAAGAACGCTACGCCCTGGCCCGGGGGTATTTCCGCCGGTCGGCAGCCTGCGGACTGACGCTGAAGGCGGTTTGCGGCATGGCGGCCAGTTTGTGTCCGCCGCTGTGCAGGGCTGCTGTCAGCATGTATCGGAAGCTTACCAGCCGGGGGAGGGATCGCCATGAACGTGCCTGACCAGGTGAAGCGCAACTATCTGTACCAGGCCGGGGCGCAGGCGGTGGCCCTGCTCACGCCCCTGGTGGCCACGCCCTACCTGGCCCGCACCCTGGGGCCAGAGGGCAACGGCGCGTATGCCTACACCTTCTCGGTGGTCAGCCTGTTCGGGCTGCTGATCATGCTGGGCATGGTGAGCTACGGCAGCAGGAGCATCGCCAGGGTGCACCCGTCCAGCCGAAGCCGCGCCTTCGGCAGCCTCTACGCTTTGCAGGCGGTGAGAGGCTTGACGGTGATGGCCCTCTACGGCGTGTTTGCCGGGGCGTTCATGCAGGAATACCGGGCTTTGGCCTGGGTGCAGGGGCTGCACCTGCTGGCGGCTATGCTGGATATCAGCTGGCTCTACGCCGGGGTGGAGGATTTCAAGCCCGTAGCCCTGCGGCAGACGGCGGTGAAGCTGGCCGGCCTTCTGCTGACGCTGCTGCTGGTAAAGGAGCCTGCGCATCTGGCCCGGTATGCGGCCGTCATCGCAGGGTGCATGGTGCTGGGGCAAGTGTGGCTGTGGCAGGGTGCCGGACGCTATGTGCGGCGAGAGCGCGTGACCTGGCAGGACGTCAAGCCCCACATCCGCCCGGAGCTGACGCTGTTTGTGCCGGTGGTGGCCGTCAACCTGTATAAAATGATGGACAAGGTGATGCTGGGCGGCATGAGCACCATGGCGCAGGTGGGCTTTTACCAGCAGGCGGAGAAGATCGTCAGCGTGCCCCTGGGGCTGGTGACGGCCCTGGGCGCGGTGATGCTGCCCCGGCTGTCGGCCATGGCGGCCAGGGGCGACGAAAAAGGCAGCCAGCGGTGCATCCGGCAGTCCCTTGGGTGGGTGATGCTGCTGGGCAGTGCCTTCGCCTTTGGCCTGGCAGCCATCGCGCCGGTGCTGGCACCGGTGTTCCTGGGCCGGGGCTATGAGCCCTGTGCGCCGCTGATCATGCTGCAGGCCGCGTCCATGCCCTTCTTCTGCTGGGCGAATGTGATCCGCACCCAGGTGCTGATCCCCCGGCAGCTGGATCGCGCCTATGTGCGCTCGGTGCTGCTGGGGGCAGTGTGCAACCTGGCGGTGAACGCGCTGCTGATCCCGGGCATGCAGGCTGCGGGCGCGGCCATCGGCACGATTGTGGCCGAGGGCGTGGTGTGCATCAGCCAGACGGTGGCCGTCCGCCGGATGCTGCCGGTAGGGCGATACCTGCGTGAAACCCTGCCGCTGCTAGCCGCTGGCGGCGTGATGTTCCTTGCGGTGCGGTGCCTGATGCGCCTATTGCCGGTGGGCCTGTGGCCGCTGATAGGGTGCATTGGGGCCGGCGCGGCGGTGTATATGCTACTGGTATGGTGCCTTTGGAGAAGGCGCAGATGCCGATGAAAATACTATGAAACCTGTTACATAAAAAAGGCAGGACCGGCTGTTTTTACCATGTATTTTTGGACAAAACTTGGCGGAAAATGGTCGAAATGTCGAGTTTGTACATAAAGAAACTCGTTTTGTTTATGTACTTGGTGTGGCGGGGAATGTAGAATAAGGTTGGATAAAGCTCAGATTGCACTGCTTTGTGCACGCTGGGCGGCGTGAACTTCAAAGAACCTGTCGGAATTGTTTATTTTGTCGATTCCCTGGAGGGAAAAGCATGAAGAAGCAGATCACCTTCCGGCAGTACCGCGCGATGGATCTTTTCATCTTTACTGCGCTCCTGTGTGTGTGCGAAACCTTGATCACACTGGGCGCGACCCGCTGGTTCACCGGGGAGCCCTACACGCTTTCCCTGACGCCTGCGGTCACTGCCATCGTGATGGTTCGCTGGGGCGGCTTTGCCGCGATCCCCGCAGTTCTTGGGGCATTCGTGTTCTGCTTGGTTTCAGGGGCAACCCTTCCGCAATATGTGATTTACTGTGTCGGCAATCTGGCAGTGCTTGTGCTGACACAGGTTCTTTGTCGGATTGGATGGAAGCGCTTACACGAAAGCGTGCTCCTGGCCATGGTTTTCGGCCTGCTGGCGGCGGTTTTGATGCAGCTGGGACGGTTCCTCATCGCGCTGGTGATGGGCAACCCCCTGGCGGTGTGCGTGGGGTTCATTGCCACGGATACGCTGTCGGTGCTGTTCGCGGTTCTGCTGGTGTGGATCACCCGCAACCTGGACGGCGTGCTGGAAGATCAGAAGCACTACCTCAAGCGCGTGGCGGAAGAAATGGAAAAGGAAAAATACAGTCAGGGCTTTGACCTTGACCAATGATTCAACAAGGGGGTTGGGTTTATGGCAGCGAAAGCAGCGGACTTTCTTGTCTATGACGAGGTAGCCGGTGTGTACCGCGAAAACCCGGAGCAGGCTGTACGTGACGACGTGGAGAAGCACGCCTGGCGGCATGTGGGCATGACGATCCTGAAGGACTGGCGTCTGTATTTGATGCTGGTGCCCATGCTGCTGGTGTTCCTGCTGTGGCGCTATCTGCCCATGTACGAGCTGCTGGGCTGCTTTAAGGTGCCGGACGAGGTGCTGCCGGTGGCAGACCAGTATTTCTCGGGCTTTTCCTATTTTAAAAGCCTGCTGGTGGGCACCGATGCGCCTGATTTCTGGCGCGCGCTGCGCAACACCTTCCTGCTGAGCTTCTACGGCCTGTGCTTCGGCTTCCCGATGCCGATCATCCTGGCCCTGTTCTTCAACGAGATCCGCTCCAACCTGGTGCGCAGCACTTGCCAGGTGCTTACCTACCTGCCCAAGTTCATGTCCACGGTTGTTATGACCTCGCTGGTAACGATGCTGGTCAAGCAGGGTGCCATCACCTCCGGCTACGGCATCATCAGCCAGGCACTGGCCTCCCTGGGCATCATCAGCCAGGAAGTAGCCACCGCGGGCCTGCTGAACAACCCGGATTTCTTCCGTGCGATCTATCAGATCTCCGGTATCTGGGAAGGCGCGGGCTATGACAGCATCGTGTACTTCGCGGCCATCATCGCCATTTCACCCACCAGCTACGAGGCGGCGCAGATCGACGGCGCAGGCAAGATGTCCCAGATGCGCTATGTGGTGCTGCCCGGCATCCTGTCCACGGTGGTCATCATGCTGATCACCCGTATCGGCGCCCTGCTGAACATCGGCTACGAAAAGGTGCTGCTGCTGTACAACCCCACCACCTATGTAACGGCTGACGTGGTTTCCACCTTTGCCCAGCGCAAGGGCCTGGAGGGCGGACAGAAGGGTCTGGCCGCCGCGGCTGAAATGATGAACAATGTGGTCAGCATGCTGCTGGTGATCAGTGCCAACACCATTGCCCGCAAGGCCTCTGACACGTCGCTGTATTAAGGAGGGAAAGTGAAATGAAAAGAAAGCTTGAAACCTCCGAAATGATCTTTAAGGTGATCAGCTACACGCTGCTCTGCTTCTTCGCACTGGCGTGCCTGTATCCCTTCGTGTATGCCATTTCCGCGTCCATCAGCGGCGCGCATGCGGTGGACTACTGCGAAGTGGTCCTCTTCCCCAAGGACGTCCAGTTCGACGCCTTCGCCCGCATGTTCAATGACAACATGTTCTGGAACTCCTACTCGAACACCCTGTTCCTCACCTTCTACGGCACCATCTGGTCCCTGCTGACCTCCATCCTGGGTGCCTACGCGCTGTCCAAGAAGCGTCTTCTGTTCCGCCGCTTCTTCAACTTCTTCCTGGTGTTCACGATGCTGTTCTCCGCCGGCCTGGTGCCCCAGTACCTGAACTACCTGGATACCAAGGCTGTGTTCAACGCCGTGGGCATCACCGACGACAAGTGGCTGGTGGTCATCGCCATGGGTATGGCGGCCATGAACATCATCCTGCTGCGCAACGCCTTCGAGGGCGTGCCCAGCGAGATCGAGGAAGCCGCCATCGTGGACGGTGCCACGGAGTTCCAGGTGCTGCGCAAGGTGTACATCCCCATGTGCAAGTCCACCATCGCCACGGTGACGCTGTTCTTCGCCATCTCCCGTTGGAACGGCTACTTCTGGGCCCGCCAGATGATCTCCAACTCCAACGAGCATCCCCTGCAGGTGTTCATCCGCCTGAAGCTGGAGGAATACACCGACCCCGAGCAGATGGCTGGCTGGAACGAGGTCTTCTCTTCCGACTCGGTGATCTACGCGCTGATCGTGTGCTCCATCGTGCCGATCCTGATCATCTACCCCTTCATCCAGAAATACTTCGCCAAGGGCGTGAACGCCGGCGGCGTGAAGGAGTAAGGGGCAAGCATTCAGTTGCGGCGTGTACACCTCATCAGTCAGCGTAAACGCTGACAGCTTCTCCCCTTGAGGGGAAGGTGGCCGAGCGAAGGCGAGGACGGATGAGGTGGCAACTTGCGGTATACGGCTGTATGACTATGGTGTTAGCTGGCTGTGCCAGTCGACATAAAATTGGTTATTGCACCGGAGAAAATCCGGTGACAAAAAAAGGAGGAAACAACTATGAAGCGTATCTTCTCTCTGCTGATGGCACTGGCCATGATCATGACCATGCTCGTTGGCACCGCTGCGGCTGAAACGGCCGAGCTGACCTACGCCGAGGGCACCGTGCTCCGCATGGCCACCGGCTACAACAATGCCAAGACCGGTCTGTTCTTCGACGCTGGCGTTGCCGGCGACGGCGTGACCCTGGCCGACGGCGTGACCTACCTGGCTGGCGACCTGAAGCCCACCTGGGTGCAGGTTGAGAAGGTTCTGGGCGTGAAGTTCGAGAACCAGTACCAGGGCAACAGTGCTGCCAAGGAATTCGACTTCTGGAAGGATCGCCTGGAAGAAATTGACATGATCAGCGGCACCGCCGCCAAGCTGTCTGAGTACGGCGAGGCTGGCTCCATCGTGAACATTGCCGAGTATCTGGACATGATGCCCAACTTCAAGGCTTATCTGGAAGCCAACCCCATCGTGCGTCTGTCCATCACCGGCAACACCGATACCGGCGCCATCTACTTCTCCCCCTACTTCGACGGCGTGAACGACATCGAGCGTATGCCCCTGATGCGCGTTGACTGGGTGCAGAAGCTGCTGGACGGCGAGGGTGCCTTCGCTGCTGACGCTTCCAACAAGCTGGCTGCCGCCGTGTACACCCCCTACATGCCCACCGCCGGTGCTGTGGAAGTTGACGTTGTCAACCTGGAAGGCACCGCTGTGGAAAAGGTGACCAAGAACTATGACGCCGCTGGCAACATCGTCGAGAAGATGAACGCCGCTGGCGAGCTGGATGGCGTTGCCGCCGTCAACATGCTGCGCGAGTACATCGACACCGCTTACAACGGCTACTACGGCACCGAGCGTTCCAACCTGTTCATCGGCCAGAACGCTGCCTGGGACGCTGACGAGCTGGTTGCCCTGCTGCGCTGCGTGGTGGCCAACCCCCAGAGCCTGAACGGCACCGACTCTGTGCAGGGCCTGTTCTCCCGTGAAGACAACAACAACCAGCGCCGTGTGGATATGTTCCGCTTCGCTGGCACCCTGTTCGGCGTGCGCGGGCTGGAATCCCGTCAGGACTTCCTGTGGATCGACCAGGACGGCTATCTGCGTGATGCCCGTCAGGAGCTGGACGCCTACAACGCCATGGCCAAGATGAACGAAATGGTTCAGGAAGGCCTGATCTCCAAGGCTTTCGTGGAGATGGCTGAAGAATCCACCGCCACCTACCTGGAGAACGACCTGGGCTTCATGCACTACGACTACAACCAGACCCAGACCGTGTACAACGAGACCAAGCTGCAGGACGGCGAGAAGTACATGGCCGTGATGGTTCCCGTGGCTAAGTGGTTCGACGGCACCAACGAGGAAGGCGTGTTCATGCGCTTTACCGAGTCCTGGCGTTCTGTGAAGACCGATGGCTGGGGCATCTCCGTTGCCGCCACCAAGGACAACCAGGATAAGCTGTACGCCGCTCTGAAGCTGATCGACTACGCTTACAGCACCGAAGGCAAGATCCTGATGAGCTACGGCCCCGACGCCTTCATCAAGACCAACGACGACGGCTCCTATGTGACCTTCAACTTCAACGGTGAGGAAATGCCCGTGATCGCCGATGCTACCTACGCTGAGCTGTGGGAGAAGGCTTCCGGCAACTACACCAACTATGCTCGTCAGTTCCTGGGCTCCACCCTGTCCTTCGCCAAGAGCCAGGCCTTCGAGTATCAGTGCACCCACGAGGTCGGCAAGGAAGGCGCCGGCAAGATCTCCACTGCTATCGCTCTGGGCACCATCAAGCATCCTGAGCTGGCTGTGACCGAGAATCCCTGGTACACCTCCGTGCCCACCGTGCTGCCCAACACCAAGAACGAGAACGAGACCCTGGCCAGCTATTCTCAGCTGACCGAGAAGTTCAACGCCGCTAAGGGCGGTGCCAACGCTTTCGTTGACATCATCGTTTCCGGCTTTGCCTTCGAGGGCATGTTCTCTGCCGACGAGTCCGTGGCCACCATGTCCGAGTCCCTGGGCGGTGCCGACTACCTGTTCCTGAAGCAGGAAGCCTATGACCGTCTGATCGAGTACTACAACAAGTAAAACGCTGCGCTTCCCCAAAGTGGCATAGCCACTTTGGGGAGGTGGCAAATCCAGCCGACCAGAGGACGTCTGGATTTGTAAGGAATTGATTTTGCAGAGCAAAATCAACCACCCGCGAACCCGGCAAAGCCGGGTTACACGATCACAGTCCTGCGGACGGCTGAGTTACTCGGCCTAAGCAGGTAGAAACAAGGCTCATGGCGGGGCGCAAGCCCCGTCATGGGTTTCCATCAGCTGCTCCGCCGGGGCGGCTGATCGGAGCCCATGACGATATTCCCGCATTGGCTGCAAGGCTGGAGCGGCATATGCGTTTTGCAGGAGGTAAACCATGTATAAAAAGCAACTGACCTGGCAGAAGATCCTTTGTTTTGCAGCACTGGCTGCCTGCGGACTGATGTTTGTTTATTCGCTGGGTCTGTCCACCGATCTGTACGACGGCCTGTTCTACGCTCTGCCGGAGGAAGCCAAGCTGGAAACGGCAAAGATCAACGTGCCCGGTGCTGAGGTCTATTATCAGATTCAGCCCTTCAACCGTGCGCTGCTCAACAGCTCCATCGTGCTGCTGCTGCTGGCCTGCCTGCTGTTCATCACCAGCACCCACAGCCGCCGCCGCTATTACATCGGCAATGCGGTGTCCACCTTCGCCTTCGCGGGCGCGGGCATCGGCGTGAGCATCTGGGCCCATCAGCAGATCGAGCTGTTCAAGGCAAAATTCTTGCAGATGGACTTTGAAGCCTACCTGAAATACGCCACCCGCCGCAAGAAGAGCTACATCGACTCCACCTTCTGGTTCGATGCCCACTATGTGGTGATCGCCGTGATGATCCTGGTGTGCGTTGCGCTGGCGGTGAACTTCTTCTGGAAGCTGCACCTGATGAAGCTGGAAAAGAAACTGATCAACGAAGGAAAGGGAGTGTCTGCATGATGCCCATCAGCATGGAAGAACAAAAAGCCATCCAGCTGGACCGGATGCGCTATACGAAAAACACCTTTTCTTCCCGCCTGACCTATCTGGCGATCCTCTTTGACGTGTTCTACTTCGTCAGCATTTTCGAGTCTGACGTGGGCACCTGGTATTATTCCTGGCTGATCGGCATTTCCATCGTGTATAATCTGGTGTTCATGCTGGTGGCCTTCCTGGCCTCCGAGGGCGTGAAGAGCTACAAGACCGGCTACGGCTACATGCTGCTGGGCCTGGGCGTGGGGCAGATCGTGCGCATCTTCATCCTGCCGCTGATGGCCCACACCGCCATGACCAAGCGCAGCGACCCCGTGCTGAAAAAGGTCGTGGAGATCCCCGTGATGGAGGATGCCCAGTTCGCGCTGGTGATCGTCTTCCTATGCCTGTCCGCCGCATGCTGCCTGGCAGCGGGCGTCGTTGCCGTGATCCGCAGCCGCAAGCTGGCTGCTTACAATGCTTCTCTCAGCGAGAAGGCCGTGTAAAGGAGATGCCCTATGGCCAATATCAGCTTACAGCATCTGGACAAGATCTATGATAACAAAGTGCAGGCCGTGTTCGACTTCAACCTGGAAGTGAAGGACGGCGAATTCATCGTGCTGGTGGGCCCCTCCGGCTGCGGCAAGTCCACCACCCTGCGCATGATCGCTGGCCTGGAGGACATCTCCGCCGGCACGCTCCTGCTGGACGGCAAGGACATCACCTCCGCCCCTGCCAAGGACCGCGACATGGCCATGGTGTTCCAGAACTACGCCCTCTACGGCCACATGACCGTGTATGAGAACATGGCTTTCTCCCTCACCCTGCGCAAAGAGGATCCCAACGTGATCCACAAAAAGGTGCTGGCGGCTGCGGAGATCCTGGACCTGACCGACCAGCTGAACAAAAAGCCCAAGCAGCTTTCCGGCGGCCAGCGTCAGCGCGTGGCCATGGGCCGCGCCATCGTGCGCAACCCCAAGGTGTTCCTGTTCGACGAGCCCCTGTCCAACCTGGACGCCAAGCTCCGCGGTGCTACCCGCCGCGAGATCCTGCTGCTCCATAAGCGGATGAACGCCACCATGCTCTATGTGACCCACGACCAGACCGAGGCCCTGACCCTGGCTGACCGCATCGTGTGCATGTCCATGGGCCATGTGCAGCAGGTGGGCACCCCCCTCGAATTGTACGACACCCCCGCCAACCTGTTCGTGGCCAGCTTCATCGGTCTGCCCCCCATGAACTTCTTCAACGTCCGCGTGGAAGAAAAGCAGCTGGTGAGCACCTACTTCAAGCAGCCGCTGACCGAGGACGAAAGCAAGCTGCTCCAGCCCTACCAGGGCAAGGAGATCGTGCTGGGCGTCCGCCCCGAGGATATCGTGACCGGCGGCGAGGTGGATGTGCAGGTCTTCTCCAACGAGAACCTGGGCATGAACACCCTGGTGCACGGCCGCCTGTGCGGTGCCAACACCCAGGATGCACAGATCACCTGCAAGCTCCGCGGCTGGTGCGACTACAAAGCAGGCGATTGTGTGAACGTGGCCTTTGTGAAGAAGCACTTCTTCGACAAGGAAACCACCAACGCCATCCGCTGAAAGGAGGACTGACCCATGGCCAATAAGAAGAACCGCGGCGGCCTGAAGGAATCCATCCGCAAGATGTTCGTTTCCCTCAAGCGCAAGCCGCAGACCATCCCCATGCTGGTGCTGGTGGTCGCCTTCCTGTATTATTCCCTCAACCTGACCCATGTGTCCGACACCACGGCCAAGCTGCAGCTGACCGGTATGGGCTTGAGCGGCTTCTGCACGATGCTGTTCTCCATGCTGTCGCTGGTATGCTTCATCAACGCCTATCCCCATCGCAAAAAGACCAACATCCCCATGCTGGTGCTGATGTTCCTGATGCTGGGCATCCTGATCTTCTGCGATACCTACTACATGGACAGCATCACCAAGGCACTGACCCGCGAGGTGAACCCCATCACCGTGGATGCCAGCACCATCTATATCACCCAGGCTTACGATATGCTGGGCGTGCACCGCATCATCGTGGCAGTGGGCTTTGTGCTCACGCTGCTGGTGCCTGTGCTGCGCAAGCTGCTCCGCCGCATTGATACCTCCCTGCCGGTGGAAGAAGTGGGCCAGATGGATGCCATCCTTCTTTCGGAGGAATCGTGAGCCCCATGAAGAATCCTCCCAAGGCCAAGGAGAACAAAACCTCCGCTTACTACGATCTGCACACCCAGGCCGTGGACGACCTGGTGGGTGCCAGCCGGGAGAATACCCCCCGCTATTCCAAAGAGGAACTGGAGAAGTACCGCTCCGGCAAGGTGAAGTGGCGTTTCCCCGAATGGCTGAAGATCGTTCTGATCAAGTATTGGTTCTATGGCGCGGTGTGCTTCTTCGTGTTCATGGGCCTGGGCATGTATGTGCTCAACCAGCTTGATCTGTTCTTTATCGGTGCGGTGGTGCTGGGCATGGTCACTGACCTGCTGATCAACCACTTCCTCCGCTTTGCCGAAAAGCTGCCTGGGGGCAGCAGCCGGTGGATCATGGTGACCAAGCGCGGCGCAGTGGGTTTCTTCTTCAACCTGATGTATGGATTCGTGCTGCTGTTCCTGGTGGTCACCGTCTATAACATGATTAACTCCGTGTTCTTTGCCCTCTCCGGAGGCAGCAACGCCGCCCTGCTGAGCGTGGAGCCCCTGCTCTTCGGCCTGTTCACCACGGGGGCTGACCTGCTCTGCGTGGCCTGCAAGAACACGGTTCTCAAAATTATCGCTGACGCCAAGGCAAAATGACGCTTCGGAAAAGGAGCTCCATGATGTACGAAAAGATCGACAGCTACGTCCTGGATCTGATCAAGCAGTCCTCTCCTGAACGGACGGCCTGGAACATCGAGCGCGTCCGCAGGGGGCAAGCCGCGGCCTGGACTTATATCGACGGCTGCATGCTGACGGCCCTGCTGGAAATGAGCCGCATCTGCCAGGATCGGCAGTACGCCGATTTTGTTGAGGGCTTTGTGGATAGCTTTGTCAGCGAAAGCGGCGATATCCGCACCTGGGCCCCCAACAAGCAGACCCTGGATGATATCAACGAGGGCCGTGTGCTGTTTGAGCTCTACGCTATGACGGGCAAGGAAAAGTATCGCCTGGCGGCGGACAAGCTGCACCAGGCACTGGCCCGGCAGCCCCGCACTCACGAGGGCAGCTACTGGCACAAGAAGATCTACCCCAACCAGGTGTGGCTGGACGGCATCTACATGGCGCAGGTGTTCGCTGCCCTGTATGAAAAGCACCAGGGCCAGGGCGATTACAGCGATGTGATCGGCCAGATCCGCGTGGTGCGCCAGCATATGTTCGACGAGAACAAGCACCTGTACTACCACGGCTACGACGCCAGCCGCACGGCCTTCTGGGCCGACAAGGAAACCGGCCTTTCGCAGTCCTTCTGGCTGCGGGCCATGGGCTGGTTTGCCGCCGCCCTGGTTGACCTGGCGGAGATCCTGCCCGAAGGCAGCGAACGTGAGGAAATCCGGCAGCTGCTGCAGGAAATGATGGCAGGCATCCTGCCCTATGCCGATGCTGAAACCGGCATGTACTACCAGGTGGTGGATCAGGGCGGCCGGGAAGGCAACTACCTGGAAACCAGCGGCAGCAGCATGATCGCCTACACCATGCTCAAGGGCGCACGGCTGGGCGTGCTGGACAAGGCCTATGCCCGGCAGGGCCGCAAGACTTTCGACGGCATCGTGAACAAGCATCTCGCCTTTACCGACGAGGGCATCAACCTGGGCGGCATCTGCCTGGTGGCAGGCCTGGGCCCGGAAAATGACCGCCGCCGCGACGGCACCTACGCCTACTACATCTCCGAACCCATCGTGGAGAACGACGCCAAGGGTGTGGCACCCCTGGTGATGTGCTACACCGAGGTTCGCCGGATGAACGGCGCGCAATAACATGTGTTTTCCGCAGGGGCGGCCTTCCGCATCTGCGACAGTTCCCAAGTAAAGGAGCAAACTGCTATGGCATACATCACGCTCAAGAACATCAACAAAATCTACCCCAACGGCTTCCACGCCGTGCACGACTTCAACCTGGAAGCCGAGCGGGGTGAGTTTATCGTGTTCGTTGGCCCCTCCGGCTGCGGCAAGTCCACCACGCTGCGTATGATCGCCGGCCTGGAGGACATCAGCAAGGGCGAGTTTTTGATCGACGGCCAGCTGGCCAACAACTGGGGGCCCCGCGAGCGCGAGGTGGCCATGGTGTTCCAGAGCTATGCCCTTTACCCCAACATGACCGTGTATGACAACCTGGCCTTCGGCCTGTCCCTGCAGGGTGTGGACGAGGACGTGATCGACGAGCGCGTCCGCAAGACCGCCAAGATCCTGGGCCTGACCGATTACCTGGACCGTATGCCCCGCGCCCTGTCCGGCGGCCAGCGTCAGCGCGTGGCCGTAGGCCGCTCCATCATCCGCAAGGTGGGCATCTTCCTGATGGACGAGCCCCTGTCCAACCTGGACGCCAAGCAGCGCGTGACCATGCGCTCCGAGATCACGCAGATCCACCGGGAAACCGGTGCCACCACCATCTACGTGACCCACGACCAGACCGAGGCCATGACCATGGCTGACCGCATCGTGGTGATGAAGAACGGCTATGTGCAGCAGATCGGCACGCCCAAGGATGTGTACTTCAACCCCCGCAACATGTTTGTGGCTGGCTTCATCGGCGAGCCGCCCATGAACTTCATCCGCCGCAAGGTGGAGAACGGCTGCATCACCGTGGCGGGCCATGCCTTCGACCTGGGCAAGAAGCTGGGCGACAAGGTGAAGGACTACGAGGGCAAGGAGATCGTGTTCGGTTTCCGGCCCGAGGGCATCGTGCTGGGCGAAAAGGAGAACGCCTACATCGCCGAGGGCACGGTGGAGCTGACCGAAATGCTGGGCGACAACGCCAACGTGTATGTGGATATCGACAGCGACAAGTCCATCCTGAAGGTAACGCCCCACGAGATCCCCGAGATGGACAGCCAGGTGACCTTCTCCATCCCCTACGAGAGCGTGTACCTCTTCGACGCCGTGACGGAAATGGTCATCTGATCAAACAAATGCAATTCAACATGTGCGCACTCCTGCGGGATGCGCACATTTTTTCGGAGGAAGCAATGGCAGGATTTTCTAAAAAAGATGAAAAATTCCGGGCCTATGCCCTGAGTGCCTCGCCGCTGAAGGTGCTGCTGACCGTATCGGTGCCGCTGGCGTTGTATCAGGCGTTGCAGCAGATCTTCAAGGTGCTGGATGCGCTGATGGCCTCCCACATCGGCTCGGATGCGGTGAGCGCGGTGGCCTGCCTGAGCCAGATCACGCTGATGATCACCGCGCTGGGCAGCGGCCTGGCGGTGGGCGGCAGCATCAAGATATCCGAAGCCTACGGCCAGGGCGACGACCAGCTGGTGCGCCAGCGGGTGGCCACGGTGTATGCCATGGCGGTGCTGGTGGCCGGGGTGATCGCCCTGACGCTGATCCCCTTTGCCGAGCCTTTCCTACGGCTGCTGCAAACGCCGGAAAACCTGATCCGGACCGGCGCAGGGTACTTCCGGGTGGAGATCCTTTCGCTGGTGGTGGGCTTTTTTGATACGGTGTACATCGCCATTGAGCGCAGCCGCGGTCATGCCAGAAAGATCCTGATCCTGAATCTGGTCGTGATCCTGGTAAAGCTTTCGCTGAGCGCGCTGTTCGTGTATGTGGTGAAGGGAGGGCTGATCCTGATCGCGGTGGCCACGCTGGTGGGCCAGGTGCTGATCCTGCTGTACGCCCTGTGCACCATGCCCCGGGACGACGGCGCTTTCCGCTTCTCATTCAGGAACATCCGCTTGAAGAAGCAAACCGTGCTGCCGGTGGTGAACCTGGCCTATCCCGTTTCTGCGGAGAAGATGCTCTTCGCTGCGGGCAAGGTGGTGGTCAACGCCATGTCCGGCGTGTACGGCGGTCTGACGGTGGGCGCACTGGGCATTTCCAACAACATCGGCGGCCTGACCACCTCCTGGCACATCGGTTTTACCGACGGCACCGCGCCGCTGATCAGCCAGAACCGGGGGGCAGGCAAGTACCGCCGCACGCTGCAGTTTTACTTTTTGCTCATTGGCGTGAATGTGTTGATCGGCCTTATGGGCGTGGTGCTGGTATCCTGGGGGCTGCCCTGGCTGGCCAGCATCTTTGCCCAGTCCAAGGAAAACTTCGACCCGGCCTTTCAGCAGATGATCGTGTCCATCCACCGCTGGGAGATGCTGGGCTACATCACCCTGGGTGTGAATTCCGCCACGGTGGCGTTGCTCATCGGCTACGGCTACACCAAGCTGACCATGGTGCTGAACGTGATGCGCGTGTTTGTGTACCGCGTGCCGGTGCTGTGGGCGTTGCAGCAGTTTACCACCCTGGGGGTGGAGGCGGTGGGCATCACCATGATGATCTCCAACGTGCTCACCGGCATCACCGCGGTGCTGATCGCCCTGCCGGTGGTGCGGCATATCCACCTGCTGGCGCGGCAGGCGGAGGCAATCGAAAAGCAGGAGGGAACCCACCATGCCTGAATTGACCTTCCGTTTTGCTCAGGAACAGGATCGCGGGCTGATCTTGTCGTTCATCAAGGCGTTGGCCGTGTATGAAAAGATGCTGGATGAAGTGGTGGCCACAGAGGAACTTTTGCAGGAATGGATCTTTGAGAAAAAGAAGGCGGAAGTAATCTTCGCCTGCGAGGACGGCAAAGAAGTCGGCTTTGCGCTGTTCTTCCACAATTTTTCCACCTTCCTGGGCCGCGCAGGGCTGTACCTGGAGGATCTGTTCGTTCTGCCGGAATACCGGGGCCGGGGCTACGGCAAGGCGACCATCAAGCGTCTGGCACAGATCGCCGTGGAGCGCGGCTGTGGCCGGCTGGAATGGCAGTGCCTGGACTGGAACAAACCCAGCATTGATTTCTATCTGTCGCTGGGTGCCAGACAAATGAACGGCTGGACGGTGTACCGGGTCACCGGGGATACGCTGCTTCAGCTGGCCGAATAAGCAAAAAATCACCCCAGGGCAGTTGAAATGCCTTGGGGTGATTGTGTATTATTCCTCTTCCAGCATCAGCTTCACGCTGTCCGGGTCAGGGCGTTCATCCTGGGCGGCGTGCCTGGTCTTGACGTAATAGCTGGGGGCCACGCCGTATTTTTTCTTGAACATTTTGGAGAAATACAGCGGCTCGCGGAAGCCGCACATCAGCGCGATATCCGCCACGGAGTTGCCGCTGACGCCCACATTGGCCAGGGCCTCGGCAGCGATTTGCAGCCGCTTGTTGGTCAGGTACTGGTGGGGGGTGACGCCGAAATCCTTCTGGAACAGCTTGCGCAGGTAATCGCTGCTGAAGGGCAGGGAGTTCAGGTACTGGTCCAGCTTGTAGTCGCAGTCGGCATAATGGCTGATGATATGATGCTCGATCTCGTCTACCACGCTGGAACGGGGCCGCCCCGTCTGGTAGGCGATGAGGTAATAGCTGATCAGGTTGCCGTAGCAGCTCAGCAGCGCGGCGCGCTCGTTGCTCTCGGAATAATAGTGGTAGAAGGCCGCGTTGAAGGCGTTGAGCAGAAAGTGGTTGCTGTCATCCACGATCACCGTGGGCTCCTTCAGGGTGAGGATGGGGGCATCCATGTTGATGTGGATGTTGTTGAAGCCCTGCTCGCTGGCGTTGGAGTGGGGGATCATGGGCGGAATGATCACCACGTCGCCCTGCTTGTAGCTCAGCTGGGTGTCGCCAAAGAAAAACGTGCCGCCGCCCTGGGTGCAATAGACGTATTCCCAGCTTTCATGGGCGTGGCGGGCCACGGTGTACACGGTGGTGTGCCGACCCACATAGGTGATCTCGTTCATGGAAGGACTCCTTTCCCCCTCGGATTGTTTTTCATTATAGCAAAGAATATCCGTTTTGTCCATATCGAGAACGGGAAAAGGCAAAACCGCCCCGAAGGGCGGCTTTGATGCTTGGATCAATCCTGGAAGAGCTGGTTGTCCAGCGTGAACACCGGCAGACCGTTCTGGAAATCCAGCTTCATGATGAAGGTGTGCCGGTTGGGGTCGTAGAGGGGATCGCCCACGATCTCGTCGTAGGGGCGGGCGTGGTAGGAGGTGTAGGCCTGGCCGTTTTCATCGGTGAAGAAGGTGTTGTGGCCGGGGCCGTAGATGCCCTTTTCCACATCGGTGCAGAAAACGGGGTGGTTCACCTTGTGCCAGGCGGAAATGTCCATGGGATCGGCGTCGGCGTCCATCCACATCAGGCCCATGCAATAGGCGGCACTGGTGTCGCTGGCGGAGAAGGTCATGAACAGGCGGCCGTCACGTTCCAGCACGGTGGGGCCCTCATTGACCCAGAAGCCGTGACGCTCCCAGGCGTAGGTGGGGGAGGTGAGCAGCATCTGCGGGGTTTTCAGCTCGGTGGGGGAAGCCATCTCGGCGATATAGAGGTTGGAGATCATCCGGCCCACGCTGACCTTTTCGGCCCAGATGCAATACTGCTTGCCACGGAGCTCGAACACGGTCATGTCCAGGGAGAAGGCGGTGAAGGAGAACTCGTCATCCTCGACGCGCTTGAGCATGCCGCACTCTTCCCACTGGCCGGTGATGGGGTCCTCGTCCTGGCAGCGCAGCACCCAGGGGCGGATCTTCCAGCCGTCGTCCTTTTCACCGGCGGCAAAATAGATATACCAGCAGCCGCCGATGCGGTGGAGCTCCGGTGCCCAGATGTGGCAGCTCATCACACCGCTGTCGTGAGCATGCCAGACCATGGTTTCATCGGCGGTGCGCAGGCCCTCCAGGGTGGGGGCGGTGCGCAGGATAATGCCGTCGTAAGCCGGAACGGAGGCGGTGAAATACCACTGGCCGTCGATCCGCTTGACATAGGGGTCGGCACGCTGGGCAATAAAGGGCGTGTTCCAGGGCGTTTGGAGAAAATTGTCTTTGTTCATAGGGTTCGGGACCTCCAGAATGTACATGTGGAATGACCAAAGAAACAGGTTCTACATCCGGGCGGTTTTTCCTGCTGCTTCAATGGACATATATTGAAAGAAAACAATTTGTTTTCTGGCAGGAATTACCTTGCGGGGGGCGAATCCTCTACCGTGTATGGGTATATGAAGTTCGGAGGAGAGTATGCGATGAAGCTTGCAGATATCCGCAGACGATTCAGCAAAAAGAAGGGCCACGGCCCGCTGAACATGCTCTATGATGAAGCACATTTGGACAAGCCTGTCCGCAACGGCCTGAACTGCATGATGGCCGGCAATATGTTCGGCACGCTGCACGGCATCATCTGCGGCGGCGGCACGGCGGCCATGGTGGGCCTGGCAGGCGCCCTGGGTGCAGGCGACATGGAGTTCGGCCTGCTGGTGGCCTTGCCTCAGATAGCGGCGCTGTTGCAGCTGCCCTTTTCCATGCTGGTGAACAAAACGCAGAAGCGCAAGATTTACCTGCTGACTATTGGCCTGTTCTCCCGGCTGTTGTGGATGCTGTTCGGCCTTTTGCCCCTGCTGGGCGGCATGGACGAGGGAAAGATGAAGCTGTATACCCTCATCACGCTGCTGGGCATTTCGTCCTGCTGCGGCGCGGTGATCAACGTGTGCTGGTTCCCCTGGTTCTCAGACATGGCCCCCATCCGCATCCGCGGCAGATGGCTTTCCTTCCGCGACAGCATTCTGGCGGTGGGCAGCCTGCTCTTCGGCCTGCTGGTGGCCTATATGCTGGACGTTTTGCCGGTGGACAGCAAGTACCTGGTGATCTTCCTCATCGGCGGCGCGCTGGGCGCGATGGATATGATCTGCTTCGGCTTTGCGCCGGAGGTGAAGCCCACCGCCAACAAGAAGATCCAGATGGGCAAGACCATGGTGGAAGCCCTGAAAAACAAGCCCTTCCGCCAGCTGGTGATCATGTGGACGGCCTGGTGCTTTACGGCCAACCTGTCCGGTGCCTACCTGACGCCCTATGCCATGAACACCATGGGGCTGACCTTTATGCAGATCACGGTGTTCGGCACGGTGGCCTCGTCCATCGCCACGGTGATCATCGTGCCTCGGTGGGGCCGCGCGCTGGACCAGTTCGGCAGCCGCAACGTGATGCTGCTGGGCTGCATCGGCGCATCGCTGACGCCCCTGTTCTACCTGATCTCTACCCCCGGTAATGTGCTGCCCACCCTGCTGCACAACCTGGTGGGTGCCACCTTCTGGTGCGGCAGCAACCTGGCGGCCAACAGCATGCAGCTGTCCACCTCCCCGGATGAAAGCCGCCCCACCTACATCGCCATTTTCTCCTGCATCACGGCCATGGCCGGTGCGGCCCTGGGTACCATGTGCGGCGGCTGGCTGCTGGAGTGGTGGAACGGCGCGCATATCTTCGAGGGCTTCTTCGACCGCTACAAGATGCTGATCCTGCTCTCCGTGGTGCTGCGCTTCGGCTTCACGATGCTGCTGGTGCCCCGCATGCCCAAGGATCAGGAGGGCACGCTGAAGGACGTGGCGCACATGCTGCTGCCTGCCCGAAGGATCAGATATTGATGATTAATTAACAAGAAGAACACCCCGTTCTCCGCTTGACAAAACGGTTTGCTTTAGCTACAATAAAGGCGTGCTTTTACATGACTGACGGATAAACGCAGAGCACTGCGGGGAAGTGTAAAAGTTGTAATGCCGACCGTCTGGGCAATTCAGCGCAGTGCTGGATTGCTCTTTTTGTTTTTTACAGGAGGAAGAACATGGAACATAAGCATTGGACTGGCTTCAATGGCGGCGCATGGCAGAATGAGATCAACGTGCGCGACTTTATCCAGCAGAATTACAAGGAATACACCGGCGACAGTGCCTTCCTGGCCAAGGCAACGCCCCGCACCAACGCCCTGATGGAAAAGGTGCAGGATCTGTTCAAGCTGGAGCGGCAGTTCGGCGGCGTGCTGGACATCGACACCGCCACGGTGGCGTCCCTCACCGCCTTCACCCCCGGCTATATTGACAAGGATAACGAGATCATCGTGGGTTTGCAGACTAACCGCCCCCTCAAGCGCAGCGTGAATCCCTTCGGCGGCATGCGCATGGTGCGCCAGGCCTGCGAAGCCTATGGCTACAAGCTCTCCAGCAAGGTGGAGGAGGAGTTCCGCTTCCGCACCACCCATAACGATGGCGTGTTCCGCGCCTACACCGATGAGATGCGCGCTGCCCGCAAGAGCCACGTCATTACCGGTCTGCCGGATGCCTACGGTCGCGGCCGCATCATCGGCGACTACCGCCGCGTGGCCCTCTACGGCGTGGATCGCCTGATCGAGGAAAAGAAGAAGGACAAGGCCAATCTGTCCAACGGTGCCTTCGATACCGAGCACATCCGCCTGGACGAAGAGCTGTACCAGCAGATCGCCTTCCTGGGCTACCTGAAGGAAATGGCCGCCATGTACGGATTTGACATCAGCCAGCCTGCCCAGAATGCCCGCGAAGCTATCCAGTGGACCTATTTCGGCTACCTGGGTGCCATCAAGGAGCAGAACGGTGCCGCCATGTCCCTGGGCCGCGTGAGCACCTTCTTCGATATCTACATCGAGCGCGACCTGGCCAATGGCACCCTCACCGAGGAAACTGCCCAGGAGCTGATGGACGACTTCGTGATCAAGCTGCGCATGGCCCGCCATCTGCGCACCCCCGAGTACAACGAGCTCTTCGGCGGCGATCCCATGTGGATCACCGAGGCCGTGGGCGGCATGGGCGAGGACGGCCGCACCCTGGTGACCAAGTCCAGCTACCGCGTGCTGAACACCCTGTACACCCTGGGCTCTTCCCCCGAACCCAACCTGACGGTGCTCTGGTCCAAGGCATTGCCGGAGAGCTTCAAGAAGTTCTGCGCTAAGGTGTCTGCGGATACGGACTCCATCCAGTATGAAAACGACGACCTGATGCGCCCCATCTACGGCGACGATTATGCCATTGCCTGCTGCGTTTCCGCCATGAAGGTGGGCAAGCAGATGCAGTTCTTCGGTGCCCGCTGCAACCTGGCCAAGCTTCTGCTGATCGCTATCAACGGCGGCTATGACCACACCAGCGGCATGCACATCGGCCCCCAGATGCCCGTGATGGAGGGCGACACCCTCACCTACGACGCGGTGATGGAGCGGTTCGATACCTACATCGCCTGGCTGTCCCACCTGTATGTGAACACCATGAACATCATCCACTACATGCACGACAAGTACGCCTACGAAAAGACCCAGATGGCCCTGCACGATACCGACGTGCACCGCTTTATGGCCTTTGGCATTGCCGGTCTTTCCGTGGTGGCGGACAGCCTGAGCGCCATCAAGTATGCCAGCGTGCATCCGGTGAAGAACCAGAACGGCTTCATTACCGATTTTGAAACCGTGGGCGACTTCCCCAAGTACGGCAACGACGACGACCGGGTGGATATGATCGCCAAGGATATGGCCCACCGCGTGATCACCGAGCTGCGCAAGACCCCCACCTACCGCCATGCGGAGCACACCCTGTCTGTTTTGACCATCACCTCCAACGTGGCCTATGGCAAGCATACCGGTGCCACCCCCGACGGCCGCCATGCCTCCGCGCCCTTTGCCCCCGGTGCCAACCCCATGCACAACCGTGAGGAAAACGGTGCCCTGGCTGCGCTGAACTCCGTGGCCAAGCTGGATTACAACGACTGCCGCGACGGCATTTCGAACACCTTCTCCATCACCCCTGAGGCCCTGGGCCGCACCGAGGAGGCGCGCATCAATAACCTGGTGGGCATCCTGGACGGCTATTTCGGCAAGATGGCCCATCACATCAACGTGAACGTGATGAACCGCGAAACCCTGCTGAAGGCTTACGAGAACCCCGAGGACTACCCCAACCTGACCATCCGCGTGTCCGGCTATGCGGTGAACTTCAACAAGCTCTCCCGCGAGCAGCAGCGCGAGGTCATCAGCCGCACCTTCCATGAAACCGTATGAGCATGACAGGCCGGATCCATTCCTTTCAGAGCCTGGGCACCATCGACGGCCCGGGCATCCGGTTCGTGGTGTTCATGCAGGGGTGCAACCTGCGCTGCGGCTGCTGCCACAACCCCGACACCTGGGCCCTTGAGGGCGGCAGCCTCCATACCCCGGAAGATGTGGTGAAGCGTGTGGTGCGCTTCAAGGAATATTTCGGGCAGGAGGGAGGCATTACGGTCTCCGGCGGCGAACCTCTTTTGCAGGCGGATTTCGTGTGCGAACTGTTCCGCCTGTGCCATGAAGAGGGCATCAACACCTGCCTGGACACCTCCGGCAGCATTCTGAACGAAAAGGTTCACGCCCTGCTGGATGTGACCGACCGGGTGCTGCTGGACATCAAATACACCACCGACGAAGATTACCGGGCCCATGTGGGCTGCGGCATGGCAGGGCCGGTGGCGTTCCTGGCGGAATTGCAGAAGCGGGGCATCCCCGTTACGCTGCGGCAGGTGATCATCCCCACCCTGAACGACAACGGGGAGAACATCGCCCGGCTGAAGGCCATCGCCGCCGCCAACTCCTGCGTGGACAAGGTGGAGCTATTGCCCTTCCGCAAGATCTGCCAGGTGAAGTACGACAAAATGGGCATACCCTTCGCCTTCGGGCATCTGCCGGAACCCACCCGAGAGGCCATGGCGGAGCTGAACGAGCAACTGCACACCAAACAGGAGGAATCACCATGCTGAAAAAGATGGGTATCTACCGCGGTATCAACCTGGGCGGCTGGCTGAGCCAGTGCGACTACTCCGATGAGCGGCTGAACGAGTTCATCAAGGAAGAGGACTTTGCACGCATTGCCTCCTGGAAGGTGGACCACGTGCGCATTCCCGTGGACTACAACGTGCTGGACGATGGCCGCGGCTATCAGAAGCTGGACTGGGCGGCGGACATGTGCCGCAAGTACGGCCTGAAGATGGTGCTGGATCTGCACAAGACCGCCGGCTTCTCCTTTGATGTGGGCGAAAAGGAAACGGGCTTCTTCGACAGCGAAAGCTATCAGGAGCGGTTCTACGCCCTGTGGGAGAACATCGCCCGCCGCTACGGCCAGATGACCGACCTGATGGCCTTTGAACTGCTGAACGAGGTCACCGACCAGAGCTTTATCGACGCCTGGAACCGCATCTCCCACGAGGCCATCCGCCGCATCCGCGCCATCGCCCCGGAGATGATCATCCTGGTGGGCAGCTACCACAACAACAGCGCGCCCGCCGTGAAGGACCTGGCCGCTCCCTGCGACGACAAGTGCCTGTACAACTTCCACTGCTACGATCCCTTGTTCTTCACCCACCAGGGTGCTGGCTGGGTGCCGGAGCTCATCGGCAAGACCGGCATCACCTACGAGGAAAGCGGTGCCACGGAGGCGTTCTTCGAGAAGCACTTCGCCCCGGCCCTGGAGGCTGCTGAGCGCAACCACACTACCCTGTACTGCGGCGAGTACGGCGTGATCGACCAGGCGGCCCCGGAAGAGGCTGTGAAGTGGCTCAAGGCCATCAACGCGGTGTTCGAGAAGCACGGCATCGCCCGCGCCATGTGGAGCTACAAGCAGATGGACTTCGGCCTGAGCGACGCCCGGCTGGACGGTGTGCGCGACGAAATGGTGAAATATCTGTAAGCAAAAAGAGCCTGGACGAATCAAGTCCAGGCTCTTTTTTGTATGCGTCAGTTGATATGGGCATCGAACAAATCGTAGATGGCTTCGTTGGTGTCCTTGCCGGTGAGCTGCTTGGCCATGCGTTTGTAGGAGAAGCACACATCGCCTTCCCGCAGGTAGGGGCAGCTGTCCAGGGACACCAGCACCGTCATCCGGGAGCCGTCCTGCAGGGTCAGGGTCAGCTCGTGCCGTGCAGGGCCGTCGAAGCACATGGGGATGTTCTCCATCCGCGTGGCACCGGAAAGCAGCTTTTCCAGCAGGGAGAGCTTGTTCCTGTCGGCCAGGGTGGCACTGTGGTAGGTGCTGCGGTCGGCGGATTCCGTCCACAAAAGGGTGGCGGAACGCAGCGTGCCGACTTGCGCCGGGTCAAAGGGTGCTTCCGGCGGCGGCGCGACGACTGTTGCGCCAAACAGGTCGTAAATGGCCTGGTTGGTATCGGCAGCAGCACTGAAATCAAAACAGGTGTCGCCCTCGCGCAGGGTGGGGCAGCTGTCCAGGGAAACCAGCACCGTCATAATGGAGCCGTCCTGGCGCACCAGGGCCAGTTCGTGCTGATGGGCGGTTTCAAAGCACTGGGGGATACCCTCCATCCGCTTGGCGGCGGAGAGCAGCTGTTCCAGCGTGCGGAGGCTCTCGGCGTCGGTCAGCGCACCGGTGTGGATGATGCTGCGGTCGCTGTACTCCGTCCAGGTGAGGGTGGCAGATTGCAGCGTGCCCACCTGGGCCGGGTCAAAATCAATGTTCTGGATGGCGGCACGGGTGGCCTGGGCAGCGGCAGTCTGCTCCGCCGGTGCGGTGCAGGCGGTGAGCAGCAGCCCCGCCAGGAGCAATACGAGCAATCTCTTCATCAAATCCCCTCCTGCTTTATTAGACGAAACAGGGGTGGAAAGCATTGCATTAACTGGAAAAATATTTTGTTCTTTCCAAATTGTGCGGCGGTGTGCTATAATGGGCATATGAACCGGGGACGGCACCCATCACAAAAAACGGCGTTCAAGTTGACAACGGGGGATGACACCCATGGAAAAAAACATTGAAGTTGTCGACGAAGCGGGTAACGTGTATGAATCGACCTACCCCAAGAGGGCGAAAGGTCTTGTGAAACATGGACGGGCACGCTTCGTTGCAGAAAACAGAATTTGCCTTGCGTGTCCGGCGGCCAGTGGCCGCAGCCATTTTGCCCCTGGGGAGGGAAACAAGATGGAGGACGAACACATGAGCAATACCATGAAGATTTTCGGCGATATGACCGTGGCCGATATCCTGACGCGGATCAACGACATCATCAACCAGACCGGATACATCACCTCTGCATTTGAATCTCTGACTCAGATGGGCGATGGTGACAGCGGTGACTGCGGCGCACCTGGCAACATCATGGGCAAAGCCAAAGCAGAAGCCGCCGCAGAAGTGGTACGCGCCCGCGAAACCACCAACCAGCAGATCCTGCGCCTGTATGAAAAGATGTACGACGATATGATCCGCATGAACGAGCAGGATAGCCTGCCGAAACCCCTCACAGTAGCTCACATTGAATAACCAAACAAAACGGGGCTGGAGCAATTTGCTCCGGCCCTTTGCTGTGCTTATTTAAGCGTGATATGGATCTCCCTGGCCTCCTGGCCGCGGATGCGCTGGGCTGCGCTGCCGGCGATCACGCCAGCTGAGAAGGTTTCCTCGGTGCCGTCCTGCCAGGTGACGGCGGCATCCGCCAGCGCATACTGGCCGGGGATGTAGGCCTTGCCGGGCTGGATATGGTAGACCACCTTGGTTTTGCCCAGCAGGGTGGCCTCGATGGTTTCGCAGCCCCGGGTGAGGTATTCGGGCAGCAGGGGCAGCAGGGTCAGGGCCAGCTGGCCGTCTTGCAGGGTGAAGAGGGTCTCGCCCAGCATCATGATCTGCCAGATGGACAGGAACTCCGCCGTGGAGCCGCTCAGGCGCGCCACAAAGCCCTTGCCGTGGATGGCGGGGTCGGGGTTCGCGCTGGAGGCGATGAAGGAGGAATTCTCCAAGGGGCTGCGGCCGTACATGGCCGGGTCAAGGAAGGGCACGGCTGCCAGATGGAAGTCGGCCATGAAGTCCTGGTACAGCCCGGCGCGGAGCAGCTCCAGCAGGTACTTGTATTCCATGTGGAGCCACACGCTCTCGTTTTCCAGCCAGCCGGGGGTGAAGGCGTGGGCGCGGCCGATCTCGTAGGAGGCTTCGCCCAGGGCGGCGTTGACCTTGTACATGTTCAGCTTCTGGTCGTACAGGCGGCTGCGGCGGACGGCGTCCACCAGGCGGTGCTTTTCCTCCATGGGCAGGTTCAGGCGCAGGTAGCGCACCTGGCCCTCTAAGAAGTTGGGCATGGGCCGCAGGGCAAAGGCGGTGGGATGCAGCCCGGCTTCGTCCTGGGTGTAGCTGGTCACGTCGTAGGCGAAATAGGTGGGGCACAGGCCGCCGCCGATGGCCATGGCCTTGGCTACGCCCTGGTGCACATAGGCAGACCACAGCTCCAGCATGTCCGCGATTTCTTCGGCAGAAAGCTCGACCTTTTCGCCGGAAACGCGCTCACGCACCTGGGCGCGGTAGGCTTCCTTGGCGTCGCACAGGGCGTTCCACACGGAGAGGATCTCGCCCTCCTTGCGCCAGGTGGCTTCGGTGTCCTTCAAAACGGCGGTGATGGCTCGGGCCAGCTGAGCGGCCTCTGCCAGCAGGTTTACGCTGCGGCCATACTGCCGGGCACGGGCCAGGGTGTAATCCAGCACGCGGGCCAGTTCGAGGGCCTCGGGCATGGAGGAACCCAGCAGGCCGGGCAAGCCGTTGAGGGCGTCATACCAGCCGGGCTTGCCGCCCTCCATTTCCACGCCCATGCCGTAGGGGTCCAGGGTGGCGGTCTTGGCGGCCAGCAGGGTCAGGAGCTTCTCCATCAGCGTGGCGTGGAGCACCTGGCCCTGGGCATCCTTTTGCAGGGAACCGTCCACCGGACGCTTTTCCAGGAAGGCATACTGGCGCACGCCGCGATCGGTGGCGACGTAACGCTTGGCCCGGGGCAGCAGGGTTTCGGGGGAGAGGAACCAGGTGAAGGAATCATCCCCGTAGAGCAGCTGCTCCTCGTTTTCGGGATACACGCTGGCGTAGGTTTCGATCTGGTCCAGGTTGTAGGTCCAGTGGTCGCTCCAGTAGCCCTCGCCGAAGGTGGCGGTCACGCCCTCCTGGCTCATGGCGATGGCCTGGGCGAAGAACTCCTCCGCCGGGCAGGCAAGGGCCCAGTCCTCCGCCGCCATGGCCAGCTGGCCGGGGGTGAAGGTGCCGGAAAGCAGCTTGGCCGCGTCGGCGCGGGAGCTTTCTTCTACCAGGGACAGGAGCTTGCTTTGGGCGGCAGCGTCAAGGGTGTACTGGACGTATTCCACCACCAGGGGGTTGTAGCCGTCCAGCTGCAGAAGGCTATAAAACATGCGGATGTTCCGCTGGGCCACCTGGGGGGTGAACAGCACGTCGCAGCGGCGGTTCTGGTTCACGTCGCGGAAGTTGCCGTTGCCCTGGGAGTAGTATTCCGGGCGCATGCGGAAGGCGTTGTAGTCGCGCTCCGGGTCGCCGTGCTTGCGGGAGTAGAGGTACACCACCTTGCCGCCGGGCAGGGTCACCGGGGTGCCGCCGCGCAGGAGGTTGTCCAGGTAGGTTTGCCGGCTGTACATGTCGAACACCGGATCGGCGGTTTTGGAGGCGATGGCATCGGTGAGCTGCCAGGCCATTTCATCGGCGCGGAGCAGCTTTTGCTCCAGCACGGGCCAGGTCAGCCGCTGGCAGGCGGCGCGGGCGCGGTCCTTGCTCTCAGCCTGGCCCACCACGATCATGTGGCTGGTGCTTTCGCCGCCTTGCAGGGTCAGCTGACGGCCGTAGAAACAGCAGGGAATGATGTTCTGCGTCACCTCGGGCATGGCGGCCCACTGGGCATAGGGCTTGTCCAGGAAGCCCCGGGGCTTTTCCAGGGCGGTGTCGTAGCCGAACACATGCCGGGGATCCACATACACCTGCACCTGGCCGCCTTCTTCCACCAGGGCGGTGGAGAAATTCACGCCCAGCACCTGCTGCACATCGCTGGTGTCCTCCATGGAGGCGCGGGTGCGGTAGAAGGTGATGGGGCCGTGGGTTTCCTCAGCCTGGAGCCAGGCCTTGGCGGTCTGCGTCATGTGCTTGACGGAGTGCAGGTTCAGCCCGAAGGGCAGCAAGGCGGGCATGCCGTCCAGCATGTCGATGGCCATGGGGGCGTTGGTGGTGTTGGTGATGGTCACCTTGCGCACCAGGGCGGCGGCGCGCTCCTCAGGCAGGGTGAAGTAGGTTACGTCCATCTTCAGCCCGGCCACGGTATCGGTGATGCGCAGGTCGTTCATGCCGATGTGCATGGCCTGGGGGGTGGCGGCATCGGCAAAGGGCTCCACAAAGGCACCGTTCACCTTCAGAAAGGTGCGCCAGCCCACCCGGGAGGTGTACTGATAGGCCTGATGCGCCGGGAAGAACTCCATGATGGCATGATCCTTGTCCTCGATGCCGAAGGAGGAAACGCACTGGCCGCGGTTGACATAATAGCACCACATGGGCACGCCCTTTTCGCCGCCGATGCCTGGCAGGAACGAGCAGAAAGGCTCCATGCGCCCGTAATTTTCAATGGTGTAGCGTCCGGTATGATCCAGCATGGTATTCACCTCAGAAGCGGAATTTCATATACTGTCATCATAATGGAAGGGGGATGATCTGTCAAGCGGCAGGAAACGGGCGGCGGCGCGTCGAACTCTTCCGGGAAAGTTGATTTGAGAACCGAGGTTGTTTGATGAAAACCATGACCCGCGAGCAGCGCAACGATATGCTGCTGAACCAGCCGGTGAACAAGGTGATCCCTCACCTGGCGGTGCCAACCATCTTCTCCATGCTGATCACCACCATCTACAACATGGCGGATACCTTCTTCGTCAGCCAGATCGGCACGTCGGCCTCCGGTGCGGTGGGCGTTATTTTTTCGGCCATGTCCATCATCCAGGCCATCGCCTTCACCATCGGCATGGGCAGCGGAGCCAATCTGTCCCGCTGTCTGGGCGCAGGGGACGAGCAGGAGGGCCGCCGGTATGTGTCGGTGGGCTTCTTCACGGGCTTTGCGGTGGGCCTGGTGATCACCGTGCTGGGCCTGAGCAACATCGACTGGCTGGTGCGCTTCCTGGGCGCGACGGAAACCATCGCCCCCTATGCCAAGGATTACGCCACCTACATTTTCTACGCCACACCCTTCCAGATGTGCTCCTTTGTGATGAACAACTTCCTGCGCTTTGAGGGCCTGGCCACCTATGGCATGATCGGCATGGTCACCGGCGGCCTGCTGAACATGGTGCTGGACCCCATCCTGATCTTCGGCATGGGGCTGGGCACGGCGGGCGCGGCCATTGCTACCGCCATCAGCCAGGTGGTGAGCTTCGCTATCCTGCTGTACATGACCACCACCCGGCCGGACGCTATCTCCATCCGCGT
Source organism: Clostridia bacterium (assembly GCA_017938695.1). Classification (GTDB taxonomy): domain Bacteria; phylum Bacillota; class Clostridia; order Christensenellales; family Aristaeellaceae; genus UBA11524. The sequence continues at coordinate 13,883 of JAGBBA010000012.1, read as the reverse complement.
CAAGGACTTCAAGCCTTCGTTGAAGATTTACGGCAAGATCCTGTACACCGGCTTCCCCTCCCTGGGCCGCCAGGGCATTGCCAGCGTGAGCAACATCCTGCTGAACACCACCGCCGGTGTCTATGGCGATGCAGCTATTGCGGCCATGTCCATTGTGGGCCGGTTTGTGATGTTCGTCAATTCCTCGGTGATCGGCTTTGGCCAGGGCTTCCAGCCGGTGTGCGGCTTCTCCTTCGGTGCCGGGCGGTACAGCCGCGTGCGGGAGGCCTTCTGGTATTGCGTGAAGGTGACCACGGTGATCCTGATCGTGCTGGGCGTGATCGCGCTGATCTTCGCCGAGCCCATCGTCACCGTGTTCCGTCGGGACGACCCGGAGGTCATCGCCATCGGCACGCTGGCATTGCAGCTGCAGCTGATTACCGTGCCCCTGTGGGGCTTCATCGTCATCAGCAACATGTTCACCCAGTCCATCGGTTACGGCATGAGTGCCACGGTGATCTCCATCGCCCGGCAGGGGTTGTTCCTGATCCCGGCGTTGCTGATCCTGCCCCGTCTGCTGGGCCTGACGGGCATCCAGTGCGCCCAGCCCGTGGCGGATGTGTTTGCCTTTGTGCTGGCCTGGATCGTGGCAGGGAAGGTGCTGAAGAAGATGAAGGGGATGGAAGACAAGGTTTAATGATGAATTATGAATGATGAATGAAAGGCTGTCCGTTATGGACAGCCTTTTGTGATGGCATCAAATAAGTATGGGGTGATGTCCGGGTAGGTCACGTTGTCCGGCAGGGTGTCAAAGCAGCGTACTTCCGCCATTTCGCTTTCGGGCAGGGGCCCCAGGGCGGTGATCTCCGCCAGGAACACCACGCCCACGCCGCTGCCGGTGCGGTCGCCGTGCCAGTAATCGAACAGCGGTGTGATGGTGAATTCCGTCGCGCCGCTTTCTTCGTAGAGCTCCCGGCGGGCGGCATCCAGGGCGGTTTCGCCTTCCTCGATGTGGCCGCCCTGGGTCTCCCAGGTGGTGCGGCTGCGGTGCCGGGAGAACAGCCACTGCCCCTGGTAACGGGCGAAGGTCACCACATACTTGGGGGCAGGGAAGGTGTCCAGGGGGAAAATCTTGCTGTATTTCATGTGCGTCACTTCCTGAAGGAACGTTTGTTCCTGTTGAGTATAGCACATGGCAAAGAAAAAGACAAGGCGAACATGCCTTGTCTTTGCTGATTTATGCCAAGATAAACGGTGCCAGGGGCAAACCGTTTTCGCCGAAGAGGTTCACCACGCACCAGTTCCAGTGGGCGTAACGGGCGGAAACCGGGTTCGGCACATCGGCGCAGGTCAGGCGCAGGGTGCAGTCGTCGATGGCGGCCTCGGCTTCGTGGTAGATGCCATCCTCGCCAGCGATTTCCAGGTACTTGGCCTTTTCTTCGCCGCGGATGACCACCGGTGCGGTGAGCTTCACCACCAGGGTGCTGCCCGTGGTGTGCTTGCTCACGGCCCGGGGCGAGCATTCGCCCTCTTCGCCGTAGACCACCGTGCGGGCCTGCTCAAAGAGACGCTCGCCCACGGTGCGCTTGTCGGTGGGGTGGATGTTGTCATATTCGCCGCAGTCGACGATGCAGGCCATGCCGGTGCGGCGGTTGCGCCGCCAGGCCAGCTCCTGGGCGTGGCGCAGCACGGGCCAGTTGCGGGGATCGGTTTCACCATTGTTGATCCACACGGGCAGCTGCACAAACAGGAAGGGCAGCTCCTCGTCCATGAACCACTTGCGCCAGGTGCGGATGAGGGAATCCATCAGCACATCGTAACGGGTGGTTTTGCCGGAATCTTCCTCGCCCTGGTAGAAGATGATGCCCGTCAGCGTGGCAGGGATGACCCGTTCCACCATGGTATGGGCCAGACCGGACGGACGGTAGGGGGAGCCGGGGCCCACCGGGGGATGCCAGGGGCACAGACCGGCCTTTTCGTTGATCTCCGGCCACTCAATGGCAGGGTTCTCCTGCTTGAGCTGGGCCACCTTGCCGTTCCACTCGGCCATTTCGGCCTGGAAGGCGTCTTCTTCCTTCTGCCACTGCGCCATGGTTTTGCCTGCGGACTGGGCGGCGTAATCGTCCATGTACCGCTGGCCCTCGGACGTGGCAGCCAGAGCGTCCTCGTCCATCCAGCAGGTGATGGAGGTGCCGCCCCAGTAGCAGTCGATGATGCCCACGGGCACGCCCAACTTTTCACGGAGCTTCCGGGCGAAGAAGTAGGCCACGGCGGACATGTCCCGGGCGTTGCCGGGCACGACCTTCTCCCAGTGGCTCCATTCGTTGTGCTGGATGGCGTCCGCGTTCCACACGGACTTCTTGGGCACGTTGAAGTAGCGCAGGTCGGGGTCGTTGTGGGCGGCGATGAGCTGCTGACCTTCATCGGCGTTTTGCAGCTCCAGCTCCATGTTGCTCTGGCCGCCAGCCAGGTACACTTCACCGATGGCGATGTCCGTGGAGGTCACGGTGTCCGCGCCGTCGGTGACGGTGAGGGTCAGGCCGGTGGCAGCCTCCATGGGGGCCAGGCGGGCCAGGAAACGGCCCTCCCGGGCGGTGCACACACAGGAGGCATCGCCCAGGGTCACGGTGATGGTACGGCCGTTTTCAGCCTCGCCAAAGATGCGGATCTCCTTGCCCCGGCACAGCACGGCACCGTTGCCGAAAAGGGGTGCAAGTTTCAGCATCGCTTGTTACCTCCCCAGGAACTTCAGGTTCTTTTCGATCAAGGCGCAGCGCTGCTTCACGCAGTCGGGGCTGCGCAGGGGATCCTTGGGGGTGTTCAGCAGGTAGTCGCACAGGCGGTCCACATCGGTCTCGGCCACGTGCATACGGGTGTCGGAGGAAGCGTAGTAGATGTAGATCTTGCCGTCGTCATCCGCAATGGCACCGTTGCAGAAGGTCACGTTGCTCACATCGCCCACGCGTTCGCGGCCCATGGGTCCCAGCAGCATGCCGCTGGGCTCGGCGATGACCTTGGAAGGGTCGTTCAGGTCGGTCATAAAGGCATAGAGCACATAGCGCAGGCCGGCGGCGGTGTTGCGCACGCCGTGGGCGATGTGGATCCAGCCCTTGTCGCACTTGATGGGGGTGGCACCGGCACCGTTCTTGCTTTCGGTGATGGTGTGGTACTTGCGGGCGGAGATGATCTTCTCCTCGTCGATGACGGCGTTGGTGATGTCCTTGCACAGGCCAAAGCCGATGCCGCCGCCGGAGCCGGTCTCGATAAAGTCATCCATGGGACGGGTGTAGAAGGCGTACTGGCCATCCACAAATTCGGGATGCAGCACCACGTTGCGCTGCTGGGGAGAGCGCAGGGTGACCAGGTTGGGCAGACGCTCCCAGGTTTCCAGGTCCTTGGTGCGCACGATGCCAGCCGCAGCCACAGCAGCAGACAGGTCGGGGTTGGAGGTGTCCTTGCTCTCGGAGCAGAACACGCCGTAGATCCAGCCGTCCTCATGCTGGGTGAGGCGCATGTCGTACACATTGGTTTCCTCAGCGCAGGTGTCGGGCAGCACCACGGGATAGTCGCGGAAGCGGAAGCCCTCGGTGGGCTTATCGCTCTCGGCCACGGCGAAGAAGGACTTGCGGTCCATGCCTTCCACGCGCACCACCATGCAGTACTTGCCGTTCAGCTTGATGGCACCGGCGTTCAGCGTGGCGTTGATGCCCAGACGCTGCATCATGAAAGGATTGCTTTCGGGATCAGCATCATACATCCAGAAGGGCGGAATGTGCTCGCGGGTGAGCACAGGATAAGCATAGCGGTTGAACAGGCCGTTGTAGAAGTGCTCGTTCACCGGATTGGGCCGGGCCACGAGCCGCTCGTAGGCCTCCATCAAAGATGAAAAGGAACGGGGCTGCATAGGAGTGCCTCCTTTAAAATTCAGCATTCAGCATTGCTGATGTGGATTAGTAATCCACATCAGCCACGTCGTCGCCCCACTGCAGGTCGGAGTGCTCCTTGATGTAGGCAACGATCTCGTCCACGGTGGTGAAGGCCAGGCCCACGTTGGTGTCGGCGGCACCGTAGTAGATGGCGATGCGGCCGGTGTCCTCATCCTGCAGGGTGGCGCAGGGGAAGACCACGTTGGGCACGAAGCCGGTGGTTTCATAGGGCTCTTCGGGGGTCAGCAGGTGGTTCTCGCAGCGGTAGAGCACCTTGCTGGGCTCGTTGATGTCCAGGATGGCGCCGCCCATGGAGTACACAAAGCCGTTGCAGGTGGTGGCCACGCCGTGATAGAACAGCAGCCAGCCTTCGGTGGTTTCAATGGGAGCAGCACCGGAGCCGATCTTCACGGACTCCCACCACTTGGAGCCGCGGCCCATCACATGACGGTGATGTCCCCAGTACTCCATGTCGGGGGATTCGGACACGAAGATGTCGCCGAAGGGGGTGTGGCCGGAGTCGGAGGGACGGGACATCATCTTGAACATGCCGCCTATCTTGCGGGGGAAGAGCACGGCGTTGCGGTTGAAGGGGATGAAGGGGTTTTCGATACGGGTGAAGGTCTTGAAGTCCTTGGTCTTGGCCATGCCGATGGACGCGCCGAAGAAATCGGTGCACCAGATGATATAGTAGGTGTCGTCCACCTTCACCAGGCGGGGGTCATAAGCATAGTGGGGCATCTTGGGGTTGCCGTTGTCATCCACGAAGGGAACCTTCTCGCGGTCCACATCCCAGTGGATGCCGTCCTTGGAGCGGCCCAGGTACACATAGGGCACGCCGTTGACCTGCTCGCCGCGCAGCACTGCGATAAAGCCATCCTCCCAGGGAGCGACAGCGGAGTTGAAGATGCGGGCGATTTCGGGGGTGGGGTTGCGGCCCATAACGGGGTTTTCGGTGTAACGCCACACGGGAGCGGCGGTCTTCAGATCGGCGGGCTTATCCTGCCAGGGGATGTTCGGGAGGGAACCGGCATTGAGAATCTTGACCTGTGCCATGGTGATATTCCTCGCTTTCATTCTATGGACAGTTGGGGTAACAATAGAAATTTATTCTTCAACGGGGATGGCCCGTTCAGAATCGCGGTAGATGGGCTGGCCGCTGACCACCACGCGGCCGAAGGGACGCTGCAGACCGGCGCAGCGGTCGGAAACCAGCTTCACGGCCATTTGTGCCATGGAGTGGCGGTCCACCCGGAAGGTGGTAAGGGAGGACGGGTCGCTGTTGCCGATGGTGAAATCGTCAAAACCGACGACGGACACATCCTCGGGCACGCGAAGCCCCATTTCCTGCAGCTGCTCAATGAGCCGGGTGGCCACCAGATCGCAGTTGCACACGAAGGCGGTGGGCAGCTTTTCGGGTAATTGCAGGGGGATCAGGTCGCCCTGCAGGTCACGGTCCATCACGATGCATTCCTCGCGGATGGGCAGGTCCTGGCCCAGCATGGCGCGGTAGAAGCCCAGGTAGCGGTCCATGATGGAGCTGGTGGCCCGGGCATTGCCCACAAAGCCGATATCCCGGTGACCGTTCTTGATCAGGTGGTTGGTCAGGCGGTAGGTGCCGTAGGTGTTGTCGCCCACCACGGCATCGGCCAGGGCACCTTCGTCGTAGAAGTCCAGGAAGACCACCGGTAGGGCCTGCTTGGCGATCATCCGCACATAGGCCTGGCTGGGCTGGCCCAGCAGGATCAGTGCGTCCACCCGGTGGCTGCGCAGCAGGTTGGGCAGCTCCAGGTTGCGGTCGCTTTCCTGGCTCAGCAGCTCCATCAGGCCGAAGTGGCCCGCGTCGCTCAATTCCTGCACCAGGTTGCGGTAGAAGGTGAAGTAGAACGAATCGCCGGAGAAGAAATGATCCGGCACCAGGATGCCCACGTCCAGTCGGCGGGCATGCTGGGTATGCAGGGTGTTGGGGTTCACATAGCCCAGATCAGTCGCCACCCGGATGATACGCTGGCGCATCTCCTCGCTGACGCCGGATTTCCCGGCCAGTGCCTTGGATACGGTAACGGCGCTGACACCGACTTTTTTGCCGATGTCGCGCATGGTGATGTTGCTCATAGTTGCTCCTTTATTCAGCCTGACGGCGGATCACTGCTTGCCCTGCTCGATGATGCGCAGGCACATGCGGCCGTTGTGGTAGGGGCACTTCCACTCTTCCACCATGGGGCGTTCGGTGGGGGTGCCGTCCTCGTAAACGGACCAGTACCATTCGCCGCCCTCGCGGGGATCCACGATCAGCTTCTGGATGGCGGCCCACTGGGTCTTGACGGACTCCTTGAACATTTCGTTGCCGGTGAGGTCATAGGCGTTGGAGAAGCCCAGCAGGGTTTCGGCCTGCACCCACCAGATGCGCAGCTCGTCGATCTCGCCGTCCACCATTTCGTTTTTCAGGCCGTGGTCGGTCATGGCGCGCTCGTGGACGGATTCCGCCAGGGCGATGCACATGGCCTTGTAGGGGGCCTGCTCCGCTTCGGGGATCATGCACTCCACGGCGTCCCACATCAGCCAGGAGGCTTCCACGTCGTGGCCGAAGGACTGCATATCCAGCAGGGAATTGTACTCAGCGTCGTAGAAGACCTCCAGGCGACGCTTTTCCTGGTTGTACATCACGTTGAGGAACCGCTCCAGGCAAACGACGCCGGCCTTGCGGACTTCTTCGTTATGGTTGGCGCGGTAGAGCTCTGCATAGGCTTCCAGCACGTGGAGCAGGGTGTTCATGGTGCGGGAGGCCATCACGCCGTTCTCGGAGAGCTTCTCGTTGCTCTCGGGAGAGAAGTCGGGCTTGTAGGCTTCGCCGTAGCCGCCCTCGTCGGTGCACTTGTCCTCGATGATGCGGAACAGCTCCATGGCCTTGTCGAGGGGCTCGGTCATGCCGGTGGCCCGGGCATAGGCAGCCAGACCATAGATGGCGAAGGCCTGGCAGTAGGTGTGCTTGGTCAGATCCAGGGGTTCGCCCTGGGCAGTGACGGACCAGTACACGCCGCCGTTTGCCTTGTCCTCAAACTTGGGCATGAAATCATAGGCGCGCTTGGCGTAAACCAGGTAGCGGTCGTCTTTCAGCACCCGGGCGGCGGTGGCGAAGGTCCACAGGGTGCGGCTGTTGAGGATGCAGCCCTTGTGGGCGTCGGGCACCAGCTTCAGGTTCTTGTCCACATAGCCGTAATAGCCGCCGTAGCGTTCATCGGCCAGGTTCTCCCAGAAGGGGAGGATGGTTTCCGTCAGGTGGAGCTTCAGTTCATTTGCCAGCATGGTGGTCCTTCCTTTCAGCATGGATCATGCGTTGTTTTCACGTTCGTTGACGGCTTTGCTGTAAGCCTGCAGCACCTTGGCAGCGGGCTTGCCGTACAGGGCGTAGCCGTTGTTGGTGGCGGCGGCTTCGATGGGGTAGAGACGGATGGCCGACCAGTCCCACCACACGGAGCCGCGGATCTTGGGGTGGCGCAGCAGGGCGTCGGTGTAGGCCTTGTACCACCGCTCCTGGGCTTCGTTGCTCTGCTCGCCGCCGAAGCTCCAGTTGTTGGGCACATATTCGCTGCCCTCGCGGCTGGGGCAGCCGCTTTCCATAAAGAAGAAGGGCCTGCCGAATTTTTCGGCCACCTGCTCGATGCGCAGGAAGTGCTCTTCCAATTGGTCGATGGGGTAGTAGCCGGAGGAAGAAATGGCGTCCAGCTCGTCCCACCAGGTCACGTTGTTTTCCTGGAATTTATCGCAGTTGTAGGTCACCGGGCCGCTATACACCTGCCGCACCTGGCGCACCAGGTCGCGCCATTCCTCGGCGCGGTGATCGGCCCCCACCATTTCGCAGCCCACGCAGAACATGTCGGCCTCCACCTCCTGGGCGGTGCGGGCCAGGGCCACCACGAATTCGTCGTAGCTCTTGAACCATTCAGCCCAGGTGGGTTCGGTGGGCACATAGCTGTCGAAAAAGCGGATGTAGGCCCGCCAGTAGCCATCGCGGCAGTTGACCATGGCCTTCACCACCAGGCGCAGGCCCAGGGCGCGGGCCTCGGCAGCCACGGCGCGAACGTCGTCCATGCTCATCACGTCGGGGGTTTCGTAGTCCACATGGGTGGAGTAAGCATGGTCCTGCAGGGCACCCACGGGAAGGATCACCGTGTCGCAGCCGGTTTCTTCCTTCATCAGGCGCAGGGAACGCTTCCATTCATCACTGCGCTGGGTGAAGCCCCGGGGGCTCATAAAGGCAAAGGTGCAGCCGTTCAGATAGCGCATGCCGGTTCCTTTCAGGCAGGGGTGCTGCCATTAGCTTAACTGTTAGGTTCGCGTTTATTATACAATATGTATATTCTGGCTGTCAAGCGACCAGGGAGGTTTGCAGCGAAGATATTTTGCTTTTTTTGTCCGTTAAACAGGCTAACAAGCTGTTAAGTTTGTAAAGTAAACCGGGCGAAGCATTCCCATTCATTGACACATCACCCGTTGGGTGGTAAGATGAAAGCAATACAAAGGAAGGGAGATGGCGGCATGCAGCGTGGATACACCCCCGGCCAGAACGGCTCGGGCAGAAAAAAGCAGCGCAGTTATTCCTATGTGCCTGCTGAAAAGAAACGCCGCCAGACGACCCTGATCTGTGCGGTACTGCTGGGCATCGTGCTGGTGTTCAGTGCCTGGCAGCTGATCAGCTACGCGGTGGACTACTTCTCTGCGAAGAATGCCTCCAACGAGCTGCGGGAGCTGTATTACCAGTCAGAACCCGAAACCACGGCGGAACCCACCGCCCAGCCTTCGCCTTCTCCCGCGGCGGAGCCCACCGCTACCCTGCCGCCGCAGGCCACGGCTACGCCCTCGCCCACGCCGCCCACGGAGCTTCAGAGCCAGCATTACCCTGGCAACCCCTATGGGACGATCAGCAGCCGCTTCCAGAAGCTGCGCCGCCAGAACGATGACATCATCGGCTGGCTGAGCATCGAAAACCTGCTGGATGAGGCCGTGGTGCAGCGGGACAACACCTACTACCTGCGCCGGGACTACCGGGGCTATCACAACGTGAACGGTGCCCTGTTCCTGGATGAAGGCATCTATCTGAAAAACCGCCCCTACACGCTGACGGTGTACGGCCACAACATGAAAACCGGGGCCATGTTCGGCAATCTGCGCAACTATGAAAAGCTGCACTTCTACCAGCAGAATCCCTTTGTGACCTTCGACACCATGTATGAAGACGGCCGGTATGTGATCTTCTCGGTGACGGAGCTGAGCCTGGACGCCAAGGATCACAACTACTTCAGCTTCGGCAAGATCCATTCCGACAACATTGCCTGGCGCAAGGAGGCCATCTCCACCCTGAAGAGCCACTCGCTGTACTCCACCGCCATCGACGTGCAGCCGGAGGATCAGATCCTTCTCCTGGTGACCTGCGTGGAGGACGAGGAGGAGCGGCGCATCATCGCGGCCCGGCGCGTCCGGGAGGATGAAACCGAGGAAGCGTTGCAGCGCAAGGTAGATCAAAGCAGAAAATGGTGAGATCAGCTCCGGCACGGAAGCGGCAAGGCTCTCCGGGCCGGGGCTTTTTTGAAATGAGGAAACGATATGACAAGCAAGCTGATACAGCTGTGCAGGCAGCTGAACCTGGGCCAGATGACCCGTGAACCGCAAAATGTAAGCGGCGGATTCCTCCACCGCATGTTCCGCCTGGACACGACCGCCGGCACTTATGCCGTCAAAGCCCTGAACCCGGATGTGATGACGCGCCCGGAAGCCCTTCGCAACATGCAAACGGGGGAGAGGGTGAATGCGGAATTCGGCATGCGGAATGCGGAATTTAGGGTGTGCGCCCCGGTGGGCGGCGTGACGGAGGTGGAGGGTGCGTACTTCATTGTGTATCCCTGGGTGGAGGGGGCTTCGGTGTATCCGCCAGAGATCACCGCGGAGCACTGCCGGGTAATGGGCAGCGCGTTGGGGTGCATCCACGGGGCGGATATCCGGGTGGAGGGCCTGCAGCCGGATACGGCGGTGCGCCAGCCCTTCGACTGGTCGCTGACGGCGGATGCTGCCCCGGCCCGGTGGGATGCCCAGGTGCTGGCAGCCCAGGAAAAGCTGCTGGGCGTGCAGGTCATCAGCCACCGTGACCTTGATCCGAAAAACGTGATGTGGCAGGAGATGACGCCCTGCATCATCGACTGGGAGGCCGCCGGGTATGTGAACCCCTGGCAGGAGCTGGTGGAGCTGCTCAACTACTGGGCGGACGACGAACCCAAGGCCCGGGCGATGATCGGGGCCTACGCCAGCCATATGGACATCGCCGCTGCGGACTGGGCTGCGGCCATCGCTGCCAGCATGGACGGCATGCTGGGCTGGCTGCACTATAACCTCCGCCGGGCCCAGGGGCTGGAGGGAACCTCGCCGGAGGACCGGGTGGAGGGCATCCGCCAGGCAGAAAGCACCCTGGCTGAACTGCACCGCTACGCTCAGCGGCAGGAGCAGCTGAAAAGCTGGCTGAAAATGTAATGTGGTGTTCGCTTTTGCATCCGCCGGGCCTGTGCTATGATAAAGAAAAAACGGGAGGCGTTCCCATGGCTGTGAAGATCATCGACATCAAAAAAGAAAGCTGGCCCGGGTGCATGCTGATCGGCAAGCGCGGCACCAACTGGGGTGAATGGTGGGGAAACGGCTGGTTTGAGCCCCTGGAAAAGCAACCGTCCCTGCCGGAAAACGGCGATGCTTACATTGGCGCGGTGCGCGTGGCAAACGGCGCGCCGGAACGGTGGATCGGCATGTTCTTCCCGGAAGGCACCACTGTGCCGGAGGGTTACGAGGCGGTGCGCATCCCGGCCAAGGAATATGCCGTGTGCTACCTCCGGGACAAGGACGGCAGCGGCGACTTCTACACCATGGAAACCCATCAGGCATGCCTGGATGCGCTGAAGGCGCAGGGGTTCATCCGCAGCGAGGACGACTGGTGCTTCGAGCGGTACAACTGCCCCCGCTTCACCGCCCCGGATGAGGATGGCCTGGTCATCCTGGATTACGGCATTGCCATTGAATGAAAGGAAAATGACCTATGCAGATCGTACCCACGCTGAACTTTGCCGGCGGCTGCCGGGAAGCCATCCACATGTATGAGAAGGCCTTTGAGGGCAAGATCAACTGCCTGATCACCTACGGAGAGGCCAACGATCCGGCCTACATGCCCCTGCTTACCGAGGAGCAGAAGGACTGGGTCTACCATGCCGAGCTGGCCCTGGGGGACAAGCGTATCATCATGAGCGACCATGCGGACATTGCGTTTTCCGTTTGCTACTCGAATTTCCTGACCATCATGTACGACACCAAGGAGCAGGTGCAGCGCGCCTACGAAATCATGAAGGACGGCAGCACCACCATCTACCCCATGGAGGCCACGCCTTACAGCTCTTGCCGGGTGGTGTTTGTGGATCGCTTCGGTATCCGCTGGGGGATCATGACGGAGCAGACGGAGCGGTGAGGCGGCCGCAAGGAAATGCGGGAAACTTGAATAGGTCGAAGAGAGCGAATGCAATGATATGATGGAGGAACCATGTTAAAAGATTACGAGATCGATAAACCTGTCCTTGAAACTGATAGGCTTATCATTAGAACGCTGAGCGAAGCAGATGTACCAGATTTGAAAGAATGGTTGGGGAGAGATGAAATTTATACCTATTGGGGACGAAAAGCCAGCAAGGGTGAGAAAAATCCAGAATTGATGTTCATTGATCCCCGTCCTTGGGTGAAAAGGAAGCCCTCGCTAGATTTTGACTGGGGGATTGTCTTGAAAGAAACGAATGCTGTTATTGGAATGATTGCAGTATTTGATATACAGAATTCAAGGATGGGTGATGTTGCGTATCGTATTCATCCTGAATATTGGAATAAGGGAATTACGACAGAAGCACTGAAGGAAGTGGTACGGTTCGTATTTGAAAATACAGAAATAGAGCGGCTGAATGGGAGTGCTGATGTTCGGAATATTGCTTCAAATAAGGTCCTTGAGCGGTGTGGTTTCATAAAAGAGGGGACAATCCGACAAGGCAAAATGGTTTCGGTCTATTGTGACTATAACATTTACGGTATGCTTAGAGAAGATTATGCAAAGATAGGCTGAACGAGTTCATCGTCAAATTTCAATTGATCGACCAAAAGGTGCGAGCTTGTTTTCGCACTTTTTTTTGTACCCTGGAACAAAATTTCATCATACGAGCCCTTCTGCCCTTCCACAATTTCTGCTGTTTCTCCGTCGTATTTTTCTTTACAGGAGGCTTTTCCGGCGTTATAATAAGCTGTCAAACGTAAACACCCGGTGGAAGTTGGATCCTTGAAAGAAGAAGGAGGAACATCCCATGCAGAGCAATATCCGTCCCGAATCCATGGCGCGCATCACTACTCCCGAGCAGGCCAACGCCTTTATCGAGGAGCAGGTGGCGGCTGTCCGCGCTCAGGTGGGCGACAAAAAGGTGCTGCTGGCCCTGTCCGGCGGCGTTGATTCTTCCGTTGTGGCCGCACTGCTGATCAAGGCCATCGGCAAGCAGCTGGTGTGCGTGCATGTCAACCACGGCCTGATGCGCAAGGGCGAGAGCGAGCAGGTTATCGAAGTGTTCGGCAAGCAGCTGGACGCCAACCTGATCTACATCGACGCCACCGACCGCTTCCTGGACAAGCTGGCTGGTGTGGCCGAACCCGAAAAGAAGCGCAAGATCATCGGCGGCGAGTTCATCGAGGTCTTTGCTGAGGAAGCCGAAAAGCTGGAGGGCGTGGAGTTCCTGGCGCAGGGCACCATCTACCCCGACATCCTGGAAAGCAAGGACGGCGTGAAGGCTCACCACAACGTGGGCGGCCTGCCCAACGGCATGACCTTCCAGCTGGTGGAGCCCGTGATGCTGCTGTACAAGGACGAAGTCCGTGTGGTGGGCGAGGCCCTGGGCCTGCCCCATCAGATGGTGTACCGTCAGCCCTTCCCCGGCCCCGGCCTGGGTGTGCGCTGCCTGGGTGCCATCACCCGCGACCGCCTGCACGCCCTGCGTGAGGCCGACGCCATCCTCCGCGAAGAGTTCGACAAGAACGGCCTGGCCGGCAAGGTGTGGCAGTACTTCATCGCCGTGCCCGACTTCAAGTCCGTGGGCGTGCGCGACGGCAAGCGTTACGAGGGCTGGCCGGCCATCATCCGCGCCGTGAATACCACCGACGCCATGACCGCCACCATCGAGGAGATCCCCTACGCGCTGCTGCACCACATCACCAACCGCATCACCCACGAGGTGGAGGGCATCAACCGCGTGTGCCTGGACCTGACTCCCAAGCCCATCGGAACGATTGAGTGGGAGTAATATCAAATTCTCAAGAAAGTCAGTTATTACTTGATTTTTTGAGCCTCAATCAGCCTTGCGATACTGATTTGATACTGTTTGTATTATTCCAATATAATAGGATGACATGAACATGCCCTCCGAAACGGTAAGTTTCGGAGGGCTGTTTTCATGTCATTCTTCTTTTTTACGCCATTCTCTGTGAGGTACATATTTTCTCATTACGTCAGAGGTGTAAGGCCAATTGAGCTTCCATTCCTGGTATTCATCCCTGGTGATTTCTCCGGAGCGCAACTGCTGCTTGCGAAGATACCATTCATCCAAGTAGGTATCCAGCATGCTGTAGTTGAACGCAACAGCGGTATTCTCTCCTTCAAAATCCGAATGTGTATCGTTCCATACTTTCAACAAGTCCACACCCACACGAGCGTCTTCCCATTGAAAGAGTGCATACAGCAGATCTTCGTCGGTGTAATCGGAAATATCACTCAAAGCGTGAACATTGACGTCCAATGCAGCGGCGATTTTATTGAGCAGTTCTTCTTTGGGTTTTCGGGAATTGTTTTCATACTGGGCAATACGAACGTCCGCACTTTTCTCGTCAAAGCCCACAGCCATACCCAATTCCTTCATGGTCATTTTG
>JAGBBA010000076.1 GCA_017938695.1 Clostridia bacterium | reverse complement strand
GACAGCGACCTGCGCATCAGCTTCACCGCTATGATCCGCAAGCACCTCAACGAGCATCCCGATCACTTCGATCCCCGTCAGTACCTGACCGATGCCCGCAAGGCTCTGGGCGAGATGGTACAGCACAAGATCGTCAACGTGCTGGGCTGCAATGGCCACGCCTGATTGTTGACCTGACCATTCTATCAACCCCAAGAGGCTGTTGCAGTGGACGCTGCAACAGCCTCTTTTTGACTCCGTTGCTATGCACGGAATGACCGTCCTTGCCGACTCGGAACTCAGCGGCGTATTCCTCTGGCAGTTTGCCGACTGCCGCATCTGCGACGAGTGGTTCACCAGCCGTCCCCGTTCCTACAACAACAAGGGCGTGGTGGATGAATTCCGCCGCCCCAAGATGAGCTATGCGGTGGTGAAGGAACTGTTCCAATGGTAAGCTGTTTCCCTGTCAGAATCGCTTGTACCACAAGCCAAACGCCCGGCGCAACCACCCGCCCCACGCGCAAATGCCCCGGAATCTGCCAAAAACAGATTCCGGGGCGCTGTTTATCTTCCTTTGTCAACGCGGAGAGAGATTTGGTCAGAATAGGGTAACTCAGCAAGCCAGCCCCGTTGGTGCTGCATCAGGCGGTTTTGGCAGCAGCAACGAAAAGAGCGATGCCCGGACGAAACCGGACATCGCTTTTCTTCATTTGTCAGCAGGCTGCCTGATCTGGCATCACCAGCGGTTCTTCACCTTTTCAGCAAAGCCCAGTGCCTTTTCAATATGGATCTCCTCACCATCGTCCGTGATGGCTTTGCCGGTCATCAGGCCGAACACCTGATGCTGGTCGCTTTCGATCACCAAAACGGAGGTGCAGTCGGCGCGGTCGATCAGGGGCTGGAAGGTGAGTTCCAGACGGCCATGGTTGTCGTGGATGCGCCATGGCTTCATGAAATTGTCGCCGCCGGTGGCGTTCTTGGGAATCTCGAACACCACATGCTCCAGCTTGTGGGCGATGCCATCCACAAAGAGCATGTTCTCCGTGGCAGCGGAGGTATCTCCGAAGCCGTAGCCCAGATTCAGGCCCACGGCTCTGCCGTCAGCGGCGACAGTGCTCAGGCTGCCCCAGTACCATGTGTTGGAATAGGTCCACACGCCCCGGCCCCAGTCCAGAACGGCCATATCCGTCTCGGGGTGGAAGGTATAGGTCTCGCCGCCGAAGGTCACATCGCCCTTGGCCCGGAGGCAGTTGATCTTCTGGTTGTAGTAAAAGTGGCGGGGATAGCCCGCAAAGGGTGTGGCGATAACCATGCTGTCCCGGGGCTCATCGGTGAGCTCCACATGAGCAGTGAGGGGGCGGCCACCGTTGAAATCCTCCAGATGCACATCCAGCACGCGGGTTTTGCCATCGTTGCGGAAGGAGAGGGTGTAATCCTTCTTTTCCACCTTCACATCGCCTACCTTGCTGGAAGCAGGCAGGCCCACCTTGCCCAGCGTCAGCACGCCCATCATGCTTTTCTGAATCTGGGTGCACTTGTCCGGGAACAGCAGGGAGATGCTGTCCAGCGACATGTAGCTGTTATCGGCAATGGTCAGGCACAGCACGCACTCCTTGCCGGTGATGCAGTAATAGTCCCATTCCTTGATGCGCAGCTTGCCCGCCTTGATCTTGGCGCGGTCATAGTCGCGCACCAGCGAGGTGGCGTAGCCCCGCTCCACCAGTTGGCCCTTGTCATCCAACAGAGGGCCGGGGGTCAGCAGCTTCTGGGATTCGTATGCCATGGGAATGCCTCCTTTGTGGCTCAATCGAAAAGCCGCCAGAGGCGGTGCGGCGGGAGGTCACCCGCTGGCACACCGCCGCCTGACGGCTACATTTCTTATTCAGCGTAGAACTTGTAGATGGTGGTGGTATCGTAGGTATCCTCAGGGCGCAGCACGATGCTGTGGAACTGGGGCTGATGGATGGCATCCGGGTAGTGCTGGGTTTCCAGACACAGGCCCGCGTACTTGCCGTAGTGAGCGCCGCCCTTGCCTTCGTGGTTCAGGCCCTGACCGGTGTAGCACTGCACGCCGGGCTGGTCGGTGATGACTTCCATCACACGGCCGGTCTTGGGGGACTTGAGCACGGCGATGGTCTTCATTTCCTTGTCACGGCCAGCGCAGTAGTTGAAGTCCACGCCGCCGCACTTCTTCATGGCGGGGATCACGTCGGTCAACGCCAGCACATCGCCCACGCGGGCTTCGGTGGCAAAGCCGTAGGGCAGGGTTTCGCTCCCCAGCAGATTGCCGGTGGGGATCAGGGCATCATCCACCTCATTGACGGCGGGAGCCATGATCTGCAAAGTCAGATCGCGCACATCGGGGGCATCGTGGCCATCCAGATTGAAGTAGGCATGGTTGGTCATGTTCACCAGCGTGGTCTTGTCGGTGGTGGCGAAGTAGTGGATGCCCAGTTCGCCCTCATCGTTCCAGCTGTAGGTCACTTCCATGCTCACAGTGCCGGGGAAGCCGCAGTCGCCGTCGGGGGTGGTATGGGTCAGGATCAGCTTATCCCAGCCATCGCCCTCCACAGTTTCGGAAGCCCACACGTAGCGATCCACGCCCTTGGGGCCAGAGTGCAGGTTGTTTTCGCCGTCGTTCTTGAACAGGTTGTAGGTCACGCCATCCAACTCAAAGGAAGCGCCGCCGATGCGGTTGCCCACGCGGCCGATCAGCGCGCCCATGGAGTTGCTCTTGCCGTCGTAGGTATCCACATTGTCAAAGCCCAGATTCACGTCGGCCAGATTGCCATCGCGGTCAGGCACGATGATATTGCGCAGGCAGCCGCCGAAATCAATCACGCTGATGCTGGCGCCATGCTTGTTGGTCAGGATAAACTCGGTCACCTGCTCGCCGGTGGGAGCTTTGTCAAAGGGACGGGTGGTGATGCTCATGGGTAGGGGCCTCCTTATGATCATGATTTGTATCGGGTTTGGTAAGGTTGGTTTCTTACTGGTATTATAGCGCATGGAGGCGAGGCTGGTCAAGGCGTGGGGGCAGCGTGACAGGAAAACTTCTTGCGCACACGGACAGAAACCATTTGCAATAAATCTTCATATCCGCTATAATGGAAACGATAGAACAGGCGTACAGGCGAAAAACGCTGCCTGCGCAACGAACAACCAAAATAACATATTAGGAGGCCTTTCCCATGAGCTACCGGGAGAATTATCAGGCATGGCTCAACGATTTTGCCGCCGACGAAGCCACCAAGCAGGAACTGCTCGCCATCGCAGGCGACGAAAAGGAAATTGAGGATCGCTTCTACCG
>JAGBBA010000075.1 GCA_017938695.1 Clostridia bacterium | reverse complement strand
CACCAACCACAAGGTGTTTGGCGAGGATGTAGCCATCCTGGCAGGGGACGGGCTGCTCAGCGCGGCCATGGAGTTGATGCTTCGTGCGGCTTGCGCCATGCCTGATATGCGCGGCGTTCGTGCGGCGGAGGCCATTGCCCGGCGCGCTGGTGTCACCGGCATGGTGGCTGGCCAGACCGTGGACGTGACCGAAGAGGGCAGCGAGCCGACCATGGAAAAGGTGCAGTACATCCACACCCACAAGACGGCTGATCTGCTGACGGCTCCTTTGGAGGCTGGGCTGATCCTGGCCGGGGCCAGCGACGAGCAGGTGGCCCGGGGCGTTGAATACGGCTACCACCTGGGCCTGACCTTCCA
Source organism: Clostridia bacterium (assembly GCA_017938695.1). GTDB lineage: Bacteria > Bacillota > Clostridia > Christensenellales > Aristaeellaceae > UBA11524. The sequence continues at coordinate 130,647 of JAGBBA010000075.1, read as the reverse complement.
GATGGTGGACGATCTGCTGGACGTGGTGGGCGATGCGGCCCTGCTGGGCAAGAATACCGGCATGGACGCGGCCCTGGGCAAACTGACCTGGGTGGCGGTGCGGGGCATCGACGGCACCCGTGCAGATGCTGCCGAGCATACCCGCCTGGCGGTGGAGGCTCTGGCCGGCTTTGGCGAGCAGGCGGCCTTCCTGCGCGATCTGGCGCAGACCACCCTGAACCGCGTGCAGTGATGGAGTTATTGCTAATTCGTTAATTTTCCATCAGATACTTGCACAAACCCTACCCGAACGGGTACAATAGATAAAGCTGTAACAGATACGATCGGAGGTAAGCCGATGCACGACTTACTGGGCATTTTTCAGAACCGGGCATTGCTGTGCGCAGTGACAGGCTGGTTCGTTGCACAAGCCATCAAGATACCCACCTACTGGTTTGTGGAAAAGACCTGGGACTGGAAGCGTTTCTTCGGTTCTGGCGGCATGCCTTCGTCCCACACGGCGTTCGTGGTATCGCTGGGGATCATGGTGGGTGCGCTGGTGGGGTATGACTCGGTGGAGTTTGCTGTGTGCTTCATCCTGGCGGCGGTGGTCATGTACGACGCCACCGGCGTGAGGCGCGAAACCGGCATCCAGGCCCAGGTGATCAACGAGATCCTGCGCCAGGTGTTCATCGACGGCAAACCCATCGCTGACGACGACCTGAAGGAACTGGTGGGACACAAGCCCCTGGAGGTTCTGGGCGGCGCGATCATCGGTCTTATCACGGCAGGCATCTACCTGCTTTTCTAATCAACATGCATACGGAGGAATAACAACATGGATCGTTTTATGGAAGAAGTTGTGGTCAAGAAGCAGCGCGGCCTGAACGAAGTGCTCTACGTTCTGTCTGTGGTGATGATGGTGGTGATGGCCATCGTGGGCTTCATGACCATGCAGATGCTGTTTGTGCAGTTCGACCTGTTCATGCTGATCTTCACGCTGATCAACCTGGGCGGTGCGTTCCTTTTGTTCCTGTACCGCGACCGTCTGCGCACGGAGTATGAGTACACCTTCACCAACGGCACCCTGGACTTTGCCAAGGTGTTCAACAACCAGAAGCGCAAGAGCCTGGGCAGCCTGGCCTGCGCCCGCGTGGAGGCCTTCGGCCCCGTGAACGGCAACGCCTTCCAGCGTTACATCACCATGCCCGGTATGAAGCGCAGCAACTGGTTCCTCAACCGCGGCGCGGAGCTGTATTACTTCTATATTCAGAAGGATAACAGCAAGCGCCTGATCATCTTCGAGCCCAGCCAGGAGCTGGTGGACTACATCAAGTTCTACCTGCCCCGCGGTGCCTGGCAGGAGTAACGCATCATGGAAGTATATCTGGATAACAGCGCCACCACCCGTCCCAGCGACGCGGTGGTGACTGCTATGTCTGCGGCTATGACGCAGAACTGGCACAACCCCTCCGCGCTTTACAAGCCTGCCATGCAGGTAGAGAAGCTGATTTCCGCCGCTCGCAAGGCCTGCCTGGAGGCTGCGGGGGCTTCCGGCCACCGGCTGATCTTCACCTCCGGCGGCACGGAGGCGGACAACATCGCCATCTTCGGCCACCTGCGCAGGATGAAAAAGCCCGGCAAGGTGCTGATCCTGGGTGTGGAGCATCCGGCGGTGCTGGCTTGCGAAGAAGAGATCCGGCACATGGGGCATCAGGTGGTGATCCTGCCGGTCAAGCGCAACGGTGTGCTGGACCTGACAGCCCTGGAAGATGTGCTGGACGAATCCGTCCACCTGATCTGCGTGATGCAGGTGAACAACGAGTCCGGCGCGATCCAGCCCCTGAATGAAGTGGTGCGCCTGCGCAATGCCAAGTGCCCCCAGGCGGTCATCCATGCGGACGGCGTGCAGGGCTTCCTGCGCGTACCGCTGGATTTCAACCGGCTGGGCATACAGAGTTATGCCTTCAGCGGCCACAAGATCCACGCCTGCAAGGGTACGGGCGGGTTGATCGTCCACAAGAACCACCGGCTGAACCCCATCGTGTTCGGTGGCGGCCAGGAGGACGGCTACCGCTCCGGCACGGAGAATGTGCCGGGCATCGTGGGCCTGGGCGAGGCTGTGAAAACCTATCCCAAGGACGGTCCGGCCCGGATGATGGAAATGAAGCGTCACCTGTGGCAAAAGCTGCAGGAGGCAGTGCCCGCGGCGGTGCTCAACGGCCCTGCGCTGGATGATGCGGCCTGTGCGCCCCACATCCTGAATGTAAGCCTGCCGCCGGTGCGCAGCCAGACCATGCTTTTTGCCCTGGAGGGCGACGGCGTGTATGTGTCTGCCGGTTCCGCCTGCGCCAGCCGCAAGCAGAAGGTATCCGGCGTGCTGACGGCCATGGGCCTGACCACGGAAATGGCCGACGCCGCGCTGCGCTTCAGCCTCTGCCCGGAAAACACGGCGGAGGAGATCGACTACGCGGTGGCGTGTGTGAAAAAGCATTACGACATGCTGAAAAAGTATGTCAGACGATGATAGGAGAGGTGACCATGCGGGAATTGCTGCTGGTTCGCTTTGGCGAGATTTTTCTGAAGGGCCTGAACCGCCCGTTTTTCATCCGTGAGCTGGTGAAAAAGATCAAGCATGCGGTGAAGGAGCTGGGCGGCAACGTGTGGGTGCACGACAGCCGCATCTTTGTGTCCGACTTCACCGACCAGGAGGAGTGCATCCGCCGGGTGACCAAGGTGTTCGGTGTGCACAGCGTATGCCCGGCCGTCGAAATGCCCAAGGACGACTTCGAGGCCATCTGCCGTAAGGCCGTGGAGATGACGGCGGACATGCATGGCACCTTCAAGGTGTCCTCCCGCCGCAGCGACAAGCGGTATTTTATGGATTCCCCCCAGATCAATGCCCAGGTGGGCGGCCGCATCCTGCATGCCAACCCCAACCTGAAGGTGGACGTGAAGAACCCTGACTACACCGTGAACGTGGAGATCCGCGACCTGGCGTACCTCTATGTAAAGGTGATCCCGGCGGTGGGCGGCATGCCTGTGGGCACCAACGGCCGCGCCACGCTGCTGCTTTCCGGCGGCATCGACAGCCCTGTGGCTGGATGGATGATCGCCAAGCGCGGCGTGCAGATCAGCGCGGTGCACTTCCACAGCTACCCCTACACCAGCGACCGCGCCCTGGAAAAGGTGCTGGATCTGGCCCGCATCCTTTCGGAAAGCTGCTGCGGCATCCGGGTGCATGTGGTGCCCTTCACCAAGATCCAGATGGAGATCCACGAGAAGTGCCCCGACGAATACACCACGCTGATCATGCGCCGCTACATGATGCGCATTGCCGAGCGCGTGGCCAGGCAGGAGCACGCCGAGGCCCTGATCACCGGCGAGAGCATCGGCCAGGTGGCCAGCCAGACCATGACCGCCCTGGGCACCACCGACTGCGTGGTGAACATGCCTGTGTTCCGCCCTGTCATCGGCTTTGACAAGGTGGAGATCATCGACATTGCCCAGAAGATCGGCACCTTCGAGACCTCTTCGCTGCCCTATGAGGACTGCTGCACGGTGTTCACGCCCAAGCATCCGGCTACCCATCCCAAGATGGACAAGATCCTGGAGGGCGAAAGCAAGCTGGACAGCGAAGCCCTGATCGAAGAGGCCATGGCTGGCATCGAGATCATCCACTGCTAAGGCAGCTGTGCCAAAACTGCCAGCAGCCCAAGCCCCGGTGCGCCCAGCGTACCGGCCAGCCAAGCTGACAGGGGATTGATCCCCAGGTGCGGCAGGGGCAAGGCGTTCCAGGCAAAGAGCAGCATCAGCCCCAGGGTGCAGCGGCGCATCAGCCGGGCATGGGGGCGGGCTGGATCAAACCGGAAGGCCAGCAGCAGAACGGCAAGGCCGGCCAGGGACGAAAGCAGGATCAGCCGGGGATGAACTGTGACCATAACGGCACCTCCTCTGCTTATCCTATGCGCAAGGGGCCCCAATTTGCCCAAGAGCGTTAAAACTTTGTCAAAACCCTTGTAATTGTTGGGTGTTCGTGGTATGATGAATGGGACGGCTTTTGCCCGGAGGGATGACCATGGAGCAGGATTTTGTTCGGTTGATGCAGCAGCTGGCACCGGATCTGGCGGCAGAATTTGCCCGCCGTGCCCTGGTGCTGGAGCGCATTGCAACCATGGCCCCGGTGGGACGCCGCCAACTGGCAGCACGGCTTGACCTGCCCGAAAGGGAAGTGCGGGCCGACGCGGCTTCGCTGAAGGAAGAGGGCCTCATCGACCTGAACGCCTCCGGCATGATGCTGACGGCCAAGGGCCAGGATATTCTGGGGACTGTGAAGGCCTTTACCCACGCCATGCACGGCTTTACCGAACTGGAAAGCAAGCTGGCTGACGCCTATGGCATCGGCAAGGTGCATGTGGTGGGCGGCAATGCAGACGTTGATGCAGCGGTTTTGCAGGACGTGGGCCGCATGGCAGCCCAGCGTGTGCGGGCCATGCTGCAAAACGGCAATACCCTGGCGGTGACCGGCGGCAGCACCATGGCTGCCACGGCCAAGCACATGCAGTCCTCCACGCCGCTGAACGTGATGGTGGTGCCTGCCCGGGGCGGCATGGGCCGTACGGTGGAATACCAGGCCAACACCCTGGCGGCGGAGATCGCCCAGCGGCTGGGCGGCCACCACCGGCTGATCCACCTGCCGGACAGGATGGACGCTGCGGCCATGCAGGAGATGCTCAAGGTGCCCGAGGTACGCGAGGTGATCGACCGCCTGCAGCGCGCCGATGTGATCCTCCACGGCATTGGCCGGGCGGATGAAAGTGCCCAGGAGCGCAGGCTCTCGGTGCCGCAGATGCGCAAGCTGGAAGAAGGCGGCGCAGTGGCCGAGGCCTTCGGCTATTATTTCGACAAGGACGGCGAAGTGCTGCTGGCAGCATCCAGCGTGGGTGTTGACCTGAATAGGCTCATGCCCTCCTGCCAGATGATCGCTGTGGCGGCAGGCAGCAGAAAAGCCCAGGCCATCGCAGCCATCATGCGAAAGTATCCCCACGCGGCCCTCATCACCGACGAGGGCGCAGCCAAGGCCATGCTGGCCCTGACGCAACAAGGTTGATTGCACGCCTGAAAAAGGCTTTTGCAATAAAGCAATATACGCAAACGATTGTAAGGAGTGTGTATCATGGCTAAGAAGACGATTGACGACATTCAGGTAGCAGGCAAGAAGGTTCTTGTACGCTGCGATTTCAACGTCCCCATGAAGGATGGCAAGATCACCAACGATAAGCGTATCGTGGCTGCTCTGCCCACCATCAAGAAGCTGATCGCTGACGGCGGCAAGGTGATCCTGTGCAGCCATCTGGGCAAGCCGAAGAATGGTCCGGAAGAGAAGTTCTCCCTGGCTCCCGTGGCTGTGCGCCTGAGCGAGTACCTGGGCAAGGAAGTCGTTTTCGCCAATGACGACACCGTTGTGGGCGAGAATGCCAAGGCTGCCGTGGCCGCCATGAAGGACGGCGACGTGGTGCTGCTGCAGAACACCCGCTTCCGCAAGGAAGAAACCAAGAACATCGAAGAGTTCTCCAAGGAGCTGGCTTCCCTGGCTGACTGCTATGTGTCCGACGCCTTCGGCTCCTGCCACCGCGCTCACTGCTCCACCGCTGGTGTGACCGAGTTCCTGTCTCCCAACGTTGCCGGCTATCTGATCGGCAAGGAGCTGTCCGTGATGGGCAAGGCCCTCGATAATGCCGACCGTCCCTTCGTTGCTGTGCTGGGCGGCGCCAAGATCGAGGACAAGCTGAACGTGATCAACAACCTGCTGGAGAAGGTCGACACCCTGATCATCGGCGGCGGCATGGCTTTCACCTTCATCAAGGCCATGGGCGGCGAGATCGGCAAGAGCCTTCTGGACGAGAGCAAGATCGACTACTGCAAGGACATGATGAAGAAGGCCGAGGAGAAGGGCGTGAAGCTGCTCCTGCCCGTCGACACCGTGTGCATCAGCGAGTTCACCTTCGATCCCTCTGTTGAGACCGAAGTGACCGCTTCCGACGCCATCCCCGCTGACAAGGAAGGCTGCGACATCGGCCCCAAGAGCCGCGAGATCTTTGCCGAGGCTGTGAAGGCTGCCAAGACTGTGATCTGGAACGGCCCCATGGGCGTGTTCGAGAATCCCACCCTGGCTGCTGGCACCCTGGCTGTGGCTCAGGCTATGGCCGACAGCGACGCTGTGACCATCATCGGCGGCGGCGACTCCGCTGCTGCTGTTGAGCAGATGGGTCTGGGCGACAAGATGACCCACATCTCCACCGGCGGCGGTGCCTCCCTGGAGTACCTGGAAGGCAAGGTTCTGCCCGGCGTTGCTGCCCTGGACGAGGCCTAATGACGCCTTCGGCTTTCGATGAAATGGCAGAGCCATTTCATCGAGAGTTGCAGCTTCTCACTGGTCGTGACCTGAAGGTCACTCCCGGCCGTTCGAAGCTGTAAGGAATGTTTCCCTTACGGGAAACACCCCGCCCCGCCGGGAAACCCGGCGGATACGATTACAGTCTGCCGACGGCGAGTTACTGTTACCCATTGTCCCTGCGGCAACTATCCGCAGGGACGTTTTCCCGTAACGGGAGGCAATGTAACTCATCCGCGTCGCGGCGCATCCGTCATGCGCCGTGACCCCAACAAGGAAATCCAATAGCAACACATCCGCCGATGGGTTTCGAAAGGGCTGAAAGCCCTTCGCGGAGTCCAGAGGCAGAGCCTCTGGTGGGGTATCCAAAGGGGCAAAGCCCCTTTGGTCGCCGGAGGCGAAATAAGGGAAGCTTGAAACCGCAGGTTTCAAAGAAAGAGGTAAAAGATGCGTAAGGCTATTATTGCTGGCAACTGGAAGATGAACAAGACCCCTGCCGAGGCTGCTGCCCTGGTGAACGAGCTGAAGCCCCTGGTGGCTGACGCTAACTGCGACGTGGTTGTGTGTGTGCCTGCTGTGGACTTCGCTGCTGTGAAGGAAGCTGCCGCTGGCAGCAACATCCACCTGGGTGCCCAGAACGTGCATTGGGCTGCCTCCGGTGCTTTCACCGGCGAGCTGAGTGCCGACATGCTGGTGGCTGCCGGTGTTGAGTATGTGGTGATCGGCCACAGCGAGCGCCGTCAGTACTTCGGCGAGACCGACGCGACCGTGAACAAGCGCGTGCAGGCTGCCGTGGCTGCTGGCCTGAAGGTCATCCTGTGCGTGGGCGAGCTGAAGGAAGAGCGCGAGGCTGGCTACACCGATGCCCTGGTGGAGTACCAGACCCTGATCGCCCTGACCGGCCTGACCAACGAGCAGGTCGCCGATGTGGTCGTGGCTTACGAGCCCGTGTGGGCCATCGGCACCGGCCTGACCGCCACCGACGAGCAGGCCAACGAGACCATCGGCGTGATCCGCAAGGCCCTGGCCCGCAAGTATGGCCAGGAGATCGCCGACAAGGTACGCATCCAGTACGGCGGTTCCATGAACCCAAAGAACGTCAAGGGCCTGATGGCTCAGCCCGAGATCGACGGCGGCCTGATCGGCGGTGCATCCCTGAAGGCTCCCGACTTCTCCCTGGTTGTGAACTACGACAAGTAACCAGAGGGAGGTTCCCTCCCTCTGGACTCCCTTCCGCAGGGACTCTGTCCCTGCACCCTGCGAAGGGCCGTTCGGCCCTTTCGAAACCCATTCGGCGATGGCCGGGTGGGTTTTTCTTTTGTTGGGGTCACGGAGCGCAAAGGGCGCTCCGCGACGCGGGGGATGGGGATTGGACAAGAGAAGACATTGACAGGTGCATTCAAGGCAGGGTATACTGGTGTCAGATTGGGGTGCTGCATATGTTGATTCGTAATGCGACGGCGTTCATTGGTGGGCGTTTTCACCAGGGTGTGGAGGTGCGTGTGCATCACGGGCGCGTGCATGAGGTGGGTCAGGGGCTTGCCAACGGGCTGTATGAGGATGCCATCGACCTGGGTGGGGATTTTCTGCTGCCCGGGTTTGTGGATGTACACATTCATGCCTTCAAGGGGAAGGATGCCATGCAGGGCGAGGTGGCTGTGCGCAGCATGAGCCGGGAATTGTTCCGGGAGGGTGTGGCGGCGTTTCTGCCCACGACCATGAGTGCATCAGTGCAGGATACAGCAGCGGCGGTGGATGGCATCCGCCGGGTGATGGAGCAGCCGGAGCACAACGGTGCACGGGTGCTGGGCGCGCATATGGAGGCTCCTTTTCTGGCGGAAAGCAAGTGCGGTGCGCAGGTGAAGGCGCATTTTATGGATCCGGATATGGATGCTTTTTTGCAGATGTGCGGCGGCAGGCCGGAGGCTGTGCGGCTGATCACCCTGGCACCGGAACGGGCCGGGAGTGAAGCATTTATCCGAGCGGTGACGAAGCTGGGGGTGCATGTGTCCATCGGGCACACGGCGGCCACGGCAGAGCAGGTGCATCGGGCGGCGGACTGGGGCGCGACCCATGTGACCCACACCTTCAATGCGCAGACGCCGCTGCATCACCGGGAGCCCGGCGTGCCGGGGGCCGCGCTGGTGGATGACCGGCTGTTTACGGAAATGATCTGCGATGGCATTCATCTGCACCCGGACGTGGTGCGGCTGATGGTGCGTGCCAAGGGTGTCGGCAGGGCTGTGGCTATCACCGATGCCATGGAGGCTGCCGGTATGCCGGACGGGCAGTACAGCCTGGGCGGTCAGGCGGTGTATGTGCAGGGCGGCGAGGCCCGGCTTGCGGACGGTACGCTGGCCGGTTCGGTGCTGACGATGCGCAAGGCTTTTGAAAACCTGCTGCGCTGGGGCATCAGGCCCGAGGATGCGGCGGCGATGTGTACCTCCACCCCGGCGGATGCCATTGGGGAGAAGCTGGCCGGTCGGCTGGCGGCCGGTGCGCCTGCGCCGCTGACGCGCTGGTCCAGGGATTGGCAGTGGAAGGGGATCCTGGCCTGACAATAAAAAAGCAGCCGCTTGGCTGCTTACAGGCTGTTGTTCTTGGCTAATTGATCCTCTACATACCCGGTGAGGATATCCACGATGCGGGCATTCTTGCCGCCCCGGGCGACGATCACGTCCGCCTCGTTGATGTAATTCTTGATGTACTTGTCATACATGGGCTTTACGGTGTTCAGGTACTGGGCGGAGATGCCGTCGATGTCCCGGGCACGCTCCTTGATATCGCGCTGGATGCGCCGCAGGAGGCAGATGTCCGTTTCCACGTTCATGTACAGCTTCAGGTACATCAATTCGCACAGCCGGGGGTCGTGGAAGGTGTGGATGCCTTCCAGGATCAGCACGTCCCGGGGGTAAATGATCTCGCCGGAATCAGCGCGGCGGTGCTCGGAATAATCATAGCATTTACGGGCGATGGGCTGACCGGCCATCAGGGTTTTTACGTCCTGCAAAAGCAGGTCGTGGTCGAAAATGGCTGGTTCGTCATAATTCAGCAGCGTGCGCTCCTGGAAGGTCAGATCCGGGTGGTCGTAGTAGTATGCGTCCTGCTGCAAAACAAAGCAGCGGTCGCCCAAACGGGCCTGCAAGCTATCCGCCAGGGTGGATTTGCCGCTACCGCTGGCTCCGCAAATGCCGATGAACAGCATGGTGTGTACCTCCTGCATATGGTCTATGGTAAAGATACGCCACAATGCGGTGCATGTCAAGTCAAATTTCGACAGGCGTGGCGGCAATTGACAGTGACAAACCGGGCAAGTGTGTGCTATCATGCATGCGAAAACTTGTTCGGAGGTGAGCGCGGTGAAGAACACTCAGCCGCGCACAAAGGATAAAACGGTGAAGCATCGCCTTCGCCGGTGGATGATGGGGGTCGTTGTGATGACGATAGTGGGAACGACGGTGTATTCCGGGATGAACCCTTACCCGGTGCATGCGGCAGAACTGGTGCAGCTGCACGACGGGCGGCATGGCCGCGTGGTGATGTACGCCTTCGACGATGGGGGACTGGCCTTGCAGGACGAACACGCGCACCTGATCGATCAGCTGAATTACTCCTTTGCGCTGATTGAAAACGGTGAAGCCACGGGCGACCACTGGCGCAGCGTGAAGGACGTGGAGAAATTCTTGAAGCGGAATCCCCACATCGACGGTGTGGTGAGCGTGGGCGGCTGGGGTGCAGACGGATTTTCCGATGCATGCGCCACGCCGGAAGGACGGCAGAAGCTGGCGGACAGCATCCTGGCCCTGATAGACAAGCACGGCTTTGTGGGCGTGGATATCGACTGGGAGTACCCTGGTTCTTCTTCGGCAGGCATCAAGAGCCGCCCCGAGGATGAGGCAAACTGGTACGAGCTGCTGGCCCTGCTCCGCGCCGGGCTGGACGAACGTCAGGCTGCCACGGGACGGGATCATCTGCTGAGCGTGGCCATCGGCTGCGGCAACGAGCAGCTGGAGGCCGTCGACGGGGCCAAGCTGAACAAGCTGGTGGATCAGGCTGTGCTGATGACCTACGACTTGAGCGGCTTTGACAAGACCACCGGGCACCATTCCGGGCTGTACCCGGGTCTGGACAAGGCTAACAGCGGCTACCATGCAGTGAAGACGCTCGCTGAATCCGGACTGAGCGAAGGCAAAATGCTGCTGGGCTTCCCGGCCTATGCCCGGGTGTGGCGGCAGGTCACCGGCGGCGGCAACGGCCTGGGCCAGCGCGCAGCCACCAGCGGCAACAAGACCATCAGCTTTGACGAGATTCTTGCGCTGGAAAGTCAGGGGTACACCGCCCATTATGACGAAGAAGCCTGCGCGGCATACTGGTTCAACGGCGATACCTTTGTCAGCGGCGAAAGTCAGCGCAGCATTGATGAAAAGGTGGCCTGGCTGCGCGAAAACGGCTTGCTGGGCTGCGCGGTATGGTGCTGGAACCAGGACGCGCACTCGCGGATGGCAGAAATGCTGGATGCTGCGTTGCGATGAAAAGGGAGTGAACCCGAAGGGGCTAAGGCCGATAACCGTAAGGCCGGAGGAGATGAAACGCCCCTTCTCCCGCGTCGCGGCGCATCCGTTATGCGCCGTGACCCCTGCTTGGCTGGCGTCCCACGGCCATCCCCGAATGGGTCCAGGGGCGAATGCCCCTGGTGGGGTTTCCAAAGGGGCAAAGCCCCTTTGGGGGCTTGACTTTTGTGAAGAAGTGGATTATACTTGATGCAATCTTGATGGATGACGGGGAACATGTCCGCAGGGAAGCCACGCAAAGAGAGCGCGAGCCATCGGCTGAAAGCTTGCGCCGTAGGTGCTTGCGGGATACCATCCTCCGACGTTGAGCGCGTCATGCCCGATAGAGCATGAAGAGTGGTTGTGATAACAAGCCGGGTGGAACCGCGGATGCGTGATAACAGCATTCGTCCCAGCGATGGGGCGGGTGCTTTTTGTTTACCGCTCCGAAGAAAAAATATCAGGAGGAACGCGGTATGAAGATCATCTACAACAATGGTACGGTTGCCGAATGTCCCGTTGAGGACGAACTGCAGGTCATCCGTCACAGCGCGGCCCACATCCTGGCGCAGGCTGTGAAGAACCTGTATCCCCAGGCGCACTTCGCCTATGGCCCTGCCACCGAAAAGGGATTCCACTACGATATCGACCTGGGCGACGTGAAGATCAGCGAGGAAGACCTGCCTGCCATCGAAAAGGAAATGCAGGCCATCGTGAAGAAGAACCTGCCCATCAAGCCCTTCTCCCTGAGCCGTGACGAGGCCATCAAGCTGATGGAAGAGCGCGGCGAGATCTACAAGGTGGAGCACATCGGCGACCTGAGCGAGGACGCGGTGCTGACCTTCTACCAGCAGGGTGACTACATCGACATGTGCGTGGGCCCCCACCTGTGCTACACCAAGGCACTGAAGGCCTTCAAGCTGATGACCCTGTCCGGTGCTTACTGGAAGAACGACAAGAACAACAAGATGCTGACCCGCATCAACGGCATTGCCTTCCGCAACAATGACGAGCTGCAGGATTACCTGAAGCTGCTGGAAGAAGCCGAAAAGCGCGATCACCGCAAGATCGGCAAGGAAATGGGCCTGTTCATGTTTGCTGATGAAGGCCCCGGCTTCCCCTTCTTCCTGCCCAAGGGCATGCTGGTGAAGAACGCCCTGATCGACTACTGGCGCGACATCCACTACGCCGCCGACTACGTGGAAGTGTCCACCCCCATGATGATGAACCGTCACCTGTGGGAAACCAGCGGCCACTGGGATCACTACAAGGATAACATGTACGCCACCAAGATCGACGAGGAAGATTTCTGCATCAAGCCCATGAACTGCCCCGGCGGCGTGATGGTGTACCGCAATCAGCCCCACTCCTACCGCGAGCTGCCTATCCGCTGCGGCGAGCTGGGTCTGGTGCACCGCCATGAGCTGAAGGGTGCGCTCCACGGCCTGTTCCGCGTGCGCTGCTTCACCCAGGACGACGCCCACATCTTCATGACCCGTGAGCAGATCCCCGACGAGATCGCCGGTGTTGTGTCCCTGATCAACCAGGTGTACACCAAGTTCGGCTTCGAATACTTTGTGGAGCTGTCCACCCGTCCTGAGGACTCCATGGGCTCTGACGAGGACTGGGAGGATGCAACCAACGGCCTGAAGGCCGCCCTGGAAAAGCTGAACATGCCCTATATCATCAACGAGGGCGACGGCGCGTTCTACGGCCCGAAGATCGACTTCCACCTGCGCGACTGCCTGGGCCGTACCTGGCAGTGCGGCACCATCCAGCTGGACTTCCAGATGCCCCAAAATTTCGAGCTGGAGTATGTGGCTGAGGACGGCTCCAAGAAGCGTCCCATCATGATCCACCGCGTGGTGTACGGCTCTATCGAGCGCTTCATCGGTATCATCACCGAGCACTTCGCCGGCAAGTTCCCCACCTGGCTGGCTCCCACCCAGGTGAAGGTGCTGCCCGTCAGCGACAAGAGCATGGCCTATGCCGAGAAGGTCTACGAGGCCCTGCGCGGCGCGAAGATCCGTGCTGAGCTGGATGACCGCAATGAGAAGATCGGCTACAAGATCCGCTATGCTCGTCAGGTGGACCGCGTGCCTTATATGCTGATCATCGGTGAGAAGGAAGTGCAGGACGGCACCATCTCCGTGCGCGACCGCGACACCGACCAGACCACGGTGATGACCATGGACGAGTTCCTGGCCAAGCTGGGTAAGGAAATCAGCGAGCGCATCTAAATCGCAAAACAAAAACCGGGACGGCTGAAAGGCCGCCCCGGTTTTGTTTTGTAAAATTACTGCTTGCCCACGTTTTCCAGATGATCCCGGGCTGCCACGGCGTTGGTGGGCACGGTGTCCTCCAGGGTCATGGGGATGCCGGGGTTCGCCTTGGCAAAGGCGATCAGCCGGGTGTAGTCCATCACGCCGGTGCCGCAGGCCATGGAGGCCACGTCGGCAGCACCTTCCACGGGCCGGTAGTCCTTCATGTGGAGGATGCGGATGCGGTCGCCGAACAGGTCGATGGACTCGGCCACCAGTTCATCCATACGGGTGTGGTTTTCCATGTTGAGCAGGTTCACCGTGTCCAGGATGATCTGCAGGCTGGGGGAGTCGATGGCGTCCAGCACCTTCCGGGCCCGGGCAGGGGTGGAAACGATGTGGCGGCATACGGGCTCAATGGCGATAACCGCGCCGATCTCCTCGGCATACTCCACCACGGGGCGCAGCCGGTTGATAAAGAGCTGCAGGCTTTCCTCGGTGAAGCACTCGGGGCAGGTTTTGTAGCCGGCATTGGGTGCGCCGGTTTCAGTACCCACCACGGTGGCACCGATAGCCTTGGCAAAGCGCAGATGCGCCTTGTAGCAGGCAACGGTCTTGGCCAGCTCCTCCTCATCGGTGGTGGCCAGGTTCAGGTAGCAGCCCAGCACGGCGCACTGGATGCCGTATTTGTCCAGAAGGCTGCGGACTTGTGCAGCCAGCTCGTCGGTCATCAGGGCGGGGGCGTCCATCATGGAAAAGCCGGGGATGGTTTTGCTCAGGGCGATATGGGCGCAGGAGAAGCCCTGCTCATGGGCACTGCGCAGATGTTCTTCAAGGTTGGTGCCGATGGTATCGTGCAGGCGGATGCCAATGTTCATTGGTGGTGCCTCCTCTGTTGTCGTTAGCAACAGTATACCGCAGGGAGGAAGGTTTGGCAAGAATTACCCGTGGCAGCGGGTGAGGAAAGATTCCGCCTGGGACAGGCTCTCCAGGGCGGCGTCGCGGAAGGTGTCCAGCTGGGGCACTTGGGATTCACGGGGCAGGGCGAGGAAGTCCCGCAGGAGGCACAGGATGCCCTCCAGCTGAGCGGTGGCTTCGTCGAAGTCCTTCTCCCAGGCCAGGCGGTGGAGGTCGTGCTGCACCTGCAGACGGTCGATGGTGCGCTGCTTATCCTGATTCTCTTCGGCACGGGCAGCCCGGCGCAGCAGCTCCTTGATGCCCTCCAGCATGGCGGAAACGCAGGGCTCAGCCATGAGGCGCGCGGCGGCGGTATCCTCGGGGTCGCAGAAGGCACTGTCGGCCCGGTCCAGGGCGGGCTCTTTGGGGTAGGGCAGACCTTCCTGGCGCAGCTCCTCGCGGACGGCGTCAATCAGTTCCGGCCGGTGCTTGAGCACGGTGCGGTACTTGTTCTGGTAGCGTAGCATGCGGCTGTGATCGCCCTGGGCCAGATCCATCACACAGGCACGCACGGAGATGCCTTGGCCGCGGGCCATCAGCACCTGGCGGAGCAGATGATGGGTCTCCTCGGGGGTGAAGGTGGCAAAGGGGGCGGCGCGCAGGTAGGCGGCGTCGGGCTTCTGGCGCAGGCAGGCGTAATAATAATTGCGGATGCTGTTGGGCTTGCGGCCCAGGTCATCCGAAAGGGATTCAAACACGCTGCGCAGCGGCAGCCCGGTTTCGGAGGCTTGCTTCACGGCATCGAAAAGGCGGTTGGTTTCATCCTCCTGCCAACCGGCACGGGTGCGGCTTTTCACTTGGGCTTGCATCATGGTTCAGGTCTCCCTTCGCACTTGTTTGTCGTGTCTATCTTGCCCCGGGGGATGGAAACTATACCGTCACAAAAGGGGGAGCAGAGCGTCATCCAGGGTGATGCGGCCATGGAAAAACTGCCAGGCCGCCGCCTCGGTGTCGGCAGCGTTCCCATAGGCGTTGATGGCCGCCAGGCTGTGGCTGGCTGCAGTTTCGATGAGTGCCTCCGTGCCGGAAACATACAGGCGCAGATCATCCCGGACGGTGTGTAGCCCCTGGCCGGATAGCTTGCGCTGCGCCTCTGCCGAGGTGAGATAAGTCAACAGCTGGGCGGCGGAATTGCTTGCCCCCGGAAAAACACTGGCGAAGAAAACCTGGTCGGTGATGACCTGTCCGGGCGTCATGATGCGCAGCGGCACGGTGCTGCCCAGTGCGGTGACCTGCCCGGTGGTCAGCAGGGCCGAGGAAGCCTGCTTTGCCTGAAACCGGAGGAAGACATCAGCGGCGTCCGTAGTGGCAAAACCTTCGGGCAGGGCAGGACGTTCATCCAATATCAGCCCCAGGGTGAACAGTCCGCATCCCTTGGGCGCCAGCAGCGTCGCACTGGCCGGGAATCCAGGCGTGGGCGTTGCCGCCGGATCAGCCGTAACCCTTGGTTTGCCCAGCAGCGTGGTGGGCGCAGGCGTAACGGCCAGGTGGGGCTCAATGCTGCTGTCAATGGCCAGGGCATACCCTCCAAAACACAGCGGCAACCCATATTGCTGCCCCTTCCACCGCCCTGCCCGGAGCAATTCCTCCTTCACCCCGGTTTCCCCGGAAAGCGGCAAAAACAACTTGTCAGGCTCGGCAATGCTCCCCGGCGTATACAGCAGAATGTCCGGCAGCACCGCATCCTCCCGAACCAACTCGTCAGCGGAAACCCTGCGCAGAAAAGTCATCGCCCCGGGATTCGCCTTCTCCCAATCCTTAAGGCAGTCCCGCAACCAGCTCTCACTGCCGCCAATGGCATCCACCACCCAAATCCGCAATAGCTGCCGCTGCGCCTGCTCCGCCCCGGGAAGATGCTCCCTTGCAGGCTTTGCATGCAAGCCAAACCAAACAACAATGCCAGACAATAGCAGTGCTGCCAGAACAATCAAACGGCGATGTTTCATCACGCACACCCCTTCTTGTTACCCACCATATGCAGCCACCGCCGCTGCAAGAACCGCGTCGCGGTGCGCCCGTTGCGCACCGTGACCCCTTGAAGAAAACAACCAAGCCCAACCCCGCACAAAGGGTTTCGAAAGGGCCGAAGGGCCCTTCGCGGGGTGCAGGGGCAGAGCCCCTGCCGGGTCCAGGGCAGAGCCCTGGCGGCACAGCCTTTGGGGGGTTGCAAAATAAGGAAAAAAGAATTATAATATGTGTAAATGGTTCCAGTGAAAATTGAAAGGATGGGTTATATGGACGTTCGTCAGCTGTATGAGCAGTGGCTGAAGGATTTTGCTCAGGATGAGGATACTGTGAAGGATCTGCAGGCGATTGCCAATGATGACAAGGAGATCGAGGATCGTTTCTATACCGAGCTGAGCTTTGGCACTGCTGGCATGCGCGGCGTGCTGGGTGCTGGCATGAACCGTATGAACCGTTACAATGTGCGCCGTGCCACCAAGGGCCTGGCGAAGTATCTGCTGCAGAAGCCTGAAGAGGCTGCCCGCGGCGTGGTGATCGCTTATGACAGCCGCCGCTTCTCTGCGGAGTTTGCCCATGACACCGCGCTGGTGCTGGCCCAGGAAGGCGTGCCTGCCTACCTGTTCGACGCCCTGCGTCCCGTGCCGATCCTGTCCTATGCGGTGCGCCATCTGAACGCCATCGCTGGTATCGTGATCACCGCCAGCCACAATCCGCCGCAGTACAACGGCTATAAGGTGTACGGCGAGGACGGTGCCCAGGTCGGCCCCGAGGCGGCTGAAGGCATCACCAAGATCATCCGCGCCACCGCTTATACCGATTGCACCCTGATGGACGAACAGGAGGCCATTGAGAAGGGCCTGCTCAAGTACATCGGCGACAAGGAAGTGGACGACGACTACATCGCCGAGGTCAAGACCCTGTGCGTGCAGCCC
Source organism: Clostridia bacterium (assembly GCA_017938695.1). GTDB lineage: Bacteria > Bacillota > Clostridia > Christensenellales > Aristaeellaceae > UBA11524. The sequence goes on along the minus strand of JAGBBA010000075.1, from coordinate 113,609 downwards.
GAAATGCTGGAAAAGATGGGCAGCGAGCTGTCCATCGTGTACACCCCCGTGCACGGCTCCGGCAACGTGCCGGTGCGCCGCATCCTGAAGGAAGTGGGCATCAGCAACGTGTCTGTGGTGAAGGAACAGGAACTGCCTGATCCCGCCTTCTCTACCGTGAAGGTGCCCAACCCCGAAGAGCCCGATACCTTCAAGCTGGCCATCAAGCTGGCCGACGAGAAGGGCGCGAAGGTGATCTTCGCCACCGACCCCGACTGCGACCGCCTGGGCGTGGCTGTAAAGACCTCCGCCGGCGACTGGCAGCTGCTGACCGGCAACCAAATCGGCTGCGTGCTGCTGCACTATATCCTCTCTGCCAAGAAGAAGCAGGGCGTTCTGCCCGAGAACGGCGCGGCGGTGAAGTCCATCGTGTCCACCTCCCTGGCCAACAAGATCGCTGCTTCCTTCGGCGTGGAGATGTTCGAGACCCTGACGGGCTTCAAGTTCATCGGCGAGAAGATCCAGCAGTTCCAGGATACCGGCAGCCACACCTTCCTGTTCGGCTTCGAAGAGAGCTACGGCTTCCTGTCCTCCACCTTCGTGCGCGACAAGGACGGCGTGAACGCCTCCCTGCTGATCGCCGAAGTGGCCTGCGCCTGCGCCGCCCAGGGCATCACCCTGTACGACTATGTGCAGTCCATCTTCGCTGAGTACGGCTACTTTGTGGAGAAGGTGGTTTCCGTCACCCTGCCCGGTAAGGAAGGCCTGGGCCGCATGAAGGAAATCATGAAGGGCCTGCGCGAGAACCATCCCGCCGAGCTGGCCGGCCTGAAGGTCACCGCTGTGCGCGACTACCTCAAGGGCATCCGCGTGGAAGGCTGCAAGGAAGAACCCACCGGCTTGCCCACCTCCGACGTGCTGTACTTCGAGCTGGAAGGCGGCAACTGGGTGTGCGTGCGCCCCTCCGGCACCGAGCCGAAGATCAAGCTGTACATCAACTCCAACGCCATGGACAAGGACGAGACTATGAACCTCAACGCTGCCCTGCGCGAAGCCAGCGAAAAGCTGATGGCATAATCACCAACGGGTTTTATTGGCAGGCATGGCACGTCGCCATGCCTGCATTTCACGTTTATTGTAAGGGAGTTATCAACCGATGCGGAAGATCATTGCACTGCTGTTGTTGCTGACCATGATGACCGGCCTTGTGCCTGCCCAGGCTGACGAGGGCGAGGATGCTGCCCTGGTGCGTGCTGCTGCGGAAACCGCCCTGGCGGAACTGCTGCAGGAGGACATCGGCGGCTGGTCCCAGCTGATTTTGGCCAACGCGAAGATCACGGACGTGGCCCTTCAGCAGAAGTATTACAAGGTGACGGTGGAGGTGCCCACGCTGAAAAGCGGTGCTTCCGGCAGCTGGAGCGACGGCGTGTATGAATATCTGCAGCGGGCGTTTGCGCCTTATCTGACCTGTGAGCCCACCAAGGAGCTGACGCTGACCGCCCTGGTGAAGGAGGCAGACGGCGCAAAGACCGTGACGTGGGTGAACGATAAGCCCCAAAACCTGCTGAACCGGGTGAAGAACCTGGCTAACGCCGCCAAGCAGAGCTACACCACCAATAACGTGCGTATCGCCCTGGACAAGTATCTGCTGCCCGAGGCGGTGGAAATGCCCAAGAGCAAGCCGAAGGAGAACTTCCCGGCCATCGGTACGCTGCCGGAGTATACTTCTGCCGTGGCGGCGGAGCTGGGGCTTTCTCCCGAGCAGGCTGCCCAGCGTCTGCCCGCCCTGATGATGCTGATGAACATCACCAGCTTTACCGCCAATGACACCCTGGACGCTGGCGTGGTCACCATGACGGTAAAGGACTGGAAGACCATGCTGCAAAACGCAGCCAACTATGCCAAGGACGCTATGGCTGGCATGGTGGGTGTGCCCAAGATGAGCCGCCTGGAGATCGAGGGCATCCTGTGCAGCTATCTGCCCCAGGCCTTGGTGGATGTGTATTACAGCCAGAAGGGCAAGACCACCGAAAAGCTGACGGTAGACCTGGCCGCTGCGGTGGAGGATGGCGTTCAGGCGGCAGACGGACTGATGGATTACTTCAGGGCCTACAACAACGAAGTGGACCGCCTCACGGCCACGCTGGGGCTGTATGCCTCCACGCTGGAGTACTACCCCCGGGTGGAGCTGATCGACACCTGCATCCTCGCCGGTGCGGAGCACGAGGGCGGCACCTCCGTCAGCTTTGATATGGGCGACAACCAGGTGAACCATGGCTACATCTGCATCATGCAAGGGGACACCATCGTGCTGGAAGGCTTTGTGCACAACGGCGTGCGGCTGCTGATCCGGCTGAACCCCGGCGAATACAAGGTGTATTGCAGCATCGGCCCGGAATGGTTCGGCGAAAAGTATTTCTGCGGCAGGGACGCCTATTACGGCGTTTTCGACCTGACGGTGGAGAAGGGCAGCAAGGCCATGATCCACATGGAGGACGTGGGCGGCAATCTCCCGGTGCAGGACATGACCGAAGCGGAGTTCCATGTGGCGCTGCGCAAGTAAAACGACGATCGAAAGAAGGCTGACGATATGGATAAGCAGGCATACATGCTGGAGCAGGTCAAGGTGATGACCGGCATACCCAGCCCCACGGGCATGACCCGTGCCGCCACGGATTATCTCCTGGCCGAACTGACCCGGCTGGGCTTCCGGCCGGAGCGTACCCCCAAGGGCGCGGTTTTGTGCTGCCTGGGCGGCGAGGGCCATCCGCTGGTGCTCTCTGCCCATGTGGATACCCTGGGTGCCATGGTGCGCTCTATCAAGGGCAACGGCACCCTGCGCTATACCCAGCTGGGCGGCTATAACGACAACGCGATCGAAAACGAGAATGTGCTGATCCATACCCGGGGCGGCAAGGTGTACTCCGGCACGGTGCAGTCTGTGAAGGCGAGCCGCCATGTGTGGGGCAGCACCGCTGCTGATGCCCGCAACGACCAGTTTCTGGAGGTCGTGATCGACGAGGAAGTGTACAGCAAGGCCGATGTGGAAAAGCTGGGCATCGGGGTGGGGGACTTTATCTCCTTTGATCCCCGCACGGTGATCACCGAGAGCGGCTATATCAAGAGCCGCCACCTGGATGACAAGGCATCCTCCGCTGTGCTGCTCACCCTGGCCCGCGAGGTGGCCGAGGGCCGCGTGACGCTGGGCCGCAAGGTGACGCTGTTGTTCACCGTGTATGAGGAAGTGGGCCACGGTGCATCGCCTTTGTACAAGATGGAGATCGAAGACCTGCTGGCGGTGGACATGGGCTGCGTGGGCGGCGACCTGACCTGCAAGGAGACCCAGGTGTCCATCTGCGCCAAGGACAGCGCAGGCCCCTTCGACTTTGACTTCACCAACGAGCTGATTGCCCGGGCGAAGGAAAACGGCATCGACTATGCGGTGGACATTTATCCCCGCTATTCCTCCGATACCGCCACGGCCCTGCGCGCCGGTATGGATGCCCGCTTTGCCCTGTGCGGCCAGGGCGTGTTTGCCTCCCATGCCTATGAGCGTACCCACGTCAAGGGTATGCTGGCGACGCTGGCTCTGGTGACCAGCGTGGCTGAAAAAGTGTAAACGCTGCGTCCGTTCCTCACATGCGGGACGGACGCTTTTTAACGCGCAAGGAGAGAACCATGGCGAGTATCTATTTTTTTTCCGGGCCCTGCGGCTGCGGAAAATCCACCCTGGCGGACGCCTGGGCCAAGCATCTGGTGAACGGGTGTGGAAAGCGGCAAGTTTACCTGATCCACGGGGATGACTTCCACGCCGGCTTTGTGGAAGCATACCAGCCGGAAACCTTCTTTGCGGATGGCCAGGCTTCGGATATGTTGGCCTGGGAGAGCATCCTGCAGTTCAACTGGGAGTGCATCATCGACGTGGCGGACAAGGCCCTGGCCCGGGGGCTGGACGTGGTGATCGACTATGTGATCGAGGAGGAGCTGCCCTTGGTGCAGCAGCTGGCGCGGCAGCATCAGGCCAAACTGTATTATGTGGTGCTGACGGCGGAGGAAGAAACGATCCGCCAGCGGATCACCCGGCGCGGCGATGTGGACTTGATCCAGCGGGCGTTGTTTCTGAAAAACAAGCTGGATCATATGCCGGAAAATCAGGGGCACCTGTTCGACAACACCGGATTGACGGTGGAGGAAGAGGTAGCCCGGCTGAAAATGGAGCATTTTCTGGTGAACAATCTGTGAATTGAACGAATTCCGGCGGTTTGCGGGGCATGTCTGTCTTTGCAAATCGCCGGTCTTATGCTATAATAGGATGAATGCCTATGCATGAGGAGGAACAACGATGTTTGGTAAGTTTATGAACAACTATTATTACGGCAAAAGCGGCAAGGGCGATTATAAAAAAGAAGACCTGCCCACCAACCGCTGGCAGCTGTTTTGGGAAATGCTCCGCGTGCGTTTCTCCGGCCTGGTGCGCCTGAACCTGATGTATGTGGTGGCCTGGCTGCCCACGATGATCGTGCTGATGATGGGCGTTCTGAGCATCTTTACCGGCCTGGTCGACGAGAACGGCGAGATCGTTGCCAACGCGGCGGAGCTGCTGATGTCCCTGATCAACAGCACCCTGCTGCTGCTGATCCCCTGCATCACCATCACCGGCGTGGTGACTCCTGGCGTGGCCTATGTGACCCGCAACTGGAGCCGCGACGAGCATGCCTTCATCTGGTCTGACTTCAAGGACGCCATCAAGGAAAACTGGAAGCAGAGCCTGCTGGTGTCCTTCCTGACCTCCCTGATGCCCATCGTGGTCTATATGTGCTGGGATTTCTACGGCCAGCTGGCCCTGGAAAACGCCCTGATGACCATTCCCCAGGTGCTGGTGCTGATGATCGGCCTGATCTGGAGCATCTCTGTGACCTATATGCATCCGCTGATCGTGAGCTACAAGCTGAAGTTCAGCGGCGTGATGCGCAACAGCCTCCTGCTGGCTATTGCGCGCCTGCCCTTCAGCGTGGGCATCCGCCTGCTGCACTGCGTGCCTGTGGTGATCGCCGTGGGACTGGCCCTGGTGGTCAACCCCATGTACTGCGTGCTGGGCCTGTTCCTGTATTATCTGATGATCGGCTTCAGCCTGAGCCGCTTCATCACCGCCAGCTATACCAACGGCGTGTTTGACAAGTACATCAACAGCCGCATCGAGGGCGCGACGGTCAACCGCGGCCTGAACACCGATCCCGACGATGACGACGACTACGAGGAAGAGGAAGCCGAGCAAGAATAAAATCCACCGCCGCATGTGCAACCTATCCACAGCAATAGGGAAGGAGGTCGCGCATGTGGCGGCTTGATGAAAAGGCAAAACGCAAATACGCGGCGGCAGAACGCTTCGGCCTGACGGAAGAGCTGCGCCGTGTGGGCTGGGCCGGGCTGAGTGCCAAGGACTCCGGACGCATCGGCGGCAGCCTGAAAAGCAAACGAAAAACCTAAACGGAGATATACGAATGTACACAGGCTTTGCAGAAGTTTACGACCAACTGATGAACGACGTCAACTACAAGGACTGGGCGGACTATTATGTGCAGATCATGAACGCCTTTGGCATCCGCGAGGGCAAGATTTGCGAGTGCGCCTGCGGTACCGGCGGGCTGACGCTGCCCCTGTACCGCCGCGGTTTTCATGTGACGGGCGTGGATCTGAGCCAGGACATGCTGTGGATCGCCGCCCAGAAGGCCCGGCAGGCCGGTGTGGCCATCCCCTTTGTCCGGCAGGACATGCGGCAGCTGCGCCTCCACCGCCCCATGGATGCGGTGCTGGCCACCTGCGACGGCCTGAATTATCTGCTGGAGGACAAGGATGTGCTGGCCTTCTTCCAGTCGGCCTATGCAGCCCTGCGCCCCGGCGGCGGCCTGTTCTTCGACGTGTCCACGCCCTATAAGCTGAAAAACGCCTTGGGTAACCAGATGATCTGCGAGGACCGGGAGGACGTAACGTACCTCTGGCAGAACCGCTTTTCTGAAAAGACGGGCCTGCTGGACATGCATCTGTGCATTTTTGTGAAGCAAAAGGACGGCAGCTACAAGCGCATCGACGAGGAGCAGAAGCAGCGGGCCCATACCATTCAGGGGCTGAGCAAGCTGCTGCAGCAGGCCGGGTTCGACCGGGCGATGGTGTTTGGCAACGGCCGCATGGAAGCCCCCAAGGAAACCGAACACCGCTGGCACTTTGCGGCCATCAAGCGTGTGGATGACGGGGCATTGGAAAAGGAGAAGAACATATGATAGAGAGAAGACAGGGCGACGAGCTGATCCGCCTGAGCCTGATGGACGGCCAGGTGCGCGTGATGATGTGTGAAACCACCGCCATGTGCCAGCGCGCCGCGGACATCCACCATGCCACGCCGGTGTGCACCGCCGCCATGGGCCGCCTGATGACCGCCACCTCCATGATGGGCGTGATGATGAAGGGCGACAATGAATCCGTAACGGTGACCATCAAGGGCGGCGGCCCCATGGGCACGCTGTGCGCGGTGGCCAACCACGGCGACCTGAAGGTGTACGCCGACAATGCTCAGGTGGAGCTGCCCCTGCGCGCCGACGGCAAGCTGGACGTGGGCACCGCCGTGGGCAAGGACGGCCGCATGAGTGTGGTGAAGGATCTGGGCCTGCGCGAGCCCTATGTGGGGCAGATTGAGCTGGTCAGCGGCGAGCTGGCCATCGACTTTGCCAACTATTTCACCGTGAGCGAACAGTCGCCCTCCCTGGTGGCACTGGGCGTGCTGACCAGCGGCGATGCGGTGCTGAAGGCTGGCGGCCTTCTGATCCAGCCCCTGCCCGGGTGCGAGGATTCCACCATCGACCAGCTGGAGCTGCGCAGCCCCATGTTCGCCGATATCAGCCGCGAAATGACCTTCGCCCCCAAGGAGGAACTGCTGGAGGACTGGTTCCGCGGCATGGATCCTGTGGTGCTGGAGCGCGAGCCCCTGCGCTACCACTGCTCCTGCTCCCGCTACCGCATGGAGAAGGCCCTGATCTCCCTGGGCCGCAAGGAGCTGGAAAACCTCATTGAAGAAGACAAGGGCGCGGAGCTGGGCTGCCATTTCTGCCACAGCTACTACGCCTTCACCACCGACGAGCTGAAGGAGCTGCTCCACAAGGCCAGTCGGGATTAAACGTCAGGAGCATGCATGATCGAAAGAAACATGGGCCAGGTGGTGCCCTTCTGCCTCAGTGCAAGCAAGTTGCGCAAGAGTGCCTATGAGCACCGCCGCCGGGGGCGTCCCGTGGAGGCGGTGGAGCTGCTGCGCCGCGCCGCCCTGCAGGAGGACACCCCTGCCGGTTGGCTGCACCTGGCGGAGGAACTGCGCCGCCTGGGCTGCTATGAGCAGGCGGCCACGCTGCTTTACCGGCTGCTGGCCAGGGCGGATGTGCCCATCCAGGTGTGGATGGAGCTTGCCCGGTGCCAGGCGGCCCTGGGCAAGCAGGATGCAGCGGTGGACAGCCTGTACCACTACCTGCACGAAGACCCTTACAGCGATATCGCCGACGAGGCCCGGGGCATGCTTTCCACCCTGGACGAGGAAGAAACCCAGGATGCCTTCCGGCTGCCGCCGCTGATTCGCCGTGGCCTGACGGCCTGGCGCAACGGCCGCCGTGAGCTGGGCCAGCGCAGGCTGATGCGCGCTGTGCGCATGGCGCGAAAGCCTGCCCGGCTGTATATCACCCTGGCCCTTCTGTACATGGCGGAGGGCGAGTTTGACCAGGCGGTACATGTGCTCAGTGCCGCGCTGCGCTGCGAACCCGGCAATGCCCGGGCGGCATGCATGCGGTGCGTTGCGCTGAATGCCCGGGGGCAGCGGCGCATGGCGCTGGGTCTGCTCAAACAGGCGGAAAAGCTGTGTGACACCGCGGAAGGCGAGGATTTGTTCCTGACCACCGCATGGACGCTGTCTGCCCACGAAACCCGCAAGGCATTCCTGCTGGCGCGGCACCGGCAGCAGCCCTGCCGCATCGTACTGATGCACCACCTGGCGGATCTGTGCTGGACGCAAAACGACAATGACCAGGCCGTGGCCTGGTGGCACCGCATCCTGCGGCTTGACCCGGACGACGTGCGCGCCCGTGCTATGCTGCGCTGGAGCAGCATGCCCCAGGAGCAGCTTCCCCCGGCGGGCACGCTGCCCCAGGCAGAGGCGAAGATCATGCTGCAAAGCCTGATGGAAGCCGACGCGCAGAAACTTTCGCCGGAAACCATGCTGCGCCCCGGCAGCGACAGCCGCATTGCCATCGACTGGTGCTTTACAGTGAGCAGCGAGGGCATTCAGCAAACCGGCATGGAGCTGCTGGCCAGCCAGGACACACCGGCCATCCGCCAGTATCTGCGCGAATTGCTGGTGAGCCCCACGGTGCTCCACAGTGTGCGGCAGAAGGTGATGCTGCACCTGGCGCAGCAGGGCGAAACCGGCCCCATGCATGTGCTGATGGGGCAAAGGGTATCCACAGCGGAGTGCACGCCCATGCCCCAGGGTAAGCAGCATTTGTGGAAGACATTCCTGCCGCGCCTGCTGGAAGAAACGCGCCGCCACCGCCAGAGCGAGGCGATCGTGGCATTTGCGGCTGAATTATGGCCCATGCTTTCGAACAGGCACCGGCACGACACCGCCGGCATGGACAGCTACCTGTGGGTGAAGGCGGTGGAGGTTCTCTACCTGCGCCTGACAGAACAGGACGAGGACGCCGCCAAAGCGGTGAAGGATATGCCGGTTTCCATGCGAAAGGTGAGCCGCGTGCTCAGAAAAATAGCAAGACAGATGGACATCGAACCCGATGATAAGGAGTGACATCAATGAGAAAGTGCATTGATTTTGACCAGCATTTTGCGGACTATACCTCCAAGTGGATGCAGGAGCATCAGAAGGAGTACCGCAATTTCGACGCCATGGAGGCGGATATGCCCCGGGTGTACATGACCTTTCTGAACACCCCGGCCCGCTGGCTGGACGGCGTGACCCCCGGCGCGTACTTCACCCAGTTTGAGGATCCCAAGGATCTGGTGGACTGGCTGTGCGAGTACTGCGACAAGGATGTGCCCGTGCCCGACCTGCTGCTGGATCAAATCCAGGCGGTGGGCAAGCCCTGCGAGAAGCGGCTGGTGGCCCTCCTGAAGGACGAGGAAGCTCCCGAAGAAGCCAAGATGACCGCCATCGGCCTTCTGCGCGAAATGGAAAGCACCGCACCCAAGATGCTGTACATCTCCTGGCAGATGGACCGTCCCCAGAAGGACGACCTGTGCGACAACGCCCTGGAAAGCCTGGCCGAAATGGGCCGTGTGGTGGTGCAGCCCCTGCTGGAGGCACTGCCCAAGGCCAACGATGCCGGCCAGGAAGCCATGCTGGACATTCTTGCAAATTATCCGGGCAACGAGCAGGTTTTTCAGCTTGCCCTGCGTTTATTCCGTGAAAACCCCTCCCGCCGGGCCCTGTTTGCCAGCTATCTGGGCAAGCTGGGCGATGACCGCGCCCTGCCTGACCTGATCAAGGCCGCCAACGACGACCGCGTGGGCTACATCGACTTCATCGAGATCCGCAATGCCATCGAAATGCTGGACGGCGTTGCCCCCGAGCGCGATTTCGACGACGATCCCGAGTACAATGCCCTCAACGGCATGCAGTGACCAAAGGGGCTCTGCCCCTTTGGAAACCCCGCCCAAGGGCTCTGCCCTTGGGGATCCCGGTCAGGGCTCTGCCCTGACAACCCGCTTAAGGGCGCTGCCCTTAAGAATCCTGCGAAGGGCCTTCGGCCCTTTCGAAACCCGTTCCGCGATGAGGCAGGAGTGGAATAGCCTTCTGCATGCGCGTGGAGCAAAGGAGATACGAATGGTTACATTACAGGATATCAAGCAGAATGAGGCCATTAAGGCACTTATTCGGGCTGGGAATAACTATCTGGAGGCTTGTGGGTATACCGATCACGGGCCACGCCATGTGAGCTATGTGAGCAAGACGGCCTCGGGTATTCTCAAGGCACTGGGGTATTCGCCCAGGGAGATCGAGCTGGCAGCCATTGCCGGCTGGGTGCACGATGTGGGCAACTCCGTGAACCGGCATGACCACGGGCCCAATGGTGCGGTGATACTGCTGCCCATCCTGCGGGAAACCGGCATGGACATGAACGACGTGATGGAGATCATCACCGCCGTGGGTAACCATGAGGAGCAGAGCGGCTTTATTTCCAGCGCGGTGAGCGCGGCACTGGCCCTGGGCGACAAGAGCGATGCTCACAAGACCCGTGTGCGCCACGGCAAGCCTGACGTGACGGATGTGCACGACCGGGTGAACTTCTCCATTCAGGAAAACCAGGTGACGGTGGACCGCAAGAACCGGGTAATCCGCCACGAGCTGGTGATGGACGATTCGTCCTCCGTGATGGAGTATTTGCAGATCTACATGAGCCGCATCGTGATGTGCGAGCAGGCGGCAGCATTTTTGAAGTGCTCCTTTGACCTGGTGATCAACGGTCAGCCGGTGAACAACCGGCCCAAGGAGCAGTGACCGACAAAAGAAAGGGGTGAGGCGATGCTTTGTCCTCACTGCGGCAGTTATGCAGGGGAGAATGACATCCTCTGTCCCGGCTGTGGTGCTCTTTTGAACCACGGCGAAAACCGCGAAGAAGGCGTGCGGGCCATCCGCCAGGGCAAGCGTGCCCGGGAGGCAGCTGCGGCCGTGGCACCCAAGGCAGCCCCCACTGGCAAGGCAGGTGCCAGCCGCATTTATGTGGATCCGGTGTCCAAGCAGGATACCAAGGAGATCCCTCTGTATGCCGATCCCCAGGTGTTCAATGCCGACGGCACTCCCCTGGTGACAGGCTACGACCGGCCTGTGCGCAATACCTACGGCGATACCACCCGTCAGCAGACCATGATGCCCAGCCAACGCCGGGGGAAGCATCCCCTGAGCAAGCGGCTGGTGAACTGGACCCACGTGGCCATTGCCATGGTGTTCGTGGTGATCCTGCTGGTGGTGGGCGTGTATCTTTTCCTGGACAAGACCGACGATGGCCAGAAGGTGCTGGCCCGCTTTGGCCAGGATGCCACCGCAGCCGCCATGTGGGAGGTAGGCCAGGAGGTGATGGATACCGGCGATATCGACCGGGCCATCACGATGTTCGAAACCGCCCGAGAAAAGGACGGGGAGGAGAACATCAACGTCAGCAATCTGCTGACGCTGGGCAGTGCCTATGAGGCGGCGGGCCGCATCGACGAGGCGGAGGCCCTGTACCGGGAAATCTACACCGACATCGTGCCCAGTGCGCCGGAGGCCTACCGCAATGTGATCCGCATTCTGCTGGCCACCGACCGCCGCGTGGAGGCGGGCGAGCTGATGCAGACCGCCTACCAGCAGACGGGCGTGAACACCTTCCGCCAGCAGCGCACGGAGCTTTTGCCCCAGGCACCCACCGTCAACCTGACCGGCGGCTATTATACCGAGTTCAAGAGCATCACTCTGGCTTCGCCCCAGGGGTATGATGTGTATTACACCTTCGACGACGAGGCTATCCTGCCGGATGAAGGTACCTTAGCCACGGACAAGATCGACCTGGGCGAAGGCACCTGGAACCTGCGGGCCGTGGCGGTGAGCGACGAACTGGTGAGCGATCCGCTGAAGGCCTCCTACAAGGTGTACCTGCCTTCGCCCCAGACGCCCGGCTACAGCCTGCAGCCTGGCACCTACGAGCGCAAGCAGCGCATCTGGCTGCGCCCCGGCAAGGAAAACGAGAACGACGACGATATCACCATCTATTACACCATCGACGGCTCCACCCCGGATGCAGACAGCCCCGTGTGGACGGGCGAACCCTTCTACCTGCCCAATGGCCGCGTGACGCTGCAAGCAGTGGCCGTCAATGGCCGCGGCAAGGCCAGCAATACCTTGCAGGTGGGCTACAAGATCACCGCCCGGCCCTGGCCCAAAGACCAGTACACCGTGGCAGACACAGCCAACGGCCTGAAGCTGTACACCACCACTCGCGAGGACTTCCAGGCCGCCTACGGCAAGGGCGAAAAGATGGAAGAAGTATGGATGGAGGGCTTCAACGAAGCCTGCCAGAAGTACACTTACAGCTGGGGCTATGCCACCATGGGCAAGAGCAAGAACGGCTGGCTGCTGATCGACCTGTACTTCACCTCGCAGTTTGCCGGGCCGCGCTCCACGGGCATCGGCGACACCGAATCGGCTGTGGTGGACAAGTTCTGCGACATGAACCAGCTGGAGAGCCCCTCCGGCAACCGTGGCCTGTATGAGGACGACGGCAACAAGGGCAAGATCTACAAGCAGGAGGACGGCACGAAGATCATCCGCTACATCACAGAAACGGCGGACAGCCACACCTGGCAGCTGGACTACATACTGAACACCAGCGGCGTGGTGAGCGCGATCAGAATGCTGTACATTCCGTAAGAATGCAAGCAAAAAGCGACGGGAAGCCGTCGCTTTTTTGCCTGCAGAAAAATGCGGAATGCGGAATGCGGAATTCGGAATTGAGAGTGTGGGCCGGGGCAAACGGCAGGCAATCCCTCCGGCAGCCGCAAGTGTCTGCCACCTCCCTTTGCACAAGGGAGGCTGCCCCTCTCAGCCGCCTGTGGCGACCGCTATCCGCAACCTCAATCATCGCACTCTCGCTGACGCTCGATTGCTCGTTTCGGTTGATTCGCTCAGCTCGCTCTTTGTCGCCACTGGCGACGCTCGCATCGCTCACCCCCAAGGGGAGCCAAGACGCTGCTTGCACTGCGTCGCGGCGCATCCGAATGAAACGGGTCGAAGACCCTGCGCCGTGACCCCAACAAAGAGAAAACCCACTCTGCTTTCGCAAAGTGGGTTTCGAAAGGGCCGAACGGCCCTTCGCGGGATTCTTAAGGGCAGAGCCCTTAAGCGGGTTTCCAAAGGGCAGAGCCCTTTGGTCACGCTTCCACGTACTCGAATGCTTGGGCCATGTCGGCGAGGATGTCGTCGATGTGCTCGATGCCGATGGAGAGGCGGATGGTGCTGGGCTTGATGCCGCAGGCGGCCATTTCGGCCTCGTTAAGCTGGCCGTGGGTGGTGGTGGCGGGGTGGATGACCAGGGACTTGGCGTCAGCCACGTTGGCCAGGTGGGAGAAGACCTGAAGGTGGTCGATAAACTGCTGGGCACCCTTGACGCCGCCCTTGATCTCAAAGGTGAAGATGGACGCGCCGCCGTTGGGGAAATACTTCTGGAACAGGGCGTGGTCGGGGTGATCGGGCAGGGAGGGATGGTTAACGTGCTCCACCTTGGGATGGGCGGCGAGAAAATCCACCACGCGCTGGGCGTTATACATGTGCCGCTCAATGCGCAGGGAAAGGGTCTCGGTGCCCAGAAGCAGGAGCCAGGCCGCAAAGGGGCTGATGCATGCGCCGGTGTCGCGGAGGATCACCGAGCGGATATAGGCCGTCAGGGCAGCCTTGCCGAAGGTATCGGCGAAGCACACGCCGTGATAGCTGTCGTTGGGCTTGGACAGGTTGGGGAAGCGGTCGGTGGCCTTCCAGTCGTAGGTGCCGCCGTCCACGATCACGCCGCCCAGGGTGGTGCCGTGGCCGCCAATGAACTTGGTGGCGGAATGGATGATCACATCCGCGCCGTGCTCCACGGGGCGCAGCAGGTAGGGCGTGCCGAAGGTGTTGTCGATCACCAGGGGCAGGCCGTGCTTGTGGGCAATGGCGGCAATTGCGTCGATGTCCGGCACGTCGGCATTAGGGTTGCCCAGGGTTTCAAGATACACGCACTTGGTATTGGGCTGGATGGCGGCCTCCACCGCGGCCAGGTCGCGGGTGTCCACAAAGGTGGTGGTCACGCCACTCATGGGCATGGTGTGGGCCAGAAAGTTATGGGTGCCGCCGTAGATGGTGGTCTGCGCCACCACATGGTCGCCCATTTGGCACAGGGCCTGGATCACATAGGCGATGGCCGCTGCGCCGCTGGCCACAGCCAGGGCTGCCACGCCGCCCTCCAGGGCAGCAATGCGCTCCTCAAACACGGACTGGGTGGGGTTATCCATACGGGAGTAAATATTGCCGGGCTCCGTCATATCAAAGCGCGCAGTGGCACTGGCGGCGGAGGGAAACACATAAGAAGTGGTGGCATAGATCGGCACCGCACGGGCACCGGTGGAAGGATCGGGATTCTCCTGGCCAGCGTGCAGCTGCAGGGTCTCAAACTTGTAGGGCATGAAAAACGCCTTCTTTCCTTGAGAAGTGGTGAATTCATCATACCATTGCCGGGAGGGGGTGTCAACGCCGGGGACAGAGGAAATACAACGGGGAAACTGTACATTTGCGGCCCTGTCCTGTATAATGGTTGTAATTTGCGCTGGGGGGGAGGCATCTGGGATGATCGACGTAAACGAAGCGTTGCGCTACCTGGGCGCATCCGGCGCAGACGATGTGCTGCGCGAGCGCATGCAGCAGGTGGCCCGGGACGCTGAAGCACGCTTCCGGCCACGGTACATCTACCGGGTATCGGCGGTGGAGCACAGAGGCGAGGGCGAGTGGCTCAGCGACGTGCAGCTGCTTCTGCCGGGGAAATCCGCCGGGAAAATGCTGGCGCAGTGCCATCGTGCGGTGCTGCTGGTATGCACGCTGGGCAGTGCCTTTGACAGTGCCATGCGCATGGAGCAGGCTCGGGATATGTCCCGGGCGGTGATGCTGGATGTGTGTGGCAGTGCGCTGGTGGAAGCAGGCTGCGACCAGGCCCAGGAGGAGATCGCCGCGCGGTTTCCCGGCATGTACCTGACGGACCGGTTCAGCCCGGGATATGGCGACCTGCCGCTGGAGATCCAGCCGGTGATCTGCCGCCTGACCGACGCCCAGCGCAGGCTGGGAGTGCATGTGACGCCGAGCCTGCTGATGAATCCACAAAAAAGTGTGACGGCCATCATTGGTTTGGCCGATGAGCCCCAGCGGGCCAGAATCCGCGGCTGCGCCTACTGCGCGCTGCGGGAGAAATGCGAATTGCGAAAAGGAGGCCATTCCTGTGACGATTGACCGCCAGAAACTGATATTCCTTGATGGTGCCATGGGCACCATGCTGCAGCGCAAGGGTCTGCAGCCGGGCGAAAACCCGGAGCTGATGAACCTGGAGCACCCGGAATGGATACGGGACATCCACGGGGCCTATGCGGCAGCTGGCAGCCAGGTGGTGTATGCCAACACCTTCGGCGCGAACCGCCGCAAGCTGGAAGGCACCGGCCACACCGTGCAGGAGGTAGTGGCTGCCGCTGTGCGCAACGCCCGGGAAGCCGTGGGCAGCAAAGCCATGGTGGCAGTGGACATGGGCCCCCTGGGCGAATTGCTGGAGCCCATGGGCACGCTGACCTTTGAAGATGCGTATGACCTGTTTACCGAGGTGGCGGAGGCTGGCGAAGCCGCCGGGGCCGACCTGGCGGTGATCGAGACCATGACCGACCTCTACGAGGCTAAGGCTGCGCTGCTGGCGGTGAAGGAGCAAACCAAGCTGCCGGTGTTCGTCACCATGACCTTTGACGAGAACGGCCGTACCTTCACGGGCTGCACCGTGGCCTCCATGGCCCGGACGCTGGAAGGCCTGGGCGCGGATGCCATCGGCCTGAACTGCTCTCTGGGGCCCAAGCAGCTTTTGCCCATTTTGCAGGAGCTGTGCAGCCAGACCAGGTTGCCAGTGATCGCCAAGCCCAATGCGGGCCTGCCCGATCCGGTGGACGGCCACTACGACCTGACCCCGGCGGAGTTTGCTCAGGCCATGAAGGATGCTGTGGCCGCCGGTGTGAGCATCGTGGGCGGCTGCTGCGGCACGAACCCCGAGTACATTGCCGCGCTTTACGAGGCCGTGAAGGACATGCAGCCTGGCGCACGCACCTATGAAGAAAAGAGCTTTGTCTGCACGCCCACCAACGCCCTGACACTGGACGGGCTGCATGTGATCGGCGAGCGTATCAACCCCACGGGCAAGAAGCGTTTCCAGCAGGCCCTGCTGGAAAACGACCTGGACTATATCGTGGATGTGGCCATCGCCCAGATGGACGCGGGTGCCAGCATCCTGGATGTGAACGTGGGCTATCCCGGCGTGGACGAGGTGACCATGCTGCCCCGGGTGGTGAAGAAACTGCAAGCCGCGGTGGATCTGCCCCTGCAGCTGGATTCCACCAACCCGGCTGCGCTGGAAGCGGGCCTTCGCGTGTACAACGGCAAGGCGGCGGTGAACTCCGTCAACGGCGAGGAAAAGTCCATGGCGGCCATCCTGCCCATCGTGAAGAAATATGGTGCGGCGGTGGTTGGCCTGACCCTGGACGAGAACGGTCTGCCCAAAACCGCGGAGCAGCGCATCGCCATTGCGCAGCGCATCCTGGACAGGGCGGTGAGCATGGGTATTCCGGCCAGCGATGTGTGGATCGACTGCCTGACGCTGACGGTATCTGCCCAGCAGGATCAGGCGGTGGAGACCCTGAAGGCTGTGCAGTACGTGACCGACGTGATGAAGCTGAAAACCGTGCTGGGCGTGAGCAACATCTCCTTCGGCCTGCCCAACCGCATGCTGATGACCCAGACCTTCCTGATCCGGGCCATTCAGTGCGGCCTGTCCCTGCCCATTGTGAACCCCAATCAGACGGAGATCATGGACGCTATCGCAGCCTGCCGGGTGCTTTCCGGTCAGGACGGCGAGTGCCGTGCCTATGTAGACCGCTTTGCAGGCGACACGGCTCCCAAGCCTGCGGCAGTTGCCAGCACCATCACGCTGGATGAAGCCATCATCCGCGGCCTGCGCAGCGATGCCGCCAGGCTGGCCAAGGAGGCCCTGCAAGCGGAAACCGAATTGCAGCTGGTGGAGGGGCACCTGATCCCTGCGCTGGACAAGGTGGGCATCGACTACGAGCAGGGCAAGGCCTTCCTGCCCCAGCTGCTGGGTGCGGCTCAGGCGGCCCAGAGCGTGTTTGAGGTGATCAAGACCTCGCTGGCGGAAAAGGGCGGTGCACCGGTGAAAAAGGACCGCGTGGTGATCGCCACCGTGCAGGGGGACATCCACGATATCGGCAAGAATATCGTGAAAACGGTGATGGAGAACTACGGCTATGATGTGATTGACCTGGGGCGCGACGTGCCGCCGGAAACCATCGTGGCTGCGGTGAAGGAACAGAACATCCGCCTGGTGGGCCTGTCCGCCCTGATGACCACCACCCTCCCGGCCATGGAGGAAACCGTGCGCCAGCTGAAAGCACTGGAGAATCCGCCGTCTATCATGGTGGGCGGTGCCGTGGTGACCGAGGAATACGCCGCACGCATGGGCGCGGACGCCTATGCCAAAGACGCCCGGGCCGCTGTGGAGGCTGCCCGACGCCTGTTAGGAGGTAACTGATCATGCCTATTATGATCTCCAACGACCTGCCAGCCGCCGCAACGCTGCAAAGCGAAAACATCTTTGTGATGACAGAAAAGCGCGCCACCACGCAGGATATCCGTCCGCTGCGCATTCTGCTTTTGAACCTGATGCCCACCAAGATCGCCACGGAGACCCAGCTGGCCCGTCTGCTGGGCAACACGCCTCTGCAGGTGGAGCTGGTGCTTTTGAAGGTGGAAAGCCATGTATCGAAAAACGTGGCGGAAGAGCACATGATCAACTTCTACCAGACGTTTGACAGCGTGAAGGATCAGACCTTCGACGGCATGGTGATCACCGGCGCGCCGGTGGAGCGCATGCCCTTTGAAGAGGTGGACTACTGGGACGAGCTGTGCGAGATCTTCGAGTGGTCGAAAACCCACGTGTTCTCCACCTTCCACATCTGCTGGGGCGCGCAGGCCGGACTGTATTACCACTACGGCATCGAAAAGAAGCCCCTGCCCAAGAAGCTCTCCGGCGTGTACCGTCACCGGGTGACCCACAAGGGATCCATCCTGTTCCGCGGCTTTGACGATACCTTCATGGTACCCCACTCTCGCTACACCACCGTGGACCGCGAGGATATCCTGGCCATTCCCGGTTTGAAGATCCTGGCAGAAAGCGAGGAAGCCGGGGTATACGCCGTGTCCAACAAGGGTGGCAGCCAGGTGTTCATCACCGGCCACAGCGAGTATGACGCCGAGACACTGTTGGGCGAATACCTGCGCGACAAAAACGCCGGTATCGCCCCGGATATCCCGGTGAACTATTTCCCTAACGACGATGATACCCAGTCGCCGCTGTGCACCTGGCGCAGCAGTGCCAACCTTCTGTACTGCAACTGGCTGAACTACTTCGTCTACCAGGACACCCCCTACGACCTCAAGCAGATCGGTACGGTCAGGAAAGACTAAGAAACACGCAGCACTCCGGACGTGGGGTGCTGCGTGTTTTGGTGTGGAGGACGTGCGAGAAAAGCGGCAAGTTGAAGGAATCGGCAGAAACACTCCCTTAGTCGCCTTGCGGCGACAGCTCCCTCGGGGAAGGAGCCTTCGTTACTTTTCTCGCGTCGCGGCGCATCCGTTATGCGCCGTGACCCCGGCTTGGCTGGCGTACCATGGCTATCCCCGAATGGGTCCAGGGCCGAAGGGCCCTGGTTTGGGCAGATTTCACAAAATGTTCAATATTTTCGGAAAGTTTTCGCTTTGAATGTGGGGATGGGTGTGGTATAATGGGTGATAATGATGAAGCTTGGCTTCTGGGAAGGAGCGGTATGAATGGTTGACAAGCATTTGCTGGATCAGATGGAAGCGGTGTTGTCGCGGCTGTCGATTCCGGTCAGTGTGATTGATAAGGATCACGGGGGCAATCTGCCCGAGGAGGTGCGCGCTTCGCTGCGTGACCTGGCGGAGGGCGTGCCCCAGGCCATCGGCGGCATGCTGTACCTGCCGGTGAAGCAGCCTGCGGTGATCCTCTCGTGCCCGGACAAGCTGCCCGGGGCGAAGGATGTGCTGATCCTGGGCGGTGCGCTGGTGGCCAGCATGGGCAGCAGCGAGCATCACAGCGAAAACTGCTTTGACGTGTACCGCCGTGCCCTGCGGGGCGAACTGGTGGGTGCGGAGCTGGAGGCACTGAGCAACGAGCACCAGCTGCCCCGCAACATGGAACGTTGCGTGATGGTGTTTCACATGGTGCAGACGGGGGAGGCGCGGGCCTTCGAGCTGTTGCAGGACATTACCCCCATGCAGGACAAGGACGTGCTGATCGACATGGACCGGCACACCGTGGCCCTGGTGAAGGACATGACCGACACCGAAACCCTGGAAGAGCTGACCCAGTACGCCCAGGCCCTGCAGGAAACGCTGATGGGCGAAACTGCGCACCAGATGACCGTGGGCATCGGCCGCAGCCGTCATACCATTGATGAACTGCGGGAAAGCTATGACGAGGCGAAGCGCGCCATCGAGGTGGGCCGCATCTTCCAGCCGGAAGACAGCATTTATGTGTTCAGCCGCCTGATCCTGGAACGCTTTTTGATGGAACTGCCCCAGGACATCAGCGCGTATTACCACAGCCTGTTGTTCAACCGCAAAACCGCGCGGCTGTTCAACGAGGAAATGCTCTACACCATCGACATGTTCTTCAAGAAGGATCTGAACCTGTCGGATACGGCGCGGCAGCTGTATATCCACCGCAATACGCTGGTGTACCGCCTGGACAAGGTGCAGCGGCAGACCGGGCTCGACCTGCGCTCCTTTGAGGATGCAGTGACCTTCAAGATTCTGATGGAGCTGAAAAAGTGCGGCGGCGAAAAGCTGAACCGCAAGTGATGACAGGGGTGTTGAGAATGAAAAAGAAAATCACGCTTGCGCTGTGCCTGGTGCTGGCAGCCTGCCTTTTGAGCAGCTGCGCCTATCTGCCGCTGAGCAACCTGACCAGCATGCTGGGCATCAGCGAAATGCCTGCCCAGGTGGCGGACAACGGCGAAACGGTGACCATCTCCAAGGAGCTGTACGAAAAGTATAAGCAGTTCGACAAGCTGATCGAGATCCAGGAGATCGCCGAGTATTACTTCTTTGAGGACGTTGACACCGAGTCCATGCTGGACGGTGCGGCCATGGGCCTGCTCTCCGGGCTGGACGATCCGTACAGCTTCTACTATTCTCCCGAGGATTACGCCGAGCTGTGGGAGGACGACGAGGGCGAGTACGCCGGTGTGGGTATCCAGATCTCCGGCAACTACGCCACGGGCATCTGCACCATCAGCCGCGTGTTCGACAATGGCCCCGCCCGCGAGGCTGGCGTGTTGAAGGGCGACATTCTCTACAAGGTGGAAGACCTGTATGTGGACGCCTTCAACCTGCAGGATGCGGTGGATATCATGCGCGGCGTGCCCGGCATGGACGTGAACGTGACCTTCCTGCGCAACGGTGAGGAAATGGACTATGTGCTGACCCGTGCGCAGATCACCGTGAACCGCATCGACGCCACGATGCTGGAGGACGGCATCGGCTACATTGCGCTGTACGAGTTCGCTGGCGACTGTGCCGAGAAGTTCGAGGCGGCGGTGAAGGACCTGGCGGCCAAGGGAGCCAAGGGCCTGATCATCGACCTGCGCGACAACCCCGGCGGCTGGGTGGACGACGCGGAAACCATCTGCGACGTTTTCCTGGATGCAGGCACGGTGTGCTATCTGGAATACAGGGACGGCACCCGTGAGTATTACCGTACCAAGGACGGCAAAACGGAGATGCAGCTGGTGCTGATGCTCAACGAGCACAGCGCGTCCTCCTCCGAGATCACCGCAGGCTGCCTGAAGGACCGTGCCGACGCCACCATCGTGGGTGTGCAGAGCTACGGCAAGGGCATCGTGCAGAGCGTGATCCCCATCAGCAGCGACGGCTCCGGCATGCAGCTGACCATCGCTCAGTACTACACCCCCAACGGCAACAAGGTGCACAAGATCGGCATCACGCCGGACGTGGTGTGCGAGCTGCCCGAGGGCGACATCGGCATGTATGAATTCGGCGACCTGAGCGATCCCCAGCTCAGCCGTGCGCTGGAAGTGATGAAGGAAAAAATGGCCAAGTAAAATCATTTGGAGATGCAGCTTTATGCATCTCCAAATTTTTTTGTCACAAAAATATCAAAAGCCTTTTCAAACAGAGAAAAAGTGGGTATAATACCTGTGACCGAACAGCCAAACCTTAGCGGAAACGTGCGGGGGAGGCGCGGTGAATGACTCCTGATTGACTGCCCGGGTGCGCCCTGGCGGGAGATGGGAAAGGGGGATACGAATATGTTTGCTATGCTTGGCGATCCGTAGGCGTGTTTGCGCTGGAATGGGTCGCCATGTTTTTTATGCAGGAGGATCAGCCATGAGTGACATTCGACTGGGTTTTGTGGGCGTGGTGGTGGAGGAACGCTCCCGCGCTGAAGATGTGAACCGCATTCTGTCCCAATTCGGCGGGATGATCAGGGGCCGCATCGGTATTCCTGACCAGGACACGGGCCTGGCGGTGATCGGGCTGATCGTGGAAGGAACCAACGAGCAGGTGGGTGCCATGACCGGCAAGCTGGGGAACCTCTCCGGCGTAACGGTGAAGAGTGCGCTGACCAGCAAAAAGATCGGAAAGGAAGTATAACAATATGAAAAAGTTTATTGCTCTGATGATGACCCTGTGCCTGGCCCTGAGCCTGGCTGCCTGCGCTGTGGCGGAGGACGCCATCAACGTCTATGCCCTGAAGGGCCCCACCGGCATCGGCCTGGTGAAGGTGATGAACGACAACGACGGCACCTATGCCTTTACCCTGGCTGGTGCGCCCGACGAAGTGGTGGCTGCTGTGGTCAGCGGCAACGCGCAGATCGCTGCCGTGCCCACCAACCTGGCTGCTACCCTGTACAACAAGACCAACGGCGGCGTGCAGCTGGTGGCCCTGAACACCCTGGGCGTGCTGCACATTGTGACCAGCGATCCCGAGTTTGACTCCCTGGATGACCTGAAGGGCAAGACCCTGTGGGCTACCGGCCAGGGTTCCACCCCTGAGTATGTGATCAACTACATCCTGGAGGCTGCTGGTCTGGCGGATGAAGTGACCGTGGAATACAAGGCTGAGCATGCCGAGCTGGCCACCCTGGCCGCTGCCGGCAGCGTGGACGTGGCTCTGCTGCCCGAACCCCATGTGACCAGCGTGCTGAACCAGAACAAGGACTTCCGCATTGCCCTGGACGTGACCGAGCTGTTCAACCAGTACTCCGCCGAAAAGGGTGAGAACGCCGTGCTGAGCATGGGCAGCGTGATCGTGAACAAGGCCTGGGCCGAGCGAAATCCCGACAAGCTGGCTGCCTTCATGGACGCCTATGCTGCCAGCGTGGAATTTGTGAACACCGAAGTGGACGCCGCCAGCCAGATGGTGGAGGCCCAGGGCATTATCCCCAAGGCTGCCGTGGCCAAGAAGGCGATCCCCAACTGCCACATCGTTTTCATCGCCGGTGAAGAAATGAAGGCTCAAATCGCTCCCTTCTTCCAGGTGCTGTTCAATGCGAATCCCAAGTCCGTGGGCGGCCAGCTGCCCGGCGAGGACTTCTACTACATCGTGAAGTAAGAGGCTTATGAACGCAAAAGTCAAAGGGATGCTGCGCAAAGCATTTCCCCTGGTATTCTGGCTGCTGGTATGGGCAGCGTGCTACCGGGCGGTGGGCCAGGACTTGCTCCTGGCCTCGCCGGTGCAGGTTTTCAGGCGGTTCGCCTTTGTGGCGGAGGCGTCCTTTTGGCGTTGCGTTGGCATGTCCCTGTGGCGCACGGCGGCGGCCTATGGCCTGGGCGTGATCATCGCCTGCGGCCTGGCGGTCGTCTGCCATGCGTCCAAGCTGCTGGATGAGGTCATCAGCCCCGCCTTGCTGGTGGTGCGCGCCACGCCCGTGGCCAGCTTTATCATTCTGGCCCTGGTGTGGCTGTCCTCCTCCAATGTGCCGGTGCTGGCCGGTGTACTGATGGTGGTGCCGGTGGTCTTCGCCAACGTGCGCGAGGGCATCCAGTCGACTGACCGCCAGCTGCTGGAAATGGCGCAGGTCTTTGGCTGGAGCCGCTGGAAAACCTGGCGGCGGATCGTGATCCCCACGGTGCTGCCCACCTTTGTGGCGGCATGCCAGGCATGTGTGGGCCTGTGCTTCAAGGCCACCATCGCTGCCGAGGTCATCGGTGTGCCGAAGAATGCCATCGGTACCCAGCTGTACAATGCCAAGATCTATCTGGAAACAGATGCGCTGCTGGCCTGGACGCTGGTGGTGATCATCCTGAGCATGGTGCTCGAACGGTTGCTGAAAGCCGCATTTGAAAGGGGATTAAAACGTGTCCATCACATTTGACCATGTGAGCCGCGCCTTTGACGGCAGGGAAGTGCTGCATGATGTATCCTTCGCCCTGCCCGAGCGCGGCGCAGTATGCTTTTTCGGCCCCTCCGGCTGCGGCAAAACCACGGTGCTGCGCCTGCTCTGCGGCCTGGATGACCCTGACGGCGGCCGGGTGGATATCCCGGAAGGCACGCGGTTCTCCTGTCACTTTCAGGAGAACCGGCTGCTGCCCTGGTACACCACCGAGGAAAACCTGCGCCTGGCCATCGGCAGCGAGGATGTGCAGCCCTGGCTGGACAAGGTGCAATTGCCTGATGCAGCCAAGCTGTATCCCGACGAGCTTTCGGGCGGCATGCGGCGCAGGGTATCCCTGGCCCGGGCACTGGCCCACGACAGCGACGTGCTGATCCTGGACGAGCCGGTGCGCGAACTGGACGAAGCGACCAGCGAGAAGATGCTGGAGCTGATCCGCGAAAGCATCGGCGACAGGCTGCTGGTGCTGGTGACCCACGACCGCAGCCAGGCAGAAAAGCTGGGCTGCCAGATCTATGAATTTCCGCTGAAATAAAAAATGGCCGCACACTCATTGCTGGGTGTGCGGCCAAGTGTTTATTGCGCTATCGTTTGGGTAGGGTGGTGGTACTGCTTCAGGTCGCGGACGTCGTGCTGAAGCTCTGTGATGGCACCCTCGGCGGTGTAGAGCCGCTCGATCATGCCGTTGTGCTTGTTCACGGTGGCTTCCAGGCGTTCCAGGCGGTAGGTGGTCAGCTTGTTGGCGGTAATGATGCCGCCGAAGGTCCCGGCCAGGGTGCCCAGCAGAGACAAAAGGGCAACAATGATGGTATCGTTCATGGGCGTGGGGTGCATCAGCTGTCGTAGCTGATGGCGTGGACGTTCTGGAAGGCGGACAGGTGGCTGTTGATGTAGTCGCTGAGGATCAGGCCGTAGATCTCCGCAAACTGCTGGTAGCCGACGGCGGTGTAGTGGCCGCCCACAGCATCGTCCTTCAGGGGGCTCAGGGCGTAGAGATCGGCGTGGGCCGCCAGGTCGATGCAGTGCACGGGGTAGGTGTCCTGATAGGCGGCGACGATCTCACGCACGGCCTGGTTGTAGGCGGTGAAGGTGCTATCCGTCTTGGGGCAGGTGTTGGCGAAGATCTTCGCCTGGGGACTGATGGCGTTCAGCGCGCGGATGATGGCCGACATGCCGCCGTAGTAGGTCTGGGCATCGGTGCCGATATCAGCGGCGGTGCCCAGGGGCACGGCGCGGTCGGTGGCGGAGGCGTCGTTGATCATCAGGCCGATGACATAGGCCTGGGCCTGGCCCAGTGCCTGGGCTTTGGGCAGGCCGCGCTCGTGAGTTTGCCAGGTGAGCACGTTGCAGCCGCTGCAGCCGCAGTTCTCCCAGGGGCTGCCGGTGAGCAGCGACATATAGGCAGGCCAGGCGAAGGCCTCGTTGGTGACGGAGGCTGCGCCTTCCACCGCGATATGGCCGGAGGTGTAGCTGTCGCCGCAGCAAACCACCCGGCGGAAAATCTTGCAGGTGGTGCGGGGAAACTGGTGGGCGGTGGTGGCCAGGGCGGTGATATCGCTGCGCAGGGTGGTTTCGATTGCCTGGAGGGGATTGCCGTCCAGGCGGAAGATGGCATAGTCGCAGGCGGCATAGGCAGCTGCGCCCTGCTTGTTCATGTACAGGCGGATGTAGGCGGTATCGCTGTCGGTGGCGATATCCTCATAGATGTTGGCCTGGCCGGTTTTGATCAGCTTGGTGTGGGCGGTGTAGGTGCCGTCGGTCTTGAAGACATACACGTTGGGCTGGTCGCCATTCAGGGGATTTTCGATGTTCCACACAACGATGCGGAAGCGTTCGCCAGGGGTGAAATCCTTGAAGTCGATGCAGACGCCGTTGCCCTCCTTGTAGTAGTGGGCACCGGCCACCAGGCCTGTGGCGCGCAGCAGCTCGGCAGTCATGGCCAGGTTGCCTTCAGCGCCGTGGTTGGTCAGCTCCTGCCAGTCGCTCCAGGTGACGAAGGCGGTGCCGCTGCCAGACTCGGTGCGCATGTACATGTACTTGGTTCCGGCGTAAAGCTGGAATTTGCCGTGGGCCACGGTGCTGTGGTAGTGAATGGTGGTCAGGGTGGCAAACTGGCCGTACATGGGCAAGTTCTTGACATGGTCGACGGTGACCTCGTTGGAAATGAAGTAGGTCAGGCCGTTGGCGGCGTTGTTGGCATCGGGCAGGGCCGAGGCGGCGTTGCTGGGGGAAATGTAGCTGTTGCTGGCGCGGACGTTGCCGGG
Source organism: Clostridia bacterium (assembly GCA_017938695.1). Classification (GTDB taxonomy): domain Bacteria; phylum Bacillota; class Clostridia; order Christensenellales; family Aristaeellaceae; genus UBA11524. The sequence goes on along the minus strand of JAGBBA010000075.1, from coordinate 88,065 downwards.
CACGGCGTTCTGCAGATTGGTCACGCCGGACTGCAGGGAGGTCACATTGCTCTGGAGGGTGCTGACGTCCTTCTGCAAGCCGGGCACTTCCGTGACCAGCAGGTCGTAGAGGATGGTTTCATCCGCCGAGGCCATGGAGGGGAAGGGAGCCAGCTGCAAATGGTGATATTCCCGGCTGGCGGTGAACACCTGGGTGGTGCCGTAGGGGCAGTTGGCCTTGAGGGTGTCGTAGCCCTCGCTGGCGGATGCGCCGTACATTCCGTAGATGGTCAGGCCGGTCACGGCGGCGTCGGTGCAGGAAACGGGCCGGAAGTAGATGCTGCTGCCGGAGGGAATCACATCCTTGAGGACGATGGTCTTGGAGCCGGTGTGGGTGGTGCGGTGCATCACACCCAGGCCGCTGAGCTCCTGCTGCATGTCCTCCCGGGCGGCAATGGCCTGGGCGGTGGCTTCCTCCATGGCGTCGATCTGCGCCAGCAGCTGATCCAGGGTGGGCAGTACTTCGCCGGGGTCCACCACGGTATCGGTGGTGCAGCGGCCGACGGCACCTTCCGCCCAGAAAATGGTGTTCACGCTGTCATTCAGGCTGGCCTTGATCACCAGGCTGAAGCGGCCCGGGTAGGCATAGCAGGGCGTGGGCAGGGTCAGGGTGGCGTGGCCGTTTTCCACTGCGCCGTCCACCACGACGGTGGAGCCGTTGGCGCGGATGAAATAGCCGTGCACCCCTGCACCGGTAAGGTCAACGGGGGTATCACCCCGGCGGCAGGCCACCACAAAGCGGTGGGCTTCGCTGTCACCGGAAACCAGGGCGGCTTTCAGGGGCTGCATGGTGATGCCGCGCCGGAGGTCAGCGGTAAAATGCAGTTCGGTTACGATGGGCATGAGGGTACTCCTTTCGTGGCGTGTGCATGGGCCAGTGCACAAAAAATCACCGGGCCATGCAGCCCGGTTCCGCCAGTACCATCATAGCAGGTATTGAATGGATGAACAACGACATGTGTGGACACCTTTATGCCTGGCAGCGCACCCGGCGCAGCAAGAGTGCATCCCACAGCATGGCGGTGAGGTGCCCCAGCATGGAGGCCATGGCCGCGCCGAAAAGCCGCAGCCCCGGGACGGGTGCCAGCAGGGCAGTGAGAACCAGCGTTACGGCAATAGAGAGGATGGTGCCGGTGAGGGATCGCTTTTGCAGGCCCAGGCCGGTGATCATGCCCATCTGCACCTGGTGGACGGCGAAGATCAGCGTCATGGGGCACATGAAGCGCACCAGGGGCGCAAGAGCTGGGGTATTATACAGGTGGATGCAGATGAAATCGGCGGTAAAATACAGTCCGGCAGCTGATAACAGGCCGATGAGCAGGGCGGGGAGCATCAACCGCCGCATGGTGCAGCGCAGTGCCCGGGGGCTGCCTTCGCTGCGGGAAATGGCGGGCGTGGTGATCATGCACAGCGCGCTGGTGACCACGCCGGGGATCATCATTAACGGCATGGCCATGCCGCTGAGCAGGCCGAACTGCGCCGTGGCCGCCGCCGCACTGAGCCCGGAGCGTCGCAGGCATACCGGCAGCAGCACGGCATTCAGGGTGCGCATGCCTGTCAGGCACAGCCGGGAAACCGTGGTAGGGGTGCTGAGGGCAAACAGCTGCTTTTCCAGCGGACGGTCACGGGGCAATGTACGGGCAGCCACCGGCAAGGCTCGGCGGAGGATGATCACCACAGCCACGGCGGCAACGGCCTCAGCCAGGCCGGGCAAGGCGGCCAGGGTACCCACACTGGCGCGGCGCAGACACCAGACCAGGGACACGGACAAAACGAACCGGACGGTTTGCTCCACCACCTCAGCAGCGGCAGGGAGCAGCGTGTTCTCCTGGCCGTAGCAATAGCCGCAGTAGACGCTGCATAACCCCAGCAGCAGGATATCCGGCGCATTGAGCATGATGGCCGGCTGGGTGCGCATATCCCCCAGCAGCCAGGCCAGCGTAGGGGAGAGAAGCAGCAGGGCCGGGATCAGCCACAGGGACATGCGCAGCACGATGCGCTGCCCTGCGTGGAGCACGGCTGGCTGCTGGTCAGCATCGCGCTTGGCGGTGATGCGGCTCATGGCGGAGGGGATGCCAGCGGTGACAGGGGTCAATGCCAGCATGCCCACGGAGTTGGCCATTTCCATCACGCCCAGGGCCTCGGCACCCATCCAGCGGGCCAGCAGCAGATGCAGTAGGAATCCAAGCCCCCGGGTCAGAACGTTGCCCAGGGTGAGGATCGCCGCCTGTTTGGTCAGGGTGAGTGCCATTGCGCAGATCGCCTCCATTCGGGGAAGCGTATGCGCCTGACAAGGAAAAATTGACAATCACCCACGGAGCTTGTATAATGAAAAAAACTTGTGAAGGCGGCGAGAGCATATGGATAAATGGGACAGCAGATTTATGGAAATGGCGCACGTCATCGCTGGATGGACGAGCTGCTATGTGGAGGGCCGCAGCATCGGCTGCGTGATCGTGAAGGATAAGCGCATTATGACCACCGGCTACAACGGTGCGCCTGCGGGTCTGCGCACCTGCCGGGAGCGCAAGGAGTGCATGCGCCGCAAGCTGGGCATCCAGAGCGGCACCCGTGCGGAACTGTGCTATGCCATCCATGCCGAGCAGAACGCCATCATTCAGGCGGCGAAGCTGGGTGTGTCCATCGACGGGGCGACCCTGTACTGCACCCACCAGCCCTGCAGCGTGTGCGCGAAGATGATCATCAACGCCGGCATCAAGCGTGTGGTGTACCAGGAAGGCTACCCGGACACCTTCTCCCTGGAGATTTTTGAAGAAGCCGGCATCCTGCTGGAGAAGTTTGATCCTGAAACCGCGCCCAGCGTGAACTGAACATTTCCCCAAAACACAAAACTCCGCGTGAAAGAACTCACGCGGAGTTTTTGTGTACAAACAAGCAATAACTATGCGTCGCGGTGCGCCTGTTGCGCACCGTGACCCCACTCGGAGATCGTCCCGTCCGATATCCCCGAAAGGGAGTCCAGAGGGCTGAAAGCCCTTTGGTGGGAGAGTCCAGAGAGGGCAACGCCCTCTCTGGTTATTCCTTCGGGTTCGGCTCCTGGCCCACGCACCAGCCGCGGAGTTTGTTCACGGTGCGCTCTACGGCGTCCTGGCTGTTGTGCCAGGGCTCGTTGACGAAACGGTAGTCGAACTTCTTGATGAACCAGCTGATGTCCTCCTGCATGCGGTCCAGGTTGGCGGTCTGCATGTCGGCCAGCTTGGTGATGAACTCGCCCACCTGCTTGGCAGAAAGCTCCTCGGGGGCCAGGCGGATGAGATCAGCCATATGGGGCAGGCACAGGCCCTTGGAGGCGTTGAACTTGTTGCGGAACTCGGTATCGTTCTGATACAGGTGGAAGAAGGTGTGCAGGTAGCGGTCCATGTTTTCATGGATGCTGTCGCACATGATGCAGCTGTGGGAGAGGCTGGCCAGCTCGTCGGCCAGGGCGTCCATGTCCTTGCGGGCGGATGCGCCTTTTTTGATGCGCTCCAGCATGGAGGAATCGGAATAAGCCTTGGCGGCCTTCTTCAGCGCGGCAAAGGTCTTGCCGGTGCGCTCGCGGGTTTCGGCCAGGTGGGATTCCAGCATCAGCGCGTGGCCCAGACGGTTGCTCATGCCGAACAGCATGGCCTGGTGGTGGGGGCAGAAGCCCTTGGCGTTCACCTGGATGCGGGTGTCCGGCTCCATGACGGAGGCACCCAGATAACGCTCGGCTTCGGAAAGCTCGTTCTTGCGGTGGAGGGCGCAGAGCAGGCACTCGCCTTCTAATTTCAGGGCATCCCAGACGGGAATGGTGTCGATATGATAGCGCATGGCAACTTACACTTCCTTTATCGGTAATCATCGGGACACGCCGGGATCAACACCCGCTGTTCTTGTGCAGGGATGTGCCGAAACGAATGAAGCCTTGTTAATGCAGCCGGATTACATCTTCAGCAGGATGCCGGCAACGGCACCAATGGCAATGAACACGATGGGGTGCAGCTTTTTCAGGGGCTTGCAGTACATCAGTGCCACCAGCACGGCGTAGAGGATCAGGGCGATCCAGTTGATGGAGGCCAGGAAGGTATCGGCCTGGTGGAGAAGGGCGATCTTCATCACGGAGAATCCGGCGGCGGCGATGAGACCGGCCACGGCAGGACGCATGAAGGAGAACATGTTCTGCACCAGGGGATTGTTCTGATAGGCGTTCATGGCCTTGGCAATGAACAGGATGATGATCAGGGACGGCAATACCAGACTCAGGGTGGCCAGCACGCCGCCCAGAATGCCGAAGGAAGAGAAGCCCACATAGGTGGCCATGTTCACGCCGATAGGGCCGGGGGTGGACTCGCCCACGGCGATCATGTTGCCCAATTCCTCAGCGGTGAACCAGCCGTATTTCTCCTGCATCTGGGTCAGAAAGGGCAGGGTGGCCAGGCCGCCGCCCACGGCGAACAGGCCCGTTTTGAAGAACTCAATGCACATGGTCAAAAGTTCGCTCATGCCTTTTGCACCTTCTTTCCGAAAATAAAGCTCAGTACGGCGCAGGCGACGACCACGTACACCGGGGAAAGCTTGAACAGTGCCACCACTACAAAGGCGATAATGGCCAGGGCGATGTGCCAGTGCTGCTTCACGTTGGATTTGAACAGCTTCACCACGCTGATGGTGATCAGCGCGCACACGGCCACGCGGATGCCCGCAAAGGCGTTCTGCACCCAAACGATGTCCATAAAGTTTTCCAGCACCATGGCGATGATGGTGATGATCACCAAAGAGGGAGCCACCACGCCCAGGGTGGCGACAATGCCGCCAATGACGCCCTTGACCTTATAGCCCACAAAGGTGGCGGTATTCACGGCAATGATGCCCGGGGTGCATTGGCCGATGGCGAAGTAGTTCAGCAATTCTTCGCTGGTGGCCCACTTGTGCTTGGTGACGATTTCCCGCTCCAGCATGGGCAGCATGGCATAGCCGCCGCCGAAGGTCAGCGCGCCGATGGTGAAAAAGGCGCGGAACAGGTCGAACAGAACTTTCATGACTATCCTCCTGATAGATATTGATTCCTGCCTATTATACGATGAATTTACAGCGGACGCAACATTTTCCAGGGGAGAAAAGCGGCGGCAAATAGGGGTTGCCTTGGATGGGGTTATGCTTTATAATATAATATACACGAAATTGACATGAAGACGCATATACACGCATAACCTTCCCTGAAAGGCAGGGGAGCGATATGGGCCGAGTGGAAAGACGGATGTACCAGCGTGCCAGGGGACGCAAAAGGCTGCGGCGTGTGCTGCTTTTGTGCATAGTGGCGTTGATCGCCCTGGGGGTGTGGCTCAGGTGGAAAGGGCAAAACGGCCTGGAAATGGAGCCTGTGCCCCAGCCCACCAATACGCCGGTGACCGCCTCCTTTGATGAAACGGTGGAAACAAGGGAGATCACCCTGGAAAGCCATACATGGTATGCCATCCAGACGGGGATCTACTCCACCCGGGCTGCGGCGGAGGAAAAAGTGAATCTGTACGCCCAAAGAGGGGCACCGGGCTATGTGAACCAGGACGGCGACAAGTGGCGCGTCTACATTGCCTGCTACGGCGACAAGGACGACGCTGCAGCCGTGCGGGAGCGGCTCAGCACCAGCCAGAGCGTGGAAACCTACCTGCACACCTGGGCCTGCCCGGAGATCACCCTGCGGCTCACTGGTATGGTAGGGCAGATGGATGTGGCCGAGGCCGGGCTGATGCTGATGCATCAGGCAGCCAATGTGCTGCGTGATAATGCCCAGAAGCTGGACGGCGGCGAAATGACCGCAGGCGAGGCCCAGGAAGCCATTGCGGCCCTGGGGGAATCCGTCGCCCTGTGGCTGAACACCGCCAAGGCAAGGTTCACCGCGCCGTATCCGGCACTGATCCAATTGGAGATCCAGCAGGCCGAAGGCTGGGCAGCACGGCAGAAGCTGCTGCAAAAGGCGGAGGGCGCAACGGCACTCTCGGCCGAAATGAAGCTGCAGGCCATGGCTCTGTTCGACCAGAGCTGCGAGCTAAGGCAACAATTGATGGAATGAATGCACATGATGCAGATAGAGGAGGAATACACTTGACGATCCGTGACGTGATGAACATCGTGCAGGGCAAGGTGCTCTATGGTGAAGACAAGCTGGACGACCCGGTGGACACGGCCTGCGGCTCCGACCTGATGAGCGACGTGCTGGCCTTTGTGAAGGACAAGACCGTGCTGATCACCGGCCTGATCAACACCCATGTGGTGCGCACTGCCGAGATGCTGGATATCACCTGCATCGTGTTCTCCCGGGGCAAGCAGCCCAGCGAGGAGATCCTGGAAATGGCAGAGGAAGCCGGCATTGCTGTGCTCTCCACCAAGATGACCACCTACACGGCCTGCGGCGAGCTTTACATGCGTGGCCTGCCGGGCACCAAAGAAAAAACGAAGTAAGGAGAACCTGCTATGGCGATTTTGATGGAACAGGTTTTCCCTGTCGAATCGGGCGCATATGCCACCGCTGGCGAAGCGTCCACCACCATAAAGCGCAAGCTCAAGCAGCTTGGTATTGATGCAACGGTGCTGCGCCGGGTTTCCGTGGCCAGCTACGAGGTGGAGCTGAACCTGGTGATCCACTCCATGGGCGGCACCCTGACCCTGCAGGTGGACCCGGAAAAGGTCACCCTGATCTCCAAGGACGTGGGCCCGGGCATCCCGGATATCGACAAGGCCATGACCGAAGGCTACTCCACCGCCAACGAGGAAGCCCGTACCCTGGGCTTTGGCGCAGGCATGGGCCTTCCCAACATGAAGCGCAACGCCACCGACTTTGATATCCAGAGCCAGGTGGGCGTGGGCACCACCATCATGATGTCCTTCGCCCTAAAGGGCTAAATCGTACCACCGCCCAGCTGCGCTCACGCAGCCAAGCAACACGACACAAAAAAGGGTTTCGAAAGGGCTGAAAGCCCTTCGCGGGTCCAGGGCAGAGCCCTGGCGGAGTCCAGAGGCAGCGCCTCTGGCACCCCCTGAGGAGTTCATTTATGGAAGAAAAACGCATTTTTCATTCGGTGCGGCTGGAAAAGGAAAAGTGCAAGGCCTGCACCAACTGCCTGAAGCGTTGCCCCACGGAGGCCATCCGTGTGCGCGGCGGCAGGGCGCATATTATTGATGAACGCTGCATCGACTGCGGCGAGTGCATCCGCGTGTGCGAATATCATGCGAAGATCGCCGTGACCGATCCCTTGTCCTCCATCAGCCGGTTCAAGTATAAGATTGCGCTGCCTGCGCCCTCGCTGTACGGCCAGTTCAAGAACCTGCGCAGCATCGCCCAGGTGCTCACGGGTCTGAAGCACATGGGCTTCGACGAGGTGTTCGAAGTGGCCCGGGGTGCCGATGTGGTGACCCGTGCTATCCGCGAAAAGCTGCGCCAGCCCGATCTGCCCAAGCCGCTGATCTCCGCTGCCTGCCCGGCCATCGTGCGGCTGATCCAGGTGCGCTTCCCGGACCTGATCGACCACATTGTGGATATCCGCCAGCCCATGGAGGTGGCGGCCCTCATTGCCAAGCGCGAGTTTGCCCGCAAGCATCAGGTGGACGAGAGCGAGGTTGGGTGCTTCTTTATCACGCCCTGCCCGGCTAAGGTGACGGCCATCCGCAATCCCATCGGCCACGAAAAGAGCGCGGTGGACGGTGCCATCAGCGTGCTGGAAATCTACGGCCTTCTGTCCAGCCACACCAAAGCCCATGAAACCGACGACAGCCTGGTGCAGGCCACGTCCTGGGGCGTGGGCTGGGCCAACAGCGGCGGCGAGGCCAATGCGGTGTGCCCCGAAAACTCCATGGCCGTGGATGGCATCGAGAACGTGATCCGCGTGCTGGAGGAGATCGAGAACAACAAGCTCCACGACCTGACCTTCTTCGAGGGCTCCGCCTGCACCGGCGGCTGCGTGGGCGGCCCGTTGAATTTCGAAAACAACTATGTGGCCCGCAATATGATCCGCCGCCTGGTGGACAAGACCTCCGACCTGCACCCCGAGCAGCAGGTGGACGTGAGCATGCTGACCAAGTATCCCCTCTACAACCAGAAGGACATCATGCCCAATACCGCCATGAAGCTGGACGACGACATCGTCGAGGCCATGCGCAAGCTGGAAAAGATGGAGGAGATCTACAAGCGTCTGCCCGGCTACGACTGCGGCTCCTGCGGCAGTCCCACCTGCCGCACCTTTGCCGAGGATATCGTCCAGGGCTTTGCCCGGGACATGGACTGTATTCACCGCCTGAAAGAGCAACTCAAGATCATGGCCCAGCAAATGGTCAACCTTGCCCAGACCACCCGCGAGTGACCAGAGGAGGCTCTGCCTCCTCTGGACTCCACCGCCAAAGGGGCTCTGCCCCTTTGGAAACCCTGCCAAAGGGCCGTTCGGCCCTCTGGACTCCCGCTTTAGGGTGGCGTAGTGGGTGGGATTTGTGCAGGGGTCACGGTGCGCGGAGGGCGCACCGCGACGCGGGACATGGTGCGTGAAATGGATGTTACATATGAATAAGATAGAGGAGTGGTTCTTATGACGATTCAGGAACTGATTGAGATCACCGGCGCGACGGATCTGACGCCGAACACCGATAAGAGCGCGGTGATCTCCTGCGGCTATACCTGCGACCTGCTTTCCTGGGTGATGGCCCATGGCCAGGCGGGCATGGCGTGGATCACCGTGCAGACGCACATGAACGTGATTGCTGTGGCTTCCCTGATGGAGATGGCGGCGGTGATCGTGCCGGAAGGCATCGAGATGGAAGAGGCTTCCTTGGAAAAGGCGAAGGAAGAGGGCATCACCGTGCTGGCCAGCGACAAGACGGCCTATGAGCTGTGCGCGCTGATGGCGGCCCAGGGTCTGCCTGGTTCGCCCAGGGAGGCATGATCCATGTTCGTGGATCTGCACATTCACTCCTGCCTGTCGCCCTGCGCGGATGACGACATGACCCCGGCGAATATCTGCGGCATGGCGCACATCAAAGGGCTGGATGCCATTGCGGTGACCGATCACAACACGGCCCGCAACCTGCCCTATGTGAAGGAAGCAGCGGATTACTACCACCTGATCCTTCTGCCGGGAATGGAGGTTACTACCCGCGAGGAAGTGCACCTGCTGGGGTATTTTCCCACGGTGGATGACGCGCTGGAGGCAGGGGAGGTGTTTTCCTCCCATTTGCCCAAGATGCCCAATCGGCCCAAGTTCTTCGGCAACCAGTACATTATGAACACGGACGATGAGATCATGGGCGAGGAAATGCGCATGCTCATCGGCGCGACGGACTTGGATCTGACCGAGTGCACGGAGATCATTCGCAAGCGGGGCGGGGTGGCGGTGCCGGCGCACATCAACCGGGGCTCCAACGGACTGCTGATCAACCTGGGCCTGATGCCCGAGGAACCGGTGTTCCCGGTGGTGGAGGTTGCCAGACACATGGATATCCACCCGTCCATCGTGAAAAACCGCACCGTGCTGTATTCGTCTGATGCGCACCAGCTGGGGAACATCATGGAGGCGGAGTTTGATTTCCAGGTGGAAAGATTTTCCTTGGGCGGCCTGTTTGACACCATCAAAGGCGGTATGGCGTAACTAACTAAAATCGCGGTTTTTCACAGGAAATGGCGCAAAATGCTGTGCAAAACTACGGTTTTGTCGAAAAGGCAAAAAAAAGCACCTTCTTTGAATAAAATGGTGCTTTCTTTTCCTTGAAATTCATGTTAAAATATCGACAAAGTGCGCGGAATCTTTCTGCGCCTTGGAGTTGTAACCATTGAAGGAGGTTTCATGTACCATGCCTGAAATGAAGGAAAAGTACGTGCAGCTGGACGAAGTCATCGCCAAGCACAAGGGTACCCCCGGTGCGCTGATGCCCGTGCTGCAGGAAGCTCAGAACATTTTCGGCTACGTTCCCATGGATGTGCAGCAGATCATCGCCGACGGCCTGGGCACCACCCTGGCCGAGGTGTATGGCGTTGCCACGTTCTATGCTCAGTTCTCCCTGGAGCCCAAGGGTCAGTACGTTGTGGGTGTGTGCCTGGGCACTGCCTGCTACGTTAAGGGCAGCCAGAAGGTGCTGGACAAGCTGGCTGAGGAACTGGAGGTTCCCGTTGGCAAGACCACCGCTGACGGCATGTTCACCCTGAACGCCACCCGCTGCCTGGGTGCCTGCGGTCTGGCCCCTGTTATGATGATCAACGACGAAGTGTACGGCCGTCTGGTGCCCGAAGATATCCCTGGCATCATTGCCAAGTATCGCGCCTAAGGTCAACCATGTGAGGTAGGTGGAAAGCATGCGAGATCTTTCGCTGCATCTGCTGGATCTGGCTCAGAACAGCATCAAGGCCGGGGCAAGCCTGGTGACCATCCGCATGACGGTGGATGAAAACGGCTGGCTGACCTTCACCTTGATCGACGATGGCTGCGGCATGTCCCCGGAGCTGCTGGCCCGGGTGACCAGCCCCTTTGCCACCACGCGCACCACGCGCAAGGTGGGCCTGGGTATCCCCATGATGATGGAGAACGCCCAGCGCGCCGGCGGCGACCTGACCATCCAAAGCCAGGTGGGGCAGGGCACTACCCTCACCGTTACCTACGATACCCGCAACATCGACAGCCTTCCCATGGGGGATCTGGCCGGAACCATCCTGAGCCTGATCCTCGTCAACCCCGAAAAGCCCGACTTCCTTTTCGAAGGCAAGTCGCCTGCGGGCGAGGGGAGCTTCGACACGCGGGAAGTCCGGGCCGTGCTGGCAGGCGTTCCCTTGAACGAGCCTGCTGTGACCGCCTGGATGAAAGAAGCACTGGAAGAAACCATCAACCCAATCTTTGGAGGTGTTTGAGCTATGAAGTCCCTGGCTGATCTGGAAGCAATCCGCGCCAAGACGCTGGAGAACATTGCCATGCGTAAGGATAATCACGACGCTGCCCGCGTTGTGGTCGGCATGGCTACCTGCGGTATCGCTGCTGGTGCCCGTCCTGTGATGCTGCAGTTCGTGGAAGAAATCAAGAAGCGCAACCTGGAGCACGTGAACGTGTCCCAGACGGGCTGCATCGGCATGTGCCGCCTGGAGCCCATGGTCGACGTGATCCTGCCTGGTCAGGAAAAGGTGACCTACGTGAAGGTGAAGCCCGAGATGGTGGCCCGCATCGTTGCTGAGCACATCGTCAATGGCCGCCCCGTGGAAGAGTACACCATCGGCGCTGCTGAGTAATCTCTACGACACATGAGGAGGAGTACCCATGAATCTTTATCGCGCACACGTGCTGGTCTGCGGTGGTACGGGCTGTTCTTCGTCCGGTTCCGCTCAGCTGATCGAGCGTTTTGAACAGCAGCTGAAGGAAAAGGGCCTGGAGAAGGAAGTCCAGGTTGTCCGCACCGGCTGCTTCGGCCTGTGTGAGGCCGGCCCCGTGGTTATCGTGTACCCCGAAGGCACCTTCTACAGCCGCGTGAAGGTCGAAGACGTGGATGAGATCGTCTCCGAGCATCTGCTGAAGGGCCGCAAGGTGCAGCACCTGGTGTATGTTGACCATGCCACCAAGGAGAGCACCGTTCAGAAGTCCCTGGACGAAGTGGGCTTCTACAAGCAGCAGGAGCGTCTTGCCCTGCGTAACTGCGGTGTGATCGACCCCGAGAACATCGACGAGTACATCGCCTTCGACGGCTACAAGGCTCTGGGCAAGGTGCTGACCGAAATGACCCCCGAAGAGGTCATCAAGGTTGTGCTGGATTCCGGCCTGCGCGGCCGCGGCGGTGCTGGCTTCCCCACTGGCAAGAAGTGGCAGTTTGCCGCCGCCAGCAAGGCTGACCAGAAGTACATCATCTGCAACGCTGACGAGGGCGACCCCGGCGCGTTCATGGATCGTTCCATCCTGGAAGGCGATCCCCACTCCGTGATCGAGGCTATGGCCATCGGCGGCTATGCCATCGGTGCTACCGAAGGCTATGTGTACGTCCGTGCCGAGTATCCCATCGCCGTTGGCCGTCTGCAGACCGCCATCGACCAGGCCCGTGAATACGGCCTGCTGGGCAAGAACATCTTCGGCAGCGGCTTCGACTTCGACATGCACATCCGTCTGGGTGCCGGTGCTTTCGTTTGCGGCGAGGAAACCGCTCTGATGCACTCCATCGAGGGCATGCGCGGTGAGCCCACCCCCAAGCCTCCGTTCCCCGCTGTGCGTGGCCTGTTCGACAAGCCCTCCAACATCAACAACGTTGAAACCTACGCCAACATCCCCCTGATCATCAACAAGGGCGCTGACTGGTTCAAGAGCATCGGTACCCCCGGCAACAGCGGCACCAAGGTGTTCGCTCTGGGCGGCAAGATCAACAACACCGGTCTGGTGGAGATTCCCATGGGTACCACCCTGCGCACCGTGATCTATGATATCGGCGGCGGCATCCCCAATGGCAAGAAGTTCAAGGCTGTGCAGACTGGTGGCCCCTCCGGCGGCTGCATCCCTGCCGAGCACCTGGACATCGCCATCGACTATGACTCCCTGACCTCCATCGGCTCTATGATGGGCTCCGGCGGCATGATCGTTATGGACGAAGACAACTGCATGGTTGACATCGCCCGTTTCTTCCTGGACTTCACCGTGGACGAGAGCTGCGGCAAGTGCACCCCCTGCCGTGTGGGTACCCGCCGCATGCTGGAGATCCTGGAGCGCATCACCGAGGGCAAGGGCGAGGAAGGCGACATCGAGAAGCTGGAAGCCCTGGCTGAGAACATCAAGGCCACCGCTCTGTGCGGCCTGGGCCAGACTGCTCCCAACCCCGTGCTGTCCACCCTGAAGTACTTCCGTGATGAGTACGAGGCTCACATCAAGGAGAAGCGCTGCCCCGCTCACCACTGCCAGAAGCTGCTGAACTATGTCATCACCGACAAGTGCCGCGGCTGCACCCTGTGCTCCAAGGTTTGCCCCGCCGGTGCCATCTCCGGCAACGTGCGCGAGCAGCATGTGATCGACACCACCAAGTGCCTCAAGTGCGGCGCTTGCATTGAGAAGTGCCGCTTCGGCGCGATCATCAAGAACTAATCGTGCAAAGGAGGACATAACAATGGAACAGCTGATTCAACTGACGATTGACGGCGTGAGTGTTGAAGTTCCCGCTGGCACGACGGTTCTGGAAGCCGCGAAGAAGGCTGGCATCAACATTCCCACCCTGTGCTATTTGAAGGACATCAACCAGATCGGCGCTTGCCGTCTGTGCGTGGTGGACACCGGTGCCCGCGCCCTGCAGGCTGCCTGCGTGCTGCCCGTTACCCCCAACATGGTCGTGAAGACCAACACTCCCGCGATCCGCAAGGCCCGCAAGACCAACCTGGAGCTTCTGCTCTCCAACCACGACAAGAAGTGCCTGACCTGCCCCCGCAACCAGAAGTGCGAGCTGCAGACCCTGTGCAACGAGCTGGGCGTGGAAGACGGCGACCGCTTCGCTGGTGCTGTGACCAAGCACGAGATCGACGACGTTTCTCCCTCCATCGTTCGCGACAACAACAAGTGCGTGCTGTGCCGCCGCTGCGTGGCTGCTTGCAACCACACCCAGGCTGTGGGCGTCATCGGCCCCGTGAACCGTGGCTTCATGACCTCCATCGAGTCTCCCTGGAACCTGAAGCTGGCTGAGATGAGCTGCATCAACTGCGGCCAGTGCATCGCTGCCTGCCCCGTGGGCGCGCTGTACGAGAAGGATGGCACCAAGCAGGTGTGGGATCTGCTGGCCGACCCCAAGAAGCATGTGGTCGTGCAGCCTGCTCCCGCCGTGCGTGCCGCCCTGGGCGAAGAGTTCGGCATGGAGATCGGCACCCTGGTCACCGGCAAGATGGCCGCTGCCCTGCGCCGCCTGGGCTTTGACAAGGTGTTCGACACCGACTGGGCTGCTGACCTGACCATCATGGAAGAAGGCACCGAGCTGATCGGCCGTCTGAACAACGGCGGCGTTCTGCCCATGATCACCTCCTGCTCTCCCGGCTGGATCAAGTTCTGCGAGCACTACTATCCCGAGTTCATCCCGAACCTGTCTTCCTGCAAGTCTCCCCACGAGATGGAAGGTGCCATGATCAAGAGCTACTATGCCGAGAAGGCTGGCATTGATCCCAAGGACATCGCCGTTGTGTCTGTGATGCCTTGCACCGCCAAGAAGTACGAGGCTGCCCGTCCTGAGCTGAGCGTGAACGGCCTGGCTGACGTTGACTGCGTCATCACCACCCGCGAGCTGGCCAAGATGATCAAGGAAGCCGGTATCGACTTCGTGAACCTGCCCGACGAGGACTTCGACGACATGCTGGGCGAGTCCACCGGTGCTTCCGTTATCTTCGGCACCACCGGCGGCGTTATGGAAGCTGCCCTGCGTACCGCCTATGAGCTGGTGACCGGCGACACCCTGGACAAGGTCGAGTTCGATGCTGTCCGCGGCGTGGAAGGCGTGAAGGAAGCCTCTGTGAAGGTTGGCGACGTGACCCTGAACGTGGCCGTGGCTCATGGCACCGCTAACGCTGCCAAGCTGCTGGACGCCATCAAGGCCGGCGAGAAGACCTATCACTTCATCGAGGTCATGGGCTGCCCCGGCGGCTGCGTGACCGGCGGCGGCCAGCCCATCGTGTCTGCTGCCAAGCGTATGGAATGCGATCCCAAGGCCCTGCGTGCCGCTGCCCTGTATCGTGAAGATGCTGGCAAGGCCCTGCGCAAGAGCCACGAGAATCCCTCCATCAAGAAGCTGTATGACGAGTATCTGGGCCAGCCCAACAGCCACAAGGCTCACGAGCTGCTGCACACCACCTACACTGCTCGTCCCAAGTACTCTAAGTAAAACCAAAGAGGGCTTCGCCCTCTCTGGACTCTCCCACCCAAGGGGCTTTGCCCCTTGGGGAACCCCACGAAGGGTCTTCGACCCTTTCGAAACCCATTCGGGCTTCCTGTGAGGTGGTTTTTCTAAGCAGCTTGAGTGATCAAGCTGCTTTTTGCTTGCGCGGAAATGCGATGTATGGTAGGATGGGGTATCATATGAAAAGGAGGCGATTGCCATGCGGCGTTATTGTTTGAAAATCGTGTTTGAGGAGGAGACACGATAAAGAAATCCTCCAAAGAAAATTGGAGGAAAGAAAATGAATATTGTGGATTTTCAGCTCTGCCATGTGGCAGAGGCGGTTTGCATTGCACAGAAACAACTGGATCGGGAACGTGAGGCGGTGGAATTGCCGTCGGTTGGTGTGCCGGAGCTGTCCAGCCTGGCCAATGGTATGGGCGTGGCTGCCATGGAGAATGGCCGCGTGATTGGTTATCTGGTAGCTTACGGGCCCTTTCATGGGATGTTCGGCACATGGGGTACCAAGTATCAGGAGCAGTTTGTGGGCGTGTTTTCGCCCGTCCAAGCCCATGGCGTGGCGGAGGACGCCCCGGCGCGTACCTGGCAGCGGATGTACCAGGCAGCTGCCGACAAGTGGGCGAAAGCTGGTGCGGTGTATCATTCGATTGCGCTGTATGAGCATGACGACGCAGCCAAGCATGAACTGTTCCGGTACAGCTTCGGGCAGCGGTGCGCTGATGCCATCCGCAGGGTGGAGCCGCTGCATGCATCGCAGGTTGCTGGTGTGACTTGCTGCGAGCTACCAGCAGGCAGCGGTGAGCTTGTGCGTTCACTGCGTGAAGCATTGGACAAGCACCTGTGCCAAAGCCCGTGCTTCATGGCACGGACGGAGGAAGGCCGCCGGGCGTGGCTGGACACGGTAAAGCACCGTGATTCCCGGCTGTTTGCGGCCATGGCGGATGGTGAAATCATCGCGTTCATGGAAGTGTGCGCGGACGGGGAGAACTTTCTCACCGAAAGCCCGGACATGATGAACATTTGCGGCGCGTATTGCAGCGAGGCATGGCGGGACAGGGGCATAAGCCAGATGCTGCTGGACCATGTGCTATGCACGCTGAAAAGTGAAAAGGTTGCGTTCCTGGGCGTGGACTACGAAACCATGAATCCCACGGCGGCAGGCTTCTGGGAGAAGTACTTCCGGCCCTATACCGCCAGCCTGGTGAGGCGGATCGACAGATGAAAAAAGGCGCGGCTCGTATGAGTCGCGTCTCTTTTACATGGTCAGGATATTGCCGGTGCGCACGGTGCCGTTCAGCTGCATTTCCAGCTCAAGGATCTTATCGCGCATCATGTTGGCCTGCCGGGTCATTTCTTCTTCGGACAGTCCCTCGGGAGGCGGCGTCATGGTGACGGGCTCGCCCACGATAAAGCGGAACCGCTTGCCGAAGAAGTAGTTGTACTCGCCATTGAGGTAAATGGGCACCACCTTCACGCCGGCAGCGGCGGCCAGGGTAACGAACCCGGGCTTGAAGGGGAGCACGATGCGGGCGCGGTTGCAGCGGCCTTCGGGGCAAATGTAGATGTGGAAGCCCTCGCGCAGCTTCTTGCGGCCCTCGCGCAGCCAGCCCAGGGAGGCGTTCTCGCGGTCCACGGGAATGGTGCGCAGATGGCTGAGGAACCAGCCGTAGAGCTTGGTGCGCTCGATCAGATCCTTGGCGGTCAGGCTGTACACACGGCTGAAGGGCATCAGCGACTGCAGCACTGCGCCGTCCATGCCATGCACATGGTTGCTGATGATGATCATCGGCTCCTTGAAGGCTTCCTGCCTGGCCTTTTCAGAGGCATAGGTGCGCTTAGGGCGGAAGGCGATGAGCACCAGAAACTTCAGCACGGGGCGGAAGACATAGCCGAAGCCTTCGTGCAGCGCGGCCATTACTTTGTTCATCGCAGCCTCCTAACTCCCGGAATGGATTCGCCCAGGGCAAGCGCACGGATGGCAGCAGCCACGCCGCCGTCGCTGTTGGGCAGGGTTTCATAATGAGCAGCTGCCTTGGCGTTGGCGGTGGCATTGCCCATGGCAACGGCCACGCCTGCCACCTGCAGCATGGGAATATCGTTGTCGTTATCGCCGATGGCCATCACCTGGCTCATGGGGATGTTCAGGCTGTCGGCCAGGGCGGTAAGGGCCACGGCCTTGTTGGCATCCTTGGGGTTGACCTCCAGGTTGTTCACCCAGCTGGTGGATACCTCCACCCGGGGCAGCTCCTTTTCCATGCGGGCGCGCAGGGCTTGGAGGGGAGCCGGATCGTCGATAGAGAAAATCATGTATTTGTTCACGCCCCGGGCCAGCAGCTTTTCGGCCTGTTTGCCGTTGCTGTACACCACGGTACGGGTGCCTTTGCGCAGGATATTCTTGCCGAAAATCATCTCCAGAGACTCCGGCGGCAGCTCCTTGGAGCTCACCACCAGCTCATGATCGCTGAACATGCCGTAGATCACGGGGAAGTCCTGCGCCATATTGAAGATGGCACGGGCATCGGCAGGATCAAGGTACTGGCTGCGGATGATATCACCCAGGGGGCGGTCCAGCGAGCAGGTGCCGTTCAGCGCGAGGATGTGCATGGGCACGCCCACATCCAGGGCATAAAAGCCCATATCGTCCGGGATACGGCCGGAGCAAAGGGCCAGCTTGATCCCGGCGGCGTGGGCAGCGTGCAGGGCTTCCACATTTTCCTGGGGAATGCCATTGCCGCCGTCGCCCAGCAGGGTGCCGTCCATATCCATGGCGATGAGTTTGATTGGTTCCATAAACACCTCGAATTAAAAGGGACAGTCGATGGTAAAGGTCTTGCCGTCCAGCTGGGGGAGCTCGCCGCCGGTATCCAGGGTGAGGGACGCGGCGCAGAGCATCAGCCGACGGGCATGCTGGGCACGGTTGAAGGCGCGGTCGCCGTAGACATCATCGCCCAGCAGGGGATGGCCCAGCGCGGCCAGGTGGGCGCGGATTTGATGGGTGCGCCCGGTGAGCAGATGCACCTTCAAGCGGCTGACGGGGCCGGATTCCAGCGTTTCATAGGCGGTGGCGATGGACTTGGCCCCGGGCGCAGGATGATCCAGAATGGTTACCCGGGCAGCCTGGGCATCTTTGAGCAGATAGGCCTTGCAGGTGGCGGCGGGGGGCTTCATCATGCCGCGGACAAGGCAGATGTAGCGTTTGTCCATGGTGCGGTCGCGGAAGGCCCGAAGAAGGATCTCCTCCGCCCGGTCATTCTTGGCCAGCAGGGTCAGGCCGCAGGTCTGGTTATCCAGCCGGTGGCAGGGGCGGGGAGGAAGGGCACTTGCATCCTTCAACAAAAGATGCTTATGCGCCAGTTCGATCAGGGATGCACCGCCCTTTTCGTCGGGTTCCACGCTGATGCCTGCGCGCTTGTTGATCAGCAGCACATCGTTGTCTTCATACACCACGTCCACGGTGGGGGCGGCGGGCTCCATGCAGTAGACCTGCACCAGCTGCCCTTCGCTGACGCGCACGTCGGGCTTGACGCGTTTGCCGTCCAGCTTCACGTCGCGCCGCTGAAAGCTCTGGCGCAGCACATGGGGCGGCAATTCAGGTAAAAAGCGGCGGAGGCAGGCGTCGATGCGCTGCCCCTCTGCCGCCTGGGTTACTTTCCATTCGTAGCATGCCATGTTATTGCACCGTTCCCGACCGCATGGTTCCCCAGCGCGGGGTCATCAGATAAAGCTGCTGCACACCGGAGAGCATCGCCTGTGTGGGCTGGGTGGTGAGCAGGGAAGATAGCACGTCGTTCATTTCAGCAAGGTCAACGCCCTGCTTGGCCAGCATGCGCAGGTCCTCCACGGCTTCTTCCACGGAGATCTCCGGGCGGACTGCACCCAGCAGCAGGCCGTACATCATTTCAAACAGGGGGCGTTCCTCCGGTAGAATGCCGCCCATGGCGCCCAGCATGGTGGTTTCGTCCAGCTCCAGACGGGTGTCGGGGCGGATGTTCAGCTTGGCGAGCATATGCTCCGGCTCGGCCAGGCCGGGATGGAGCAGAAGCATCTGCCCCCGGGGATCATAGGTATAGTCGTAGGACGTGCGGATGTAGCGCATGGCCAGGGTTTGATTCTCGGCGTAGGTGCCCTGGAGCACATCCACCATCAGGTGGCGCAGGGGCTCGGAAATATGGAGCAGGCCGCCGATATAAAGCAGGCCGCGGATAGTGGCATCGTAGCGGAACAGCTTTTCGCGGATATCCTCATGGGCCTTGGAGGATGTGATCAATTGCAGCGGCACCACCAGCTCCTGGGGAAGATGGATGAAGATATGATCCTCTTCCCGGCGGACGGTGCACCACAGGCGGCGCACCAGGCTTTCGGCTGCGCTGGATTCCTCCCAGTCCATCAGCTCCGCTTCGCCGCCCAGAGCCAGCATCCGGTCCAGCAGGTGATGCTCCTCCATGGAAAGGAGAGCCGCCTCTGCCGGAAGGGTGGTGAGCACCTGGGCTTGCAGTTTGCGGGGGTCGTGCAGATGGGTGAGAATGGGTTGCTCCTGCGCCTCAAAGCTGCAGGCCCAGAGCGTTTCCACATTGGCGGCGTCGCAGCCGTCAAACAGGCCAAAGCCCGGCAGGTCGGCCAGGCGGGATTCGCAGGCCTCCAGCTGCCGCGCTTTAAGCACGCTCATGGTTTTGTCAGCCCAGTTCAGGGTCTGCACATTGGTTTCCCGTAGCATGAAACCTCCTCACCCGCCATAGGGTAAGCGGGTTTTCACAGTTTTACGATCCAGTTGTTTTCGTCGGCCAGCTTGCCCGTCTGGATACCGGTGAGGGTATCGTAGAGCTTCTGGGCCACAGGGCCGATGTTGCCATCGCCCACGGTGAGCTTCTCGTCCTTCCAGCACAATTCGCCCACGGGGGAGATGACGGCGGCGGTGCCGGTGCCGAAGGCCTCGGTGCACTTGCCGGACTTGATATCAGCAAAGACCTCGTCGATGGCGATGCGCTTTTCCTCCACCTCGTAGCCCAGCTGCTGCGCCAGGGTCAGCACGCTGTTGCGGGTGATGCCCGGCAGGATGGAGCCGTTGAGCATGGGGGTCACGATCTTGTTGCCATAGGCGAACATCATGTTCATGGCACCCACTTCTTCGATGTAACGCTGCTCCACGCCGTCCAGCCACAGCACCTGAGCATAGCCCTTGGTGGCGGCCACTTCGCCAGCCAGGATGGAGGCGGCATAGTTGCCGGCGCACTTGGTGAAGCCCACGCCGCCGCGCACGGCACGGACATACGCATCCTCCACGTAGATGCCAACGGGCTTCAGGCCCTCTTTATAATAGGCACCCACGGGGGAGAGGATGATGTAGAACAGATACTTGTTGGAGGCGTGCACGCCCAGCTGCACGTCCAGGGCGATCATGGTGGGGCGGATGTACAGGCTGGTGCCTTCCTGGTGGGGAACCCAGTCCTTTTCCACCTCGATCAGCTTCTTCAGACCTTCCAGGGCCATTTCCTCGTCCAGGGCGGGCATGCACATACGCTGGGCACTGGAGGACATGCGGGCCATATTAGCCTGAGGCCGGAAGAGCTGGATGCCGCCATCGGCACGGCGATAGGCCTTGGTGCCCTCGAAGATGGCCTGGCCGTAATGCAGCACCATGCTGGCAGGATCCATAGAGAAATCGCCATAGGGCACGATGCGGGGATCATACCAGCCTTTGCCCTTTTCGTAATTCATCAGGAACATGTGATCGGTAAAGATGCGGCCAAAGCCCAGCTGGGATTCGTCCTGGGGCTTTTGCTTAAGGGCCGTGGAAAGAGTAACTTTGATCTCCTGCATTTGAAAACGCCTCCGCTTCTTACCTGCCGACCTTTCGACAGGGAACACGTTTTTTCCTCGTGTATTCTTCTATTATACCGTTCATCAACAGCTTGTCAAGCCTTGCCCCACCTGGCTTCCAGGGGTATTTCTTGTACTTATACTGTTTTTTGACACGGGGCGCGATTTGTGGTAAGATAACACATCATTTTCGGGAGGTGCAGCATGACCACGCTGGAAAGTCTGACACAATTCTACACCAACCATTGCGACGAAGACAGCCGCCTGCGCAGCCGCCATGGCATGGTGGAATACCTGACCACCATGCGGTATGTGGAAAAGTATCTGCACCCAGGGGCGAGGATCATCGAGATCGGCGCGGGCACGGGCCGGTACAGCCACACCCTGGCCCGCATGGGCTACCAGGTGGACGCGGTGGAGTTGATCCAGCACAACATTGATGTGTTTGAACAGAACACCCAGCCTGGCGAGAACATCACCATCCGTCAGGGGAATGCGCTGGATCTGTCCGCCTTTGCTGACGAAACCTATGACATCACCCTGCTGCTGGGCCCTATGTATCACCTGTTCACAGTGGAGGAACAAAGGCAGGCCCTGGCAGAGGCCATCCGCGTGACGAAAAAGGGCGGCGTGGTGTTTGCTGCCTACTGCAACAACGATGCCACGGTGGTCAGCTTCTGCTTCAAGAAAAACATGCTGAAGCTGGATCGCTACAAGGCACTGACCGACCCGGAAACCTTCAAGCTGACCTCCACGCCGGAGGAGCTGTTCCAGCTGTACCGCCGGGAGGACATCGACAGCCTGATGGATGGCTTCACCGTGCAGCGGCTGCACTATGTGGGCACGGACATGGCTACGGAGTTCATGGAGGACACCGTGGATGCCATGGACGACGAAATGTTTGACCTGTATATGAAATACCACTTCTGTATTTGCGAACGGCCGGATATGGTGGGCGTGACGCACCACATGCTGGATGTGTTCCAAAAGAAATAAGGAGGAGCAACGGCTCCTCCTTTTTGCATGGGTCAAATCTCGTCCAGCAGCTCTTCCAGGGTGAAGGGGAAGTACAGCACGCCTTCGGATACCGGGGCAACGGTGCCTTCCTGCAGGAAGAACACCAGGCTGCCGGATTCATCCAGGTAGAAATCCTCTTCCGGGTAGAAATTCCCCTCGAAGACCTCGTAGGTCAGATCGTCGTAATAGGCGATAAGCCCGTCGGCCAGCTGCTCCTGAATGATATCCCACACCAGGGTACGCACCATGGTGTCGGCCTTGGCGGTCTGGCGGTCCAACAGCCAGGAGTCGGTTTCGTCAGCGTTGAGAATCCCCAGCAGATAGGGCAGGCTGACCACGGTGCCAGCCTTGTCGCCGCTGCGGGCAAACACATGGCCGCTGACCACATTGGACGTAGCCGCCCCCATGAAGGACTCATTGCTAATCTTCACGGAGAAGAAATCGTCGCTGTTGCAGGTGACCTCGCTGCTGATATTGGTGTAGGACTGAATGCCATCCATGGCGACTTCCTCAGCAGCCATGGGCACAGCAAAGGCCAGCGCATCATCCACCATATAGGTGTAGAACTCGTTGATCATCAGGCTGACCTGGTCATCCCCGGCCATCAGCGGATACGCATACCGGTAAATATACGCTGCATCAGGCTCATCGCACCCCTCGGGATAGCAATACGTACCGGCAAGATCCATGGTGTAACTAAGTGGCTCAGCCGCAGCCGTCGCGCAGAGCAGCACCATCAGCAAACAAACAAGAAAACGCTTCATGCAGCACCTCAAAAAATGGGAGTCCAGAGGGCCGAAGGGCCCTTTGGTTAGGGAGTCCAGAGGGGCTGAAAGCCCCTCTGGCGTTACTTCAAATCCTCAGCCGCAGAAATGGCGGCAATGTTACCCTCGCCGACAGCCTTGGCAATTTGCAGGGGCTGACCGGTGCAGTCGCCGGCGGCATAGACGCGGGGCAGGTTGGTGGCCATGCGGCGGTCAACGGGGATGAACGCGCCCTCCAGCTCCAGGCCGGGCAGCAGCTTGGCCGGGGAAACCGCCGGGCGGAAGATGAACACGCCGTCGTAGGCATCGGCAGAAACATCGGTCTTGACGATGATCTTGTCCTCCTGGCGGACGAGCTCGGCGGGCTTGCCTTCGTGCAGGGCATAGGGGCGTTCGTCAGGCAGGTCGTGGGCGGCCATGGTGTAATAGTCCACCTTGGCGCACAGCCGGGAGAGGAACTCGGCCTCTTCGATGCCGCCGTGCCAGGCGGAGAGAACGGCTACATCCTTGCCGCGGTAGAACATGCCGTCGCAGGTGCCGCACCAGCTGACACCCTGGCCGATGAGCTCCTCCTCGCCGGGGAGCAGCTTGGGCCGGGCAGCACCCATGGCCAGCACCACGGCCCGGGATTCGATGATATCATTGCCGCACAGGGTCATGTAGATATCGCCCAGGGGCTGCACCTGGCGCGCCAGGCTGCTGACGACCTGAGCACCGGCTTCCTCGGCCTGCTGGCGGAAGATCCGCAGCATGTCCTTGCCGGAAACGGCGGGCATGCCGGGATAGTTGTCGATGCGCTCGGCCTTCTGCAGCCAGCCGGTGGCGGATTCAGCCGCAGCCACCACAACGCTCAGGTCACGCTGGCGGGCGGTGAGGGCGCAGCTCCAGGCGGCAGGGCCGGAACCGATGATCAGCAGATCGCAGTTCATGATGATCCTCCTTACCAGTAGGTGTAGCGGGCGGACAGGCGCGGCATGTTGGAATAGGTGCCGTTGGCATCGCCGTAGATGCGGTAGTATTCGCCTACCTTCCAGGTGGTTTTGGTGAAGTTCTCCAGCAGCACGGGCTGGCTCTTGCCGTCCTCGGAGGTGTACATGATGGCCATCTGCGGCTTGTCGCTGATGATCTCGGCAATGGTGCCAATGGCTACATACACCTGAGTATTGGCGGTGCGGACGTTATTGTTGGCCAGCAGCTCGGAATACTCGGCGGCATTCAGCGGCCAGGCCTTGATGGTGTATTCGTCGGGGTTGGGGAGGTAGTAGACCTGGTACTCCACGCGGGAGGTCTTCTTGCCGGGGTCGGATGCCGTGATGACCACGGTGTTGTAGCCGATCTTGTCAAACACGGCGTAGAAGCTGAAGGCGCCGGTGGAGTCGATCTCGGTGATGTTCAGGTCGCTGTGGGGGGAGAGGATCTCCACCTTTGCGCCGGGCAGGGTGGTGGCGCGGATCTCAATGGCCTTCTTGCTGGTGGATGAATAAGTGTCCGCCGAAAGGTCCAGGGGGATCTCCTGGGGTTCGCGGTAGAGGGTGACGGTCATGGAGTTCTCACGGCAGTACTGGCTGCGGACGCGCACCACAAAGTTGTTATCGCCAATGGGCTGCACGGTGGCGTTGTAGGTGAAGGAGCCGTCATCGGAATTAACGGTGTCGGACACATCTTCATCGTTAATGTACACGGTGGAGCCGGGGCGCACGGTGAAGTTCATGCTGTACATGGCAGTTGCGACCTCGGTACGCAGACCGTCAGGGGTGTTCAGCGTGATGGGGCTGAGGGGGATGGAGATCTCGTAGGTGATGGGGTCCAGGGGCTTTTGCTGGCCGCCGGAGGTCTTCACAAAGGGGGTGAGGGTCACGTCCATGCTTTCGCCGATGAAATCGGTCAGCTCGTCATACCAGACGTGGTCGGCGATCTCCACCGTGGCAAAGCCGCCGGTGACGATGTAGGACGTGTGGAGCTCGCGGATGTAGATCTGCTGGCCGTCCTCGCCGGGAATGAGGATGGTATGGGCGGCCAGGTCATCCTTGATGGAGGCAGTAACGCTGGCCTGGTTGGCCAGGTTGCGCTCGGCCTGGCGATCCTTGAAGTAGTTATAGCCGAAGAAAATGGTCAGGCCCAGCAGCGCAGCCATGATGATGGCAACAAGAACGCGTGCCAGGTGGCGCAGGCCGCGGGAGCGGCTGGGTAGCTTGCCGGTGAACTGGGTGTTCTGGGGCAGCTGCCAGGTGCCGTACATCTCCTGCTCCTCCCACAGGGGGTCATAGCTGCGGGAGTCCTGCCAGGCATTGTTGATGCGGTGCGTGCGGCCTTCTTCCGGGTCTTTCTCGCCGCTGCGGCGGATGCGCACAGTGGAGCGCGGATTGTCCTCCACATTCCAGAAGGTGTCCACGGTGGCGTGGGTGCGGATGGTCATGGAGGACGGCGCAGAGCCGCGCTCAGCACTCTCGCGGCGGAGCTGACGCTGCACACGGGTACCCTCGGCCTTGCGCTTCTTCAGCTCGGCCATTTCCTGGGCCAGTGCATCACGGCTGTCGGCGGTCACGCTGGCTTCGCCGTCTTCATCCACGCGGATATACTCCTTGCCCTTCTGATCGTCCCGCAGGGTGGTCTTCCAGGAAGGAAGCTGCCCTTCGGCAGCATCCAGGGGCGTGCCGCATTTCTGGCAGTGTGGCAGGGAAGCGCGGTTCCATTGGCCGCAGTTGGGACACTTCATAGGACAGCTCCTTTGTAGAGATGAATGATGAATTAGGAATGATGAATTAGGAATTGAGCGTGAACGCCGGGCATCTCCGAAAGGGTTTCGAAAGGGTCGAAGACCCTTCGCAGGGTGGAGGGGCAGTGCCCCTCCCGGGTTGTCAGGGCAGAGCCCTGACCGGCGTTAGTCCTCGTCCATGACCAGCCAGGAGCTGGTGAGATAGTCGGCAAAGTCCTCGCGGCACATATCCCAGTCAAGCTCCTGAACGGACATGGCGGCGTAGGTGATGGGGTGCACGGCGTCATCCTGGGGGATGCGCAGCTCCTCGATGGTGCAGTCGCGCAGGCTGTAAGCCTTGTCCATGGCGGCCACCAGCTGCTCGGTGTTCATGTTGGTGAGCAGGGTGTTCTCCATCACGGCGTTGAGCAGATCGTTGGCCTGCTCGTAGGTGATCTCACGGCACTGGTCGGCCAGGGTGGAGAGCACGGTACGCACGCGCTGGGTGCGCATAAAGTCGCCGCCGCCGCCAGCCTTGCGGATGCGCATGTAGATCACGGCTGCGCGGCCGTAGAACTTATAGGTGCCTGCGCCGCCCATCGCAGGGCTGGTCTGGTGATTCTCCAGGGGATAACGGCGCAGATAGCTGGCCTCGGAGGCATCCACGGTGATGTCCACGCCGCCCAGGTGGTCGATAATGCGAGCGATCTGGCCGAAGTCGAACAGGATGTAATCCTCCACCTTCACATTCAGGTGCTGGCTAATGACCTTGCACAGATCCTCGGGGGAATAATTCTTGGCAATGTAGTTGATACGGCCGATCTTGCCGTCGGGCCGCTGCACCAGGGCGTCGCGGATGATGGAGGTGAGCATCACGCGGTGGGCACGGGTGTCCAGGGTGACCAGCACGATGCCGTCGGTATTGCCCAGGTTTTTGGGATTGGCCTTCCAGCTGTCGGTGCACAGCAAAAGATAATGGTGCTGGCCGTCCAGGTTTTCAGGCAGCTGTTCGTAGGGGATGATCTCGATGGGCTGGGGCTGGTCGTCTGCCAGGGCGGGCAGGGCTGTGAGCAGCATCAGCAGTGCCAGGAGAAGGGATGCGATACGTTTCATCATAAGAATGCTCCTTTCGGGCAAGTGTCAATCATAGAACGATGAACAGCACGAAAACTGTCCATAGTTAGACAAAATACATTATAGCATACTTCACAGCAAATTGGAAAGAAAAAGATTGAAGAGCCATGAGTGCGTTACTCATGGCTCTTCAATGAAAGTGTGCGGGATCAGAATGCCTTTTCCACCATCTGTTCCAGTTCGTTCTTGGGCATGTAGCCGATGCGCTTGTCCACGGGCTGGCCGTCCTTGAAGAGGATCAGGGTGGGGATGGACATCACGCCGAACTTCTTGGCCAGGTCGGGGCAGTTGTCCACGTCCACTTTGCCGACGATCAGCTTGTCCTCGTTTTCATGGGCCAGCTCGTCCACCACGGGGGCCAGCATGCGGCAGGGGCCGCACCAGGTTGCCCAGAAGTCCACCAGAACGGGCTTGTCAGCTTCGCGGATAAAGGAATCAAAGTTTTCCTGCTTGATCTCAGTTGCCATATTACAGACCTCCTTAAGCGTCTTTCTTGGGAATGATCTCGATCAGCTGGGGCTTCCAGCGGGGGTCGTTGCGGCGCTTGCTCTCGGTGAGATGCACAAACAGCACCATCGCGCCCAGGCCCAGCGCACCGCAGAGCACACCGGCGATATCCTGGTTCTGGGGGAAAAGCATCGTGCCTGTTGCCAGACCGAGCATCAGTCCGGCCAGGGGCAGACCGTAGGCCAGGCCGGAAGCCTGCATCACGGTTTTGGTGGGCATTTCCACAACAGCGATATCACCCACCTGAGCCTTGCCGTGGATCATCAGCTTGGTGACCTTTTCGCCGCCATGGCAGGCATTGCATTTCTCGCAATCCGCCGGCCGGCAGAAGGTGACTTCCAGCATTTCGCCGTGAACGGCGGTTACCTCGCCAGTACGTTGCATACTTCATCGCTCCACTCATGTTGATGGCACCAGTATACCACACTTTCCGGCGAAGGGAAACCCCTTGTTCCTATCATACCCAGGTTTGGCAGATGTGAAACATTTTTTGCTAATTGGCCGTCATGACCCGCACACCTGAAGGCTCTACCCCTGCATGCGCCTGGGCAAGGGTCATCACCAGAGCACTTTCGCCGTCGGAAAGGGTGGCCTTTTCGGTCACGATGGTCACACTGCCGGGGGAGATCACAGCCACGCAGGGGTATACGCCGCTCTGGGTCAAGGCTCCCTCCAGGGCCAGCTGTGCCTGCCGGGTATCGATGAGGGCTTGCAGCTTGGCTGCGGCGTCCTCGCGGGTCTGGGCAGTCAGGTTCTCCTGATCGCACAGGGCCTGCAGGGCAGCCATGTCCGTTTGCAGGGACTCATCCCGGCGGAGGCGGAATTCTTCCAGCTTGCCGGAGGGCGATACAGTGACTTGCTCCACCGGAAGATTCACCGTGGTGGAGGCTTCCAGCAGGCGTTCCTGCTGGGCGAAATAGCTGATGGCCAGGGTAGCCAGCAGGGCCACAAATAGAAAGTAGTTGCGGTATTTGACAAGAAACTGATTCATGGCTGACCTCCTTCTGAACAGAAAACATCCACCTGGCTGGGTTCAAGCCCCAGCAGGGTGCACACAGCACGGGTCAATTGCAACCGAACGCCCACGTCATCCGCCCCGGCAGCGACGATCACTGCGCCGCTGGGCATGGGGGCATCCTGCTGATAAAACACGGCTACCTCCACATTGCCTGCGCCTTCCATCGCGGAAAGCACCCGAGCCAGGCGCGCTTCTTCCTCGGTCTGGCTGGGGGAAGAAGACTCCGTCAACCCCAGCACCATACAGAATAATATGGACAACGCCAGTGCCAGCAACAGCCAGCCATCCTTGCGCCAGCGTTCCTTCAGATGGGCGAAGGGCATGCTATTCACCTCCCAGGGTGCTTGCGTAATCTTCCCAGGTACGCTGGGCATCATACCCGGTCATCGTCAAGGCTGTGTCTGGCAAGTCAGGCAGCGACGGCAGATGCAGCCAATTCAGCACACTATCCGCCCAGCACAGCGTCAGCATCAGCCCGATGACCAGCGCAGCGGTGCGCCGCAGAGTACCCTCCGGCAGCAAAGTCAACACCAGACCGCAGCATAGCGTCAGCGCAACAAAAGGATGAAGCCAGTCCACAGGAACCTCCGGTAAAATAATTCGGAATTCGGAATGCGTAATTCGGAATGAAAAGTGGCCCACTTATTCATTTGCGGCTTTGCCCGCGTCGCGGCGCGACCGTATTCGCGCCGGGACCCATGCTTAGGAGCGTACCAAACGGCATCCCCGAATGGGAGTCCAGAGGGCTGAAAGCCCTTTGGTAGAGGAGTCCAGAGGGGGCAACGCCCCCTCTGGCTACCGGAGCATGAGCGTCATGCCGGATACGGCGATGAGCTGGGCGATGAGGAGCAGGAACATAGCGGCGGTGCAGAGTTGGATGATGAACAGGAGCATGAGGATGCGCGAGAAGTCGTGAATGCACTGGGCCAGCTCGCCATCGGCAATGGGCTGCATAAGGGCGGAGGTGAGCTGGTAGAGCAGGGCGGCGGCCAGGGTCTGGCACAGGGGCGACATGGCCCAGGAAACGATGAGGATCAGCCCGGTGACGCCCAGGGCACTTTGCACCAGCATGCTGGAACCGATGAGGGTGTCCACCGTATCGGCAAAGAGGCCGCCCACCACGGGAATGAGGTTGTCCAGGGCGTATTTGGCGGTGCGGATGGTCACGCCGTCCACAGCGGCAGCGGTGACGCCACGGGTGGCCAGCACGCCGATGAAGGCCGTGAAGCAAAGCCCCAGCGTCCAGGTGGCGGATTGGCGGAATAAGCTGGCGAGCCGGTTCAGGCGGATACCATCGCCCAGGTGGCAGAGCATGGTGATCACCGCGGCTGCGGTGGCCAGGGGCAGGGTCACATGGCGGATGAACGCCGTCATGGAGCCAGCTGCCGCCACGATGGCGGGCTGCATCAGCGTGGAGGATGCGCTGCCGCCCACTGCGGCCATCAGGGTGAGCAGCATGGGGAACAGCCCCTGCATGCCGGTGGAGATCTTTTCCATAGAGGCGGTGCAAAGGGCGAGGTGCTCGGTGAGGTCCTGGGTCAGCACTACGCACACCAGCAGGTAGCACACGGCCTTGCCGGTGTCGCCGCTCTTGCCCGTAAGGCGGCGCAGCAGGCTCCACAGCATGGCGGGGGCCATCAGCCGGGAAAGCCGCCACAGGCTGCCCTGTACGGCAGAGGCAAAGTGACGGCCCAGCAGGGCGAAGACCTGGTCGAAGGAGAGAGTCATTTCGCCCCGGGCAATGGCGGCGATGGTGGCGTGCAGGCCGCCGGTGGCCGCCAGGGGATCGTCCGGGCGGAGGAAGGCCTCCAGCTGGGACATGTCCAGGCCGTCCAGCACCTGATGGATGGACTGCTCCAGGGATTCCGCCAGGGCCGGGGAAGGCAGCAGGAGCAGCAGGCATAGCAGCAGGATCATGGCGACAGGGCGAAGATCTGCTGGAGCAGGGCCTGCATAGGGCTAAGGGCCAGGGTGAGCAGCATGATGCGCCCGGCCAGCTCGGTTTTCATGGCAAGGCCGTCTTCGCCAGCGTCGCGGCAGGTCTGGGCCGCAAAGTCCATGAGCAGGCTGATACCGGCCACCTTCAATAGTTGGGTGAGGTAGCCGCCTTTCACGCCGCCTGCCCGGGCAATGCCGCTGATGCCCTCGACGATCTGCGAAAGAAGGGGCAGAACCATGAGCAGCAGCATCAGCCCTGCGGTGATGGCGGCGGCCAGGCCCATCTCGGGCCTCATGCGGCGCAGCAGCAGCACCGTGACCGCCGAGGCCATGGAGAAACCGGCCATGCGCAGAATATCCATGGGGGAACCTCCTCAGTACAGTTGGAATATCGTCCGGACGCTGGTGAACAGGTCAGCCAGGAGGCCTACTACCATCAGCAGCACAATGGCCAGCCCGGCCACGGTGGACAGGGTGGCCAGCTCGTCCCGGCCGGAACGCTGCAGAATGGCGGCCACTACCGTGGTGAGCACCCCCACGCCAGCGATTTGGAATAACAGTTCGATCTGCATACGGACTCCTTAGAGCAGTAGAAGTGTGAGGCATGCGCCGCAGGTCCAGCCCAGGGTGAGCCACATGCGGGCGTCCTGCTGCACCTTTTGCTGGGTGGATGCGGACAATAGCGCGATCTCCTGGGCGGCTTGCTCCACGGCCTGGACGCGGCTGTCCAGGCTGCCGCGGGACAGGCGATCCATCAGCCGAGACAGGATGGGCCCCTCGGGGCCTTCGCTCTGGTAGAGCTGGGGCAGGGGCAGCAGGGGATGCTGCTGCATGTCGTCGGCCAGGCGGCGGAGCAGCTCGTCGGCGGGGGTGTTTTCGGATGCGATCTGCCGGAAGGCTTCCGGCAGGGACAGGCTGCTTTCCTGAAGCAGCAGGCACAGGTGCTGCAGGAGGATCTCCCAGCGGTGGAGGCGCAGGCTGCTGTCCTTCAGCCGCTGGGCTTGGCGCATGCCCAGCACGCCGCAGATCAGCCCTGCAAAAATGGCAAACAGCACGCGGCTCATGGCTTCACCGGGCTTCCGTTGCGGTCGTACAGGGCAGCGATGCGGCCGCCGCCCTCGGGGTGCAGCAGCGCGTAATGATGAAAGGCGCGCCGGGCCATCAGGGCAGCCATGGCAGGACGGTTGGCCACCTCGTTCAGGCTGGTGCCGTGGCAGCTGGCGATGACGGACGCGCCGCAGGCCATGGCGTCCAGCAGGGCAGCAGCGTCCTCGGGGCCGCCAAGCTCATCGGTGATGATCATCTGGGGGGCCATGGAGCGCACCAGCCAGGCCACGGCCTCCGGCTTGGAGCAACCCTCCAGCACATCGCAGGCATCGCCCACGTCCAGCTGCGGTACGCCCTGTACGCAGGCGGTGAGCTCGCCACGCTCGTCGATGACAGCCACCTGCTTGCCTTGCTTACCGTGCCCAAGTTGCCGTGCCAGGTCGCGCAGGAGCGTGGTTTTGCCGGAGCCGGGCGGGCCGATGATCAGCAGGTTGTCGGCATAGGGGAGAAGGTTGTCGGCGCAACCGGGCCACTGGGCGGCAATGCGGATGCACAGCGAGCCAATGTCCTTCAGCCCGCGGGCGGTTACCCGGCCGCACAGGCCCATGCGGTGGCCGCCGCGCAGGGTGACGTACCCCTGCCGGGTCTCGTCGCCCCGGGCGTAGAGGCTGTGCTCGGACAGGGCTTCGGCCAGGGTTTCCACTTGGCGGACGTCCGGGGCCCAGTCCAGAAAAGCGGTGCGACTGCCGGTGCAGAAAACGGCGGGCCGCCCTGCACGGATGCGGATCTCCCGCAGCTCGCCGGGGAGCAGCAGCTCCATCTCATCCCGGATGGCCTGGGGAAAGCAAGGGGCCAGGAATGCTTTGGTTTCCTCCCAGTTCATGGCGCACCTCCGTTATTCAAACAGCGTCAGGCCAATGGCCTGATAGAACGCCCAGTCCACTTCGCCGGGCGGCAGATGGCAGGCTTTTCTCGCGGCATCCACCGCCTGCTGGGTAGCCGCGCCGTAGATGCCGTCGGGCCAGCCATAATAGAACCCCAGGGCGCGCAGCTTCCTTTGCACAGCACGGACCATGCTGCTGCGGTCGCCGCTTTTCAGGGGGCGCAGGCTGGTGCCCAGTTCACCGTAAGGGCCGCACTCGATTACCACCTTGGTGCCGTTGGGTACCAGGGCGTAGAGCTCCTCAGCGTCCTTCACATGCATGCGGATGCACCCGTGGCTGGCATTGCTGCCGATGCTCTCCGGCTTGTTGGTGCCGTGGATGCCATAGCTGCCCCAGGGTACGTTCAGCCCCAGAAAACAGGTGCCGAAGCCGCCCATCCGCCCGCTGAAACGGCTGTTGATGACAAAGGTGCCCAGGGGCGTGGGTGTGTCCCAGGCCCCGGTGGCCACGGTGTATTGCTTCACGCACTGCGCACCCTGCCATACCGTGAGGGACTTGCTTTCCACATCCACATGGATCGTGTAGGATTCAGCAGATGCAGGGCCGGACAGCAACAGCAGCAACAGCAGCATCAACAGCAGGGCAAGACCTCTGCGCATGCTGTCCACCTCCTCCGGATGGTGTGAATGTATGCGCGCCGTCTGCCCTGTATGATGAAAATCACCCGGCAAAATGTTTCAGCAAGGTTGTCCGTATATTGAAATTCGTCCAGTTTATGGTATAATAAAGTAAGGTTTCCTTAAGTCAATTTCATAAGGAGGAAAATGTCCATGAAAAAGATTCTTGGCCTGATCCTTGCGCTGGCTATGCTGCTGGGCTGCACCGCTGTTGCAGAAGAAGCTGCTGCTCCTGCGCTGACCAAAGACCTGGTGATCCTGTTCACCAGCGACGTGCACTGCGGCATCGAGTCCGGCTGGGGCTATGCCGGCCTGGCTGCCCTGCGCGATGCCATGGCTGCCCAGAACCATGTGGTGCTGGTTGACAATGGCGACGCCATCCAGGGCGAGCCTGTTGGTACCATGACCAAGGGCGAAGCCATCACCGACCTGATGAACGCTGTGGGCTACGACATTGCCACCCCCGGCAACCATGAGTTCGACTACGGCATGGAACGCTTCCTGGAGCTGGCCGAGAAGGCTGAGTTCCCCTACATCAGCTCCAACTTCAACAAGGAAGGCGAGCTGGTCTTTGATCCCTATGTGATCAAGGAATTCGACGGCGTGAAGGTTGCCTTCGTGGGCATCTCCACCCCCAAGACCCTGACCTCCTCTTCTCCTGCCTACTTCAAGAATGAAGAAGGCGAGTTCATCTACGGCTTCTTCCAGGACGAAACCGGCGAGAAGCTCTACAACGCCGTGCAGTCTGCTGTGGATGCTGCCATCGCTGAAGGCGCTTCCTATGTGGTGGCCATGGGCCATGTGGGCAACGAGGCCGAGTGCAAGCCCTGGACCTATGCTGACATCATCGGCAACACCAACGGCATCGATGCCTTCCTGGATGGTCACAGCCATGACAAGGAGCAGGTCATCATGCTGAACAAGGACGGCGAGGAAGTGCTGCGCTCCGGCTGCGGCACCAAGCTGGAAGGCATCGGCTACCTGCGCATTTCTGCTGAGGACGGCTCCATGGAGTGCGGCATCCACGAGTGGGATTACGACTTTGATGCTCCCGAGCTGATCAAGAACGAGATCTCCGAAGCCGTGGAGAACGCCACCGCTGCCCTGAACGAGAAGCTGGCTGAGGTCGTGGCTTCCACCCAGGTGGACCTGGTGATCCGCGATCCCGAAACCGACGTGCGCATCGTGCGTACTGCTGAAACCAACCTGGGCGACCTGTGCGCCGATGCTTACCGCGACCAGTCCGGTGCTGACATTGCCATCGTCAACGGCGGCGGCGTGCGCGACACCATCAAGGCTGGCGACATCACCCTGAACGACATCCTGAAGGTGCATCCCTTCGGCAACGCCATGTGCGTGATCGAGATCACCGGCCAGAAGGTGCTGGATGCCCTCGAGTATGCCTGCAAGGACGTGCCCAACGAGTTCGGCGGCTTCCTGCAGGTGTCCGGCATCACCTTTGAGATCCACACCTACATTCCTTCCTCTGTGAAGATGGACGAGAACAAGATGTTCGTGTCCGTGGACGGCGAGTATCGCGTGAAGAACGTGATGGTCGGCGGCGAGCCTCTGGACATGGACAAGGTCTACACCTTGGCCTCTCACAACTACAAGCTGAAGCAGAACGGCGATGGCAACACCGTGTTCGACGGCTGCACCATCCTGCAGGATGAAGTGAAGCTGGACAACCAGGTGCTGATCGACTACATCACCACCACCCTGGGCGGCGTTGTGGGCGAAGACTACGCCGATCCCTACGGCCAGGGCCGCATCGTGGCCGTGCCCGAGGCACCCGCGAAGTAACGCCAGCGAGGGCTCTGCCCTCTCTGGACTCTCCCGGCAGGGGCTCTGCCCCTGCACCCTGCGAAGGGTCTTCGACCCTTTCGAAACCCATTCGGGGCGACCGTAACTGGTCGCTCCTTTTGTTTGGGGTCGATGGTGCAACAAAAAAGCCAAGGTGCATGGGGGCACCTTGGCCTTTTGTGTGGGTTTTAGCAGGATTTGATGATCCGCTGGTAGAAGGCCACCGTTTTCTTGATGGTTTCCAAGGGAATGCGCTCGTTGTTGCCGTGGATCATACCGCGTTCCTCTTTGCTCAGGGCCATGGCGGAGAAGCGGTACACATGGTCGCTGATAGGGCCGTAATGCCGGGAGTCGGAGCAGGCCAGCATCAGGTAGGGGGAAACCACCGCGTCCGTCCAGGTGGCACGGATGGCTTTGCTCAGCCGCTGGTAGGGTTCATCGTCGGTGCGGCTGATGGGCGAGGGGTTCATGCCCATCACCACGTCCACCTTGATCTTCTTGCTGCCGCAAAGCTTTTGCAGACGCTTGCGGGCACCTTCGACGGTTTCGCCGCTGATGAGCCGCAGATTCGCGCCCACCCAGGCATGGGGCGGCAGCACGTTGGAGGCTGCGCTGCCCTGCATCTGCGTGAAGGCCACGGTGGTGCGCACCAGGGCGTTGAGCTCGCCGCCGGAAAGCCGGCAGAACAGGTTCAGCACGGGCTTGAAGCACCACAGGTTAGCGAAGATCATCCGGTAAAGGAAGGTGGAGCGGCGGCCCAGGATATCGAACATCTGCTCAGCAGGCGGCGTGAGGGTGAAGGGGAAGGGATGCTTTTCGATATTGGTGACTGCCTTGGCCAGCAGTCCCACGGGCGTGTGGGGCGGAGGTGTGGAGGCATGGCCGCCGTTGGTGTCCAGGGTGAGCTTTACATCCATGGGGCCCTTCTCGCCAATGCCGATCAGCGCGCAGGGCTGCTTGACACCGGGGAAGACCTTCTCCACCACAGCACCGCCCTCGTCCAGCACAAAGGCAGGCTTCACGCCGTGCTCGTTGAACCAGCGGACGATGGTAGGCGCGCCTTCGCCGGAAATCTCCTCATCGCCGGCAAAGGCCAGGTATAGGTCGTTTTCCGGCACAAAGCCCTGAGCGATCAGGTTATCCGCAGCCTCCAGCACGCCCACAAAGGTACCCTTGGTGTCCAGCGTGCCGCGCCCCCAGAGAACATTATTCTCAATAATGCCCTCAAAGGCAGGCTTGTCCCACAATTCCTCATTGACGGGAACCACATCGTAATGGGCCATTAGCACCCCGGGAGCCTCGGCAGACTTGCCTTTCCAGTGGAAAAGCAGGCTCCTGGGCCCGGGTTTGATGAACTCGCATACCTGGTGCACATGGGGGAACATCGCCGGCAGCAGAGCCTCCAGCTTGGCGAACTCCGCATCATTCTCCAAAGATTTATCCCGGTAAGACACCGTCTTGCAGCGGATCAGCTGCTGCAAGTCGCGTACAGCCTTATCTCCGTCGAACACTTCCGGCTCAGAAGCAACCGGCTCCTCCGCCTCCGGCTTGAACGCCGTCGTCCGCATCACCAAAACCGTGATGAACACCATCAGCGCAGCCAAAATCAAACAAAACCAAACCATACGAACCTCCAACAAACACGCGCAGCACCTCACAACAGGGCAACCACGCAGCATCGCGAAAAAGGGATTCTTAAGGGATGAAATCCCTTAAGCAGGAGTCCAGAGGACAGCGTCCTCTGGTGGGGTCCAGGGGCAAAGCCCCTGGTCACAGACGGCCCTTCTTGTAGAGGATGCGGCTGACGCCGATGGCGATGAGCGCACCCACGGGGACGAGAATGCCCACGGAAGAGGCCAGGGAGGGCACCAGCAGGAAGAGGATCACCATGAAGAGCAGGGGCACAATGGCGATCTTGGGGTTCTTGGAGATGTAGACGACGCCCAGGCCGCCGAAGAGGGCGGGAAGGATGTTATCGAAGGCAGGGGCCAGGACGGGGGACTCCAGGATGGGCTGCAGGTAGCCCAGGAGCAGCACGCCTGCGGCGATGATCAGCGTGGTGACGATGGAGGAGGTGGCGATGGCGATGGTGGAGATCACTTCGCCTTCCTCGGAGGCAGCCTTGACCTTGGCGGCTTCCATGGCGTTGAGGGCGCAGGGTACCTTCAGGTTAGTGAGGTTGCCGGTCACAAAGGAAAGATAGGTGCCGGCGGTGCCCAGCATGGGGGAGTAGGTGAGCACCTCGATGATGCCCACCGTCCAGTAAATGGGGGCCACGCCCAGCAGCCCCTTGAGGACGTACTGCATTTCAGGCCAGGCGTTGTAATGCACACAGATGGCGGTGGGGGCCATCAGCAAAAGAAAGATGGCCGTGGCCGTCCAGATGCGGCCGTAAAGGTGCACGGAATCGGTATAAGATTTCTGATTCATATCGCTCGCTCCTTTCTCAGGCCATCAGCCAGGTCACGGGGATGGAAGCTGCCATGGCACCCAGCATGGAAATGGGCAGGGCGTACTGTTCCAGCCACTTGACCTTGCAGACCTTGATCAGCACGCCGCAAATGCCCATGATGACGGCGGAAATCGCAGCCACCACGATCGGGATAAACCCGGGCAGGCCCAGGCGGATATCAGCAAAGAGCATGCCGACGAAGGCGGAGATCATGCCCAGGAACATGCTGTCCATGAAAATATTGCCCCACTTGGGGTCCTTGTTCTTGATGGACATCACGCCGCCCTGGATCTTCTTCAGGCCGAAAAGCACCAGGAAGATGCCGGGGATGATGCCCAGGGTCATCACCCAGGCGATGGCACCGAAGGCCTGCGCGTCAGAAATGGGCTGGGAGAGGGAAAGATTCATGGCGGTGGCGGTAGAGGTAGCGGCAGGCAGCTCATAGGTGAGCGCGCCCAGCACGCTCAGGCGCAGCCAGGGGAAGGGCAGACCCATGAACTTGGACAGGGTGATCACGCCCAGGAGAATGGCCACTGCAGGCGCAACGGTGAACAGCGCACTGGAGGCGATGGTCTTGCGGATGGTGGCACCGGTGATGCCCAGCTGCTTGGCGCGGCGGGCGGCCTTCACCAGGAAAAAGGCGGATTGCGCCAGCACAAAGACGATGATGACGGCGGTTACGCCATAAAGGAAGCCGCTGTTGACATGGAAGTCTGTCATGGGATCCACTCCTTTGTTCGTGAATATGTTGACATTGTACTGCAAGGTGTTGCATTCGTAAAGATGAATACAATAAATTTGATGTGTTTCATTTGCGTTTTTTGTCATCATGGGTTATAATATCAGCACAAAGCAGAGAGAGGGGGGACGGGAATGTTCAATATCGGCATGGCAGAGCTGATCGTGGTGCTGCTGGTGGCGTTCCTGATCGTTGGCCCCAAGGATCTGCCCAAGGTGGCGAAGTGGATCGCCCGCCAGGTGAAAACCATCCGCAAGTTTGTGCGCGAGGTGAAAAAAGAAACCGGCTGGGACGACATCGCCAAGGAATTCAAGGACACCAAAGAAGATATCGCACAAACCTTCAAGGATGCTGACGTGACCAAGGATATTCAAGGCGCGGCCAGGGAGATCGAGAAGGAAATAAAGGATATCAAAAAAGACGTTGAAGCATAAGGAGGAAATGGAATTATGCGTTTGGGTATTTGGGAAATCGTTTTGATCCTGGTGCTGGCACTGGTGCTGTTCGGCGGCGGCAAGCTGGCCGGTGTGGGCAAGGCCCTGGGCAAGAGCATCAAGGACTTCAAGAATGAAATGAAGAACGACGAGGACGGCGACAAGGCCGAAGCGAAGGACGATGGCAAGGCAGAATAAGCAGACCGAAGCCCCTGAAAAGGTGGCTCCGCAGGAGCAGAAGCAGTCTGTTCTGGTGCATCTGGCTGCGCTGCGCAATGTGCTGGTCATCAGTGCGGCGGCCATCGGCATCGCCTTTGTGCTGATCTTCTACTTCGCCATTGACTGGCTGATGGGCCTCATCCTGCAGCCCATCGAGGCCAGGGGGATCGAGATCATCTACACGGCCATGTCCGAGGCACTGGTCACCAAAATGAAGGTGGGACTGGTTGCCGCCATCGTGGTGGCGAGTCCGGTGATCATCTGGCAGATCTGGAGTTTTATCAAGCCTGCGCTGTATCCCCACGAGAAAAAGACCTTCCGGGTGCTGTTTTTTGTGATCCTGCTGCTGTTCCTGCTGGGCGTTGTGTTCTGCTATGGCGCGGTGTATATGCTGGCGGTGGATTTCTTCCTGATCGCCGGCGAAAACCTGGCCGTGCCTATGCTCAGCGTGGATAAGTATGTGGGCTTCCTGTTTGGGTTCGTGGTGCCCTTCGGCATTGCCTTTGAGCTGCCGGTGGTGCTGTATATGACCACCCGGATGGGCTGGACCAATCACCAGATGCTGGCCAGCAAGCGCAAGTATATCATTCTGGCCGTGGCAGTGGTGGCAGCCGTGCTGACGCCGCCGGATGTGGTGTCCCAGATGATGCTGGGCATTCCCATGCTGATTTTGTTCGAAATCGGCGTGCTGATCGCCAGGTTTGTCAAACCTAGGGAAAGAGCATAATGTCAATGCGTCGATTCATGATGGATCGGCGCATTTTGCGTTTTATGGCACATTCCGGTACCGTTTCCGGAAAATGAAACAAGAAAAAAACGAAAAATTCGTTGTCATCAGAATATGAATATATTATAATGTATACGTGAAACTGGCGGAATAGGCCGATTTTGCGACAAAAATGGCAAAACAGGGAGGGGACACGGTGCAGCAAAAACCATTGACACGGCTGATCCTTGCCCTGTGCCTGACTGCCGTGATGATCGCAATCCTGCTGGGTGTAGGCGTGTGGATGTTCATCTCCGTGCAGCCGGAAGCACCCGTTGCTACGCCTGTCCCCGCTACCAATGCCGAACTGACCACCCGTGAGGACTATCTGCCCGACCGCAGCAAGCTGTACCATTCTTATGAAGGAACGCTGAAGAATGCGGAAGGGGAGAGCGTTGCCCTGACGGAGCTGCAAGGCCAGCCGCTGGTGCTGTTGTTCTGGTCCAGCTGGTGCGGCGACTGCAAGGAGTACTTTGCAGGTGCGTTTCCCCAGGCCATGGATGCTGCTGAGGCCGCAGGCGCACGCCTTATGCTGGTGGCCCGGGAGGGTGTGCGGGGCGAAACGCTGCAAACCGCCCAGGAATGCCTGGCTGGCTATGGTTTCACCTGCGGCACACTGCTGGACCCCGGGGCCGCCTTGTTCAAGAATCTGGGACTGAACAGCGTACCCTCCATGGCGTTTTTCGCTGCGGATGGTACGCTGACCCATGCCACCGCCGATACGCCGGACGCGGCTGAAATGTCCGCCATGCTGGTATACGCCAACGGCGGTGCCCTGGCCCAGATGGAGCAGCTGTTGGCCTCCATGACGGAAAACGGCGGCGTTGCTTCGGCTTGCATGATCGAGCATGGCAAGCTGCTGCCCAGGAATACCGTCCTTTCAGAAACCCAGGGCATCATGATGCACCATGCCCTGGCTACGGACAACAAGCCCTTGTTCGACAACAGTCTGGCCTATGCCCGCAATCATATGACCCGCAGCGGTCTTTGCGCCTGGCAGACGGTGAACGGCGAAATGGCAAGCGTGAACGCCAGCCTGGACGACCTTCGCCTGGTGGAGGCTCTGCTTTACGCCGAGGAAAAGTGGGGCGGCTACACGCAGGAACTGGCCTACCGGGAGCGTGCGCTGTATGCCAAGTGCATCGAAGGCGGCTGGATGCGCGACTACGTTGACCTGAGTAACGACCAGGTATCCGGCGAAGTGACCCTGTGCTATCAGGACGTGGCGGCCATGCGTGCGCTGGCAAGCTACCGCGAAGGGTGGCAGGCTGTGGCTGACCAGGCCGAGCAGCTGCTGGCGCAGGGCGTGATATCCGACGAATTCCCCCTGTACTGGCCCAGGTACGATGTGGACAAGGCCAGCTACACCGGCAATCTTTTGCAGATGAACGAAGCCATGGTCACTGTGCTCCATGCGGCCAAGGCGGGCATCCCCCAGGAAAAGACCCTGGACTGGCT
Organism: Clostridia bacterium; assembly: GCA_017938695.1. Lineage (GTDB taxonomy): Bacteria > Bacillota > Clostridia > Christensenellales > Aristaeellaceae > UBA11524. The sequence continues at coordinate 47,813 of JAGBBA010000075.1, read as the reverse complement.
GGAAGCCCGGTTGCAGGAGGGCTACATTGCTGCCGGATATACCCCCGAGGGCCAGGTGGCTGCCGGGTATGAGTTTGAATCCACGGCCACCTATGCGCTGCTGGTGCAGATCGGCATTGCGGCCGACCGACCCGACATGGCCCTGTGTGCCATGCAGGAAATGGACAGGCTGCGTACCTTTGAGGAGCCCATCGTGGGTGGATACGGTGCAACGAACGGCACGCTGCTGTACACCTTCGACGTGGTGCAGGCCATGCAGGCCTGGCAGCAGTGGCAGAGCTATATCATGAAATGATTCCTAACGAAAGCAACAGGGAAGGAGGCGAGTGAGCCGTGAAGCATATCGTGCAGTTTTTCCGGTGGGTCAACCATCAGATCTTCAAGGTCACGGGCGCGATCAAACGCTTTGACAAGCGCATGCGCGAGAAATACCGTCCGGCCCAGCTTGCTTTCTGGGTGGTGGCGGTGATCGCGGTGATCGCCTCGGTGATGCTGTTTGTACCGCCTTATCTCGGCCTGTCCAACGACGGCAGCTTCGACGATGTGCTGAAGGATACCGGCATGCAGCTGCTGGAGCCCGACCGGGACGACCGTTATTTCAACTATTACGACCGGGTGTATGTCTATCATACCTATCCGGATACCCCCGATACCACGCCCTTCCTGCTGCGGGCAGCGGTGGGTTTGGCGCAGCTGATCGACAATGCTGTCACCTGGGACGAGTATTTTGATATGCGCTTCCTGGCGGCCATTTACCTGGTGCTTTACCTGGCCCTTTTGTATCCGCTGATCCGCGGCGTGCTCAGCCGGGTATCGATCTACTCCGAGGGCCTGGCGGTGGGCGTGGTGGCGGTGCTGGTCTTTGCCGATGTGAGCATGATCACCCGCCTGGCGTCCCTGTACACCCAGCCGCTGGAGTGGCTGCTCCTGTTGCTGATGGTGGACATGATCGACGGCATTGCCCAAAGCGAAGGCATGGGCGTGTACCCGGTGGTGCTGGCGGCGGCCACCATCCTGCTGATGACGGTGAACCCCTACTGTGCACTGGCGGGTGTAGTTATCGCCATGATCTACTGGGGGCTTCTGCGGCTGAACATCAGCAACATCCATCGCTCGCTGTACCTGGTGTGCTCGCTGATCCTGTGCATGTCCAGCGTGATCGCCACGGCGCAGATGACCACCAACCAGACCCTGGAGCAACAATACAACCAGATGACCCGCGGTGTGCTGTTTCAGACAGATAACCCCGAGAAAACCCTGGAGGAATTCGGCATCGAGCCCCGGTACTCCATCCTGACGGAAACCTACGCCACCCAGTCCTTCCCGGTGGTGCTGCCGTCCTCCGGTGTGCTGGATGAAGGCTTCTTCGACCGGTATTCCACCAGCGAGGTGATCCTGCATTATGTGCGCCACCCCGGTGCGCTGATCGGCATGTTTGATATCGGCGTTCACGACGCCTTTGTGACCCGCCCCAGTTACAGCGGTAACTACGAGCGTTCGGTGGGCCTGCCGGAAAAGGCAAAATCGCCATGGATGGCACTGTGGTCCACCTTCAAGGAGCAGTCGGCCCCCAAAACCGCCGGCGCACTGGTGATCATCCTGCTGGCGTTCGGTTTGATCCGCAAGAAAAAGAAGAAGGACACCGATGAAGACCGCAAAAAGAGCCTGTTCAGCAGCCTGTTCTATGTGCTGGTAGGCTTTGCCACGGTGGAGATCATGACGGTGGTGATCATGAGCGGCGACAGCGAATTGATCAGCGAGTCGTTCCTGATGGGCTGCTGTATCGACGTGCTGTTCATCCTTCTGCTGGGTGAGATCCTGCACAAGACCAAGATCATTGAGACGGAGGAATAAATAGATGAAGAAAAAGAATCTCCGCGAGGCATCTGTCAGAGATCTGGCAGTGCTGCTGCTGCTTTTGTGGGCCTTTGCCCAGGCGATGATCATGGCGTTTGCCCCGGCGGACAGCCGCGTGATCTACCTGGTGCTGATCCTGGCCATGGACGTGGCTGTGATGATCGGCTTCCTGGGCCGTTCCTCCCTGAGCTGGGTGCTGTGCGGCACGCTGACCTGCGTGTGGGTGTGCTATAAGCTCTACGAGTATTACATGTCCGGTGTGCTGCTGGCCCTGACGGACTATGTGTGGGTGCCCGTGCCGCTGCTGGGTGCACTGGCTGCCAGCCTGTTCCTGCGGGGCATGAAGGGCATGGATACCGAGAACACCATGCTGCGCCGCCAGGTAGAAGAGCTGGTGCTGGTTGACGAGCTCACCGGCCTGTACAATCAGCGCGCCCTGTACCGCGACCTGCGGCTGATGGCTGGCTATGCAGCGCGTAACAACCTGCCCATCTCCCTGATGCTGGTGCAGATGCGCTACGAGAGCGAGCTGCGGGGCATCCTGCCCAAGCGGCTGTATGTGGAGCTGCGCCAGAAGATGGCCGACACCGTGCGCATGACCGTCCGTGTGGAGGACCGTACCTACTGCATCGACGAAAAGGGCACGCTGGCGGTGCTTCTGACCACCACGGAAAAGGACAGCGTGTTCGTCCGCAACCGTCTGACGGCGGCCCTGCGCAAGGACGGTGCCTTCGATGGCATTCTGGAGCCCGGCGTGAAGCTGGATCTGCGTTTTGCCTGCAAGCAGTACAGCGCGGAGACCTTCAAGGGCGACATGATGGGCTTCAAGCGCAGTGTGGAGAGCGAGCTGGTGTACGATGTTTAAGCGCGTATTGACCTTGCTGCTGGCGGTGGTGCTGTGCCTGGGGATGCTCCCGGCCCCTGCTGCGCTGGCGGACGAGGAAAATGTGCTGATCCTCACCGATGTGGAGGGCGACAGCCGCATGGAGGCCGCCTTTGAGTACCTCTACCGCCTGATGGCCTACACCAATGCTCTGGTCACCTACGAGGACGCCTGGACGGACATCAGCGATGTTTCCGCCTATACCTCGGTGATCGTGCTGGTGGAGCCTGACCGCCGCCTGTCGGATATCACGGCATGGGCCATCCGCCAGAGTGGCGTGAAGACCTTCGTGATTGGTTCGGGCGGCCTGGAGCAGCTTTCACCCAACACCATGCGGCCCGAGGGCTCGGTGGTGGTGCGCTGGAGTGCCGAGGGAGAGAGCGAGGGCTCCGGCGATATTCTGGTGAAGGATAACGGCATTCTGCTGCTGCAGGGGGAAGGGGAGTCCCTGGGCGGCCAGGTTTTTGTGAATAGTGAAAGCTATCCCCTGTGCAAAACGGTGGGGGATATCACCCACCTGGCGTACTTCGATGCCGAGAGCAATGTGATGTGCGCCATGCTGGCCAGCATGATCCAGCTGTGGCAGTGGCCCTACGAGAATGCGCCTACGGCCTACGGCAGCTATGTGGTGCTGGACAGGGTGTATCCCTTCTACGAGCCTTCGCGCCTGATGGAGATCACCGACATGCTGGAGGAGGAGGGTGTGCCCTTCGCCCTGGCCCTGATGCCCATCTACGACCATGCGGAGTACCCGGCCATGAAGCACTTCTGCGAATACCTGCGGTATCTGCAAAACCGGGGCGCAGGCATGATCCTGTCCATGCCCCAGGTGACGCTGAGCCAGGTGGACTCTGAAGAGCTGATCCGGCACATGGAGATCGCCTACTCGGCTTACAGTGCCTATGCGGTCTATCCCACGGCGTTGCAGGCCCCGGAAGTGTACCTTTTGTGCGAAAAGGGCATCGACATTCTGAAAAGCTTCCGCACTATCTTTGCGGTGAAGACGGCTGAACCCATTCCCGGCCACCGGCTGACCACCAATGCGGCCCGCAAGGACGGCCATCAGATCATCGTATCCGCTTGGGAGGATGATCAGGCGTTCACCACCTCCTTCGCCCAGGCCATCTACCTGGATGTGAACGAGGATGTGGAAACGCTGCGCCAGTATGTGCGGCGGATCAAGGCTTCCCGGCGCGTGCTGAAGAGCCTGACCCAGATGGAAAACACCCTGTTCCTGTCGGATAACTATATCGTGCAGAACGAGCAGGGCGTGACTGTGAACGGGGTGAAGGTGGACCTGAACTTCTATCCTTTCTCTTACGAAGCGGATTACGAGTTCGACCGGGGCTTTGCCCAGTACCTGACAGACCAGATCGAAACCAGCAACAAGCTGATTCTGATTTTCGTATTCATTGCCTGCACGCTGTTCATCACCTTTACGCTTCTGTCCCGCAGGGTGATGCGCAAGGAGCTGGTGCAGGGCATGAACAAAAAACGCCAGAAGGTGAAAACTGCGGAGAATGAAGCAACAATGCAGGAGGTGGATCAGGGTTGAGCATAGCCGACTATTTAACGCTCTTTGCCATGATCGCCATCTGGACGCTGATGGGCATTAACGTGTTCCTGTCGGTGGGCGGCTTCATCTACTACTACCGGATGGCCAAAACGGACCCCCACATTCCCCTGGAGGAATACCCCTTCGTGTCGGTGATGGTGCCCGCCCATAACGAGAGCGCGGTCATCCAGCGCACGGTGCGGGCCCTGCTGAACTTCGATTACCCCAAAGACCGCTACGAGGTCATCGTCATCAACGATAATTCCTCCGACGATACCGCAGAGAAGCTTAAGCGCATTCAGGCCCAGAACCCCGACCGCATGCTCATCGTGGTCAATACCGACAACAAGGTGGGCGGCAAGGGCAAGTCCAACGCGCTGAATATCGGTTTCTCGGTGGCCAAGGGCACGGTGTTCGCCATCTATGATGCGGACAACACCCCTGAGCCCCAGGCCCTGCGTCTGCTGGTGGAAAACCTCATGGCCGACGAAAGCCTGGGCGCGGTGATCGGCAAATTCCGCACCCGTAACCGCAACGCTTCGCTGATGACCCGCTTTGTGAACATCGAAACCCTGGCCCATCAGTGCATGAACCAGGCCGGACGGTGGTTCTTCTTCAAGCTTTGCACCATCCCGGGCACGAATTTCGTGATCCACCGCCACATCATCGAAGAGATCGGCGGCTGGGATCCGGATGCCCTGTCGGAGGACACGGAGATCAGCTTCCGCATCTACCGCATGGGCTACAAGATCCGCATGCTGCCCCAGGCGGTGACCTGGGAGCAGGAGCCCTTCAAGCTGAGCATATGGTTCAAACAGCGAACGCGTTGGGCCATGGGCAACCTGTATGTGCTGAAGAACAACTTCAAGTACATCTTCGATCCCAAGGGCGGGCTGATGCGCCTGGACGTGCTGTACTACACGCTGGTATACATCCTGATGATGACCGCCCTGGTGTGCTCGGACAGCATCTTCGTGCTTGGCATACTGGGCTATGCCCATGTGTCGCTGGGCGGCTTGTCCACGCTGGTGTGGGTGCTGGCCTGTACGCTGTTTGTGTGCAACGTGATGCTCACCCTGGCCCTGGAGAAAAATGAGTTCAGCCTGCAAAGTGCCTTCCTGGTGCTGTTGATGCTGTTCAGCTATGCCAAGCTGTGGGTGGTGGTGGTGCTCAAGGCCCTGTGGATGAGCATCAAGCGCGCCGCGACCAAGAGTGAATTTACCTGGTACAAAACGGAACGATCCGCTGATTAACGGAGGGATTGACAGTGAATAAGAACATCCTGATGCGTCTTGTGAGCCTGATGATGGCGATGCTGATGCTTATGGCACCGGCGGCCACTGTGGCAGAAGCGGTGGCGGAGGAAGAGATCATCGCCACCGAAACGGACATTGATGTGATGCCCCTGGGTGCCACCGACCTGAAGGTGCAGGAGGCCATGGCCAACCAGAGCCTGATGCAGGAGAGCGACTTTGATGGCGCGGGCATGGAGGGTCTGGACTACGCTGATTACTACTTCAGCGGCGTGCAGACCATGCACGGCATCTTCTCCTCCATTGCCCTGTATGCCGAGCTGCCGGATTATGCCGTGGCGGAAAAGGCCATCCTGCGCCTGAGCTACACCGCTTCCGATCTGATCCTGAGCGAGTACTCCTCCATGACTTTCTACATGAACGGCACGCCCTTCTATTCCTGCCGGGTGGAGGCCAAGGGCGCCAACGTGCCCACGGTTTTGTACATCGCTGTGCCCGTTGACCTGATGAACAACGGCTTCAACCTGCTGGAGATCGGCGCGTACATCCGCCTGACCGACGACGAGGGCTGCACCGACGACTACAACGGTGCCAACTGGATCAAGATCGCCGATACCACCTGTCTGCGCATTGGCTACAGCCTGTCCGAGGACGCAGGAGAGATCGGCATGTTCCCGTACCCCTTCATCTCCCTGATGGACAAGACCGGCGCGGAGTGCGCGGTGACGGTGTCCGACAAGGCGGAGAACGTGGAGCTGGAAGCTGCCCTGGCCATTATGGCTGATCTGGGTGCTTCCGTCAGCCTGGACAACGATATTGCCTTTGGCCGCATTGGCGAGATCGACCGCAAGCATGTGATTTACTTCGGCCTGCGCGACAACACCCCGGCCGAGCTGCTGGCCCTGTTGGACAGCGAAGTGCCGCCCACCGGCGCGATGATCCGCCGTGCCAGCCAGGATGGCAAGGAATACCTGCTGGTGGTGGCCCGCGAGGCTGCTGCCCTGATGGAAGCCGCCCGCTTCCTGGCGGATGCCTCCCGCGTGGAGCAGGCCCACTCTGCCGATGCCTATGTGTCCGTAGGTGAGTCCGACAGCATCATCGCTGCCGGGCAGACCAGTGCCCTGGCCCTGGAAGGCCAGTACACCCTGAAGGATATCCTGGGCCACGGTGCCAGCTTCTCCGGCCCCTTCCACCAGAGCGTGACCATGTATCTGCCCGTGGCAGAGGACTACGCCCTGTCCAGCGAGAGCCGCTTCTCCCTGAACTTCCGTTACAGCGAAAACCTGGACTTCGACCGCAGCCTGATCACCGTGTACTGGGGCAATAGCATCCCCCTGGCCAGCAAAAAGCTGAGCAAGGAAGGTGCCACCGGCGACACCCTGACCTTCGCTGTGCCTGCCGATGCCGTGGGTGCGGCCAGCACTTACATGGTTATTGCCTTTGACCTGGAAGTGAAGGACCTGGACTGCACGCCCCGTCAGCTGAACATGCCCTGGGCCTATGTGGCCGAGGATTCCACATTCTATCTGCCGGCAGGGGAGAACTCTACCCTCAGCCTGGCCAACCGCCCCGCACCCTTCCAGCGCGGAAGCCGCCTGAACGACGTGCTGCTGGTGCTGGCCGACAGCCCCACCGCTGCCGAGCTGCAGCTGGCTGGCTACACCATGAGCATGCTGGGTGCCGGTTCCGATCCCTATGGCAGCCTGAAGGTGCAGCGCGCTGCTGAATTCATGCAGACGGATGCCGACTACAACATGGTGGTCATCGGCATGCCCCGCACCAATACGCTGCTGCGCCAGATGAACGACAAGCTGCACTTCCAGTACAGCGACGCCATGGACAGCGTGAAGTCCAACGATAAGATCATCCTGGACGAGAGCTACGCTGCCCAGGTGGGTACGGTGCAGCTGCTGCATTCCCCCTATGCCCAGAACCGTGCGGTGATGGTGCTGTCCGCTCCGGCGGAAGAAGGCATCAACGCTTTGATCGACCGCATCAGCGAGGATGAAAAGCGCTGGTCCCTCACCAAAGAGGCCGTGTTGGTAGACGGCCACGGCAAGGTGAGCTCCTATCAGTTCACCAAGGCTGCCGCTGTGACCGAGGAAGAAAAGCCCACCTTCTCCTCCATCATCGTGGAGAACCGCGAGCCCATGCTCTTCATGCTGGTGGGACTGGGCTGCATGCTGCTGGTGCTGCTGGGCGTGATCATCGTGCTGGTGCGCATGCGCAAGGCGCAGAAGGAAGAGTAACCTCCCGTTGAACCATAAGCCCATAGCGGCAGAAATGGGGAAGAAACATGCTGTTTAATTCAATTGAATTTTTGCTATTCTTTCCAACCGTTGTGTTGGCTTATTACCTGATGCCCGGAAAGCTGCGATTGTACTGGCTGCTGGTGACCAGCTATGTGTTTTACATGGGCTGGAACCCCACCTATGCGCTGCTGCTGTTGTTTTCCACGGGTGTGACCTTTGTTTCCGGCCTGCTGATTGGCGGCGCGAAAAAACGCGCTGCCCAGCTGGCGGAAGAGGGGCGCAAGTCGCTGCCCTGGGCCAAGATCTGGGTCGGGGCAAGCTTCACGATCAACCTGGCGATCCTGTTCTTTTACAAGTATTTTGATTTTGCTGTGGAAAATCTGAATGCGGTTCTTGGCCTCTTTGGCCGAGAAGCTGTCAAGCCAGCCTTCGATGTTCTTCTGCCGGTGGGTATCTCGTTCTATATTTTCCAGGCACTGTCTTACACGGCGGATGTGTACCGCGGCGATGTGCGCGTGGAAAAAAACTTTTTCAAATATGCGACCTTCGTCAGCTTCTTTCCGCAGCTGGTGGCAGGCCCCATTGAGCGTTCCAGCCATCTGCTGATGCAGTTTGACGAGGAAAAGCCACTTAAAATGGATAACATCCGAGATGGTCTTTTGCTGATGGTGTGGGGCTTTTTCCAGAAGATCGTGGTGGCTGACCGTGCGGCTATCCTGGTAAACCAGGTGTTCAACTACTCATCGTATTACAGCGGCTTCGAGGTCGTTATAGCCATGCTGCTCTTTGCTGTGCAGATCTACGGCGACTTTGCTGGCTATTCCAACATTGCTATCGGTGCGGCTCAAGTGATGGGCTTTGACCTGATGGACAACTTCCGCAGGCCGTATTTCGCTACTTCTGTGGGTGATTTCTGGCGCAGGTGGCACATTTCGCTGTCCACCTGGTTCCGCGATTACCTCTACATTCCTCTGGGCGGCAACCGCAAGGGCAAAGTGCGGCAGTACATCAATCTGATGATCGTGTTCCTTTGCTCTGGCCTGTGGCATGGTGCCAACTGGACATACATCATCTGGGGTGGCTTGAACGGCATCTACCAGGTGATCGGCCGCGTGACCAAACCCTGGCGTACCCGGCTGATGGTGCGCATCGGCATGAAAACGGAAAGCTTCAGTCATCGCGTGCTACAAAGCTTGATCACCTTTGTGCTGATCGACATCGCATGGGTGTTCTTCCGGGCTAACACGCTTGGCGATGCGATGCACATTCTGGGCAGCGTCTTCCATTTCAACCCCTGGGTGCTGGTGGACGGCAGCCTGCTGAACATGGGCTACGATCAAACGGAGTGGGTCGTGCTTCTGCTGGGCATTGCAGTGCTGCTGGTGTTAGGTTTGCTTCAGGAAAGTGGCCTGCGGCTTCGGCAGGGCCTGGCTAAACAGGAAATGTGGTTCCGCTGGGTGATTTACTTGCTGGCGTTGGGCGCAGTGCTTCTGTTTGGCATCTATGGCCCTGGCTTCGACGCTGCGGCGTTCATTTACTTCCAGTTCTGATGATAGGGGAAAGGAGGTAACTCTGTATGAAACGCGGAATGCGGATATTGGCTTTTTTGCTGGTGTTTATGGTGGCATATACATGGATCGATGGTATCTTGCATACAAAAACAACCGATGGCATTGGTACGATGAAAAAGTATTATGAATTGCCTAAAGATACTGTGGATGTGTTAATGGTCGGATCATCCCATATGGGTATGAATGTGAATCCTACCCAAATGTGGGATGAGCATGGTATTGCCGCCTATAATTTATGGAGTGGCATGCAGCCAATTTGGAATAGTTATTACTTCGTAAAAGAAGGCTTGAAATATCAAAATCCAAAGCTCGTTGTGGTCGATGTCTTTCTGTGCTCTGTCTTAAATGAATACAGTGATTCCAGTGCGGCGTTGAAAAGCGTGCAGGCAATGAAAATGAGCCTTGATAAGCTGGGGGCTGCAGTTGCCTCTTTTCCAACATGGCAACAGGCAGCAGAAGCCATTTGGGGCATGCCGACCTATCATACGCGTTTTGATGAGTTGGCAAAGGATGACTTCACATTCGATGAGTTTGCTCAGGAGCTTGATTTAGTCCAGATCAATGCGAATTCTACACTGACGCAGGAACAGCCGCCGTATCCGATTCGCCTGAAGGATTACGCTTCGATCAAAGATTCTTTGCCTTTATCAGAAAAATCAGAAAAATATTTGAGAAAGCTGATTGATCTGTGTAGTTCCAAAGATGTTCCGCTGTTGCTGATTGCTGCTCCCTTTGAAGCAACTGAAGATGAGTTTCGTCGGTTGAATCGGGTGGGAGAGATTGCAGCAGAAAAGGGCGTTGCTTACTTGAACTGTTTAGCAGATCTGGATGCCTATGATGTGGATCCCAAAACGGACTTCTGGGATGTAGGCCACTTGAATGCATCGGGTATTCCGAAATTCACCAGAAAATTGAGTCATTACCTGCTTGCTCAATATGATTTGCCTGATCGCAGGTTGGAAGAAGATCATATTTGGGCTAATGGTGTTATCAATGCAGCTGATGACAGTAGCGTCTGGAAGATGGATCAGCAGTTTACAGGTGACGGAGTATCGCGTTACATAGATACTGGCGTTAAGCTGTATGAAAATCGTTATGGCAGTTGGACGCTGTTAACCAGTTTGGATATGACACAGCATCCTGGTGAGGAAGTTTACATGTCTTGCTTCTGTGAAACACCAGGGGAGGGCAATTACGGATTACTGATTCGGCGCAAAACAGATGATCGTTTGGCGGTGAAGCTTGGTAACAACATAGACGTGGATATCATGATCGACTCGGATGTTATCAATCTTGCAATTGTGAAAAATGTGGAAAAATATACCGTTTATGCAAATGGCAAAATGATCGTCAAGGATTATGAATTGCCTTGCCCCAAATCCTATGCTGGGACGCTGTTGATCGGCTGTCAGGAGCTCGCACCAGGCGGTGAAAAATTCCGTCATAGCTGCACGACAGTGATGGACTTGAAAGTGTATCAAAATGTGCAGGGGGAAAGCCGGATTCTTGGTTGGACACCTGCGCAGCTCCCTGCGATGGCTGCCCCCTTAGGCATGGATGGCCAGGTGAAAGACATTTACGTTCTTCCTGAGCAGTTTGTTGGCGATAGCGGCAGTTTTGTGCAGAATGCATATATTGATACGGGTTTGAAGCTTTACGAAGAAAGTGCTGCGTCGTTCACCATTCTTAGCCGTATTACCCCCAGCGTTGTCGATGGTGACAAAGTGTTCTTCTCAACATTCAGCGAGGTTCCGGGCGAATACCGCGGACTGCTGGTGCGTCAGCTTGAAGATCAGCTTTTGAACGTGATTGTTGGCAATAATCACGGTATTACACTCCCATGTGTCCCTGGACAGATGATGGATCTGGCGATCGTAAAGACGCTGAATCAGTATGCGGTCTATGTTGATGGAAAACTGGTGCAGCAGATTGATTCTGCGTGCGCTCCGTATGCAGGAACATTGCTGATTGGCGCCCAGCGCGATGGCGACGGAAATATTTTCCGTCAGAGCAGTACTTGCGTGAACAGCTTCGCTGTGAAAAGCGGCGTTATGGACGAAAGTGAGATCCAAAAATGGAACTTTACCGATGCACCCATGCCTCAGGTGCGTGTGGCCACTTCGGTCAACTATGCGCTTGCAAGCAGATTCCTGGGTAATGGACAGGATCGGTATATTGACACAGGCGTGCAGCTTTATGATATACCGCAAAAAGACTGGACCATGGCAGTCACTTTGAATTTTGAATATGGGAAAAATAGTGGTGTATATCTGTCTTGCTTTAGCGAGGAAGTCGGCAACTACCGTGGGTTTATGATCCGTCAGGAGGCAGAAGACAGCATAACCATCCTGGTCGGCAATGCACTTTCCTACAAAATTCAATTGAGTGAAATGGATCGCACTGTGCGTTTGGTGGTTACAAAGCGCGGAAACCAGTATGCAATCTATCGAAATGGTAGTCTGGAAACCAGTCTGGAAAGCAGTTGCGACAGCTATGAAGGTACGCTGCTGATTGGCTGCCAGGAAACGACTGAAGGCGAAAAGTTCCGTTTTTCCACAGCTAAGGTTGATGAACTGACCATGACAGATGGTGCATTGACTGACGAGCAAGCGGCTGAATTGTCAACGGTTCAGGAAGGCGTAAGCCGATTCTGAAATGCGGCCGGACAATTTATCAAGAAAGAGATGAGGAGCTGAGCGCATGAGCGACATCAAGCGGAGCAAAGAGATCGGTTTGGTGGCGGCAGTTGCAATCGTTGCAGTGCTGCTGTATATGATCTTCTCTGCGCCGGGCATTGGCGCGGTGGCAGATGGCTCGTATGATACGGTCATGCGTCAGCTCCACCTGACCTGTCCGGAGGGGACGACCTTTCAGACGGGCGTGGTGATGGAAACCTTTGCTTATCAGCGGCTGGATTATACATCCATCCTGAAGCCGGGACAGATTGCCATGGCTTATCCGGCGATGCTGGTGCGCCTGGTGACGGAGCCCTTTGGACTGCTGTTTTCTACGAAGCTACTGGCTTGTGCATACATGCTGATCATCGCCGTGGGTACCTATCTGGCGGTGAGCGGACTGTACCGCAGACTGCCCATGGCTGGCGTGTTGACGGCCTGTGGCCTGGTGCTGCTGATGATGCACTCCACCCTGGTGGGGTATCTGAACTCGCTTTATGATATCGGTGCAGTGATCGCCTTTGCTGTGCTGTATTTGGGTTGCCTGGTTCATGCACTGTGCAAGGATAGGGGCTGCGGTGCTCAGTGGGCGGTATGGGTCGCCCTGTCGGGCACGGCATTGATCCGCAGCCAAACGCAAATGGTGGTGCTGGTTCCCTTTGTGCTGGTTGGTATCGCGCTGGCGATGTTCCACTGCTGCCCCAGGGGCAAGGCGTTGGCACTGCATGCAGCGGTTTGTGCGTTTGCCATGCTGTTCTGTGTGCAGGGCGTTTACGACGGTTTTGTGGCCAGCCCCGAGGCAGACGAGGATGCCAACGATTACCTGGCTGTGTTTCAGGGCTACATGCTGGCCTCGGACGATGTGACGGGTGACCTTGCACAGTTTGGCCTTGATGAAAGCTACGCAGCGGATGTGGGCCGCTCCTATTACGAGCCGTCGGAAAACTTTGTGCACGATCCTCACAGCAAGGCAGAAACAGCCATGCTGGACAGCATCAGCCTGGGCAAACGACTGATGTTCTGCATCCAGAACCCTGATGTGGTGATGCGGCGCATCGAGCAGCTGGGGAATCACCTTTACGATGCCTTTAATCAGCGACTGATGACCACCGACGGGCAGACGCGCTATGTGCGGCCGTCGCTGCTGCCGCTGGTGCGTCTTTTGACCCGGGAGGGTGATTTTAACCGCATGACCGGCTGGATGCTGGCCGCTGCGGCAGCGAGCTTCCTGCTTTTGCTGGTGACGCCCAAACGCTCGGGCATGAGCCTGCTGGCCGTCGCCATGGGCTGCCTGCATCTGGGTTTTGTGTGCTATTTCCCGTTCTCCATGATGCTGACCGGCGGCATTGACGTGGATAAATTCAAGGTCGTGTTCTTCTTCCTTGGCTGGTTCAGCCTGATCAGTGCCGTGGTCGCGGGCCTTTGCCTGGCTGCTCGTTTGCTGGAGTGGCTGAGCGATGCCAAGGCTGCGCGCAAGCCGCAGCTGGCTGCTGCAGGCGAGGGAAGCACGGGCCTGGCTTGGCTGGATCGTGTGCATGTGTCCCAGAATGGTCTGGTGGCGGTGAGCGCGCTGGCTTGCGTTGCGCTGAGCTGCTGGCTGCTGCTTTCGGATGTGCATGTGGGTGGCATCAACAACGGCGACTATGGGCGCATGATGGATCAGCTTGACATTAAGTGGACGGCTGAAATGGAAGCCAAGCAGTCCGAGCAGGCTGGTGTGTATGTGGTAGAGGAGTACGATTACAGCGACCCCTTTGATGCAACAAAGCTGTCGCCCCTTGATCCCAATTACAGCCTGATCTATCCCACTGCCCTGGTGCGGCTGTGGAGCCACATCACCGGAGAGCCCTTCAACACGGTGGTGCTTGCGTTGATCCTTTTGTTCTTCACAACGCTGAGCGTGCTGCTGATCATCCACGACCTGTATCCGCTGCTGGGCAAGGCAACGCTCCTGGTAGCGGCAGGGTTGATCGCCATGGTTTTTGGCGAAAACTATGTAGCCTGGTACAATGCATTGTTTGGTGAGAGCTCAATCTCCACCGGCCTGATGATGACCATAGCCTGCGCGATTCATTTGATCATGATGAAGCGCGGCAGTTGGAAGAGCTGGCTGTGGATGCTGCTTCTGGCCTTCAGTGTACGTTTCCTGGCCTGCGCCAAGGCGCAGATGGCCCTGGCCCTGCCCATTGGTCTGGTACTGATTGCTGTGCTGGCCTGGTATCATCGTCCGCGGGGAATCATCAGAACGATTGCCGCTGTGATGGTGACGGTGTTCCTGCTGGGCGGCATAAGCTTTGACACGCTAACGGTGTACCAGAAAAACGCCGGTGTGTCGGAACGGCATACCGTGTGGCAGAGCGTTTTCTTCGGCGCGTTGATGATCGCGGAAGATGTGGATGCTGCCATGGAGGAACTCGGAATCGCCCCTGAAATGAAGGTGGACATCGGCAAGCATGCCTATTATCCCGATGAGGATTATGTGTATGCGCCTTTGTCTGACGAAGCGCAAACCGCTTTCTACGACCAGGTGAATACCTTCACCATGGTGGGCTACTATCTGCGCCATCCGCTGGATTTCCTGTACATGCTGGATCGTGCGGCAGGGGAGTCGGTGGATCTGCACACGGGCTTCATGGCCTATACGGATGAAATCTATGAGGAGCACGAGGACCTGTACCGCTTCAACATCTGGCGCAATTTGCGGCCTGTCACGGCCTGCCGCCACTTCTGGCAGTATGTGGTGCTGTACGGTGCGGTGATCATCTGGTGCATCTGGTACATGACACGGAAAAATATGCAGATAGAGAAAAAACTCTTGACGGTCTTGTTCTTGTGTGTCATGATAATAGGTGTATTCCAGTATCCGCTTTCTGTGGTGGGTAATGGTTTTGCTGATAACAACAAGCAGCTGTACGGCTTTATGCTCTGCCACGATCTGCTTGTGCTTTCTGCTGTGACCAGCGGTGCCTGGTGCCTGGTCAAACGCATCAGGGACGAACGAAGAAACACTTCCTTACAAGAGGGGTGAAGTATTGATGAGAAGAAAAAATGTATTTGAGTTCTGCATACTGGGCCTGTTTATCATGTGCATTGGTCTGGCCCTGAGTGCGGCACTTGAATATGTTACAGTTGGATCGGAACGCGAATATCTGGGCCAGGGCAAGTGGCTGCTGAGCCTTTTGTGCATTGCGATTGCATCGTTCTTTGCGGTGCGGCTGGGGCATAAGGCTGGCGGAAGCTTGGGCAAAAACCTGAAAACCGCCATGGCGGTTGGTGCCTGCGCATTGTTTTTTCTGGCTGGATTGTGGCTGCGTCTGTGGGTGATCGCTAACATCCCTGTGGAGCCGGATTCCGACTTCGAAACCTACTACCGCATGGCAACAGAGCTGTATAACGATACCATGCTGACCCCTGCGGCTGCACTGGACAGGCGTTATGCTGCCATGTATCCGCATACCATCGGCTTCCCGATGCTGATCCTGCTGCCGGCCTTTAAGCTGGCTGGCCCCAGCGTGGAAACGGCCCTGTATGCCAACCTGGTGTGCAGCATGCTGTCTGTGCTGATTGCCGGGCACATCGGCAAAAAGCTGGCTGGCAAGATCGGCGCAGTGCTGGCAGTGGCACTGATGAGCCTGTGGCCGTCGCATATCCTGTATTCCAACATGGTAGCCACCGAGCAATCCTTCACCATGATGATTCTGCTGGCTGCGGATATCATGGTGCACGTCATGGATCGCGGCCACGGCAGCCTGTATGAAACAGGCCCTGCCCGTGCAACGCTGTTGCTGCTTTTGCTGGGCGTGGTGCTGGCGTTGTCTGGCGCGATCCGCCCGATGGCCATTGTGCTGCTGGCAGCATGGGCAGTGGTGCAGATGTTCATCGGCGGCGATCCCAAGGGCGAAGTGCCCCAGTCCGGTTCCAGGTGGATCCTGGCCCGGGGCTGGATGTGTGTGCTGCTGGTGGCGATCCCTTACCTGCTAGTGGGGAATGTGATCAGCAAAACGATCACGGATACCATCATGATCGAACCGGCCAGCGGGTTGACAGCCTCTGGCTACAACCTGATGGTAGGTGTCAACACCACCTCCGGCGGCCGCTGGAACGACGAGGACGCACGGTTCTTCGGCGATGTGTTCGATGAAACCGGCGACGCCAACCTGGCGCATCAGGCCTGCATGCAAAAGGCCATTGAGCGCGTGACGCAGGCACCGGAGGATGTGCTGAACCTGCTGGTGTACAAGTTCCGCGACCTGTGGCAGACGGATGATTTCGGCATCGACTGGAACCTGCAATGGACGGACATGCAAGGCACGCTGACACCAGAGCTGAAAAGCATGCTGGAGTCCATCCGGCCTGCTGGCCGCGTGATGTATATGGCGGTGCTGCTGTTTGCGCTGATCGGAGCCATCGAGGCATGGAGAAAGCATACTGCACCTCCGCCCATGCTGATGGTGAACGTGCTGTTCTTCCTGGGCACGGCACTGGCGCACATGCTGCTGGAAACGCAGGTCCGTTATCACTACAATATGATTCCCTTCCTGATCCTGCTGGGCGTGCAGGCTGTTGCCTGCTGGCGTGAACGCATGGCGGAAGAGCCTGCTGTCAAGCTGGTTCCGGTGGCGGAGATGGGCATTGAAGAAGCCATGATCGATCACACCCACTTCGACATGCACACGGCCCTGCGCGAAGGCCATGTGCACATGTCCGTGTCGGAGGCCGTGGCGGAACGTTCGGTGCAGCACAGCCTGGTTTCTGTGGCTGCGGCGGAGGAAGATGAAGACGAGTCCGTGGTAGCTGTTGCCGAGGAAGCGGCGGAAGAAGCCGTTGAGGAAACGGTGGCCGAAGCTGCCGAGGAAGAAGAAACAACCGACGAAGCTGTGACCGAAGCATCTGAAACGGTGGCCGAGGAAGTTGCGGAAGAAGCCGTTGAGGAAACAGTTGGCGAAGCTACCGAGGAAGAGGCCCACGACGAAGCTGCCGAGGAAGAACCTACCGAGGAAGCAGCAACCGAAGCAAGCGAACCAGTCGCTGAAGAGGTTGTCGGGGAAGCCGTAACGGAAGCGGTGGCTGTGGAAAGCCCTGCTGCCGAAGTGGCGACCAAAGCGAAAGCAGCGGCTGACTCCTTGGTGGAGGCTGATGTGATCCCTGCGCCGGTTGTCAAGGCGGTGCAAAAGAAAACCGCACCTGTCAATGCAAAGGCGAGTGCCATGGTGTCGGCAAAGGCCAGCAAGCCTGCGGTGAAGAAATCCACGCAGAGTGCGGCACTGAAAACGCCCCGCGCACCTGCAAAGCGGCAAAAGCTCAATCAGCAGGAGCGGGTGCAGCGCACGGTGGATCGCCGCAAGGCGGTGGCGCGTCGCAAGCAGCAGCGTCAACGGATGGCGGCAAGAAGAGGTTAATAACAATGGATACCCGTTGCAAATGTAGCGGGTATCTTTCTTTTGTTGACAGAAATCCGCAGAGGGATTATAATCATTATCAGAAGTGTGAAAATGCTTACATTTCCGGAATGGGAGGCGTTTGCATGGCTGAGTTCAAGGAGTATATCAGTGCCTATCTGGGGGCGTATACGCCCTATAAAACCTATTGGAATTATGAGGACGGCTGTGTGCTGAAGGGCTGCGTGGATCTCTACAAAGCCACGGGAGAGCCGCTGTACCGGGATTTTGTGCTGAAGTACCTGGAGACCTATGTGACGGCTGAGGGCGAGATCCCGAATTATGAGATGCGGCAGTACAGCATCGATAGCTTCAATTGCGGCAAGGCCTTGTTCTTCGGCCTGGAGGAAACCGGCGACCAACGCTACCGCAAGGCCATCGAGTTTCATATGCAGCGGCTGCGGGAGCATCCGCGGTGCAAGTGCGGCAACTTCTGGCACAAGGAGCTGTACCCCAACCAGGTGTGGCTGGACGGGCTCTACATGGCGCAGCCCTTCTACATGGAATATGAGATGAAGCTGCACAAAATGGAGAAGATCAGCGATGTGACGGCCCAGTTCAAGCAGGTGAGAAAGCATCTGTACAATGCGGAAAAGGGCCTGAACTACCACGCCTGGGACGAAAGCAAAACTCAGCCCTGGGCTGATAAAGAAACGGGTACCAGCCCCAACTTCTGGCTGCGGTCCACGGGTTGGTATCTGATGGGTCTGGCGGACTGCATCGAGCTGTGCGATCAGCAGCTGTACGAGCACTGGCGCGCGCTGGTGGATATCTTCCGTGAATCCATTCGGGGCGTGCTGCAATATCAGGATAAAAAGACCGGACTATTGTATCAGGTGATCGACCACCCGAAGGTAAAATGCAATTACCTGGAAACCTCCGGCTCGGCCATGGTGGCGTACAGCGTGTTGAAGGGCGTGCGCCTGGGCATACTGGATGGGGAGAAATACCTGCCCATCGGCAAGCGCATGGTGGAAAGCCTGCTGGCAACCAAGCTGGTGGCTGATGCTGATGGCAAGCTGCATGTGAAGGACATTTGCAAGGTGGCTGGACTGGGCCCCGGCGAAAAGCGCGACGGCTCAGTGGCGTATTACCTTTCGGAACCCGTGGTGGATGACGACAGCAAGGGCGTAGGCCCGCTGATGATGGCCTGGGCTGAATACCTCAGAGCAGAGTGAGGGAAGAATATGGAGATCAAGAAGCTATATACCTCGGCACGCAGCGCGACAGTGCAGATCGAGGACGGCGGCCTGTATGCCACGGCAAAGCCCTATCGGCTGATGCTGAATGGGCAGGAGGCCGGTGAAGCCCGCACGGTGGTCACCAGCCTGTATGGCCTGTGGCCGGACACCAAGTATACCCTGAAGGTGTTTGACGGTAAAAACCTGCTGGGCAAGGTGCAGTTCCGCACCGAGGCCGAGAGCTTTACCATGAATGTGCGGCATTTTGGCGCGGTGGGCGATGGCCAGCATGACGATACGGCGGCCATCCAGGCGGCGATCACCTGCTGCCCAAAGAAGGGCCGCGTGCTGATCCCGGCGGGTGAGTACCGGGTGAAGCCTCTGTTCCTCAAGAGCCATGTGCGCATTGAATTGCAGAAGGGCGCGGCGCTGCAGCTGGAGCGTGACCGCAGCTTGTTCCCCATTTTGCCGGGGATGATCCGTTCCACCGACGAGGAGAAGGACTACAACCTGGGCACCTGGGAAGGCAATCCGCTGGATATGTTCGGCTCGCTGTTCACCGGTGTGGACGTGAAGGACGTAGCCATTTACGGTGAAGGCGTGGCCGACGGCATGGCCCAGCAGAGCGACTGGTGGGTGGATACCAAGAAGAAGCGCGGTGCCTGGCGCGGCAGGCTGCTGTATCTGTGCCGGTGCAAGCATGTAACGGTGCAGGGCATCACCTTCCGCAACAGCCCGGCGTGGAACCTGCACCCCTATTTCAGCGACGAGCTGAAATTCCTGAATATCACGGTGCAGGCCCCAGCCAACAGCCCCAACACTGACGGCTTTGACCCGGAGAGCTGCAAGGGCATTTTGGTGGCAGGCGCGCATTTCTCCCTGGGCGACGACTGCATTGCCATCAAGGCGGGTAAGTTGTACATGGGCGAAACCTATGCCACCCCCTGCGAGGATATCGACATTGTTCATTGCCTGATGGAAGACGGCCACGGCGGCGTGACCGTGGGCAGCGAAATGGCTGGCGGCGTGAAGCATGTGCGCGTCCGCGACTGCGTGATGCGCAACACGGACCGCGGCCTTCGCATCAAAACCCGGCGTGGTCGCGGCAAAAACGGCGTGATCGACGACATCGTATTCGACCGCGTGGAAATGCAGCAGGTAGGCACGCCCTTTGTGGTCAACTGCCTGTACTACTGCGACCCCGACGGCCACACCGAATACGTTCAGACCCTGGAACCCCAGCCCGTGGACGAACGCACCCCCTACGTGGGCGACATCACCTTCCGGCATGTGAACGCCACAGAGGTCAGCTGTGCCGGGTACTTCCTGGGCCTGCCGGAACAGCCCATCCATAAGGTCACCATGGAGCATGTGAAAATCTCCTGCGCCCGTGCAGCCAAGCCCATGCGCCCTGCCATGGCCGACTGCGTGCCCGAATGCGTCTATAAAGGCATTGTCAGCAGCGACGTGCGCAAGATGGTGCTGAAGGACGTGATGATCACTGGCTACGAGGGCGAGCGCATCGAAGCCCAACGCACAGAAATCGTCGAAGAATAAATACAGAAAGGAGCAGTCAACGCACTGCTCCTTTTTCAAACGCCAAACAAAAGAGACGACCAGAAGCGGTCGCCCCGAATGGGTGTCGAGAGGGCTGAAAGCCCTTCGTGGGATTCTTAAGGGCAAAGCCCTTAAGCGGGGTGAAGGGGCAGAGCCCCTTCGAAACCCAGGTTACTGTGCCTCCTTGGGGACGCGGGTCTTGACGACTACGTTGAGGACGGCGAAGACCATCAGCAGGCAGATGGTGACGAAGATGGCACTCATGCCGCCGTTGAAGCCAAAACGCTCGGCCAGGGTGCCGACGATAGTGGGCATGAGGATGGCACCGGCGGAACCGATGCACAGCAGCATGCTGGTGGCCATGGGGTAGGTATTGGTGAAGATGGCGGCGTCGGAGTAGATCATGGGGCAGATGCCAGCCATGCACAGGCCCAGACCGGCCACGGAGATGGTCACCATGGGCACGGTGGAGGAGGACAGCATCAGGAAATAGAAGATGGTGATACCAAAGGAGGAGATCATCATCATCTTTTTCTGGCTGAAACGGCTGGACAGGAACGCGCAGGTCAGACGCCCGATCAGAATGACCACCCACAGCAGGGAGGACATGGTCTGGCTGTAACTGACGGGGTCAGAGCCGGAAGCCGCCAGGGAGGCCACCAGGTTTTCCTTGTTCTGGATGTAGGTGACCAGCCAGCCGTTGATGGCGTACTCGGAGCAGAGGTAGCAGAACATCATGGCGGCCAGAATCAGGAAGGAGGGGTTCTTGAGGAAGGTCATGGTGCTGTTGACCTTGTCCTTGCGGTCGGGCTTGTCGTTTTCAAGGCGCATGCGGCTGAAGTTGAAAACGCTGAAACAGCCCAGAAGGATCACATACGCCAGACCGGCCTGCCAGGAAATGTGGGTGCGCAGCAGCAGGAATACCAGGGGCGTCAGGATGGCACCCATGGCGAAGGACGAGTGCAGCAGGTTGGACGCTGCGGGGCTGCCGCCGGACAGCAGGTTGACCATGCGGTTATCGAAATTGGTGACGCTGCCGCGGCCCAGGCCCGTGAACAGGAAGGCCACGAACAGCCACATGGGATTGCCCCAGATGATCATCATCAGAAAGCCGATGAAGGCCAGGGAGGACAACAGCATGATGGACTTGCGCTGGCCCAGCCACAGGGGTACCAGGCCGGTGATGAAGGCGGCGATCAGGTTGCCTGCGGAATGGGCGGACAGGAACAAGCCGCTGACGGTGTCGCTCAGGCCGTAGACTGCCTTCAGGTCAGGCATGACAGAGCCCATCACCAACGAAGTGGAGCCGTTGCAGAAAAATGCAAAGAAACAGGTGAGGAGCAAGGCGCGGTTGGCCTTGCTCATGTTTTTGATGAAGGAAAACATGGGTGCTTCTCCTTATGTTGGTTTACAGGGTCACGCCGGTTTTGAAGATGGCCAGGTCGTGGAAACCATGCTTTTCAGAGCAGACCTTCTGCCCAGAGGCGGTGGCCAGAACGAAGTCCATCAGGGCCTGGGAAAGCTCGGGCAGGGTTTTGCCGGAGAGCAGCTCACCGGCGTTGAAGTCGATCCAGCCATGCTTGAAGCCGGCCAAACGGCTGTTGCTGGCAATTTTGACGGTGGGCACAGGGCAAGCGAAGGGCGTGCCGCGGCCCGTGGAGAACAAGACGATCTGCGCACCGGAGGACGCCAGGGCCGTGGCGGCCACCAGGTCGTTACCGGGGGCGGAGAGCAGGTTCAGGCCGGGAGTCTTGATCTTCTCGCCGTAGGACAGCACGTCCTTCACCGGGGCAAAGCCGCTCTTCTGGGTGCAGCCCAGAGCCTTGTCCTCCAGGGTGGAGATGCCGCCAGCCTTGTTGCCGGGGGAGGGATTCTCGTAGATGGTCTGGTGGTGTTCCTCGAAATAACGCTTGAAATCATTGATGAGTGCCACGGTCTTACGGAACATGTCCTCGGTTTCGCAGCGATCCATCAGGATGGTTTCGGCACCGAACATCTCGGGCACTTCGGTGAGGATGGTGGTGCCGCCCTGGGCCACCAGCAGATCGGAGAAGCCGCCGATGACCGGGTTGGCGGTGATGCCGCTGAAGCCGTCGCTGCCGCCGCACTTCAGGCCGATGACCAGCTTGGAGGCAGGGCAGGGCACACGGACTTCGTCGCGCATGCGGTCGGCCAACTCGGCGAGAAGCTTCATAGCCTCGGTGAATTCATCTTCCACCTGCTGGCACACCAGGAAGCGCACGCGGGACTTGTCGTAGTCGCCCATGCGCTCTTCGATGAACTGGACGGAGCTGTTCTCGCAGCCCAGGCCCAGCACCAGCACGCCGCCCACATTGGGGTGGGTGGCCAGGTCGGCCAGAATTTGCCGGGTGTTGTCCTGGTCGTCGCCCATCTGGGAGCAGCCGTAGGGGTGGGGGAAGGCGTACACGTTCTCCACGCCGCCGCCCACCAGGGACTGGGCCTCCTTTTCCAGGGCCTTGGCGATGTCATTCACGCAGCCCACGGTGGGGAGGATCCACAGCTCATTGCGGACGCCCACCTTGCCGTCGTGCCGGGGATAGCCCATGAAGGTGGCAGGCTCCGCTGCATCAACGGACGGGAAAGTGGGATGATATTCGTATTCCAGCTCGCCGGAGAGCAGGGTGTGCAGGTTGTGCACATGGATGTGGCTACCCTGGGCGATGTCCTCCTTGGCGTAGCCGATGGGGAAACCGTACTTGATCACATGGCCGTCCTTGGGGATATCCGTCAGGGCTACCTTGTGGCCGGCTGGTACATCGGTTTTGAGGGTGATGGTTACGTCCTCCACGGTAACGGTGGTGCCGGCGTTGAGCCCAGTGAGGGCCACGGCCACGTTATCCTTGGCGGTGATTCGAAGCAGTTCAGCCATGGTTCAGCCTCCGAAACGTTCGGTCATCACGGTCTTCATGCCGCGGGCGAGAATGTCCTTGAGGGACTCGGTGACGCTCTCCACAATGCCGGGCACCTTGATCAGATCGGGGCCGAAGAAGGCTTCGTTGCCCAGGAAGGCTTTGACCATGTCTTCTGCGGGCAGGGTGGACTTCTCAGCGAAGAACGCCAGCACAGCGGCATCGTCCTGCAGGGTGTAGGGCTGGCCGTCACGGACACACTCCAGCTTGCCGTCCACGATCTTGCCGCCGTGGTACAAGCCCATCAGTGCCGCCAGGGAGAAGGTCAGATGCTCGGGCAGCTTGCCTTCTTTTTCGGCATAGACCAGCAGGCTGGGCATGCAGCGGGCGCGCCACTTGGAAACGCTGTTCAGGCAGATGGACAAAAGCGCATGCTTGATGTAGGGGTTCATGAAACGGCCGGTGACAGCCTCGGCAAAGGCCATCAGGTCGTCCTTGGGCAGGGTGAGGGTGGGAATGACCTCGTCGTAGAGGGTCTTCTGCATGAAGGTCTTGATCATAGGATCGTTCATGGCATCCAGCACATAGTCGTAGCCGCACTGGAAGGCCATGGGCACGAAGGAGGTGTGAGCACCGTTAAGGATGCGCACCTTGCGCTGCTTGTAGGGCTTCTGGTTGTCGGTGTAGATCACCGGCAGGCCGCACTCGGGCAGGGGCAGCTCCTTGGAGATGTCCTTCTCGCTCTCGATGACCCACAGGCCGAAGGGCTCGGCGGTGACCAGAATGCGGTCCTCATAGCCCAGCTTCTCCCAGATGGCCTGATCCTCGCCACGGGGATAGCCGGTAACGATGCGGTCCACCAGGGTGGAGGTGAACACGCAGGCATTGTCCAGCCAGGCTTCAAACTTCTCGCCCAGGTTCCACAGCTTGGTCAGGGCCTTGACGCACTTCTTCAGCATGATGCCGTTGTCGTCGATGAGCTCCACGGGCAGGATGACCAGGCCCTTGTCCTCGGCATAGTTGAAGTGCTCAGCGCGCTCGTAGAGGAACTTGGTCAGCTTGCCGGGGTAGGAGGCAGGGGGGCACAGCTCAAGCTTGTCGCTCTCGTCCAGCACAATGCCGGCCTCGGTGGTGTTGGACACGATGAAGCGCAGGGTGTCGCACTTGGCATAGGCGGCATAGGCGTCGTAATCAGCATAGGCGTCCACGGCACCGGAAACGGAGGTGATCACACGGGACTGCTCCACAGCCTCGCCGTCCACCAGGCCGCGCAGCAGCACGGTGTAACGGTAGTCCTGCTCCTTGAAGGCAGGGAACAGGCTGCCGATGGAAATGGGCTTCACCAGCAACACGGAGCCGTTGAAATCAGCCTTCTCGTTGGCGATGTCGATGAAGTAGTCCACAAAGGCGCGCAGGAAGTTGCCTTCGCCGAACTGCAGCACTTTTACAGGGTGCTGGGCAGCAGGGGCCATGGCAGAGGTCAGTCGATCCATTGAAAATCCCTCCAAATCTCTATTTGTACGCATGTTGAAACCATCCGGCATAATGATGTAAGTGATTACACAATACACGCCAACATTGTACCCTGATTTGCATGTTTCGTCAATTGCTTTTGTGGTATGGGCGCAAAGAATTTTAATTTATTGTGTGATATGGGAAAAATCTTGTTGCAAAAGACGATGAAACCGTGTATAATGCAAAAAGGACAACTATCTGTAAACACTTACAACAGGAGAGGGGATGAGCGCGTGAACATTTATGATATTTCCAAACGCGCAGGCGTGTCCATCGCCACGGTGAGCCGTGTGCTCAACAACAGCCCCCATGTCAGCCCTGCCACCCGTGAAAAGGTCATGGCGGTGATCGACGACAGCGGCTATGTGCCCAACGCCTTTGCCAGAGGTCTGGGCCTGAACACCATGAAAACCATCGGCCTTTTGTGCCCCGATGCCTCCGACCCCTATCTGGCGCAGGCGCTGGCTTATCTGGAAAACGCCTTCCGCAGCAGGAATTATGACTGCCTTCTGTCCTGCACGGGCAAGAGCCTGGACGCCCGCATCGCCGGCGTGGAGCTGCTCAAGACCCGGCATGTGGACGGCATGGTGCTGATGGGCTCGTCCTTCATTGAGAATGACGACCGGGACAACGACTACATGCGCCAGGCGGCCAAGCATATCCCGCTGATCCTGCTGAACGGCTCTTTCCCCTGCGAGCATGTTTACTGCGTGCTGTGCGACGACCAGCGCGCCACCATGGAGGCAGCTCAGCACCTGCTGGACACGGGCTGCAAGCGCATCCTGTACCTGTACCACAGCAATAACTATTCCGGCAAGAAAAAGCTGGCCGGTTACCGCGCTGCCCTGGAAAGCCGCGGCGTGGAGCTGGACGAAGAATTGCTGTGCTACTTTGAGGATGACAAGCGCAATGTGCAGACCGTGCGCGACCATCTGCTGGAGCTGGATAAGCAGGGCGTGAAATTCGATGCAGTGCTGGCCAGCGAGGACAGCCTGGCTATCGGTGCCATGAAGTATGCCCGCGCTACTGGCAAGAACATCCCCGGTGAATTGAGCGTGGTGGGCTTCAACAATTCCGCCTACTGCCTGTTTACCGAGCCGGAGCTGACCAGCGTGGACAACAAGCTCAAGGCCATCTGCGACCACATTGTGGAAACCATGATGGGCGTGCTGGACGGCAAGGAAATGCCGCAAAAAACGGTGTTCACCGCCGAAATGGTGCTGAGGGACTCCACCAGAAGGTGATTTTTCCGCAGGTGCGGATGAACATAATAAACCGTAACGACATAGCATAAAGGAGAAATGAACATGCAGGCTTTCATGGACAAGGATTTTCTGCTGAATACCGAAACGGCCCGCAAGCTCTATCACGACTATGCGGCCAAGTGCCCCATCATCGACTATCACTGCCACATCAGCCCCAAGCAGATCTGGGAAGACCTGCAGTATGAGAACATCACCCAGGTGTGGCTGGGCGGCGACCATTACAAGTGGCGTCTGATGCGCTGCGCCGGTGTGGACGAGAAGTACATCACCGGCGATGCCAGCGACTATGAAAAGTTCTGCAAGTGGGCAGAGGTCGTGGGCAAGGGCATCGGCAACCCCCTGTATCACTGGAGCCACCTGGAGCTGCAGCGTTTCTTCGGCTATCATGGTGCGCTGAGTGCCAAGACGGCCGACGAGGTGTGGAACATTGCCAATGCCAAGCTGCAGTCCGCCGGTTATTCTGTTCGCGGCCTGATCGAAATGAGCAATGTGGATACCATCTGTACCACCGACGATCCCATCGACAACCTGGAATGGCATCAGAAGCTGGCTGGCGACAAGTCCTTCAAGACCAATGTGTGGCCCGCCTGGCGTCCTGACAAGGCCGTGAACATCGAGAAGCCCGACTTTGCCGATTACCTGGCCAAGCTGGCTGATGCGGCGGAGGTGGAGATCAAGTCCTTCGCTGACCTGAAGGCCGCCCTGGTGAAGCGCATGGAGTACTTCCACGCTAATCACTGCTGCCTGTCCGACCACGGCATCAACTATGTGATGTTCGAGCCCGCCACCGAGGAAGAGATCGAGGCCATCTTCGCCAAGCGCATGGCTGGCGAAGCCGTTTCCGCCAAGGAAGAGGCTGCTTACAAGACTGCCTGCCTGATGTTCTTCGCCCGCGAGTACAAGCGGCTGAACTGGGTGATGCAGCTGCACTACGGCTGCCGCCGCGACAACAACCTGACCATGTATGCCAAGCTGGGCCCGGACACCGGCTACGACACCATCGACAACTTTGCTCCTGCAGCCCAGACTGCTGCTTTCCTGGGTGCGGTGGAGAAGGAAGGCAACCTGCCCAAGACCATCCTGTACAGCCTGAACCCCAACGACAACGCCGCCATCGACACCCTGTGCGGCTGCTTCCAGAACAGCGAGGCTGTGAGCAAGATCCAGCACGGCTCTGCCTGGTGGTTCAACGACCACTTCGAGGGCATGACCGATCAGCTGACCTCCCTGGCGCAGCTGGGCTACCTGGCTGGCTTTGTGGGCATGCTGACCGACAGCCGCTCCTTCCTGAGCTATCCCCGTCACGAGTACTTCCGCCGCATCCTGTGCCGCCTGCTGGGCCAGTGGGTGGAGGACGGCCGCTTCCCCCAGGATTACGACATCCTGGGCGAGATCGTCACCGGCGTGAGCTACGAGAACGCCAAGAAGTACTTCGCCTTTGCGCAGAAGTAACAAGCTATGAACCATGGGCCGGACAGTGAAACCTGTCCGGCTTTTCTCATCATGTACCACCTTGCATTTTGTGTGGTAGAGGGCTATAATGGATTCTGTCAAAAGCTGTAACCATCCCATTTGAATAGAAAGGAAGATCGTTTTATGTACAAGAAGAATGCCTGGGAGCAGTACGACGAGGCCGAGCTGGCCAAGGTCGAGGCCTTTGCGGCCAAGTACAAGGCTTATCTGGATGCCGGCAAAACCGAGCGCGAGTGCGTTACCGAGGCTGTGAAGCTGGCCGAGGCCGAGGGCTTCATCGACCTGGACAAGGTGATCCGCGAGGGCGGCAAGCTGCAGGCTGGCGACCGCGTGTACCGCAACTGGATGGGCAAGGACATCATGCTGTTCATCGTGGGCTCCAAGCCCATGCAGGAGGGCATGAACATCCTGGGTGCCCACATCGACTCTCCCCGTATCGACGTGAAGCAGAACCCCCTCTACGAAGAGGAAGGCCTGGCTTACCTGGACACCCACTACTACGGCGGCATCAAGAAGTACCAGTGGGTGGCGATCCCCCTGGCCCTGCACGGCGTGGTGTGCAAGAAGGACGGCAGCACGGTGACCATCGCCATCGGCGAGGACGAGAGCGATCCCGTGTTCTACATTTCCGACCTGCTGATCCATCTGGCCGCTGACCAGATGACCACCCCCGCCTCCAAGGTGATCGAGGGTGAGGCCCTGAACCTGATCGTTGGCAGCCAGCCCCTGAAGGGCGAGGAGAAGGAAACCGTGAAGGCCAATGTTCTCAAGCTGCTGAAGGACAAGTACGACATCGAAGAGGAAGACTTCCTCTCTGCCGAGCTGGAGATCGTGCCTGCCGGCAAGAGCCGCGACGTGGGCTTCGACCGTGCGCTGATTGCTGGCTACGGCCACGACGACCGCGTGTGCTCTTATCCCTCCATGGCGGCTGTGCTGGACTATGAGGGCACGCCTGAGTATACCCTGTGCGCCGTGCTGACCGACAAGGAAGAGATCGGTTCCGTGGGTGCCACCGGCATGGGTGCCAAGTATTTCGAGAATACCGTGGCTGAGCTGTACAACTGCGTGCACGGCTACTGCGCCCTGGGCGTAACCCGTACCCTGCAGAACAGCCGCATGCTCTCCAGCGACGTGAGCGCGGGCTATGATCCCAACTTTGCCGGTGTGTTCGAAAAGAAGAACGCGGCCATCCTGGGCCGGGGCGTGTGCTTCAACAAGTTCACTGGCCGCGGCGGCAAGGGCGGCTCCAACGATGCCAATGCCGAGTTCATCGCTCAGGTGCGTGCCATCATGGACGACGCCAATGTGGATTGGCAGACCGCCGAGCTGGGCAAGGTGGACGTGGGCGGCGGCGGCACCATCGCCTACATCTGCGCCAACTACGGCATGAACTGCATCGACTGCGGTATCGCCGTGCTGAGCATGCATGCCCCCTGGGAGATGATCAGCAAGGCTGACCTGTACGAGGGCTACAAGTGCTACTGCGCATTCCTGAAGGGTGCGAAGGCATTCTGATGAAAACAAAAACGAACCCCGGAGAGCAAGTGCTTTCCGGGGATTCGCTATTTATTGCATATTCCACAGGGCTTAATACCTAATGCTTCGGCATTTTTTGCAGAAATAAGGCGAGGATCAAGCATTTGACAGCACGTTGGTTTGATATGCGCTCGCTTTCCACCATCCGTTGGTACCCATACGAAATTTATGCTGTCCAGAGGTGTAGTAGGCTCACCCCAAAGGAGGAGCGTAAGCGTTTTGTCATCAAGCATACCGGTGACAGGTAAGTTTTGTTTTTCTTGAAAGTGCTTTACGGCTTGTTCAAAGGATTCGTTGAAAACTGTAAAGGGATGATATAGATATCCCTGTTCAAAGAGCACTTTGCCGATTTCCTTGACTGCAATACCCTCATCTCCAATTTGAATGAAACAGGTACATTTCTCTTTATGACAAATACATGGGATATCGGCGGAGGCATGTGAAACACAAAAAAACGCGCACAACATAATGGCAAAAATGGATAACTTTGCTGCATTTTTCATTGTGAATCACCTCCTAATACAAAGTGTAACTCAAACATGATTGAATGTAAAGAAAAAAACGGGCCGGAGAAACTCCGACCCGGCTTGATTTTGATTACATCACAACGGTGATCTGTGCGCCGTCGGTCAGCACGTCGTCGGTGAGGACGCCGGTGACTTCCACGCCGTTGACCAGGGTCTTCTGCACGCCGCCTTCGTGGTGGGCGGAGTTATCCACGGTGATGTGCAGCTTCTTGCCGCGGAAGGTCTTTTCCATGGTGAAGCCGTCCCATTCAGCGGGGATGGAGGGGGAGATGACCAGGCCTTCGGGGGTGGGACGCAGGCCCAGGATGCCTTCCACGCAGCCAACCATCACAGTGGAGGCGGTGCCGGTCAGCCAATGCACATGGGCGCGGCCGGGCTGAGGCGTTTCGTGGCCCTCAATGAACTGGGTGTGGACGTAGGGCTCGCACTCGCGCAGGTCGGCACGGTCGTTGTAGGCGGCGGGGCAGCTCTCCTGGAAGTACTGGAAGGCGCGGTTGCCGTGGCCCAGCAGGGACTCAGCCAGGATGACCCAGCCCTGGGGCTGGCAGAAGATACCGCCGTTTTCCTTGGTGGTGGCGTTGAACAGCAGCATGTTGGCACCATCGAAGGCGTGCTCCTTGTAGCAGGGAGCCATCACTTCCACGCCGAAGGGGGTGTTCAGCTTCTCATACACAGACTGCATGGCGGCTTCGGCCTGCTCCTGGGTGGCCAGCTTGGAGATCACGGACCAGGACTGGGGATTCAGCCACATGGAGGCCTCGGGATTGGCCTTGCTGCCGATGATCTGGCCGTCCTCGCTGTAACCGCGGCGGAAGCGGTCGTCCTCCCAGAAGTGCTCGTTGATCAGCTGCTTCTGCTCGGCGGCCTTTTCACGCAGATAGGCGCGGTATTCTTCGTTTTCGGGGGTGTTGGGCATCAGTTCGTCCAGGATGTTCATGGCCAGGTACAGCTGCATGGCCACGAAGGAGGATTCGCCAGCGGCACCCAGGCGCAGGCAGTCGTTCCAGTCGGCATGGAGGCCGGCAGGCATGCCGTGCACACCCAGGTGGTTCATGGAGAAGTCGATGGCGCGCTTGAGGTGATCCAGCACGGTGCCTTCGCCGTGGGTGGCATAGGGCACGACTTCGTCCAGGAAGGCGGTGTTGCCGGTTTCGGCAATGTACTTATACACGGTGGGGAAGAGCCACAGCGCGTCGTCGGCACGGTAGTGGGGGTGCTGGGTGGCGCGGACATAGCTTTCGTCCTCGGGGGAGTCTTCGTGGCCGGCGTTGTGGGTGAACTTCACCAGGGGCAGACCGCCGCCGTGGTGCACCTGGGCAGACAGCATGTGGACCAGACGGCCCTTGGCCATTTCAGGATCCAAATGGATGATGCCCTGAATGTCCTGCACGGTGTCGCGGTAGCCCAGGCCGTTGCGCTGGCCGCAGTAGATGAGGGAAGCAGCACGGCTCCACACGAAGGTGATAAAGCACTGGAAGGCATTCCAGGTGTTCATCATGGTGTTGAAGTTGGCGTCGGGGGTGTTCACCTGCAGGGCGGCCAGCTTGCCGTGCCAGTAGGCGATCAGTTCCTTCAGCTCAGCATCCACCTTGGTCTTCACATCGGCGTAGCTGTCCAGCAGGGCGCGGGCAGCAGAGGGGCCCTTCTGGGCCAGCAGGAAGGCGATGGTCTTGGTTTCGCCGGGGGCCAGCTCCATCACGGTGTGCAGGGCACCGCAGGGGTTGCCGTTGAAGTTCAGGGTGTTGCCCAGGTTGCCGTCGATCACGGTCTTGGGGTTGTGGAAGCGGTTGCGGCCCAGGAAATGCTCGCGGCGGCCGGTGTAGCTCTTCACTTCACCGCCAGCGATACCGAAGAAACGCTCGGAACCGTTTTCGCCGTTTTCGCCCACATGGCAGTACTGGTTGATGTGCTGGATGATATGATCGCCATGGAAGGTGGTGGAGGTGATGAACTGGGTATACTGCAGGTTCACCAGATCCTGCTCGTAGTTGGATTCGGTGGTGAATTCGCAGTAGGACATCACGGAGATCTTGCGGGGCTTGTCGGAGGTGTTGGTCACCTCAACGCGCCAAACCTCGTGGGTGGCACCCAGGGGCACATAATACAGGGCCTTGGAGGCAATGCCGGCATACTCGCTTTCGATCTCGGTATAGGCAGTGCCGTGGCGGGTGATGGTCTTGAACTGGTCCAGGGGCTTTTCCACAGGACGCCAGGAGGCAGACCAGTAGTCGCCGGTCTCGTCGTCGCGCAGGTAGACATAACGGCCGGGTTCGTCGAACTGGTTGAAGGAGTAACGCAGGATACGGCCAGCCGCGCCGGACTTGACGAAGCTGTAGCCACCGGCATTCTGGGTCACGATGGCACCGTATTCAGGGTCGCCCAGGTAGTTGGCCCAGGCCATGGGGGTGCAAGGGTTGGTGATGACATATTCGCGGGCCGCGTCGTTAAAGTAACCGTACTGCATGAGAGGTTCCTCCTTAGATGCGTGTATTCTCGAAAACGTTTTAGAAAAGGTGTGCAAATAAACCAAATCCAAACGTTCCTTTCTGGGGGACATTGTACCATATTCTCTGAAAATATACAATATAAAAACAAATTTGCTTGTCACTTTTTTCGCACCGTGCTATAATACATCCGGCTTAAGAAAGGGTGCGTGTAAGATGATCGAACAGCTGCTGAAAAAGCCGCATATGGTGCGGCGTGTACTGGTGCTGATACTGAGTGTTTTTATGATGGGCGTGGGTGTGGCGATCCTGGATCAGCTGGGCTTCGGCACGGACCCGTGCTCGGTGCTGAACCTGGGCGTGAGCCGGATGATCGGCTGGAGCTTCGGCAATTATCAGCTGCTGTTCAATGTGGTGCTGATCTTGCTGATCCTGTTGATGAAGGAGCCGGGGCGCATCGGCCTGGGCACCCTGGCCAACATGGTGCTGGTGGGCTACTCAGCGGACTTCTCCACCTGGGTGATCAACATGATCCACCCCTTGGCCCACGAAACCCTGCTGGTGAAGCTGATCGTGTTTGTGCCCACCATCCTGATGTTCCTGGTGGCGGTGGCGTTCTATATGGTGGTTGACCTGGGCGTTGCGCCCTATGACGCCATACCGCAGATCATTGCAGGGCGGACGAAGTGGAATTTCACCAAGGTGCGTGTGGTCTGGGATGTGTCTGCCACGGTGATCGGCTTTGCCGTGGGCGGCACCATCGGCGCGGTGACCATCATCAGGGGGTTCTTCCTGGGCCCGGTGATCACGGCCATCGCCAAGAAATTTCAGCCCTGGTTCGAGTGAAAAAGACTGGCATTTGCCAGTCTTTTTCTTATGCACTGAACCGCTCCGTGTTTTGCAGAATGAAGTTCAACATCTGCTGATTCACCTCGAACTGCTGCGCCAGCTTGTCCGACCCGGCAAAGGCAGCCACACAGGTCAATTGAATGGCCAGCACCATGTCCGGCAGAGCCTCTTTTTCCATGGCGGACAGCGGCTCCAAAGCATCATAGCCCTGCCAGATGGCATTGGCTACGTCAAAGAAACGAAGCTTCTGCTCATCCGTGGCCCGGGGGAAGGTGTCGCACAGGATGCCCGTGGCGGCATAGCACAGGTCGAAGATCCGCGGCAGAATGCGGGTCAGGTCGAAATCAAGGAAGCCAGCCACTTGACCGTTTTGCAGCAGGATATTATCCGGGTTGGGGTCGCGGTGGATGATCTGCGTAGGCAGCGCAGGGAAGGTGTGCCCGATGCGCTGCTGGAAGGCATCCAGCCAGGTGGCCGGTGTATCCAGGTGCGGCCTGGCGGCAGAGATGGCCCAGTCGCGCATGGTGCACAGGTAGTCTTCGGCATAGCACAGCAGGGGATCGCATTGGCGCAGGGCGCGGTGCAGCCGGGCCAGACCTTCGCCGATAGCGCGGGCGTCACTGGGGGAGTCAAGCAGGGCCATGGCCTGGACAGGCTGTCCCTGAAGCCGTTGCATCAAAAGGAAATCAAGGCCGTTCAGGTGCAGCACATCGCTGCCATCAGGTGCGGAAACGATGGGCGCGGTCAGGTTCTGCGCCAATAGCGCACGGTGCAGCGAAGCCTGACGTGCAAGCTCGCCGGGTTTATCCGACACCTTGATGTAATGGCCGTTGCCCACGGCAAAGGTATGGTCGCTGCGGTAGCCGGTATTGGCGTAGTAAATGTGAGCGACGGGCTGATCCGCCATATTCCAGGCAGCCAGCGCGCTGGCAATGGTTTTCATGTCGGTCATGCGGGGTTCCTCCTTCAGGTTGATCCTGGCAGGGCGCGCCGCCGGGTGCGTGCGCAGATACTGCGTTGGGCCACAGCCGAACTCCTTGCGGAATGCCTTGTAAAACCCTGCGTGGGTATCAAAGCCATACTCCAGCGCGGCAGCGGTAGCGTCCTTGCCATGATGGATGTCCCAGGCCGCATGCAGCAGCCGCCGGTAGCTGATGTACCGCCCGACGCTGATGCCCATAACGGCCTCGAACACATGATAAAAATGGGAAAGGGAGAAGCCGGCCGCAGCAGCCAGATCACCTGGGGTGATATCGGCGCGCAGATGGGCTTCGATGGTATCCAAACTGCGCTGAATGATGTCCATGATTTCCGGTGCCATACGGCGGGCCTCCTTTCCGGTGGGGATGTTCCTGCAGGATGGAATGATTATACCATGAAAGGGAAGGGAAAAGGTTTCCTGGGTTATGGAGATATGAAAAAAGAACCAGCATCATTCGATGCCGGATCTGTAAGCGGGGGAGCTTGACACGTTAATAAAGCAAAAAAACATATGGATTGATCAAGATTGATGTGTTTTGCCGGATTGAATGCGTTACCGTTTATCCTATTCCACCGCCGATGCAGGGACAAACAACGCTATTTCCGCCACCACACAAAACACATACGCAGCGTGAATAACCGCCTTTGTTTTCGCCGCTGCCGCCAAGCACACATGCACATACGGCATCACTGCGATGGGAAGTACTACTCTCATCAGCGGTACCACCACCGCCCATCACGCACGCGCAGACCTCGCCGCCCGCTACAGCATCCAGTTCATCATCGGACAATTCGACGGCATGTTGTGCGAAGTCGGCATCAGTCAATGCGATACCAAACTCTTTAGCTAAGTGAATCAGTTCATCCCTGCTCATTACGCCGAACTTTGCGGTCAGCTCGTCCTTGCCCGACACAATCTCCAGGAAATTCTTCATCTTCTCAGTCATGGCGAATTTCTCCTTGCGTCTGATATGTGCTGAAATAGTAAACATGTGAAGACGAAAAGACGTAATCTTAAGAAAATTATAGCATACATCAGTGATAGTGTAAATAAAAAGAACCAGCTTCCCTTGAAACTGGTTCTTCTGGCAGGAAAATTTGCCAAGCACAGCTCTTAACGCAAGATATCAGATTCAATCAAGCTACTTTTGTGTCCGCAACAGTGATAGGTGACCCAGTAGATCGTTTCTCCTTTCAGAACGCCGCGTACCCCTGTGATAGTGGCTTTGAAATTCTTCAGAAGGGCAGCACAATTTGGACAGTAAGCGATCGCGGTCAGTGAACAAGTCACAGTATCCCCGATACCGTAACCACCTACAACAGTATCCAGCTGATCGTCAGTCAATTCGGAAATGCCATTTTCAATTATGTTCAAATGCTCGGCCATATAAGATACCTCCTGATTGATGGTTTGGTGTATGGAAAATGTAATGTAATAGCAAGAACTGAATAGAATTAGCTCTTCTGGCTGGGGCAATAGGACATGCCCCCGGAACAAGGCTTTTGTTGATTAATGTGATTCAGACGTTCCCTAATTCGATGAATTCCTTCGCACCGCAGAAGGGGCACACATCGTATGAGTTCTGTGCATAATAGACATGACTAGGATTGGCGGCGCATCGACGGTTATAGGGTTTAACACAGAAACATTGAGATCCATTCCGCCGGTCGCCTCGTCCAACTGTTCTTCGTTCAGTTCGCTGTTCTGAACTTCATATTCGGAAGGATTGTTTTTGCGGGTATCTTCGTTCATGGTAACAACTCCTTGTGTTATTACATCTATTGTTACGATGAAAATACAGGGAAGGTATAGCCGATTTGTAATTTCTCTGCAAATATTATACTGGATACAAGCAACTTTTGCAACCAAGATGCAAATGAAACGAACCAGTTTCTTGCGAAGCTGGTTCTTCTGGCAGGGGCACTAGGACTCGACCCCAGAACAAAGGTTTAGGAGATTCACACTGAGGATTAACTTCCCCGAGAAAACGACTGCTTGATAACAACCAACTCACAGATATGAGTAATGTTCTTCAGTTGCGCACTAAATCAATGAAGCCCTTCTCACCGCAGAAGGGGCACACATCGTTCGCGTTGCGTGCAGCATATCTATGAGAAGGATTGGCGGCGCATTGACGGGAACCACCCGCGCCAAGCATCCTAATCGTAAGGCCGCCGGTTACCTCATCCAACTGTTCTTCGTTCAGTTCGTTGTTCTGAATTTCCTGCCCGGAAGGAATGTTCTTGCGGATATCTTCGTTCATGGTAAAATCTCCTTGTGTCGTTGTGTTTGTTGATACGATGAAGATTTGGGAAAGGTATAACCAATCTGAGATTTCTCTGAAAATATTATACCGGATGCGAGCATCGTTTGCAACCAAAGACGGAAATAAAAAGAACCAGTCTCTTGCGAAACTGGTTCTTCTGGCAGGGGCAGAAGGACTCGAATGATAACAAACTAGGCTCAGCACTGGGAAATGACCAAGTTCATTTCATACAGCCGAATCAATAGAGCTCGCAGGCAAAATCAGCTCTTCTTTCTACATGGCCGCAACAATCTGTTTTGATATCGAGGAAGTAATGCTGTTCTCTCTCATACCACGTTATCCCTACGACAGTTCCATAGGAATACATTGCAAGCTTACCGCAGCCGGGGCAATAGCGAATCATATGGGCATTGGCCCTCACGTGATCGCCGATGTTGAAACCGCCCACCACTTTTTCAAGGTCTTCGTCGTTCAGCTCGAGTTTTTTCTTGTCGTCCAATTTGCTGCCTCCTTTTTTTATTGTGTCAATTGATACGATGAAGATGCCGGGAAGGAATAACAGATCTGAAATTCACTAAGAATAGTATAGCAGAAACAAGCATCTTTCGCAACCCGATATGCAAATGAAAAGAACCAGTCTCTTGCGAAACTGGTTCTTCTGGCAGGGGCACTAGGACTCGAACCCAGAACAAAGGTTTTGGAGACCCTTGGAAACACAATATATAGTGGTTTGATATGTATAACAAATACAATAAATTGAAAATAGCAAAAATTGGAATCTAAGCAATTTTATCATCATTCACAGTTGAGAAGGCTTCGGAGCAGCACCGAAGATGATGAAAAGATAAGTATAAATTTTCGAATTGAAACATTTTTGAAATACATACGAAACAAAACAGAACTCCCAAAAACAAAAAATCGGGAACGGATGTTACTCCGTTCCCTTGTTTATTTTTGGGGTTATGCTTTAGGTGTCTGTCCATGCGGAAGAAGAATACATACTGCCTCAATGATGCCACCGATAATCATTTCAATCTGTGGTGTTATTTCGATATTGGCTTTTTCTAAAGTTTCTTTAGCCAAAGTCTTTGCATATTCATTCCGTTTTTCCTTTTCAAGATCACCCATGAGCCATGCTTTTTCGGCTGTCTCTGCTGATTCAGCACCAGCTTTCAGAACTGTATGGACAATTCTCAGAGCGTCGTTCGGCCAAAGCTTATATGCTGCTTCAACAGCAGATGCTACTGCTGCCACTACAGGTTTCGCCTATGCAATCTTTTGCAACAGATCTATTCCTGTAATGCGACGATAGATATATAATCCTGCAATAATAACCGCGAACAAAATAATTATAATTTGATATAGTTCCATTAGCCAGTTCCTCCTTCGTTTTCACCGTTTTCTTCCATTTGTTGAGTAGATGTTTTGCTGAATATAGCCTTTTCAGAAATGCTATTTACACTGTAAGAAACAAAAGCTAACTTAGCAAAGTCAATATACTTTCCGATTATATCTGATACAGTACTCATATCATTTCGTAAGGCAGTTAAGATCATACCATGATAGCACATGACGCTAACAACAATAACGACAAACGCAACGACTATCTTTGAAAACTGGATAAGCTTTTTCTTTGTAGCTTTATCTAATCCGGAAAGCCAATTTTCTTTTTTAGTCATCTCGAATATCCAACTTCTGAAAGTGATTATGTTCGTTCGTTACTGCTCCGTTACCGTCAAGTCCATGATATGCCACATACATACGCTCATATCGTCTTGCTTCTTCGCGGGTAGTATATCCTTTGTTTTTGCATTCTTGGAATAACCGCCCCATGCTATTATCTAAGAGAGCCTATGTAGCGTTCTTCATGGCTACGTCTTCTGCGGTATGCTTTTTAATCTTGCTGTGTAGATATTTCCATCCGGCAGCTAGTCCGGCACAGATCTATCCAAATAAAACATCTACCCAATAACGCAATATCCATTCGACCCAATCCATTATAAATCATCCTCCGCTTCATCTGGTACTACTTCAACATCTAAACCTATCTCTTGTAGTACTTTCTGGAATTCTTCTGCTTTCACTTTATCACAAACATGGAATTTCAAGGCGTAGTGATGTGTAGTCGGCTGCGTTTTTTGATTATGCTGAATGGTCACAAAGCTACCGTCTACATACCCCACTTTGCCATTATAGGAAACTTTATGCCATCCTGTATTGTTTACATTTTCTTGCTTAATGATTAGTGTCGAACCTTGTGGAGCTTTCGCAATACGAGTTTGTTTCTTTGATGGTCCCGATCTGATATTTAGAGAACCGCTTTCTGTTGTGACTATACCAGTTAAACATGATTCATTGTTTTCTGATTCGGCAACTTCATCCATATCGTATTCAGTATTAACCAGTCTTGCGGCATGGCTCCATTCATCTATGTCTGATGTGACAACTCCATATGCGGTTCCTTTGGCTTCGATTACCTATCCGGAACCAACATATAATCCGACGTGAAAAAAGTTGCCGAGGCCATCCTTTTTGAACTTGTCTGGTTCTTTGCCATCATTTCGATGTTTGAATACTGCCATTCCTGGTATCTATGCTATCTCACCGATTTTCCCTTTTGATGTGGTATAGTTGCGGTACATTGTGTTAGAACCATGATACATAGTGCTTCCAGCTTTTTTGTATAGGTATGTAAACGCACCAGAACAATCAACTTCACCTTCTTTTGCGCTGCCCCATACATATTTCCAATGCTCTTTTAGCATCTGGTTAAAACCTGTCACCTAATAGCTTGCTTTTACAGTTGTAGACATTGTAATGTTTCCTCCTTTCATAACCATTATGGTTGTTTCGGGATAATAAAACGATAAGATCTCTTGATATGTTTTTCCGATTGATGCTGCATACTTTGCTCCGGCTTGACTCATACCAACACCATGTCCTGTTTTCTTGCCATTAGTTGCGGCGAGATCCCACGGATCATCTTGCGCAATAAGCCATGCTCGCTTGCCTCCCCATCGTTCCTCTGAGGAAACAGTTCTACCGCCATTTGAAGCACTATATGAACAGGTGGACAATGGCACTCCGCCATATGTCAAGATCATTCCGCTTGTAGTGTCTACAGCTTCATTGACATGAGGATATAATGCGCTACGCATTCTCTCAGTTCTAAAGGCTTGTGCGCTTGATGAATCATCAGAGATTGCTTTGCCAGATTTAATGTACTGCCAAGCGAATGTTCGTGCAGCTATGGCCTGAGCTTTGCAAGCTTCAATGTGTGCGTTTCCCACCTCGCTGGCGACTACGCCTGTAATATAATCTTCCAAGTCAATAGAAACTATATCGTTTAGATCTACTTTGAAGTAGTCAGCATTTGATTTTCTTGTTATTTTTAGTTTGATCTACAAAGGCATCACCACCAAATATAGTGTGGGAATTGCTCACCGAATAAACGATAACGTAGATAATCGTCCAGAATAATTGCAACAGCAGAAAGAAAATACCACGCAAACGTGAATAGCAAACAAACTTGACCTAAGATATTGAATGGTTGCGAACTATAATTCCAAATACCAAGCCCCAACCACAGATTCAAAATACAACCGAATAAGAATTCAAGGACAGTAATGATCTATGCACATACTCCTTGCTGTTGCCACATAGG
Organism: Clostridia bacterium; assembly: GCA_017938695.1. Taxonomy (GTDB): domain Bacteria; phylum Bacillota; class Clostridia; order Christensenellales; family Aristaeellaceae; genus UBA11524. The sequence goes on along the minus strand of JAGBBA010000075.1, from coordinate 8,200 downwards.
CATATCCCATGTTAGTTTTTCATTGACCAAACCACACAACAAGAAGCATAATCCGCCGAGCAAGAACATTGTCCAATGTGTATATCCCCGATAAAGAATCTCAATAAGAATATACCCTGTCCCTCCTACGCAGAAGAGGGACAGGGGTTTGATTAGTTTAGATTGTTTCATACTGGATCACAACAGCTTCTACTTCGTCAAGCGTAGTGGCTGCATTGATCTCTTCCTCTAAAGTTTGCTGATGGGATACACGGGGATAAACATAGTTGCGGATTTCAGATACCAATTGAACAAACTCTTCTTCTGTCCAAGGTTCACACGCTTTTCCTGTTTCATTCCAGGTCAATACAGCGTTTGGGTTCAGCATTTTTTCTGCTTGATAAGAGATGTACTGAGACATCATTAGTGTTTGCTTTTCTTCTGTTACAGAGTAGATGCCAATGCGTCCACCATGTACATCGGAAACGAGAGGGTGAGAGGCTAAATACTCAGCCAATTTCGCCTTTGATTCGTGGATTCTTTGGGCTTTTACAGAGGTCAGGCCACCATCTTTTTCCTTTGCTTTTTCAAGCCAAGCAGAATAATTTTTTTCGATTCTGCTATGCAAATTGGCCGCATTGCGTGTTTGCATTTCATAACAGATCGTTTCATAGCTGGTAAGTCCATCTTCTTTTACCACTTCTTTTGTTTCATCATAGAATAGCAGCAACACATTGCCATTACGCTGCTCTATGATTTCGAACTTCGGTGGTAAGTTTGTGAATTCTACGCGCTTCATTCCGGATCACTCCTTTACATTTTCTAATGTTAACGTATGGGTATACTCTATCTTTCATATAGTTATAGCTATTGCAATGCTTCAAGATACCCATGTAGCTAATGATTGATGCGGCAGCATGAGGGGAGGGAGATTTGCACTTGGTTTGAGCCTTGATACGTCTCGTAATTCTATACATCAGCTTCTTGGTCAAAAGGGTATATCCATGAAAGAAGCGATATGATAAGAACTGAATTCCTCTTCCTGCTATCTTAAACACTTGCCATGTCTTTTTGAGACATAGACCTAATTTCTTTAGAACCTTGCTGATTATCCTTATTGCTTTATGCATCTTGCGTTTATCGTTGAAAAGGATAACCATATCATCCATATATCGGCCATAATCTGCACGAGGCAACAAACGCTGCTTAATCAGATTGTCGATATAGGATAAGACGAGATTGCCATACCAGTGGGAAGGACAGAACCCAATGGCTAATGAGCCTCCCATGCTATCTAATACTTTGCGGTGAAGAGCTAAAAACTTTTTGTCTTTGAAAATTCTTGGCAGAGCTTTCATAACGATTTCTGTCTTACAGCTCTCAAAGAAGTGGTGAACATCAAGTGAAGCACCATACTTCACCATTTTCTTTTTCGCCATCCATCGTTTGATTGCACGGGTAATCCGGATCTGTCCGGCTCCTGGTATTGAGCCACAGTTATAAAAGTAATTACGACGTTGGATATAGGGTGCAGTTATTTGCATCAATGCATGATGGACACACTGATCCCAAAGGCAAGGAACTTTAATGTGTCTCTGTTTCTTTTCAATCCCATCACCTATGGTTTTCTCATGGTAAGGGCGAGGCTCCCAAGTCCCAGAGGAAAGCTGTTCATGCAACTTCTTTCCAAAGTACTCAGCATTTTCTTTCATGTACTGAGCGCGACGAACTTTGGGTTTAGAACGAGCCATCTCCTGGACAGCCAATATACAGTTGTCCAGGGAGATGACCTGTTCATATACAAAGCCGATTCTTTTCGGCATGAGTAGACCTTCTTTCGCTGATGGTCGTCCGAGAAGTGCCAGCGGAGCTGACCAACCTACTAAACCATATCCTTTATGCTTAATTTTTGCCAAGGGGCACGGACTCTTGAAAACTCGATATTATTGCATCCTATCGAAAGAAGTGAGGGCGGAGTAGTTCCAGTTCGAGTTGCCAGAGGTGTTGTTCCAGTTACCGTAAAAACGACCGCAGTTAACACCGTTGTTCGCGTTACCACCAACAAGCCCGAAGAATGTTATCAAGAGCCGATGTCTAACGATGTAGACTATAGTATATATCGTATTCCAATCCTATCAGTTATCACGGGGAAAGCGTTCCCCGTGTACCCCTTCGGAAAGGATTATTTTAAGAAGGGGAGGGCGGAGCAGTCCCAGCTCGAGTCGCCAGAGGTGATGTCCCAGCCACCGCAAAAACGACCGCAGCCAACACCGCGGTCCGCGTTACCACCAACAAGCTAAATTGTGTTACCACCAGTGCTACTTGGCAGATATACATAGTCTCCAATTGGCTGATCGCTATTACCGCCACGAGATTTAGCAAATGGCAGTAGAGGCAGTTCTTCATGGAAGTGAATATCGTTAATATATCCGCCCCATTCAGGTGCTGTTCCATCCTCTCCGAATATGTAAGGAAGAACAAAGCCTGTATCCGTATGAACTGTCTTGTTTAACGCATCATAGGCATCTGCTTCCTCACGGTCATGAGCAATCCATATATGTCCTGTATTCTGTTCGCGGTATGCACCTAAGACATAACGCCACGTATTTGCATAAGCAATCCGACCACGATAATAGGCGTGGGAGCGACTGTTTGCGCCGATGTAGCCAGAAGCACTACCGATCTCTGCGTCTATCGTATGCCATAAGCCGTGGATAGAACAGAAAAGGTCTGTGGTGATATCTACTGGATCTCCTGCAAACACAACAATCTGATATGCCGCATTGTCTGGGTATTCCTGAGTTTCTATCACAACTTTATGTCCGACAGATGCGCTGCCAGCAGATGTACCGATATCAAGAATCGCGCCAGGGATGCAGTATGATCCGATTCCTGTTGGAAGGATTACTCTGTTTGTCGCTGTTTCGGCAATCAAAGGTTTATCAGTTTCAGTCTGACGGTACAGGCTGCTTACACCATTGCCAATTGCGGCTTGCATATTAAGTGTTGCAAACTCAACCGCCATCAATGCTGTATCTGCTGTGAATGTCCACAGGTCTTCCAATGTCATATGGTTTGTTTTTGCTTGCTTATGGATGTTGCCCAGCGTCACACGAGAAATTGGCATAACCTCAGCTACGCTCGTCAGTCCTCCATTGCCGTCATCGGATGCAGTGTATCGGCCACCGATATAGCGTGGTACTTTAATCCAGCCTTCCAGCTCTCCGTCTGCAATAGCAACAAGAACTCCTTCATCTGTTTCTTCTGTATGCATATAGAAGGCAGGAGTATAAACCATCACAGCTCCGTTCTCGCCAGTATAGGAGAAATCAGGATCGCCCTCCCATGCAGTAATGGCTTGTTCTATATCTGCGCCAGCTTCGTATAGACGGCTGTATTCTGTTAAATCGACATTGCACAGTTTGCGGTGGCTCCAAGGATATACATTGTCGAAGTCATTTACAAGGTTGGCATTGTATGTTCCTAAGTGTGCCGCAGCTTCCATTCCAACCGCATCATACTATCTGGTGCAAGTAGCTGTGGTTTTATCCCACAAGATACCGTACATATGCGTACCAGTCTTATAGTCGATGCGGCGAATATCTGTTTTCAGCTCATTGTACTGTGCATCCAAACGAGCTTTCTATGTTGGATATGCCGTTTCGTCAGCCGTAGTTCTTGCGCTGATTACTTCTGCCATGTCGGCATTGTTGTCAGTTAGTTTGGCTATTTCATTTTGAATTTCAGTAGGAATACTGTTGCTGGCCTCGTTGGCTCTGTTCAGGGCGTTACGGGCATTATTAAGTGCTTCTGTGGCATCGCTGTTGTCCACGAGCATCTGCCAAGTAGAAGTATTCTCAGGGTTGATACCTGTCGTATCTTTTAGTGCTGCATAGGTGTTTCCGTTGTACACAACACAGTCTAACCGCTTGTATGTAGCGGTTTCGCTATAAAGTCCTTTGGGGACAAAACCAACACGACCAAGATTAGTTGTAGGCATTTGTATTACACCTCCGTAGAAAAATGAAAAGACACAAGATAAAGACCAAACATAATTGGCCTTGCGTTCTTGTGTCTTCGTGAGTGTGGTTATATATCATTGTGTGCGGATTACTCCGCAACAACATTATATGAGAACGAATGTTCTTTGTCAAGAGTTAAATGATAAGAAGTATTTCACCATCATCAGAAAGTTGAAAATCAATATCTTCTAATCCTTCTGGCGTAGTCATATACAAGCATCCGTCTGTGTGGTCAACTTCGAATGTGGCATATGCTACATTGGATTTAGGTATGCTGAATGACCACAAGGTTTGTGACTCATCTTGTGTTACCTTTGCCGTAGGATCTTCGCTTGGGTTTACCATTTCAACCTCAACTGCAATGTTCTGCAAAACATCCATGTCTTGCATCAGGGTATTCATGTTAGAAACAAGTGCATTGTAGTTATTGATTTGTTCTGGCGTAAACGAAGTATCGGTTGGCTTTCCTCTTGGAATCTATGGAAGATGAATCTCTCGGATGGTGTATCCGCTTGTTTCATCTTCGATGTATATGTAGCACCATACCTCTTTAGGCTGCATCAGTATTGTGTCTGGGATATCTGCTATTAAATAGTCACCATCCCATACGGGTATAGTAGGTATTGTATTCCGCTGTCCGTCATATGCAAAGTGCATCTGCGGGATTTGCTTGGTTGGCTATCCGCTGATCTTTAGCTTTAGGCCGTGGTCGTATTGATAAATGCCACGGATGGTCAATACATAGCAACCTTCAACAAAAGGAGCAGAGACATACCGTGTTCTGGTTTCTGGCATTGTTTATTACCTCCTCAAATGAAAGTCAGAATTGAGAAGGGGAGGAGCATATCACTCCTCCTGATCCTTCTCTGCTTTCTCAGCTTCTTTCTCGACTTCATGCTGCTGCATATCAGCCAAGATTGCTCTGAGAGCTTGGTCGCAGCCAAGTAGTCTATCCCAATTGTCTCGGCCAGAAGTAGTTATTCCATTCTAAGTGTTGATAATATTTTCGATAACAAGTTTATAGTTCATTGATCATATTCCTTTCTATGTAGAAGATATTAGACGTAACTCGATACGTTTTTGCTAGAGGTTACTGTTTTTCCACCACAAGTAACAGTTACCATTGCATTTCCTTGTGCTGGGTTTGACCATGAAATAGATATGTCTGGAATGGTAACAGTTGTATATCCTAAACGTCCGCTATTTCCATAATACGCACTAACCGTCTTGCTGCCACTTGACCAGCTTCCCTGAGATACAGTGACATTAGGAACACTTACAGATATTGTCTGTCCGTTCGATGCAGTAATTGTGTTCGTGGCATTTGATTGCCATCCTCCAGCAGAGAGAGTAACACTATTCGCACCATCTGTTTTTCCTACGCTATAACCAGAATTGTATCCCTCTGTATTTCCTGCTGACTTTCCTGCGTTATATGCACTAGCACCACTCACAGAGAAACGCTGCGTTCCGTAATTGCCATTGCTTGCTGTAGCCTTGATGTATACTGTAGTTGAATGGTCTGTTCCGCCAGCATAATAGTCAGCAGCCTGTCTGACGATTGAAGCATTGGGAACTGTGACACTGTTCACACCAGCAGTATATACACCACCTACGGGAATAGTTCCATATGCCGTTCCGTCGAAGGAGGCGATCACACTGGATGATGCGTTGTACGTTGTACTGTTAAGAGCCAGTCTAACAGATCCAGAATCGACTGTCGTTCCAGTTCCAGGTCCTGCATAGTCAGTGATATAGCTAATTGTAAAGTTGTCTGCGCCGTTACCAGATGCTACCAGAGTACCAGTAGCGGCCTTCTTAAAATTTACAGATGTACCATTGTATAATTCGATGGTCTATGTGTTGTTGGAAACACTAAGGGTCTTAACAGAATGACTGTATGCCGCATCCATTTTCCAGTAGCTTGTTCTTAGATTGACTGGATCGCTTTGTGCAACGCCTTCTTCATTTGTCACATACATCTTAGTCAAGTACACGATACCTTCTTTGGTCACTCGGAAAGGAGCAGCAGAAGATGATTCAGCACCAGCCCAGATAGCATAGGTAGAATCTCCTGTGCTTAGTGACACTCTGTTTGTTCCGCTTCCAGCATATAAAGAATCTGTACCAATTGTCCATCCACCGATCTTTCCGTTTGTGGCAGTAATTGTTCCGGTGATATCCGCATTGACAGCCTTGATGGAGCCATCTGTGTTCACAATAAAATTGCTATTTACAGTGGTTAGTCCTTCCAGAGATATTTTGCTTGCTCCGATCTAAGAGATTTTGTCTGCGCTAATAGTCACAGCTTCGGAGCTTTGGTTGATGGAACTGATGATGCCGTCCTTGCTTACCTTTGTAGAAATGCTATCGGCGTTCTGAGTTATGGAGCTTTCCATTGTGCCGATCTTGGTATTGTATTCTGTGTAGCTTACTTTTGTGGAGATGCTGTTCGCGTTTTGTGTAATGTTGCTTTCAGCCTTAGTCAGGCGGCCATCCTAATCAGATGTCGTTGATGTTAAGTCTGACCTGATTTCTTGTGCTGTTTGAGTAAGCGTGGAGATGTCAGTCTCAATGGTCTTCATATCTTCGTCATATACAGACTGAGATACTTTAGCTTGAATTTGTGTTGCGTTCTGAGTTATGGAGCTTTCTAAAGAATTGATCTTTGTGTTATAGTCGGTGTAGCTTACCTTAGTTTTGATTTCATTGGCGTTCTGGGTGATAGAACTTTCAGCCTTACCAACTCGCTCGGTCTAATCTGTTACAGTAGACTTAATCTGGTCGGAGGTTTGTTCTATTGTCGATATCTGTTCCTTGTATTCGGTAGAAGTCAATACTGTAGAAATGATCTTCTCCGGAGACAGTTCGATCAACGCCTCCTGCATAGCTGGGATTTTGCCAATATCTGTAGCCAGTTGTTTTTCAAGTTTCCCGCTGCCAATGCTTCCCGCTTCGATTCTATCAGCAGAAAGATATCCTGCAATAATTGCATCCGCTGTGAATCCTTCTCCTGTACCAAATGTACGCCAGTTCCACTCGCCAAGAGAATTCTTCCCGTTGGCAATCATGAAACCTTCGCCGCACTACATCATCGCAGAGCGTCCGTTTACTTCTTCGAAGATTATATTGCCTTGCGCATCGGTATACCAATTGGATGTAGTTGATAGCAGACGGTTCTTCAAAACATCAATTTGTCCATTCAGTCTTTCAATAAAGACAGATCCATCTGAAGATATTGTATCACTAACTCGGTTCAGTAGGTTGCCCTTCTGATCAATCAGATCGGCTATCTGCGTAATGCGGCTTAAGATAGAATCAAGTGTTTGACCTTGTAGGATAATGTCTTCATTAGAAATTTCCACCGTGCTCTTTGTGGGATCGTCGAGATATCTTGTAATCCTTTTTACAAACACGATGTCATTTATTTCCAACTCAACATCATATAGACGAACAGCAGAATTCAATTCCATATGTTCATCAGTATAGCCCATTTCTTTTGACAACGCCGATAGTGAAATAGTGTATGTTACCTTTGGTTTGGAAATCTCCGCAGACACATCTAATGCGTCGGCGTAGAGGAAAACTTCTTGGCCTACAATATAATTTGTATTTGACCAGTAACCATCTTTGAGCATATCGCCCATTACGGATGAGAATTCAAACTCTGCATTGTTCTGTCTGATCTGAGCGGAAGTCAAAGATACAGTATTTGTATTGACCACATCTGCCTAAGCTGCTGCTCTACACATCATGGAGTTCAAGCCTTCCGCCTCATCTGATCCTGTGTAGATCTACGCTATATCAGACTCGATAGAAGCTATCTGTTCTTGAATTCGAATTTTTTCATCGTCTTCAATTTCTTTTTCAAGATCCAGCTCCAAATTAGCAATCAGCTTCTTTTTAGCTTCTATGGCAACTTCTTTTGCACCGATCAATCCGCTTGCTTTAGTGATGAACTTGATGGCATATTTTTCTCCTGCCTGATATCCAGGAATCACATTGTCTATCTTGATTGTCGCAATACGATATTGGTCTGTAGAACCAACGATAGATACTTGATCATCGCGGAGTAGGGGAATATCTTCATCGTTAACATTGCCGCCAACGATTGCGGTACTCAATGATCCGTCTTCGTTGAGTGGATATAAGACATATTTGATTTGTCCCCACAGTTCATTGAGCGCGTTTTCGTTCTT